>JBCDDN010000093.1:0-3484 GCA_039180285.1 Pseudomonadota bacterium | reverse complement strand
GCGTGGCGGACGGCGTTCGAGATGATGCGGACGCGCCAGGTCGTCGGTCGGGTGGTGATCGCGCCGGAGAGCTGAGTGAGGGAATTGGCTTACGATCTAGACCGAACCGCGATCGAGGTCGCTTCTAAAGTTAATTTGAAATAAATATGACAAGGTGACTCAGCACTCCGAATCGCTCTGAAAATCGCTTCATATTTCCGTCATGTCGTTTCCATACAATTTATATGTCGCATTTATACAATAACTATGTCGTCTTTGTACAATTACTGTCACACGACTTCGGGTCGGCTCATATATAGCGCTTTACATCTCAATCGCGCTTTGGCCGGATAGCGCCCTCCCATAGAATTCGCTTCGCCCCACAACCAAACAGAGGAGAGGCAAAATGGAGCATAAGGAAATTTCCCGTCTGACCGCGCAGGCGAAACCCGTCCGGGTGTCGCTGCCGGCCGAAGTCGCCTACGACTTCGACAAGTTCCAGCAGGTGCAGAAGGATATTCTGGGCCGGCTGGGGTGCCTGGCTTGCTGCTCGGGCTGGGATATCCGCTGGGACATCTTCCGCGACTTCCGCGTCGACGAGAAGCTCAACGTCCAGACCGGATATCTCGGCTGACCATGCCGGAACCGGGCGTCGGGCTGATCTATCTGCCGGGGCTCGAAGCCCTGGCGGCGGAGCTTTCCGACGCCTGCACGCTTTACGAGATCGAGCCGCAGGCCTTCTGGTACAAGGCGGGCGACGACCCTTGCGAGCCCTATGCGCTCGACGAGGCGAAGTTCGCCGCGCTGCTCGATCTCGGCAAGCCAGTGCTGATGCACAGCGTCGGCTGCCCGGTCGCCTCGACCAACGGCTTCGATACGCGCCAGCTCGACGGTTTGCGCCGGTCGCTCGAGATATTGAAGCCCGCCTGGTGGAGCGACCATGCAAGCTTCGTATCCACGGGCGAGGCGCGGCGCGGCATGGGCTTTCTGATGCCGCCGATCCAGAACCGGCGGAGCGTCGCGATGATCGCCGACCGGATCAAGACGCTGCAGGATATGTTCGGCCTGCCCTTCGCCTTCGAAACGGGGGTCAATTATTTCGCGCCGCGGGACGGCGACATGCCCGATGGCGCCTTTTGGGGCGAGATCGCGCGCGCCGCCGATTGCGGGATTTTGCTCGATCTGCACAATATCTGGAGCAACCAGCGCAACGGGCGCTGCGCCGCCGATACGGTGATCGCGCAACTGCCGTGCGAGCATGTCTGGGAGATTCACGTCGCGGGCGGACAGGATCACAAGGGCTATTGGCTCGATTCCCATTGCGGCCTGCCGCAGGCCGAGGTGATCGCGCTGCTCGAACGCACCGCGCCCGCTCTGCCCGATCTGAAAGCGATCAATTTCGAGATCGTTCCCGAATATGTCGATGTGGAGACTATCGGCGCGGAGGATGTCCGCGCGCTGCTGCGGCGGCTGCGCGCCATCGGCAGCAGGGCCCGACCGTCGGAGGCGTCTCAGCCAGTCGCGCTACAGACCGGCAGGCCAGCCCGCGATCCAAAGGATGAGCCGGAAGCGTTGTCCCCGGTCGAATGGGAAACGCGTTTGCGTCACGGCATCGATGCGCGTTGCCGCGGCGAAATCTCCGGCGCCGGTAGCGATCCGGCGTTCGATATCTATATCGATCTGATCCTGATGGCGCGGCGGGGCAGCATCGTCGATGCGTTGCCGCTAACCGCCCGCTATCTCTGGCTGGCACTGGGCGAGGACGGGCTGGAAGCGCTGTTGCGGCGCTATTTAGCGGATGCCGCTCCCGAAGCCTTCATGGCAGACGAGGCCCGGAATTTCGCGCGGTTCGCCGGGCGCGAGGGCGGCGTGCCGCATCTGGCCGACATTTCGGCGTTCGAGTTCGCCGCGCAGAAGGCGGCGGAAACCGGCGAAGCGCAGCTTGCGCGGTTCGGCTGCGATCCGGTTCCGCTGCTCACCGCGATCCGCAAGGGCGTTCCGCCGCCCGCGCCCCCGCCGATGGCGATCGAGGTCGAGGTGCGGCCACCCGTCCGGCAGGCCGCCTGATTCCTCCCCAATAATCTGCGGCGGGCGCGGGCGGGATATTTGTCCCGCGCCCCGCCCCCTGCTAAGCGGCGCGCTCAATCCAACCGCAAGGACCGCCCGTCATGATCCCCCGCTATGCCCGCCCCGAGATGACCGCCATCTGGGAGCCGGAGAGCAAGTTCCGCATCTGGTTCGAGATCGAGGCGCATGCGACCCAGGCGCTGGCCGATCGGGGCGTCGTGCCGCAATCGGCGGCCAAGGCGCTGTGGGACTGGTGGGCGACCGAGCCGGAGATCGACGTGGCGGCGATCGACGAAATCGAGGCGGTAACCAAGCATGACGTGATCGCCTTCCTGACATGGGTGGCCGAGCAGGTCGGCGAGGAAGCGCGCTTCATGCATCAGGGGATGACGAGTTCGGACGTGCTCGACACCTGCCTCGCGGTGCAGCTGGCGCGAGCCTCGGATGTTCTTCTGGCGGACCTCGATACGTTGCTCGATGCGCTTAAACGCCGCGCGATGGAACATAAGGTGACACCGACGATCGGGCGCAGCCACGGGATTCACGCGGAACCCGTAACGTTCGGGCTGAAGCTCGCCCAGGCCTATGCCGAGTTCGATCGCTGCAAAGCCCGGCTTTCCGCGGCCCGCGCCGAAATCGCCACCTGCGCCATTTCCGGCGCGGTCGGCACCTTCGCCAACATCGACCCCGAAGTCGAAGCCCATGTCGCCGAAAAACTGGGCCTTTCCGCCGAACCGATTTCCACTCAGGTCATTCCGCGCGATCGCCATGCGATGTTCTTCGCGACGCTCGGCGTCATCGCCTCCTCGGTCGAGCGGCTGGCGGTCGAAATCCGCCATCTCCAGCGCACCGAGGTGCTCGAAGCCGAGGAGTATTTCTCGCCCGGGCAGAAGGGCTCCTCGGCGATGCCGCACAAGCGCAACCCGATCCTCACCGAGAATCTCACCGGCCTCGCCCGCATGGTCCGCGGCTATGCGCTTCCGGCGATGGAGAATGTCGCGCTTTGGCATGAGCGGGACATCAGCCACTCCTCGGTCGAGCGTTATATCGGCCCGGACGCGACGATCACGCTCGATTTCGCCCTGGGCCGGATCACCGGTGTGATCGACAAGCTGCTGATCTATCCGGCGCGGATGCAGAAAAATTTGGACAGGATGGGCGGACTCGTCCATTCGCAGCGCGTTCTACTCGCCCTCACCCAAGCCGGTGTCAGCCGCGAGGACGCGTACCGGCTGGTCCAACGCAACGCGATGAAGGTTTGGGAATCGGACGGCGAACTGTCGCTTGTGGAGCTGCTCAAAGCCGATGCAGACGTCGCGACAGCACTCAGCGATAGCGAGATCGAAGAGAAATTCGATCTCGATTATCATTTCAAACATGTCGATACGATCTTCGATCGCGTTTTCGGCGCATAGACTTCAATCCCAACATGATTGGG
>JBCDDN010000092.1:0-4542 GCA_039180285.1 Pseudomonadota bacterium | reverse complement strand
GCCGCACCGGCCCGCACCCCCTCCCGGCCTCCCATTCAGTGTACAATAGATGGGAGGCCGGGAGGGGGTGCGGGCCGGTGCGGCGACATTGCGTCAGCAATGTTCTGACAAACAGACGCCTATGCGGCGCTCAACCGTCAGATCGAGTCTGACAATCAAGCCCGGCTAATCCCCCGCGATACTCGCACGCGCGTCCGCATGCACCAGACCGCCGTCGACGGTCAGGGTTTCGCCGATTACGTAATCGCCCGCCCGGCTGGCGAGATAGATCGCTGCGGCGGCCATGTCCTCCGCTTCGCCGATCCGCTTCGCCGGAATCGACTGCGCCACCGCATCGCCCGCGTCGCGCGCGGCCGTATTCATGTCCGATGCAAAAGCGCCCGGCGCGATCGCCGTCGCGATAATATTGTCCTGGATCAACCGCGCGGCCATCCGCTTGGTCAACCACAGAATCGCCGCCTTCGACGCGTGATAGCTGTAGGTTTCCCAGGGATTGAGCCGCATGCCGTCGATCGATCCGATATTGATGACCTTGGCGGGCTGTTCCGGGCTGGCCGCATTCTCGAGCAACTGGTGCAGCGCCTGCGTGAGAAAGAATGGCGATTTGACGTTGAGGTCCATCGCCCGGTCCCAGCCCTTTTCGGGAAAGCTAAGATAGTCCTCGCCCCAGGCCGCACCCGCATTGTTGACGAGGATGTCGAGTTTCTCCTCATGCTCGGCAATCGCGGCCGCCAGCCCCTTGCAGCCTTCCACCGTCGCGATATCCATCGGGATACCGACGACCTTCTCGCCGAGTTCCTCGACGGCAGCGGCGATCTGGTCTTCCTTGCGCGCCGAGATATAGACCTTGCGGCATCCGGCCGCGAGTAGGCCCTGCACGATCATCTTGCCGATGCCACGCGATCCGCCGGTGACGAGCGCCGTGCGGCCTTCAAGGCTGAAAAGTTTTGCGATATCCATGTATTCTCTCCTTTCGTGCTCCTGCGAAGGCAGGAGCCCAGTTCTGTCACCGGGCCTAGGCTCCTGCCTTCGCAGGAGCACGGAATTCACCCGCCATTCTTGATAGTTTCCCGAGCGATAATCAGCTGCTGGATCTGGCTGGTGCCCTCATATATCCGGAACAGCCGCACATCGCGGTAAAAGCGCTCAATGCCATAATCGGCAATATAGCCGGCACCGCCGTGGATCTGTACGGCGCGGTCGGCGACACGCCCGACCATCTCGCTGGCAAAATATTTGGCCGCAGCCGCTTCGAGCGTGATCCGTTCGCCCATATCCTTCTTCGCCGCGGCCTCCAGAACGAGCGCTTTCGCCGCCATGCATTCGGCCTTGCTGTCGGCGATCATCGCCTGGATCAGCTGAAACTCGGCCAACGCCTGACCGAATTGCTTGCGCTCGCTGGCATAGGCCACGCAATCGGCGATCAGCCGCTCAGCAATCCCGACACAGACGGCGCTGATGTGCAGCCGCCCCCGATCGAGCACCTGCATCGCGACCTTGAACCCCTGCCCCTCGTCGCCGAGCCGGTTGGCAACGGGCACGGGCGCGTCATCGAAATTGACGTCGCAAACCTTGGCGCCCTGCTGCCCCATCTTCTTTTCCGGCTCGCCGACCGACACGCCCGGCAGATCGCGCGGTACGAGAAAGGCCGAGACCCCGCGTCCGCCCGCTTCCTCGCCGGTCCGCGCCATGACGGTGAAGACCGACGCCTTGTCGGCATTGGTGATATAGCGCTTGGTACCGGAGAGCCGGTAGACGTCGCCGTCTCGCACGGCCTTGGCTTTCACCGCGCCCGAGTCCGATCCGACATCGGGCTCGGTCAGCGCGAAGCTCGCGATGACCTCGCCGCTCGCCATCTTGGGGAGCCATTCGGCTTTCTGCTCGTCGGTCCCGGCGATTGCCACGCCCTGGCTGCCGATCCCGACATTGGTGCCGAAGGTCGAGCGAAACGCCGGGGTCGTTCCGCCCAGTTCGAAGGCGACGCGCACCTCCTCGCTCATCGTCAGGCCGATCCCGCCATATTCGGGTGCGATCGACAGGCCGAACAGCCCCATCGCCTTCATTTCCGCGACGACATCCTCGGGGATGGCATCATCGGCTTCGACCTGGCCCTCAAGCGGACGCAGCCGCTCCTGCACGAAGCGGCGGATCGTCTCGAGAAGCTGATCGAAAGTTTCGGGGTCTAGCGCCACTTCATTCTCCCTTCGTCATGCCGGACCCATCGCCCAGACTGTTCACACGGTTCACGCCGAACCGGTTTTTTTGTTTGTGTGACCTTCGCCGCTCCGGCCCACAAAACAGCCGATCCGGAAGGGCCGGCGTCGCATCGAGTGTGACCTTCCGGATCGCCGTCTGGTCGGGATATTCTAAACGAGTGCATTCCGGACCCGATAATAGCGCGAAACGGGGCGTGTAGGACAGCATGATCCAACGGCCGCCGGCATCCAATAACCATTCATTCCCCTTCTCCTCTTCAGGGGAGAGGGCTTTTCTTCCTAATAGCCGTTCATCTCCGCCACGCGATTGGCGTGGTAGTTGGCGTCGCCCATGAACTCGGCCAGCGCCCGATCCCGCTTCATGTATAGCCCGATATCATATTCGTCGGTCATACCGATGCCGCCATGCATCTGCACGCCTTCGCGCACGGCGAGATTGGCCGCGCGCCCGGCCTTGGCCTTGGCGACCGACACCATCAGCGGCGCGCCTTCGTCGCCCTCGTCGAGCAGCTGCTGCGCCTTGAGGACGCAAGAGCGTGCGATTTCCATCTCGCTATAGAGATGCGCGGCGCGATGCTGGAGCGCCTGGAAGCTACCGATGGTGCGGCCGAACTGCTTGCGCTCCTTCAAATAGCCGACCGTCATGTCCATCGCGCCTGCCCCGACACCGACCATCTCTGCCGAGGCGCCCGTCTGGCCGGCATGGAGCATTTTCGTCAGTACGTCCCAGCCCTGATCGACCTCGCCGATCACCGCATCGGCCGTCACCTCGACATCGTCGAATTCGAGATGCGCGCCCATCGAACTGTCGACGAGACGCGCGGCCTCGGCCGAGAGCCCGGCAGCATCCTTTTCGACCGCGAACAGCGTGATGCCGTCCGTCTCGCCGGCGCTGCCGCCCGTACGCGCGGCGACGATCAGCATGTCGGCCGAGGCGCCCTGGACGACGAACTGCTTCTTGCCGTTGAGCTTGAAGCCGTTGCCGGACCGCTCCGCCTGCATGGCGATATGCGCCGGACGAAACTTGGCGCTTTCGTCGATGGCGATACCGAGCACGGTGTCGCCCGAAACAATGCCCGGCAACCATTGATCGCGCATATCCTTGCTGGCCGAATTCAACGCCGTCACGCCGACAACCGAAGTCGTCAGGAAAGGCGACGGCGTCAGGTTGCGGCCAATCTCCTCCAGCACGATGCCAGCTTCCGCATGGCCCATGCCGAGCCCGCCATCCTCTTCGCCGGCCAGCATGCCGGTAAAGCCCATCTCGGCAAACTGCTTCCACAGCGCATGGCCGAAACCATCCTTGCAATTCTCATCGCGCCAATGGCGCAGCTGTTTTTCGATACTGCCCTCGGCCGCCATGAAGGGGCGAACCGTGTCCTGCAGCATCGTCTGGTCGTCGTCGTGATAGAGTGGCATTTGTTTCTCCAATCCCCTCTCGCTTGCGGGAGGGGCAGTGAGACTTGGGGCTGTGGAGCAGGCCCTAGTCGCAGCGGGGTGGGCCTTGCGGCCCAGCGCGACGGATCGCCGCGCGCCCACCCCCGGCCCCTCCCGCAAACGGGAGGGGAGAAGTGTCAGCTATCCGGCAGTTCCAATATCCGCTTCGAGATGACGTTGAGCATCACTTCGCTCGTGCCGCCTTCGATGCTGTTGGCCTTGGTGCGCAGCCAGTCGCGCGACTTCGCGCCGCCGTTCGATGCTTCGCTGTCCCATTCCAGCGCTTCGGACCCGCCAGACGCCATCACGAGTTCGTGGCGGCGCTTGTTCAGTTCCGTTCCGACATATTTCATCATGTTGGGCGTCGCCGGATGGTTCTTCTTGGCTTTCAACTCATCCATGAAACGCTCGGCCATCGCCTTGAAGGCCAGCGCCTCGACATCGAACTCGGCAAGCTGCGCGCGCAGGAGCGGATCGTCGAGACGGCCCATCGCATCCTCGCCGAAGCTCGGCATGACGGCCTTGCCCAGCGAGCCCATGCCGCCACCGCCGCCCATGCCCGAAATCATCTCGCGCTCATGGCCGAGCAGATATTTCGCCACATCCCAGCCGCGATTGATCTCGCCGACATAGCCGGCAACCCCGTCGCCATAATCCTTCGGCACCTTCCCATCGTCGAAAAAGGTTTCGCAAAAGGGCGAGCTACCGGAGATCAGCAGGATCGGCTTGGTCGACACGCCTTCCGATTCCATGTCGAACAGCATGAAGGTGATGCCGCGATATTTGTCTTCCTTGTCCGTGCGGACAAGGCAGAAAATCCAGTCGGCCTTGTCGGCATAGCTCGTCCAGATTTTGCTCCCGTTGACGACCCAGTGATCGTCTTTGTCTT
>JBCDDN010000091.1:0-4926 GCA_039180285.1 Pseudomonadota bacterium | reverse complement strand
GTTCGCGGGTCGGACGCGCGGTGGCCCGACGCTTTTCGAGCTGCCAGTTGACGACCCGGTGGAGGATGTCGGCGCGCGGATCGAGCCCGAACACCTCGTCCTTGAGATCGATATCGCCTTTCGCTTTGGCGTCGAGGGTTTTGACCTTGAGCTTCATGGCTTAGCCCTCCTTCTCTTCGTCGCTGCCGGCATCGTCGTCTTTCGGCTCCTCGGCGGGCGCTTCGGTTTCGGCCGGCGTTTCAGCGGCAGCCGCTTCGATTTCTGCGTCCGTCGGGCCCGTATCCACTTCCTGCACGGCGCCTTCCTCGATCATGCCGGCTGGCGCGTCTTCGGTCGCCGTTTCATCGGCGTTGCGGCGCAGGCCGCCCGGGATCGGCGCATCTTCGTGCAGCGGCACCTTCACGGCGTCGTTGACGATCAGCCAGGCGCCTTTGTGGCCCGGAACCGAACCCTTGATGAAGATCAGGCCGCGGGCCGCATCGGTGCGGACGACTTCCAGATTCTGCTGGGTGCGCTGACGGTCGCCCATATGGCCGGCCATCTTCTTGTTCTTGAACACCTTGCCCGGATCCTGACGGTTACCTGTCGAACCGTGCGAGCGGTGCGAGATGGAAACGCCGTGCGTCGCGCGCAGACCGCCGAAGCCGTGCCGCTTCATGGCGCCGGCAAAGCCCTTGCCCTGCGTCTGGCCCGTCACGTCGACAATCTGACCGGCGACGAAATGGTCGGCCGTCAGCGTCGCGCCAACCGGAAGCAGCGCATCTTCGTCGACACGAAACTCGACAGTCCGCGCCTTCGGCTCGACTTCACTTTTCGCGAAATGGCCCCGGACCGGCTTCGAAACATTCTTGGCTTTGGCAACGCCTGCGCCAAGCTGCACGGCGGTGTAGCCGTCGCGCTCCGCTTCCCGGACCGACACGACCTGACAATTGTCCAGCTGCAGAACGGTAACCGGCACGTGCCGACCGTCCGCCTGGAACAGGCGCGTCATTCCCATTTTCTTCGCGATAACGCCACTGCGCATCACAGCAATTCTCCTCAACAGAGGCCCGCCGCACCAATGCAGCGGGCATATTCATTAACCAACGATTTCCTGCGCCCCCGTCCGGGGTAAAGGCTGCACGGTCGCAATGCCGCGCAACGAGACGGAGGACGCAGTCCACGGACTTGAGCCGTGCGGTATCCAAATTTCTGCGCTCCTGCGAAGGCGGGAGCCTAGAGCCGCAAGCGACTCATTTCGCCGCCCTGGGCCCCTGCCTTCGCAGGAGCACTAAGCGAGCTTGATCTCTACATCGACACCGGCGGCCAGATCGAGCTTCATCAGCGCATCGACCGTCTGCGGCGTGGGCTGCACGATATCGAGCAGCCTCTTGTAGGTACGAACTTCGAACTGCTCGCGCGACTTCTTGTCGACATGCGGGCCGCGGTTCACCGTAAATTTCTCAATTCGCGTGGGCATCGGGATGGGTCCGCGAATAAGCGCGCCGGTGCGGCGGGCCGTATCGGCGATGTCGCCGGTTGCCTGATCGAGCACACGATGATCGAATGCCTTCAGACGAATACGAATATTCTGCGTTTCCATGTCCAACTACCGATGCGAAAGAGCCAAAACCCGGCCGGAACCGGGCTCATAAACCGAATTAAAACAAAAGCAAGCCGCCCGACTCCCAAAGGAATCGAGCGGGCTATGCGCATTCTATACTATGCAGTGATGTCGCCGACAACCCCTGCGCCGACCGTCCGGCCGCCTTCGCGAATAGCGAAACGCAGCCCCTGGTCCATGGCGATAGGCGCGATGAGCTTGACACCCAGTTTAACATTGTCGCCGGGCATGACCATCTCGGTGCCCTCGGGCAGCGTGATCTCTCCGGTCACGTCCGTCGTGCGGAAGTAGAATTGCGGACGATAGTTGGCGAAGAACGGCGTGTGACGGCCACCTTCGTCTTTCGACAGCACGTAAACTTCAGCCGAGAATTCGGTGTGCGGAGTGATCGAGCCCGGCTTGGCCAGAACCTGACCGCGCTCGACGCCGTCCCGCTCGACACCGCGAAGCAGCGCGCCGATATTGTCGCCGGCACGGCCTTCATCGAGCAGCTTACGGAACATCTCGACACCGGTGACGGTTGTCTTCGACGTGTCCTTGATGCCGACGATTTCGACTTCGTCGCCCGTGTTGACGATACCGGTTTCGACACGGCCGGTAACCACCGTACCGCGGCCCGAAATCGAAAACACGTCTTCGATCGGCATCAGGAACGGCTTGTCCAGCGGACGATCCGGCTGCGGAATATATTCGTCGACGGCCTTCATCAGCTCGAGAATCGAATTCTTGCCGATTTCGTCGTCGCGACCCTCGAGAGCGGCCAGTGCCGAACCCTTGATGATCGGAATATCGTCGCCCGGGAATTCATAGCCCGAGAGCAGTTCGCGAATTTCGAGCTCGACGAGTTCGAGAAGCTCTTCGTCGTCAACCTGATCGACCTTGTTCATGTAAACGACCATGGCCGGCACGCCGACCTGCTTGGCGAGCAGGATGTGCTCGCGCGTCTGCGGCATGGGGCCGTCGGCAGCGTTTACGACGAGGATCGCTCCGTCCATCTGCGCGGCACCAGTGATCATGTTCTTCACATAGTCAGCGTGGCCCGGGCAATCGACATGCGCATAGTGACGCGCATCGGTTTCATATTCGACATGGGCCGTCGAAATCGTGATGCCGCGCTCGCGCTCTTCGGGAGCCTTGTCGATGTCGGCAAAATCAACTGCCGCATTCAGCACCTTGGTGATCGCCGCCGTCAACGTGGTCTTGCCATGGTCGACGTGACCGATGGTGCCGATGTTGCAGTGCGGTTTATTCCGCTCAAATTTTTCCTTCGACATTGTATTTTCCTCGTCTTTGTACGTCTCTTAAAATTTCAACTCATCACATTCAGGCAAGTTTCGCCTTCACTTCGTCGGCAACCTGCTGGGGCACTTCCTCATAGTGAGAGAACTGCATCGTGTACTGGGCACGGCCCTGGGAGAACGAGCGAAGCTCATTAACGTAGCCGAACATATTCGCAAGAGGCACGATGGCATCGACGGTCTGGGCGTTACCCCGGCTGTCGGTGCCCTGGACCTGACCACGGCGGCTGTTCAAGTCGCCGATCACGTCGCCCAGATAGTCTTCC
This sequence comes from Pseudomonadota bacterium, assembly GCA_039180285.1. Classification (GTDB taxonomy): domain Bacteria; phylum Pseudomonadota; class Alphaproteobacteria; order Sphingomonadales; family Sphingomonadaceae; genus Parasphingopyxis. Next base: position 1,759 of record JBCDDN010000091.1, on the reverse strand, counting down.
GGGGTCACGACCTCAACCTTCATCACCGGCTCGAGCAGCTTGATACCAGACTTCTGCGCCACTTCGCGCATTGCGGCCCGGCCGCAAATCTCGAACGCCAGCGCCGAGGAGTCGACGTCATGATATTTCCCGTCGAGCAGCTCGATGTTGAAGTCGATGATCGGAAAGCCGATGAGCGAACCGGTTTCGGCCGTTTCGCGCATACCCTTTTCGACCGATGGGATATATTCCTTCGGCACGTTGCCGCCCTTGACCGAATCCGAAAACTCGATGCCCGAGCCGCGCTCGCCCGGCGTGACCTGGATCTTCACCTCGGCGAACTGACCTGAACCGCCCGACTGCTTCTTGTGCGTGTAGGTGAGCTCGACCGGCTTGGCGAGGCTCTCGCGATAGGCAACCTGCGGCGCGCCGACATTGGCGTCGACCTTGAACTCGCGCTTCATGCGATCGACGAGGATCTCGAGGTGGAGTTCGCCCATCCCCTTGATGATCGTCTGGCCGGACTCCTCGTCCGAGGTCACGCGGAAGCTCGGATCCTCGGCGGCCAAGCGATTGAGCGCGATGCCCATCTTTTCCTGGTCGGCTTTGGTCTTCGGCTCCACGGCCACTTCGATAACCGGATCGGGGAATTCCATCCGCTCCAGAATGATCGGCGCGTTCGACGCGCACAGCGTATCGCCCGTCGTAACATTCTTGAGCCCGGCGATGGCGACGATATCGCCGGCATAGGCCGTTTCGATATCTTCCCGGTCGTTCGCGTGCATGAGCAGCATGCGGCCGATCTTCTCTTTCGAATCCTTGACCGAATTCAGAACCTGATCGGACCGATCGAGCTGCCCTGAATAGACTCGGCAGAAGGTCAGCGTACCGACGAACGGATCGGTCATGATCTTGAAGGCGAGAGCCGAGAAGGGCGCATCGTCGCTCGACGCGCGCGATTCCTCGATTTCTTCTTCGTCTTCGCCCTGGCCCGGCTTGATGCCCTTGATAGCAGCAACGTCGGTCGGAGCCGGCAGATAATCGACAACCGCGTCCAGCAAAGGCTGCACACCCTTGTTCTTGAACGCCGAACCGCACAGGACCGGGACGAACTTCTGCTCCAGCGTGCCCTTGCGGATCAGCTTCTTCAGAGTCTCTTCGTCGGGTTCATTGCCTTCCAGATAGGCTTCCATGACGTCATCGTCCTGCTCCACGGCAAGCTCGAGCATCGTTTCACGCGCTGCTGCGGCGGCATCGGCCATATCGGCGGGAATGTCCTCGATGACGAATTCGGCGCCCAGCGACTCATCTTTCCAAATGATCGCCTTGTTGGCGACGAGATCGACGACGCCCTTTAGATCGGACTCAAGACCGATCGGCAGCGTCAGCACCAGCGGCGTTGCACCCAACCGATCGACGATCATCTCGACGCACATGTCGAAATTGGCGCCCGTGCGATCGAGCTTGTTGATGAAGCACATCCGCGGAACGCGATAGCGATCGGCCTGACGCCAGACGGTTTCGGACTGCGGTTCGACGCCGGCCACACCGTCAAACACGGCAACCGCGCCGTCGAGCACGCGCAGCGCACGCTCGACTTCGATCGTGAAGTCCACATGGCCAGGGGTGTCGATGATGTTGATCCGGTGATCGCGCCAGAAGGTCGTCGTCGCGGCCGAAGTAATGGTGATGCCGCGCTCCTGCTCTTGCTCCATCCAGTCCATCGTCGACACCCCTGGCCATGTGGACTTCACGATCGAAGTCGAGCGTGCGCTGCGCG
>JBCDDN010000090.1:0-5783 GCA_039180285.1 Pseudomonadota bacterium | reverse complement strand
GCACCGGCCCTCTCCCCCTCCCGACCTCCCAACAGGGTACCATCAAGTGGGAGGTCGGGAGGGGGAGAGGGCCGGTGCCGCGACCTCGCCTTAGCGAGGTTCTGACGAATTAATGCGCGCCGCCCGCCAGGGCCGCGAGCAGCAGCAGCGCCACGATGTTCGTGATCTTGATCATCGGGTTCACCGCCGGGCCGGCCGTATCCTTGTACGGATCGCCGACCGTGTCGCCGGTCACCGCGGCCTTATGGGCTTCCGAACCCTTGCCGCCGTGATTACCGTCTTCGATGTGCTTCTTGGCATTGTCCCAGGCGCCGCCGCCGGCCGTCATCGACAGCGCGACGAAGATGCCCGAGACGATCACGCCGAGGAGCAGCGCGCCGAGTGCGGCGAAGCCGTTCTCCTGGCCGCCGACGGCCGTGATCACGAAATAGACCACGATCGGCGCGAACACCGGGAGCAGGCTCGGCACGATCATCTCCTTGATCGCCGCCTTGGTGACGAGATCGACCGTGCGGGCGTAATCCGGACGACTCGTGCCTTCCATGATGCCCGGATTGTCGCGGAACTGGCCGCGCACTTCTTCGACCACCGCGCCGCCGGCACGGCCCACGGCCATCATGCCCATCGCACCGAAGAGGTACGGCAGCAGCGCGCCGAGAAAGAGGCCGACGATCACGTACGGATTGCTCAGCGAGAAATCGACGGTGAGATCGGGGAAGAAGAGGTCGAGGTCGGTCGTATAGGCGCCGAACAGCACGAGCGCAGCAAGACCGGCCGAACCGATGGCATAGCCCTTGGTCACGGCCTTGGTCGTGTTGCCGACCGCATCGAGCGCGTCGGTGCGGTTGCGGACGCTCTCGTCGAGCTCGGACATTTCGGCGATGCCGCCGGCATTGTCCGTGACAGGACCGTAAGCGTCGAGCGCGACGACCATACCGGCCAGCGCCAGCATCGAGGTCGCCGCGAAGGCGATGCCGATGATGCCCGCAAGCTGGTAGGCGACGATGATGCCGATGCAGATCACGATCGTCGGCAACGCAGTGGCTTCGAGGCTGACCGCGAGACCCTGGATCACATTCGTGCCATGGCCCGTTTCCGACGCCTTGGCGATCGATTTCACCGGGCGATAGTTGGTGCCGGTGTAATATTCGGTGATCCAGATGATGATGCCGGTGATGGCGAGGCCGAGCAGCATGCAGTAAAATAGGCTCATGCCGGTAAAGCTGGTGTCCCCGATCGTGCCGAGTGTCGCCGACATGTCGCCGACGGTCATTTGTGTAGCGAAATAGAGCGCGATCGCCGAGGTTACGGCGGTGACAATGAAGCCCTTGTAGAGCGCGCCCATGATCGAATTGTTCGAGCCCAGACGCACGAAATAGGTGCCGAGGATCGAGGTGACGATGCACACGCCGCCAATCGCCAGGGGGAGTGCCATCAGCGGCAGCAGATTGGCGCTGGCGCCGAGCAGCAGCGCGATCAGCACCATGGTGGCGCCGACGGTCACGACATAGGTTTCGAACAGATCGGCCGCCATGCCCGCGCAGTCGCCGACATTGTCGCCGACATTGTCCGCGATGGTGGCGGGGTTGCGGGGATCGTCTTCCGGAATGCCGGCTTCGACCTTGCCGACGAGATCGGCGCCGACGTCCGCACCCTTGGTGAAGATGCCGCCGCCGAGACGCGCGAAGATCGAGATCAGCGATGCGCCGAACGCGAGCGCGACGAGCGCATCGACGACCGTGCGGCTGTCCGCAGCCTCGCCGAGCGGGCCGGTGAGGACGTAAAAGAACACCGAAATGGCGAGCAGCGCGAGCCCGGCCACCAGCAGGCCGGTAACGGCGCCGGCGCGGAATGCGACCGTCAGGCCGCTCTGCAGCGTCTCGCTGGCCGCCTGCGCCGTACGCACATTGGCGCGGACCGAGATATTCATACCGATATAGCCGGCCACGCCCGAGAGCACGGCGCCCAGCACGAAGCCGATTGCCGAGAGATAGCCGAGGAAGATACCGACGAGTATTGCGACCAGCACGCCGACAATGGCAATGGTGCGATACTGGCGGCCCAGATAAGCGCTGGCGCCTTCCTGAATGGCGCCTGCGATTTCCTGCATTTTTTCGTTACCGGCGCTTGCGGCAAGCACCTGGCGGCTCGTCACGATGCCATAGAGAACGGCAAGAAAACCGCACACAATGGCAGCGACAACAATCGTCATCGGTTCTAAAATCATTTGGGTTATCGCCCCCTTAGAAGTTGGTTTTCCACATAGAAAGAAGCGCCCGGGAACGGACGCATGCGGAGTCCAGCGCGCTATAGGATGAGTGGCGCGCCTTGTGCAAGCCGGTTCGTCGCAGCGGGGGGTAGGTGTCGGACCGGGCTCAATGCTCCCAGCCGAGACTGTCCGGCAGGGACAGCGGACGCCCGCCTTCCTGCAGCAACAGCCCTTCGCCGGATTCGACCAGGCCGACGCACTGGATCCGGGCACTCAGATCCTCGGCCACGGTTTCGATCTGGCGGCGCGAGCGCGGGGGCACGGCGAAGAGCAGTTGACAATCGTCGCCCGACGTCGCCGCTTCGATCGAGGCGTCCCGGTTGTCGCCGCGCACGTCGATAAAGGCCTGGGACAGCGGTACATCGATGCTTTCGATAACGATACGCGCGCCGCTCGCCTCGGCCATCCGTTTCGCGTCGATCAGCAGTCCGTCCGACACGTCCATCATCGCCGATACGAGCGGGGCGAGTTTCTGGCCGAGCTCGAGACGGGGCACGGGTTTGCGATAGGCGTCGAGCAGTTCGGCCGGGCCTTCCAATTCACCCTTGGCGATCAGCAGGCCGAGCCCCGCATTGCCGAGCGTTCCGCTGATCCACAGATCGTCGCCCGGCGCCGCGCCGTCGCGGCCCGGCACGATCTCCGCTTCGCCGATGGCCGTCATCCCGAAATGCCGGGCGGATCCTTCGGGCGGACGCACCGTATCCCCGTCGATCAGCGGGCATCCGAATTGGGCCAGCGCCTCGCCGATGCCCGCGGCGAACCGTGCGTCCCAACTCCCGTCGCCCGAAAGACTGTAGGCCATCAGCGCGCCGGTGGGTCTGGCGCCCTTGGCCGCGAGATCGGAGAGATTGGCGGCCACGAGTTTCCAGCCGATCGATTCGGGTGGATCGTCGCTCAGGAAATGCACATTCTCGACGATCACGTCATGAGTCAGCACCAAAGTGCGCCCGCCATGGGTGAGGGTCGCGGCATCGTCGGTCAGCCCGCGGGCCGCAGGATGCGTGGCGAGCGCCCGCAACTGCTCGATAAATGCCGATTCGCCTCCCATGCATGCATGGGTAGCAGAGAAAGCGCCCCGATATCTCTATCGGCGCTTAACCATATTGGGGACAGCTATTGCGTGCAGGCCCTAGCCGCGCACATCCTTGGCGATCGCGTCGAGCAAGCCGTTGACGAAGCCTTTTTCGCGTTTCTCGTAAAATGCGTCCGCGACATCGACATATTCGCCGATAATCGCGGCTACCGGCACATCGGCGCGGGCCAGCAGTTCGTACGTCCCGGCCCGCAATATCTGCTTTTGCGGCCGATCCAGCCGGTCCAGGGTCCAACCCTCGGCCAGCTTGTCCGCGATCAGCGCGTCGATCTCGGCGCGTCGCTTGTTGATGCCCGCAACGATATCGTCGAAGAAATCGACCTCGGCTTCGGCGAACTCGACATCTTCGATCACCGCGCCGAGCCGATGGTCGTGAAATTCCTTGAGAAGGCGGGCGAGCGGGGTCCCTTCCATCTCCTGCTGGTACAAGGCTTGGACCGCTGCCAGGCGGGCGGCCGAGCGCGATTGGGCGCGGGTGTTCATCCGGGCATCTTCATCCGCAACTGACCGAGGAAATCGAGCTTGCCGATTTCCAGGCCCTGCGCCCGCAAGATGTCGTATCCCGTCGTGGCGTGAAAATAGAAATTGGGCAGGGAGAAGGAGAGCAGGAAATTCTCGGCCGTGAACGGGATCTCCGTTTCGCCGAATTTGAAGATCATGTCTTTGCCCATGAAACTCTCCATTTCCTCATGCGTGATCGCGGCAAGATCGTCGGTTGCATGTGAAAGAATGTCCCGAAGCCCGTCGAAACTGTCCGGCGGCGTGCTCGCATCGGGTGTGCAGAGCGCGGCTCGGACGGACTCGATCGCGCCGAGGGAATGCGTGCCGACCCATTTCGCCTGAAACGCGAAAGGCAGCATATCCTCCGTAAGCCGCGCCTGGATGAGGGCTTCGGGCGCGAGGCCATGCGCTTCGCAATGGGCTTCGGCCTTGTCGATCAGTTTGGCAACGGCACCGATAGTCTGGAGGAAACTCGGTATCGTCGCATCGTAGAGGGAAAAAGCCATGATCGTCTCCTGATATTGCGTTTATCGCCGCGCCAGCCGGATCGCGACCGATTTCGCGTGGGCGGGCAAGCCTTCCGCTTCGGCCAGCCGCACGGCCGCCGGGCCGATCTCCTCCAGTCCCGCCGCGTCGCATTCGAGAAAGCTCGTCCGCTTCATGAAGTCGAGCACCGAAAGCCCGGATGAAAACCGTGCGCGCCGTCCGGTCGGTAGGACGTGATTGGGACCGCCGACATAGTCGCCGATCGCTTCCGGCGTCAGGCGACCGAGAAAGACGGAGCCGGCATGACGGACCCGGTCGAACAGTGCGTCCGGATCGGCCGTCGCGAGTTCGAGATGTTCGGGGGCCAGGCGGTCGGACAAGGCAACCGCGTCTTCCAGCCGCTCGACGCCGATGATCGCGCCATTGGCCTCCCAACTCGTCCGGGCCGTGTCGCCGGTCGCAAGTTCGCCCAGCCGACGCTCCACGGCTTCGGCCACCGCATCGGCAAAGACCGTATCGTCGGTGAACAGGATCGACTGGCTCGTCGGGTCGTGCTCGGCCTGGGACAGCAGATCGGCGGCGATCCAGTCCGGGTCGTTGGTGCCGTCGGCGATGACGACGATTTCTGAAGGGCCCGCCACCATGTCGATGCCGACGGTGCCGTAAAGCTGTCGCTTGGCCTCGGCGACCCAGGCGTTACCGGGGCCGACGATCACATCGACCTGCGGGATCGTATCCGTGCCGTATGCGAGCGCGGCGACGGCTTGCGCGCCGCCGATGCGAAAAATCCGTTCGATCCCGGCGATTTCGGCCGCGGCCAGGATCAGCGGGTTGATCTCTCCGCCCGGTGTCGGCGTGACCATCACGACATGATCGACCCCGGCGACGAGTGCCGGAATCGCGTTCATCAAAAGCGACGACGGATAGGCGGCGCGACCGCCGGGTACATACAGCCCGGCCGTTTCCACCGCCGACCAGCGCGATCCCAAGCGCACGCCGGCCTCGTCGGTCGTTTCGCTATTCTCCGGCTTCTGCCTTTCGTGAAAGGTGCGTATCCGGGAAGCCGCCAACGTCAGCGCGGCCCGCAGATCGGGATCGAGCCCGTCCAGCGCCATGCAGCATTGCTCCTTGGCGATCTCCAGATCCAGGGACGCCGGATCGAAGCCGTCGAACTTCCGGGTGTACTCTGCGACTGCCGCATCGCCGCGGTCGCGAACATCGGCGATAATCGCCGCAACGTCGCGTGCGACGTCCGGATCGGAGTCCCGCCGGGCCTCGACCAGCGCGTCGAACCGCGCGGCGAAATCATCGTCGGAAGTTGCGAGGCGCAATGTCATATTGCCCTCCCCCTTGATGGGGGAGGGTTTGGGTGGGGGTGATCTACCGGTTGAGAACTGGCCCCCCCCCCAAACCCCCCCCCACACGCGGGGGGGG
>JBCDDN010000089.1:0-5880 GCA_039180285.1 Pseudomonadota bacterium | reverse complement strand
CGCTCGGGAACGAAGCCGAGTGCGTCGGGATATGCGGTTTGCATTGCGTTTTCTCTTTGCTTTCATGTGCTCCTGCGAAGGCAGGAGCCCAGAGCCGCAAATGCTGTCCTTGGCCGCCCTGGGCTCCTGCCTTCGCAGGAGTAAAGTTCAGTCGAACATGATCACGGATCGCGCGGTATCGCCGCTGCGCAGCTTGTCGAAACCCTCGTTGATATCTTCGAGCGCGATCCGCTCGGCGATCACCGTATCGAGATCGAGTTGACCGTCGAGATAGAAGGCGACGAGGCGGGGCATGTCGCGCATGAAATGCCCGGAGCCCATCAGCGAGCCCATGATCGATTTGCCCTGCAGGAAGTCCGGTCCGTGAATTTCGACCATCTCCCCCGGCGGGATCATCCCGACGACGACGGCCTTGCCGCCGCGTCGGAGCACCTTCCAGGCGGTTTGTGTGGTGTCGGTCCGACCGACGCATTCGACCGCATAATCGACGCCGCCGTCGGTGGCCTCGATCACCTGCTTAACGACGTCGGCATCGCTCGCGTCGAAGGTTCTGGTCGCGCCCATCTTGGTGGCCAGTTCACGCTTGGATTCGACGGGATCGATGGCGACGATATCGCCGGCGCCGGCGATCTTGGCCGAGTTGATCGCGGACAAGCCGATGCCGCCCGCGCCTACTATGGCGACCGTTTCACCGGGACGCAGCCCGCAGGCGTTGAAGATCGAGCCCGATCCCGTGATCACCGAACAGCCGATCAGCGCAGCGCGATCCATCGGCATGTCCTTGTCGATCGCGACGCAGGCATTTTCATGGACCAGCATCTCTTCGGCAAAACCAGACAGGTTCAGGAACTGCGCCATGGGCTCGCCATTATAGGAGAGCCGCGTCTGTCCCTCGGGCGAGCGTTGCAGCGAACTGTCCTGACACAGCGTGTGCTGACCGTTCTGACACAAACCGCAGGTGCCGCAGGCCGGCGCGAGAAAGGTGACGACATGATCGCCGACGCCGACATGGCGGACTTCGCTGCCGACCGCCGTCACGACACCTGCCGCTTCATGACCCAGAATGGTGGGCAGGGGATAGGGATATACGCCGTCGAGGAAATGGAGGTCGGATCGGCACAGGCCGACTGCGGCCGTCTTGATCTTCACTTCGCGCGGGCCGGGTTCGTCGATCTGGACCTCGCCAATTTCCATCGGTTTGCCGGGCTCGACCAGAATGGCAGCTTTCATCGGTTTTCCTTCCTCGTGTCTCCTCTCCCTCTTCAGGGGAGAGGACAACGGAGACTTGGCAGTCCTGAGCTTGTCGAAGGGCTGCCTAGTCGCAGTCGGAGAGGGGGGTTGGAGTCTCGCGTTATTTCGCCCCTCTCCCAACCCTCTCCCCTGAAGGGGAGAGGGCATTCCTTGTACCTAGCGCGTAACGCCGAGATCGCCGCTGCTGATCGCGCCATCATCTTCCGTCGGCGCATGACGGCCGAACTCCCAGCGCGCGATGGCGCGGGCATGGACTTCGTCCGGGCCGTCCGCGAGGCGCAGCGTACGCTGGCTCGCATAGGCGCGGGCGAGGCCCGGATCGGTGGTGACGCCGGCGCCGCCGAACGCCTGGATCGCGTCGTCGATGATGTCGAGCGCCATTTGCGGCGCGGACACCTTGATCATCGCGATCTCGTTGCGTGCGGTCTTGTTGCCGGCCCGGTCCATCATGTCGGCCGCCTTCAGGCACAGCAGCCGGTTCATCTCGATATCGATCCGGGCCTTGGCGACACGCCATTCCCAGATACTGTGATCGGCGATGGTCTTGCCGAACGCGACGCGTGACTGGAGCCGCTTGCACATCTTTTCAAGCGCCTCTTCCGCCACACCGATCGTACGCATGCAGTGATGAATGCGGCCCGGGCCCAGGCGGCCCTGCGCGATCTCGAAACCGCGGCCTTCACCGAGCAAAAGGTTCGAGGCGGGCACGCGCACGTCCTTCAGCTCGACCTCCATATGGCCGTGGGGCGCGTCGTCATAGCCGAAGACGGGGAGGTGGCGGATGATGTTTACGCCTTCCGCATCGGTCGGCATCAGGATCTGCGATTGCTGCTGGTGGCGGTTCGCCTCGAAATCGGTCTTGCCCATCACGATAGCGACTTTGCAGCGCGGATCGCCGAGGCCTGACGACCACCATTTGCGGCCGTTGATCACATACTCGTCGCCGTCGCGCTCGATCTTCGTTTCGATATTGGTGGCGTCCGAGGAAGCAACCTGCGGTTCGGTCATCAAAAAAGCCGAGCGAATCTCGCCGTTCATCAGCGGGCGCAGCCACTCGTCCTTCTGCTCCCGGGTGCCGTAGCGATGGAGCACTTCCATATTGCCGGTGTCGGGTGCCGAACAGTTGAAGCATTCCGAAGCAATACCGACCCGGCCCATCTCTTCGGCGCACAGCGCATATTCGAGGTTGGTGAGCTGCTCGCCCTCGAACTCGAACGTATCGTCGACATGCTGCTGGCCCGAATGGGGTGGCATGAAGAAGTTCCACAGGCCCTTGGCCTTCGCTTTTTTCTTCAGTTCCTCCAGCGTGTCGCTCGTGCCCCAACGGTTATCGGCGGGAAACTCGGCGGCATAGTCATCGACGCGCGGCCGGACGTCCTCATCGATAAAGGCTTTGACGCGGTCGCGGAAATGGGTTTCGCGGTCGGAAAGGGTGAAATCCATGAAGAGTCTCCTTGATAAACCGAATTTGAATTACATCGTCGCTTCGCCGGCCGCGCCGCGCATCCGGGCGATGCGCGCTTCGTGATCGGCCTGATCGATCGGGAAACGACTGACGATGGCCGCTGCCGACAGCGCTAGCACGGTAATGATCCCCGTATACACCATCGCGAGATTGTTGAGGATGGATTGCGGCACCTCGCCCGGCGTCGCGACGATCGGGAAGGATACGAGTGCGATGATGCCGGCGGTGATCGCGATGCCCATGCCTGATACGCATTTCTGAACGAAGAAGTTGCCGGCGAAGAATATGCCCTCGTTACGCTTACCGCTGCGTTCGGCATCGTCCTCGATCACGTCCGTCAGCATCGAGACTTTGAGGATCAGTCCGGCGACCAGCAGCCCGCTGCCCAACGCCATGAACAGGACGAGGAGCGGCAGCAGCATCGGATCGCCATTGTCCGGCATGATGCCGAAAACGCGGCCGAGATAGGCGGCCGGCGTGAACATGATCGACGAGAGGATAAAGGTATAGGCGGCGCGGCGCTTGCCGATCCGTTTCGAGAGCCAGGCCGAGGCGACGACCGCGCAGGCAATGCCGGTGACAAGGCCGATTACGAACCAGGCGAGCGCCGCCGATTCCAACTCCCAGAAATAGGTGATGAAATACATGAGCAGGCCGAGATTGAGGCCAAGCGTGGAATTGGCGAACAGGGTGCACAGCATCAGGATTTTGAAACCGCGATTGTTGAACGAGCGCAGGATCAGCCGCAACTCCTCGCGCAGCGACTGGCGCTGATAATTGTTCTTGGGCAGATATTTGATCTCGCTATGGGTGCCCAGCCCCGCGATGATGATCACGCTGGCCATGATGGCGGCAGCGATCAGGGCGAAACTCTCATAGCCGGCTGGGTTGAGCTGGCCGTCCGGATAACCCGGTGTCGGGACCAGCAGCACCGCATAGGTGAACAGCAGCATCGCCGAGCCTCCGAACCAGCCGAAGAAGAAGCGCAGGCCGTATATCCGCGTGCGCTCGTGATATTCGCTGGTTAGCTCGGGTCCGAGCGAGGCCATCGGTACTTCGAAGAAGGACATGCTCGCGCGCACGAGAAAGGCCGCGCCGAAGATGAAGAAGAACATCTGCCCATCGGTCAGTTCGGGCGGGTTCCACAGGAATATGAAGCATAACGCCGCCGGTATCGCGGAGCCATAGAGGAACGGATGACGCCGGCCCCAGCGCGTTTTCAGGTTGTCGGAGAGATGGCCGATCAGCGGATCGTTGAACGCATCGCAGACCAGCGCGCATAACAGGGCGCTGCCGACGATGGTCGCGGGCACGCCGATCACTTGATTGAAATAGAAGGTCAGCAGCAGCGCGAAGCTCAGATCCTTGATCCCGAAGGCGACCGCGCCGAAGCCGAAAAAGAATTTCACACGGGCCGGAACGTGCCGTTCCAACGGCACGGCAGCATTGCCTGAGGCAGCTCCGGGTGGGGCGGTGTCGCTCATCTCGCGACTAACCCGCTCCCTCGGCCTGCGCCTGTATGAGATCCAGCAGCCCCGGCGTCTTCTCGTCCCAGCTGTGACGATGACCGACCGTGATCCCGCCGTCGACGGTCAGGTCGATCCCGTTCACGAAACCGCCCTGGTCGGAACTCAGATACAGCACGGCCTGGGCGATGTCCTCCGGCGAGCCCGAACGGGCGACCGGTTGGGCCATCGGCGACACCATGCGGATCGCCTGATCCACGCGTTTGGCCTCTTCGGGTTCGTCCTTAAAGGAATCGGCGAATATGTTGGTCATGATGAAGCCCGGGCTGATCGAGTTCACCCGGATATTGAATCTCGCGAGCTGCGCTGCGGAGAGCTTCGACAAATGCCGCACACCCGCCTTGGCGGTCGCATAGGCGACCGGGCCCCAGCCTGCCTCATGCGCGTTGATCGACGAGGTGTTGACGATCGCGCCGCCGTCGGGATTGTTCTTCATGTGATCGACGGCAAAGCGCGTGCCCATCGCAACGGAGCGTAGCAACAGGTTCATCGTCGAATCCCAGCCTTCCGCCGTGATCTCATCGATCGTTTCGCGCGCACCGCCCGAGCCGGCATTGTTGAACAGGATGTCTATTCCACCAAAATGCGCCGCTGCATTGTCGATCAGGCTTTTCAGCTCATCGACATCGCAGACGTCGGTTGCCTGGAAGGCGATGCGGTTGTCGAACCGCCCATCGGCGGCCATCGCATTGCCCGCTTGCGTGTTCAGATCGCCCATCATCACATGAGCCCCTTCGGCGATAAACGCCTCGACCGTCGCCCTTCCGATCCCCGAAGCACCGCCGGTAACGACGACGCGTTTGCCTTCGAATCTCATGCTGTTTCTCTCCTAAGCGGACGCTAGGGCAAAGCGGTGACACTCGAAAGCCCGTTGCGTCCGAAAACTTTTTCTTGTGGCTTAGCCGAGTATTGACGTAAACGTAAAGCGAAACGAGTCCCCGACTGTGCTCCTCCGCAGGCAGGAGCCCAGGGCCGAAGGCGATATCGCTTGCAGCTCTGGATTCCTGCCGTCGCAGGAATACAATCAAACAAAAAGGGAGATGTGCCGAATGTCCGAACTTGAAACTTTCCGCAGCGAGACACGCGCCTGGTTGGAAGAGCATTGCCCGCCGGAAATGCGCGAACCGGTGCGCGGCGAGGACGATATCTATTGGGGCGGCCGCAACGCGACCTTCAAGAGCGACGCGCAAAAGGCCTGGTTCGAGGCTTGCGTCGCCAAGGGCTACACCGTGCCCGAATGGCCGACCGACTATGGCGGGGCAGGGCTCTCGCCGGCCGAGGGCAAGGTGCTGAAACAGGAAATGGCCCGCATCAAGGCGCGCCCGCCGCTCTCCAGCTTCGGCATCTGGATGCTTGGGCCCGCGCTGCTCCAGTTCGGTACCGAGGCGCAGAAGCAGAAGTTTCTGAACGAAATCGCGCGCGGCGAAATCCGCTGGTGCCAAGGCTATTCGGAGCCCGGCAGTGGGTCCGATCTCGTAAGCCTCCAGACCTTCGGCGAAGACAAAGACGATCACTGGGTCGTCAACGGGAGCAAAATCTGGACGAGCTATGCCGACAAGGCCGACTGGATTTTCTGCCTTGTCCGCACGGACAAGGAAGACAAATATCGCGGCATCACCTTCATGCTGTTCGACATGG
>JBCDDN010000088.1:0-6731 GCA_039180285.1 Pseudomonadota bacterium | reverse complement strand
TGCCGATCCGGAATGGGCGAATCTGTGGCGCTGGCATGCGATCGAGGAGATCGAGCACAAAGGCGTCGCCTATGACACCTGGCTGCATGCCACGAAGGACTGGTCGCGCTGGAAGCGCTGGAAGCTCAAATCGCGGGTCATGCTGCTCGTCACGATGATGTTCTGGCCGAAGCGGGTGCGCGGCATGAAGACGCTGCTTGCGCAGGACGGGATTAGTGGCGCGCGCGCCATGGGACGGATCCTGTGGTTCATGTTCGGCAAGCCCGGCATGTTGCGCAAGGCCTTGCCGCAATGGCTCGCTTATTTCCTGCCCGGTTTCCACCCCTGGAACCATGACGACCGCGAATTGATCCGGCTGGCGGACAGCGATTACAGCGATGCCGTGATGCCGGATCGCAAGGAAGCGCTGGCGGCCTGATCGAACGGGCCATGGGCGGAGACACGCCCATGGCCCGTCCGTTCGTCACGCGATTCTCAGGCGGCGAGCGCGCGCGGTTCGATGTCCGCCATGTCGCCCTCGTCCAGTTCGAACATGACGCAATCGACTTCGCGCCGGCGCGCGACGGAATGCCGCGGTTCGATCCGGCCCGTCCGCCGGAATCCCAGCTTTTCGAGCACCCGACCCGAGGCGGGATTGTCGACGAAATGGCCGCTTACGATGCGCCGATAGCCGAGCGAGGCCCGGGCGGCCGCGATCGCGGCCCTGCCGGCCTCGGTCGCATAGCCGCGGCCCCAGCTGTCGGGCGTGATCCAATAGCCGATTTCCGGCGCATCGCCGCCGTCCATGAAGCCGATTCCGCCGATCATCCGCACCGGATCGACCGTGCGATCGATGATCTGGAAACTGGGATAGTCCCAGTCCGCTTCGCGCGCGAGAAACTCTTCGGCGTCCTCTTGGGTGTAGGGCCAGGGCATCCGCGCCGTGTTCCGGGCGATGCGCGGATCGGCGATCGCTTCGGTCAGGGCAGGGGCCTCTTCTATCCAGCCAGGCCTCAACAACAGTCTCTTGGTAACTGCGAACATGTCTCTCTCCATGCCGCCCCCGATAGCTTTTGGATGTTTCGGCACCGGCCCGCTCCCCTTCCGGCCTCCCATCGCCTCACCCTGTTGGGAGGCCGGGAGGGGAAGCGGGCCGGTGCCGTGTCCGAACATTAAAGCCGTTCGGTGACGGTTATATGAGGGAGACCATAAAAAAGGGAGATCGGGTCAGCCCGTCTCCCTCAATCGGCCCCGTTTCCGGAACCTTCGGGCTGCCCTCCCAGAGGACAGCCCTTTATCGACCGTCCTTTATTCCGCCGCTTCCGCCATTTCCACGCCCACATAGGTGCGATTGTTGCGGCCTTTCTTAAATCGGACGGTGCCGTCACAGAGCGCGAAAATCGTGTGGTCACGGCCGAGACCGACATTGTCCGCCGGAATCCATTTGGTGCCGCGCTGACGCACGATAATGTTGCCGGCCACGACGCTTTCGCCGCCGAACTTCTTGACGCCCAGGAACTTCGGGTTGGAGTCGCGACCGTTGCGCGACGAACCGCCTGCTTTCTTATGTGCCATGGTTACGCGTCCTTATCGTCTGTCTTCGGTGCCGCCTTTTTGGCCGGGGCTTTCTTGGCCGGAGCCTTTTTGGCAGCTGTCTTGGTCGTTGCGGCCTTTTTAGCCGGAGCCTTCTTGGCCGCCGTTTTCTTAGCGGGCGCGGCCTTGGCCGTCTCGCCGTCTTCCGTCTTCGCCGCGGCTTTCTTGGCCGGCGCCTTCTTCTTCGCGCCACCGATGCCCGTGATCTTGATCTGGGTCAGCATCTGCCGATGGCCGTTCTTGCGGCGATAGTTGTGGCGCCGCTTCTTCTTGAAGATGACGACCTTCTCGCCCTTGCCCTGTTCGACGATCTCGCCGGATACGGTAAGGCTCTTCGTGTCCTGAAGCTTGGCGCCTTCGCCCGCCATCAGAACATCGTCGAACGAGACCGAATCACCGGCTTCGCCGGCGATCTTCTCGACCGTGATTACATCACCTTCGGCGACGCGATATTGTTTGCCGCCCGTGCGCACGACTGCGAACATGGTACCAACTTTCATCAATTTTGCGATCCGCACAGGCACAAGGCCACGGCCAAGCCCCCGCGCGGGAAAGCGCGCCAGATATGGGATGTAGCGCTCTATGTCAACCGATTGCGGGTATCAGAACCGTACAAGCAAGGCCCTTATGCTGCAGCGAGTTCCCTGACGTCGGCCAGTTGGTCCGCATTGGCTTCTGCCGCGATCGCGAGATCATATTTTGCTTGTAAGTTCAGCCAGAACTCGGGCGCGTTTCCGAAAGCCTTGCCCAGTCTGAGCGCAACGGAAGGCGTGATAGGGCGCTTCTCGTTGATGATATTGTAGAGAGTTTCCCGCGATATACCGAGCGCGCGCGCGACACCGGCCTTCGTCTCGTCAATCGAAGGCAGGATATCCTCTCGCAATATCTCTCCCGGGTGGGTCGGGCGCAGGCCCTTTAAAATACTGTTCATTGCGTTGCCCTTCCGATGGCAAATGTTGCGGTAATGATCGTCAGTGATAGTCCTCCAAATCGATATCGATGACGTTCTCGCCATCCCATCCGAATGTCATGCGCCAGTTTTCGCTCACATCTATGGCGTAGCGCTTCGGTTTTCCCGCCAACCCGTGAAACCGATATCCGGGCAGGTTCAGATCCTCAGGCTTCGTTGCAGCATCGAGCTGTACGAGCTGACGGCGTATGCGGTCAGATTTTTGCACGCTCAACTTGCGGGCATCGCCTGTGGCGGCAAATCTTTTCAGCCCTTTGTGCCTGATGCCCTTTATCATCTGTCATATATAACGTGACACATTAATATGTCAAGTACTGCGTGACACATCGTGTCGGTGACCGTTCGGCCGACCGTGCATCGATATCGTGTCGATTCTGACGATATTCAGGCCGCTTCGGCGCTTTCGTCGATTTGGTCGCGATCCAGGAACTCGCGAACGAGATCGATGAACTCGTCCGGATGGCTGAGCATGAACAGATGCCCGCCATCTTCGATGATGACCAGCTCGCTGCCCGGGATCAGCGTATTGAGAATCTTGCCGTTTACCGGTTGAACGATCGGATCGCGGTCGCCGGTCAGGATAAGCGTCGGCTTGCGCAGAAAGGGCAGGGCGGGCGCGCTCGTCCAGCCGAGCATCGCGAGCAGCTGGTAGAAATAGCCGATCTTGGAAGGTGGTTTGATTCGGTGGATATGGCCGTCCGAACCTTTGGTCGATCCGCCGTACAGCGTCTCGAAATGCGTCTCCATGAACTTGGGATCGATATAGCGCCGCGGGTCCGCCATTTTGGACAGCGCTTCGAACTTGCCCGGCACCATCACCATCCCGGCCGTCGTCGCGACGAGGATCAGGCGATTGACGCGGCTGCCATGCTGGAGTGCGAAATGCTGGGCCATCGCGCCGCCCCAGCTGACACCCATCACGTCGATCGTCGGCATGTCGTACCGCTCGAGTAGCTGATCGGTGATCCGCGACATGGTGAAGGCGTTATAGGGCAGCGTCGGCTCCGGCGATTCGCCCACGCCCGGCATATCGAACGTCAGAAAGTCGCGGTCGTTGAGCATCGTCGGCAGCGGGGAAGCGACTTCGGTATTGGCGCCGATACCGTTGAAGAAGAGCAGGGGCGGCTTGCCGTTGGGCGGCCCCGAATAGCGCCAATAGGCGACCTGCAACTTGCGTCCGCCGACGGACTCGAGCGTGTATATCGGGGGTTCCATATGGCTGGCTGTGGACATGAAAGCCTTTCTCTAGAAACGTGATCGGGATAACCGCGTGGACGGGAAACTATTCGAGGACATAGGTCCCGGGCGCCGGATCCATCGCCTTGTTCGCCTTGCTGCCAAGCGTCGCCGGCGCGTCCTTTTCCTCGCCCGAGCGCGTCTGAAGCCATTCCATCCAGTAAGGCCACCAGCTATCCTTGATTTCCTCGGTGCCTTCCATCCACTTGTCCACGGAGGCGGGCGGCTTCCCCTTCTTTTTGGATTTGAAATATTTGGCTTTCGGGTTGCCGGGCGGATTCAGGATCGCCTGCATATGGCCGGACTGCGACAGCACGAATTCGACATTTTTCGAACCGAAGAGTTGCGTCGAGCGATAACAGGCGCGCCATGGCGTGATATGATCGGTCACGCCGCCCAGTATGAACATGTCGCTCTTGACCTTTTTGAGGTCCACCGTGTGACCGGCCATGTCGAACGTGCCGGGTTCGGCATAGGCATTGGCCTCGAACAGATCGAGGAAATCGCCCATCAGCGATGCCGAGAGGTTCGTGGCGTCCGCATTCCAGAACAGCACGTCGAACGCCGGCGGGTCTTCGCCCATCAGATAATTGTTGATGACGTAATTCCAGACGAGATCGTTGGGCCTGAGCCACGCGAAACTGCGGGCGAGCGAGCTGGCTTCTATGACGCCCTTGCGCCTGGCGCGCTGTTTGGCGAGCGCGATGCCGTTCTCGGACACCAACGAACTCGCCTCGGTATCGCCGGGTTTGGGTTCGAGAACGCAGACCATCATCGTCGCAGCGCCGATCCGGCTATCCTTTTCCGCGGCGAGCTTGGAGAGCAGCACCGACATGGTCTGACCGCCCGAACAGCCGCCCGAAACGTTCACCGTATCCGATCCGGTGATATCCTGCACGGCATCCAGCGCGCGGACACAGGCGTCGACATATTCGTCCATGCCCCAGACACCCATTTCCTCGGTCGGATTGCGCCAGCTGATGACGAAAGTCTGGATGCCGTTATCGACCTGGAACTTCACGACGCTCTTCTCGGGCGAGAGGTCGTTGATATACATCTTGTTGATCTGCGGCGGGATCGTCAGCTGCGGGATCTCGTACACCTTGTCGGTCGAAGGTTTGTACTGGATCAGCTCGAACATCTCGTCGCGATAGACGACGGCGCCGGACGAGGTGGCGACATTCTCACCCAGTGTGAACGGCTTCTTGTCGACCTGGCTGACCATGAAGTCGTTATTGACCATATCATCATAGGCGTTCTTCAGGCCCTTGATCAGCGAGAGGCCGCCACTGTCGATCGCGCGCTTTTGCGCCATCGGATTGCCCGCGAAGCTGTTGGTCGGCGCAAGCGCGTCGATCACGATCTGCGAAATGAAGCTCGCCCGGTCCTTCTCCAGCGCATCGAGCTCGAGGTCCTCGATCCACCGTTTCGTGCCTTTCTCGACCGCGAGGAAATATTGCATCCCGGCCTTGTAGAAAGGGTTGAAGCTGAACGCCGGGTCCATGAAGCGCTTGTCGCGCGGATTGGGCGCGAGTTCGGATTTGCCCGTCATGATCTGAACGACGTCTTCGGAAAAGCTTTGCGCGTGTCTGAAGGCGCGTTGCGGATCGCTGGCCGTTTCGCGCAACAGCATCGCTATCGCGCCGACAAAGTCCTCGCGCGCCAGGCCGACCAGCGGCCCGAGCGCCATGGTTGCCTCCGGTTCGCCTTCCAGCGTCGGTCCCTCTTGCGCCATGGCAGTCCCCTTCCGTTTTTCTTTGCAACGTGGCGCGGGATGGACGGAATTGTCAATCGTTTTGCCTGTGCCGTTTCGGGAAGCGGCGGCCCGCCGGGCGGCACCGGAGCGCACCACGATCTTGCGCAAAGTAGACAGAGTCTACACGACGAAGGTTTTTTTACCCAATCCGTGCGGATCGAGCGGATCCCCGAGAAGTACCGCCCGATACCCGAAACCTATCACAACCGCCCGCCTGTAGGACAGGGAATAGGATAGGGTGCATGTCGGTTGTTTTGGGGAAAGTGATCTTCCCCTTTTGTTCCATATGGTGCACTGCATCGCCATGGTGCTGACACTCTCCAATCGCGACGCGCGCCGGCTCTGGCTCGAAGCCCAGGGCCTTGCCGAAACGCCGGTCGGCACGCTCGATGTCCTGGCGATCGTTCGCCGGCTCGGTTTCGTTCAGCTGGATACGATCCAGGCGGTTGCCCGCGCGCATCATCATATCCTCTGGTCGCGCAACCAAAATTATCGCGAACCGATGCTGGACCGGTTGCTCGCCGACGATCGCGCGATTTTCGAACATTTCACCCATGACGCATCGGTGCTGCCGATCGAAACCTATCCCTTTTGGCGGCGTCAGTTCGAGCGGCTCGGTGCGAAAACGCGGCGCTGGGAAAAGACGCGCGCGATGCTGGATGCGGACGGGCGTGCCGCGATCCGGCAGCGGATCGAGGAAGAGGGCCCGCTCTCGACCCATGCCTTCGACACCAAGGCCGCATCCAAGGAAATGTGGGCCCGTCCGCCGCACAAGATGGCGCTCGATCACATGTGGTATGCGGGTGAGCTGGCGACATCGCATCGCGAGAATTTCACCAAATATTACGATATCGGCGAACGGGTGATCCCCGATCATGTTCGGGAAGCGGAGGTTGCGGACGAGGCGCAGATCGACTGGCTGTGCCGGTCGGCGCTCGATCGGCTGGCCTTCGGTAGCGAGGGCGATGTGATGCGCTTCTGGGGTGCGACGGCGCTGGACGAGGTCAAGACGTGGCGCAAGGTGCGGGCGGGCGATCTGGTCACGGTGGAACTGCGCTGCGCCGATGGCGGTACGCTCGCGGCGTTGGCGCCCGCCGATATCGAACAGCGGCTTGCAAATCTGTCGGCGCCGACGTCGCGATTGCGTATTCTGAATCCGTTCGACCCGGCCGTGCGGGACAGAACCCTCCTTGCGCG
>JBCDDN010000087.1:0-7121 GCA_039180285.1 Pseudomonadota bacterium | reverse complement strand
GACTGTGCTCCTGCGCAGGCAGGAGCCCAGGCCCTTCCTATCGGCTAGGCTCCTGCCTGCGCAGGAGCACGATGAGGTGATGCCTGTTTCAGTCTCCTATCCTTTCATGGCGCTGGCGAGCGAGTTGAGTTTGGTACGGAGCGAGCCGTCGATCATCCGGCTGCCCATGCGGACGACAAGGCCGCCCAGCAGCGAAGGATCGACACTCATGTCGATATTGACGTCGCGTCCCGCAAGGCTCTTCAGCTTGGCCTTCAACGCGGTGACCTGTTCGTCGGAAAGGGGGTGGGCCGAAGCGACTTCGGCATTGGCTTCGCCGCGATACTGGGCAGCGATGGTCGAGAAGGCGCGGATCGCGGGACCAAGCTGGGCCAGACGCCGATTCTCGGCGAGCGTCCCGAGGAAGTTGGCGGTGAGGGTATCGAGGCCGAGAGAGTCGGCGACGGATCTGGTCGCGGCGACGGCTTCGTTGCGACCGACCAGCGGGCTGGTCGTCAGGGTCGCGAACTCGTCCGAATCGGCCAGTGCCGATTTCAGCTTCGCCAGACTGCCCTCGACCGCGTCGAGCTGCTTATTCTCTTCCGCCAGTTCGAACAGTGCCGCTGCATAGCGGCCTGCGAGGCTGGCCTTGATTCCGCCGGAAATATCCACGCGCAAATATGCCCCTAAAGGAGGATGACTGATCCATAGAAAAGGGAGCGGCAAAACGCCCCCGCTACGGCTGCGGGCCACCTAGCAAGGGTCATGCTGCGATGCAAGATGGCGGGAGCGAGAATATGCGCGAGACTGTGGAAAGCCGATACCGGATTGCGGTCGTCATTCCCCGGGCGTCCCATTCGCCGCGTCCGCATCGCCCGGCTCTCCCGGTTCGGGGGTTTCCGCTTCGGGTTCTTCGTAAAGCTGTGTCAGGCTCGGCCGGTTGAAGAAGACATAGACCGAGCCCGCGATCAGCGCGATTCCGATACCGATGCACAGGCTGCCGATCAGCGATCCGCGCTGCCAGCGCCCGCGGAAGAACATCGCGATGACGCCGCCCAGGAACAGCATGGCGCCGATAACGAGCAGCGCGACGGCGATCGCCAGCCCCAGCTCCCGCGCTTCGTAGAGCGCCTGGCGGTCGCGTTCTCGAGCGCGATCGGCCGCGCGTTCCTGCTCGGCGGCCTCGCGGCGCGTGCGCTCAGGCAGGGGAATGCAGCTCTCGGTCGTGATCGCCGGACGGACCTCGGCGCGCTGCAGGAACGGGATGATCTCGCGCGCCGAAATCGCAAAGCCGAACTCCGCATCATTTTGCTGGGCGAGAGAGCCGAAGCTGTTGATGCCGATGATCCGGCCGCATTCGTCGACGAGCGGCCCGCCGCTGTTGCCCCGCGCCATGGCGGCCGTGTGGAGCAGCGTATCGACGTCGCGCCGGCTGCGCCCGCCCGACAGCTGGCCGAAGGTACGGACGGGCGGGATCGGGCGGACCCGTTCGCTGGCCGAGAGATTTTCCGCAAGGTCGACGGAACCCGGATAACCGATGGCGGCGACCCGGCCCGTGTCGGGCGGCGTGCCGGTAAAGATCGGCAACGGTTCGATCACGCCGTCGTCCATCCGGATGAGCGCGAGGTCGGCCCGCGAATCCGAAGACACCAAACGCCCCGGATAGCGTTCATCACCCGAAGACGGCACGATGCTGATCGCGATATTGGGCGATTCGCGCAAAGGCGCCACGACGTGCGCGTTGGTGACGATGAGCCCCGGGCCGACGGCGACGCCGCTGCCGTGACCCAGCAGATAATCGCCCTGTTTGGGATCGTTGGCGATCAGCGCGACGCGGACGACGCTGCGCGCCGCGACGATCACGTCATTCTGGGTCGCGGCCTGTTCTTCGCCTTTCTGCGCCGATGCGGCGACCGGCAGCATCATGACCCAGAGCAGCAGAATCGTCGTCCAGCGTATCACGGCACACCCCTCGCAATCGGTATCGATGGGCCTTCTACCCGTCCCGCGGAAGCGATGAAAAGGGGTGATGCGGCTTTGACAGCAATTTTCGGGACGCGACCGGAAAGGCGGACGCCTATCCAGAGCCCAAGGAAGACGGAAGGAATCTGGCATGACATATCGCATTCGGGGCATCGACCCCCAACCCTATCGGCATCTTTTCGGCGCGAGCGAAGCCGATCTGGAACAGGCCGGCGCCGTACGCGTAACCGCCGCCTGCACACCCGGCTTTCCCTGCCGGGTGACGCTGACGGACGCAGAGCAGGGGGAAGAACTTATCCTGATCAACCATGTCTCCCATGACGTGGACACGCCATATCGGTCGGCTTTTGCGATCTATATGCGCGAGACGGCGGACAAACCGGCTGAGTTCGTCGACCGGTTGCCGCCCGTGTTCGCCAACCGCCCGCTTAGCCTGCGGGCCTTCGATAGCGACGGCATGCTCGCCAATGCGGCGCTTGCGATGCCCGGACAGGCGGAGGCGCCGATCCACGCCCTTCTTGCGGATGACGAAATCGCCTATATCGATGCGCATAATGCGGCGCAGGGCTGTTTCGCCGCCCGGATTGAGAGGTTTGCGCGATGACACTGACAATCGATCCCGACCTCGCCTGGCAGGCCGTACAGGCGCGCGACCGCAGTTTCGACGGCCGCTTTGTGACGGGTGTGCTGACGACGGGCATCTATTGCCGGCCGTCCTGCGCCGCCCGCCATCCCAAGCGCGGCAATGTCCGCTTCTTCGCGACCGGTAACGAGGCACGCGAGGCGGGCCTCAGGCCGTGCAAACGATGCAAGCCCGATGAGGTATCGCGAGACGAAGCGGCCGTGGCCGAAGCCGTGGCACTGATCGAGCGGGCGGAAGAGGCGCCCAAGCTCGATGCGATCGCGGCGCGGGTCGGCTATTCGCCCACCCATTTCCTGCGCGTATTCCGCCGCGCGATGGGCGTGACGCCGGCCGCCTATGCCCGGCGGCTGCGCGCCGAACGCGCCGAGAAAGCGCTGGAGAGCGAAGAACGGGTGACGGATGCGATTTACGAGGCCGGCTATTCGGGGCCGGGACGCTTCTATGCCGAAACCGGCAAGCGGCTGGGCATGACCCCGTCCGCCTGGCGCAAGGGCGGCGAAGGGGTGACGATCCGCTGGGCGATCGCCGAGACCAGCCTTGGCGATATGCTGATCGCGGCGACCGAGCGTGGTATCTGCCGATTGTCTTTCGATGAGGATGAAGATGCCCTACGTAACCGTTTCCCCAATGCCGAGATCATCCCGGCCGATGCGGCGATGACCGATATCGTTGCGAGAGCGGTGGCGGCGGTCGACGATCCCACGCGGCCGCACGGCCTGTCGCTCGATGTGCAGGGTACTGGCTTTCAGGAAGCGGTTTGGCGCCAACTCACCCGCATCCCGCCCGGTGAAACGCGGACCTATGCCGAAATTGCGGCGGCGGTCGGCAAACCCAAAGCCGTACGCGCAGCAGGCTCCGCCAATGGCGCGAACAATGTTGCCGTCCTCATCCCCTGCCACCGCGTCATCCGCAGCGATGGCAGCCTGGGCGGCTATGCTTATGGGTTAAAGCGGAAAGAGGCGCTGCTGGAGCGGGAGGCGCAAAGAGCCGAGCGATAGGGCAGCGACCGGGCACCATCTCGCGCCGGGGACGCCTATTCGATTTCCGTCACTGCTTCCTCACCGGTCTCGTTCCCATCCGCTCTCTGCCGACCGGCGGCAATCGCCTCGCGCAAGCGCTGGAGTTGAGAAGCCGATCCGTTTTCGTCGGCATAGCCATGCGGCGACTGGTACAGTGGAGCCAATACCGTGTCCGCATCGTCGAAACGATCTTGCCGGATGAGTTCGGCGCCGAAAGCCATTCGGATCTCCGTGCTTTGCGGCAGCAGGAAATAGGCTGCTTCAAGGGCTTCGCGGGCATTATCGGTCGCTGCATCCGGAGAGGGGTACGCACGGTAAAAATTGTACAAGACAAGCGCACTTCCTGGGCCGAGCTGATTGGCCTGGGCAATCAGCTCGCGCGCTTCGCGCCATCGCGGGTCTCTGCTGTCTCCGGCGTCTCGAGCGAGCCGAAGGAGCGCCATGCCGGCGAACAGGTTCGGCTCCGCCAAGTCGGATCCAAGGGCCTGGGCGGCACGAGCCGCTTCGAGAGCCCCTTGAGCATCGCTATTCTGAAGCCTGAGCCAAGCGAGTTCGGTAAGCGCTTGCACATCATCGGGATTATCGACGGCGACTTCTTCGGCAATTCCCAGGCCTTCTTCGCCGCGCCGCGCATATAGCAGCGCAATCTCCGCTTCCGTGTCGGATATTCTCTCAACCTCAACGGGGGTTGGCGGCCTTTGCGGCAGCGTAAAGCCCATGGCCCGCAAGTCGCGCCGCATATAGCGTTCCAGCTCGCGATCGTAGCGGCGGTCCTCGGTACCGAAGCTCGCATCATAGGCGTCGCTAGCCGTGGCGCCTTGCTGTATCGCGCGCAAATAACTGCGCAGATGCGCCTCGATCGTCGGATCGCTGAATGCCCAATGCGTGACGAGCCAGCCCTGCGCATAGAGCATGCCGATATTGTCCGTTTCGCGGGTTAGCAGCTGCCGGAAGGGAAGCCAGCGGCCATAACGCAGGAACGGTACACGACCGGACGGTGGATGGCCGATTTGCACATTATTCTGTCCCTCCATCCGTGCCGTGGAGAGAAATTCCGCGAAGCCTTCCACATACCAGAGCGGATAATTGCCCGGAAAATATTGCCGCATGAGATGGTGCGCATATTCGTGAAAGAGAACCTCCTCGCCCGATGTGGCAAAGTCGCCATGGCCGATCGTCCGTTCCGGAACTACAGTATAGGGACCACGCGCAGACGACACATAATAGCCAGCGACATTGCGAGAGTTGCTGAGAAACTGTCCTACATGCCGAGCGGAGCGCACGACGAAGACGCGCAACTTAGCGGATGGCACATTGGGATCGGCGCCCATTAGTATCCGCACCAAATGACTGTATTGCTCCAGCCTTTCGACATATTCGCGAATGCCGGATTCGTCTTCATCCATGTAAACGATGAAATTCGGCGACTCCGCGCGATGCCAAGATGCATGCGCTGTTCCCGGTACGATCAGCATCGCTATCAACAGACCGAGCCAGCGCATCATTCCTCACTGTCCTCCCGCGCGCTGGTTAGACGAAAAACGCCACGATGTCAGCCTCTTCGCGCGCGCATTTACAGAAAACTGTACGGATCGACGTCCACCGTCACGCGCACGCCTTTCGGCCAGTCGCGCTCGCCGAGCCAGTCGCGGATCACGCTTTGCACGTCGAGCGCGCGGCGGGCGTGGACGAGAAGGCGCTGGCGGTGGCGGCCGCGCAGCATGGCGAGCGGAGCGGGAGCAGGGCCGAGCACCATCATACCCTCTACCTTCGGCGCAGTCTGGCCGATGACACGCGCGGTTTCGAACGCTTCCTTCTCGTCTTCCGAGGAGATGACGATCCCGGCATAGCGGCCGAAGGGCGGCGCGCCGGCGAAGCGGCGGGCTTCGGTTTCGGCTGCATAGAAGCTCTCGGCATCGCCCGAGACAAGCGCCTCGATCACGGCGTGGGACGGTTCGTGAGTTTGGATAAAGACGCGGCCCGGCTTGTCGCCGCGCCCGGCGCGTCCGGACACTTGCATGATCTGCTGGAAAGTGCGTTCCGCCGCGCGCAAATCGCCGCCTTGCAGGCCGAGATCGGCATCGACGACGCCGACCAGCGTCAGGTTCGGGAAGTGATAGCCTTTCGTCACGAGTTGCGTGCCGATGACGATATCGATGTCGCCCGCGTCCATCCGGTGGACGAACTCGGCGGCCTTGGCCGGCGACCAGAGCGTGTCGGAGGTGACGATAGCGGTCCTCGCTTCGGGGAACAGCGCGGCGACCTCGTCGGCGATCCTCTCGACGCCGGGGCCGCAGGCGACCAGGCTGTCGACCGCGCCGCATTCCGGGCACTCGTCAGGCGGCGGCATGACATGGCCGCAATGGTGGCAGGCGAGGCGGGCGAGAAGGCGATGCTCCACCATCCAGGCCGTGCAGTTCGGGCATTGGAAGCGATGGCCGCAAGTGCGGCACAGCGTCAGCGGCGCATAGCCGCGGCGGTTGAGAAACAGCAGCGACTGTTCCTTGCGCACCAGGGTTTCCTCGACCGCTTTGACCAGCGTCGGCGCGAGCCAGGACCCGCGCGGCGGCGGATCCTGCAGCATGTCGATCGCGGCCAGTTCCGGGAGCTCCGCCGCGCCATAGCGGCCGGGCAGGGTGACGCTCTCATAGCGCCCGATCTCGACCATCTGCTTCGTCTCGATCGCTGGTGTCGCCGAGGCGAGTACGATGGGGAAGCTTTCGAAATGCCCGCGCATCACGGCGACGTCGCGCGCATGATACATGACGCCTTCCTCCTGCTTGAAGGCGCTTTCATGCGCCTCATCGACGATGATCAGGCCGAGCTTGGGATAGGGGAGGAAGAGGGAGGAGCGCGCGCCGACCGTCACTTTCGCCTCGCCGGTTGCGATGGCGCGCCAGGCGCGGCGGCGCTCGGACTGGCGCAGCCCCGAATGCCAGGCGACGGGCTCGCAGCCGAAGCGTGCGGTGAAGCGCGTCAGAAACGGTTCGGTCAGGGCGATTTCGGGCAGCAGGACGAGCGTCTGCCGGCCCATGCGCAGGGCTTGGGCGATGGCTTCGAAATAGACCTCGGTCTTGCCCGATCCGGTCACACCGTCGAGCATGATCGGCGCGAACGCCCGCGCCTTGACCGCTTCGACCAGCCGCGCGCTCGCCTTTTGCTGGCCGTTCTCGAGCTCGGGCGGCCCGAAATCGGGATCGGGGAGCGGAAAGGGGGCATCGAGCGACACTTCGACCGGTTCGAGCGCGCCCGCCTTAACCAGCCCGCGGATCACACCGACCGACACTTCGCCGATCTCGGAGAGTTCCCGGATGATCCCCTGGCTGTCGCCGATCAGCTCCAACGCCTGTTCGCGCTTCGGCGTCATCCGCTCGGGCATGCCGCCGCTCGCGCGATATTCGATGATCGTCTTCTCGCCCGAATAACCGCTGGTCGAGGCGAGACTCATGCGGAGCACCGAGGCGAGCGGCGCGAGATAATAGTCGGCCGTCCATTCG
>JBCDDN010000086.1:0-7325 GCA_039180285.1 Pseudomonadota bacterium | reverse complement strand
GGGCCGTGATACGGCCCGGGCGGACAGTGCGATTTGATCTCACACAAAAACGGGGGGGGGCGACCATCGGACCGTTGCTCGCCCGCCCCGGCCTGAAACGCCTAGTTGCCGCCGCGACCCTGGCCGACCGGATCGGCATTGGGCCCGACATCGCTGTCCGTGAAGCCGCGCGTACTGCCCGGTCCGCCACGGCCGCCGTTCAGCGGATCGGCGTTCGCGCCGGTATCGCTGTCGGTGATCCCGGTGTTCCGACCGCGGCCCTGTCCGGCCGGATCGGCATTCGGACCCGTGTCGCTGTCGGTCACCCCCGTTCCACCGCTGCTGCGATTACCGCCGCGACCCTGGCCCACCGGATCGGCATTCGGACCGGTATCGCTGTCGGTGATCCCGCTGCGGTTGCCGCCACCGCGACCCTGGTTCACAGGGTCCGCATTCGGGCCGGAATCGCTGTCGGTGATGCCGCTATTGCCGTTTCTGGGCCCGCCCCGGCCATTGCCGGCCGGATCGGCATTGGCGCCGGTATCGCTATCGGTCAGGCCGCTTTGGGCCGGACTCTCGGTCGCGGCACCGGAACCCGATTCGCCCGAGCCCGCCGCGCCACTCTCCGCGCCACCCTCGCCGGCAACATCATCGCCCGGGTCGGTACCCGCCGTATCACTATCCTCGCCACCGCCGAGGCCCAGCTGATCGCAGGCGCCGGTAACGAGGCCGAGAGCGCCGAGACTGGCGGTCGCGCCAACCCGGCTCAGAAAAGAACGGCGATTGAATTTCGTAGACATGAGCTTTCCCCTTCCTGTCGCTCAAGACCGGATGCAAGGGCCGGCCGAAAAGATCGGGGCGGCACCCACAAGGTGGATACCGCCCCTCATCCGTTACGCCAAGCGATTAGCGATCCGAACCGCGGCCATAATTGGCGCGATCGGCCGTCGAGCCGCTATCGGCGTCGGTCATACCCGTTGCCGAAGACCGGCGCGGTCCGCGGCCGTTGCCGCCCGGATCGGCCATGCTGCCGCCGTCGCTGTCGGTATAGCCGGACCCGCCGCACCGCCGGCCGCGGCCGCCCGGATCGGCATTGCTGCCGCCATCGCTGTCGGAACAACCCGAATTGCCGCGTCCCCGGCCGACGGGGTCGGCGTACCGGCCCGTATCGCTATCGGTGATCTGAGCCCGCGCGGTGCCCGTGCCCGTCACGATACCCAGGGCGCCGACACTGGCCGTCGCACCCACGCGCCGCAAAAACGATCGGCGATCCATCTTCTTACTCATGCACTATTTCCTTCCCTTTCAAATGTGCCCGAAGGGGATTGTGCACCCCCCTGCAACCGGCCGTACCGCGGACGCCGCAGGCGTCCCGCGGTCATGCCCTAACGATCGGTCCCCCGACCATAGCCTGCGCTGTCGCGCGTCGAACCTGTATCGGCGTCCGTTACGCCCGTCCGGCTGCGGCGGCGCGGTCCGCGGCCATTGCCGCCTGGATCGGCCATGCTGCCGCCGTCGCTGTCGGTATAGCCCGACCGGCTACCGCATCGGCGGCCTCGGCCACCCGGATCGGCATAGGTGCCGCCGTCGCTGTCCGAACAGCCGGAGCGTCCGCGCCCGTCGCCCGCCGGATCGGCGTAGCGACCGGTGTCGCTATCGGTAACGCCGCTGCGACCGCTGCCCCTGCCGTTGCCAGCTGGATCGGCATAGCGGCCCGTATCGCTATCCGTGATGCCACTGCGGCCGCCGCCGCGGCCATTGCCGGCCGGATCGGCATAACTGCCGGTGTCGCTATCGGTGATGCCGCTACGACCGCGCCCATTACCTGCCGGATCGGCGTAGCGCCCGGTGTCGCTATCGGTAACGCCGCTGCGGCCGTTGCCCCGACCATTGCCGACGGGGTCGGCTCTGCTTCCGGAATCGCTGTCGGTGATGCCCGTGGGGCGGTTGCCGCGCCCGCCGCCGACCGGATCGGCATAGCGCCCGGTATCGCTGTCGGTGATCTGGAACGCGCGGGCCGGCGATCCCACCACCGTGCCCAGCGCGCCGACACCTGCGGCAGCGCCTACGCGCCTCAAAAATGATCTACGGTCGAGCTTGGAACTCATTTGCCCCTCCCCAAAATAAAGTTACACGCGCCCTGGGGGCCGATGTAACCTTCCCTCCCAGAGCTGTCAAAGAACATTCCTTTAATGATAATGGCTCGCAACACCGCGGTTTTCCTCGCTTTTTCTTCACCGGCCGGACGCCGTTCGACCGGCAGCCGACAGGCCCTGCCCACCCGCTTCCCGATGCACGTCTAGCCGGTTTCCGAAGCCACCCAGCGCACGTTCGGCTCGGTAAAATCGACCGCCTCGCCGAGTTCATAGACATTGGTGTAGCCATAGCCGTGCAGATTGATCATCGTTTGGATGTTGAGCGCCAGCGAGACGGCCTTGCGGACGACGGGCGCGACATCGTTCACGAAATTATTGTTGCAATAGATGAGAATCGGTCGATTCCTGTCCGGACCGATGGTCGCCGCCAGGCTTTGCGCGGTAAAATCGGGCAGCGGCAGGTTGACCGCGCCCGCGATATGCCCCTCGGCAAAGGCCTGGGCCGAGCGCGCGTCCAGCAACAGCGTATCGGACCGGGTGGCCATGGCCTGAAACGCCGCGAGATCGAGCAGCCGGTCCGCCCGCACATCCTCCATGGCGGTGGCCATAGCGACGAAAGCGGGGAAATCGATCTGCGGGTTGTCGGCGGCGCTCACGGCCGGCGATTGCGGCTCTGCCGCCAGGGCCGGACCTGTAACGGCCATCAGACCCGCACATATGAATGTGAAAGACGCACGCATCCGCAATGCTCCTTTGGCATCGTGGCGCGACCCGGCTAGGGCAGTGCGCTATCGAAGATGAGCATGGGCTGAATATGTTTCCGGTGCATCTCGCAAAGACGGGCCGGAAGGGGAACCGGAAAAGAGGGATGCTATGAACGACGCCGCGAAACGCCTGTGCGAAGAGCTGGATCTTTCGCCCCATCCCGAAGGCGGCTGGTATCGCGAGACATGGCGGGCCGATGCGCCGGACGGCGGCCGGGCGGCGGGCACGGCGATTCACTTCCTGCTCGCCGCCGGGGACCGGTCGCATTGGCATCGGGTCGATGCGGCGGAACTGTGGTTCTGGCATTGCGGCGATCCGCTGGCCCTGCATATCGCGGATACCCCGGACGGCGGCGATCCGCCCTGGCGAACCGTTCGGCTGGGCGGTGACGTGACCGGCGGCGAAGCGCCTCAGGCCCTTGTCCCGCCCGATCACTGGCAGGCGGCGGAACCCGTCGACGGCGCGGCGGGCTATACGCTGGTCAGCTGCGCCGTCGTGCCCGGTTTCGATTTTGCCGGATTCACCTTGGCGCCGCCGGACTGGACACCCGCGATTCGCTGAATCATTGCCCGCAAATGCTGCGCGGCATGCACGCACCAGATCATCTGGTCATAAAATTGGCATTTGATTCAATGGCTTGAAAAGTTATCCCCGATATCCTCCTAATTCCATGTCGCTTTTTGCTTGGCGCGACTCGGGGCGGCATGAGACTTTCCATTTGTCGACAGGGAAAGCGACGGAAGGCAACGACCGAAGCGAGAACTGGAGACCGCGGAACCGGAAAGATCGTGGAGCGCAAGCGAAGCGAAACGGAAGGGAAAGCGGGGTGTTCGGAAGATTTATCGCACCGTCATCGTGCAAGCGAAGACAAGGCGATTGACTGGAAGACCACCTAGGACAGCGGAGATGTTCTCGAATATCGAAACTGTCTGCCGTGCCTGAGCGCGGATACGGAGAGCCTTCGGGCAATCCAAACCCAGCGCTCGGCGCAGTGGGAGCTGATCTTCGGATCAGCTCCCATTTCTTTTTGGGGTATTGTCTTTTCGACACCACCGGTTTTCCCGCAGGCGATAACCGCCCGCTTCCGTCCCGGATCATGAAGCGGTAGGGATCGCCCCGTGAAAAAGAGCGATCTCGACAGCAAGATATGCGCGACCTGCGGCCGCCCATTCGCCTGGCGCAAGAAATGGCGTGCGGTGTGGGACGAGGTGAAATATTGCTCGGAGCGTTGCCGTCGGAATCGCAATGCACGAAGCGCCCGTCATGGCTGATCGCACCGTCATTCTCGCCTATGCGGGGACGCTGCCCTTTATCGCCGGCGCAGCGCTGACCGTCCTCGGTACCGACTTGTCGGTACTTGGGCCGGCACTCGAGCCGGTACCGGTCCTGGCATCGGCCTGGGCCCTGACGATCGTCTCCTTCATGGCCGGTGTGCATTGGGGCCAGTATCTCGTCGATCGCGAGCGCATCGGCATCGACCTGTTCCTGACGAGCAATGCCATCGCGATTGCCGGCTGGCTGGCCTTCCTGCTGCTGCCGACCTCGCATGCGCTGCTCGCCTTTACCGCCTTGTTCGGAATATTGCTGCTCATCGACGGGCGGCTGCACGGCGGCGGCCATATCACGGCGGGCTATTGGCGCGCCCGGCTCGGCGTCACCGCAATCGTGGTCGCCGCGCTGCTCGTAACGGCGGTGTCCGCGTGACTCGCATCGCGATAGC
Source organism: Pseudomonadota bacterium (assembly GCA_039180285.1). Lineage (GTDB taxonomy): Bacteria > Pseudomonadota > Alphaproteobacteria > Sphingomonadales > Sphingomonadaceae > Parasphingopyxis. Next base: position 2,765 of record JBCDDN010000086.1, on the reverse strand, counting down.
CGGGGCCGGTCTGGCCGGGCTTACGCTCGCCAATGCCCTGCGCGACCAGGCCGAGATCGTTCTGTTCGAGAAAGCCCGCGGCGTCGGCGGGCGGATGGCCACGCGCTATGCCGATCCCTGGCAATTCGATCATGGGGCGCAATTCTTCACCGCCCAGACCGAGCGGTTCCGGGCCTTTCTCGCACCGATGATCGAAGCAGGAATCGTCGCGCGATGGGATGCCCGCTTCGCCGAATTCATCGGCGCGGACCGGACGGCGCAATGGCAATGGAATGCCGAGCGACCCCATTATGTGGGCGCCCCGAAGATGAACGCGCTGGCCAAATATACGGCCGAAGGGCTCGACGTGCGGCTGGCGACGCGGATCGGATCGGTGCGGAGGGACGGCGAAGATTGGACGCTGGCCGACGCGGACGGCGGGGCGCTGGGCCGGTACGACTGGTTCGTCTCGACCGCCCCGGCTCCGCAAAGCGCCGCGTTGCTGCCCAGCGGATTCGCGGCAGGCGATACCGTCGATACCGCGCCGATGCGCGCCTGTTTCGCGTTGATGCTCGGTTTCGACGATGATTTATCTTTCGATTGGGACGCCGCGCATGTCGGCGAGGCCGATATCAGCTGGATGTCGGTGAACAGCGCCAAGCCCGGCCGCGATACCGCGCCTTCGCTGCTCGTTCATTCGACCAATGCCTGGGCCGATGCGCACAAGGATGACGATCGCGACGCCGTCATCGCCCATCTGATCGCCGAAGCCAGCCGGGTATCCAGCCATGATCTCGGTACAGCCGCGCATGTGGCGCTGCATCGCTGGCTGTATGCGAACCTGCCGCGACGCGACGGCCCCGCAGCGCTGATCGATCCCGAGCGGCGCCTGGCGGCCTGCGGCGACTGGTGCATCCATGGCCGGGTCGAGGCGGCGTTCACCAGCGCGATGGCGCTCGCCGACCGGCTCGAACCTTTACTCTAGCCCGTGTCAGCCGCGGCGCGCCTTAGCCTTGGCCGCCTTCCGCCGCACCAAACTCGCTTCGGGCCAGAGCGATTCGATCGAGTAATAGCCCGATTTCAACGGCACATCGTCGGGCAGACGGACCCAGGGCAGTTTGCTGCGTGTATAGATATGCACGTCCGGCGGACAGGCGGACGGATCGTCGAGCGTTCCCGCACGCAAAAAGGCGATGCCCCGCCCCGCGCCCGCATAATGCGTCCAGAGGCCCGTCCGGCATTCGCCGCATTGGATCAGATGGACGCCGCGACCGCTGGCCGTCGGCACTCGCGTCTCGACGATATCGCCGCGGAGAACCTCGATCCGCTCAGTCTCGATGATCGCATTGACGGCGAAGGCGCTGCCCGTCTGGCACTGGCATTCGGTGCAATGGCAGCAATGGACGAACATCGGCGCGCTGCGCAGGCGATAGCGTATCGCGCCGCAAGCGCAACCGCCCTCTGGATCCGACATCAGGAGCCCTCGCGCGCCGGGCGCATCCCGGCCGTCACATCGGGCGCGCGATTGTCCATGTCGCGCCACAGCCGCCATTCGCCGTCCGCGCCGCGCTGGAAGGTCAGCCAGGACCGCCCCATCGCCTCGATCGCATCGCCTTCGGGCGGCGTGACCGTCATCCAGTAGAGCGCGATGAGATCCGCCCGGTCGCCGTCGATCGTCAGATCCTCCTCGAGGAAATCGATCGTCGCGCGCCAGCCCGCCGCATGGCTCTGCCGAAACCGGCCGACGATCGCCGCAGGCCCGTTGAGCCGTGGCACCCCGGCGCTCATCAGGACCGCGTCGGGCATGTAGAGCGTTTCCAGCACATCGAAATCGGCCGCCTCGTACAGCGCCTTCCAGCGCTCGCTATGCGCGCGGACGGCGGCGAGATCGCGCTGATACTGGCAGGCCGCTTCATATTCCGCGCTGCCGGGATCGGGGCCGTGACCCGCCTCGTCGACGACACCCGGGCAGTCCGCCGCTTCGTGATGATCGGCCATGGCCGGGACGGACAGCACAGCAAGCGTCAGCGCCAATGCGCCGTTCCGGATAACCATCATGTTTCCCCTCTGTCGGCCGGCCTATCGCTCGAGCTGACCGCGCACCGCGCCCGCCGGATAGGCCTCGTTATGGATGTTAACATAGAAGCCGCCGGGATTGTCGCGCAACTCGGCGCGCAGCCCATCCTCGATTTCCATACAGGCATCGGCGCCGCCATCGGCCCCCGGTGTCGTCAGCGTGACGACCGGCGGGCCGGCTTCGCCCGCTGCGCCGCGATGGATGTGCGCGGCCGTCGCCGGGTCGATATCGTCGATCGCCATGGCGTAACACAGCTGCTCGTCCTCTTCGTTCCAGTCGAACGTCGCGACGCCCGCGCCGTCCGGATCGCCGGGCCCGGGCACCTCGGCGGCGCCCGTCAGGTCCGCGGAATAGGATTCCTGCGCCTGGGCAGGCGCGGCAAGGCCCGCCGCCGCGCATATGCCCAGCAGGATCGATACTGATGATTTCATGATCATTCTCCCAGACTGCCAAGGCGGCCGCCCCGCGCCGCCGCCCGGTCAAGCGGTTGATATAGCGTGTTTCGCGCGGCGACGGGAGAGGGCTTCGATAGGAAGGTGACCGGCGCGGCGATAGGATCGGCTTGTGGTGGGTTTGTTATCGGACTCGATCTTGCGGTTGGGCGCGGAAGATTCTTTTGTCAGAATTTTCTTTGCAGAAAATCGCGGCACCGGCCCACTCCCCCTCCCGACCTCCCATTCATTGTACCCTGTGGGAGGTCGGGAGGGGG
>JBCDDN010000085.1:0-7383 GCA_039180285.1 Pseudomonadota bacterium | reverse complement strand
TATGCAAATGTAAAGCCAGAAAGCAAAAACATGCAACCCATTCGCAAAGCCGTTTTTCCCGTCGGGGGTTTGGGCACGCGGTTCCTGCCGGCGACCAAGGCGATTCCGAAAGAGATGCTGCCCGTCGTCGACAAGCCGCTGATCCAATATGCCGTGGACGAAGCGCGCGAAGCCGGGATCGAGCAGATGATCTTCGTGACCGGCCGCGGTAAATCGGCGATCGAGGATCATTTCGATATCGCTCATGAGCTCGAAACCACGATGGCCGATCGCGGCAAATCGCTGGCGGCGATCGATGGCACGCGATTTCGGGCCGGTGAAGTCGCTTATGTCCGGCAACAGGAGCCGATCGGGCTTGGCCATGCGATCTGGTGCGCGCGCCATATCGTCGGCGACGAACCCTTCGCCATCTTCCTGCCCGACGAGCTGATGGTCGGCACGCCGGGATGCATGGCGCAGATGGTGAATGCCTATCGCGAAACCGGGGGTAATGTCGTCTGCGGTTACGAGGTTCCGGAGGATCAAACCCACAATTACGGCGTCGTCGATCCAGGCGCCGAGAATGGCGCGCTGGTGGAAGTGAAAGGCCTGGTCGAAAAACCGCGTCAGGGCACCGCACCATCCAATCTGATGATCCCGGGCCGCTACATCCTTCAGCCCGAAGTGATGCGGGTGCTCGAAACCCAGGCGCGCGGTGCGGGTAATGAGATCCAGCTGACCGACGCCATGGCGCAGATGATCGGCGATCAGCCTTTCCACGCTTATCGCTTCGGCGGCCGCCGTTTCGATTGCGGCAGCAAGGCGGGCTTTATCAATGCGAATATCGCGCTGGCTCTGGATCATGCCGATATCGCGGACGATGTTCGCGCGTTTATCGCGGACGTTTAAAGCGTCACCTTCAAACTTTCGGTTGGTGGAATTGGACTCCTGTTCGTCAGACCTTCGCTACGCTCAGGCGCCGCATATTTTGTCAGAATTTCCCTTACGGGAAATCGCGGCACCGCCCTCCGATGGCATCCAACGACGCTTCGCGCCGCCGGAGCCTTTCGCCATCTCCGCCCGCTCCCCCTCCCGACCTCCCAACCAGGGTACACTCAATGGGAGGTCGGGAGGGGGAGCGGGCCGGTGCCGCGCTCGACCGATAGGTCGAGTCTGACAGAAGAATCCCGTGCGGCGCCAGAGCGTAGCGAAGGCCTGACAAAAATCCGCAAGCAAAACTGCCGGATTGAGTCTGACGTTAACCGATTGCGCACCGGGCCTCTTCGCCGAGACGGGTTGGCCTGCTATGGTCGGTTCATGCAGAGTCTTCCGATTTTCGTCCGGCTCCAGAATCGTCCCGTCATTCTGATCGGCGAAGGCGAGGCGGCGGACGCCAAGCGGCTCATCCTCGAGCGCGCCGGCGCCGATATTGTCGGCGAAGAGGAAGCGGCCGCACTGGCGGTGGTGGCGCTCGAAGAGGACGAGGCGGCGGAGGCGGCCGTCGCGCGTCTGAAGGCGCGCGACATTCTCGTAAACGCCGTCGATCGACCCAAGCTGTGCGATTTCACGCTGCCGGCCATCGTAGATCGCGATCCCGTGCTGGTCGCGATCGGTACCGGCGGTGCGTCCGCCGGCATGGCCAAGGCGCTGCGTCAGCGGCTCGAACAGATGCTACCGGCCCGGCTCGGCGCGATCGCCCGGCGGCTGCGCGACAAGCGGCCGGATATCAAAACGAAATGGCCCGACTCTGCCGCGCGCCGTCGGGCAATCGATTTGGCGCTCGACGAAAACGGCCCGCTCGACCCGCTGGTTCCGCATGGTCCGCGCGATGTCGATAGCTGGATCGACGGCGATGACGGCGGCGACGGGGAGCGGCCCGATCAGTTGGAAGTCGTCCAGCTTCGCTCCGCCGATCCGCACGATCTCACCATCGGCGAAACCTTGTTGCTCGGCCGCGCCGACCGCCTCTATCTGGCGCCGGGCGTTCCCCAGGCCATCGCCAACCGAGCCCGGGCCGATGCCAAGCGAATTTCCGCGGCAGAACTGCCAGACGATCCGGGATCCGGACTTTCGGTGTTCGTGACGGTGACGCCGGTCGAATGAGTGCGGCGCTCGACTGTCAGGCCGAGTCTGACAAAAGAGGCCTATTCTTCCAGTTCGACATCCCAATAGAGCCAATCCCGCCAACTCTCGTGCAGATAGTTGGGCGGAAACTGCTTGCCATGCTGTTGCAGCTGCCAGGTCGTCGGGCGGTGGGGCGCGACGGTCAGGCGCATATTGGCCTGTTTCGGCGTGCGCCCGCCTTTCTTGAGATTGCATGGCGCGCAGGCCGTGGCGACATTCTGCCAGGTCGTCTTGCCGCCGAGACGCCGCGGGATGACATGATCGAAGGTCAAATCTTCTGTGCTGCCGCAATATTGGCAGGTGAAATGATCGCGCAGGAACAGATTGAACCGGGTGAAGGCCGGATATTCGCTGGGCCGCACATATTGCTTGAGCGCGATGACGCTCGGAATCTTCATCGTCAGCGACGCGCTGTGCACTTCGCGTTCGTAATTCTCGACGATATTGACGCGATCGAGGAACATCGCCTTGATCGCCGTCTGCCAGGGCCAAAGGCTCAGCGGATAATAGGAAAGCGGCGTATAATCGGCGTTGAGCACAAGCGCCGGGCAGCTATCCGGGTGGCGGATGAGATCAGGATGATACATGGGCCGACAACATCTCCAGCTCTGCGAACCGCAAAGCCAGCGCCCTTCGACCTGTCGCACTCAGGACGAAAGAAACCGGCGTTCCGGCTCTTCCATCTGTCGCCACGCCTTTAGACAGATTAACGTGACGCGATGATGACAACACCAGTCCCGACTCGTGGTCAAGAGCCGGTTTCAGGAATTTGCGGATGAGTGCGCCCGTCGCGACGCGATTTGCGCCGAGCCCGACCGGGCTGCTGCATCTCGGCCATGCCTATTCGGCGCTCAGGGCGTATGATCTGGCGCAGGAGGCAGGCGGACGCTTTCTCCTGCGTTTCGAGGATATCGATACCGGACGGGTACGCGAGCATTATTATAGGCAGATAGAGGATGATCTGCGATGGCTCGGCATCGAATGGCGCGAACCGCCCATGCTGCAGTCGGCGCGCTTCGATGCGTATCGAGCGGCTTTGGACCGGCTCAAGGCGATGGATCTCGTCTATCCCTGTTTCTGCACGCGCAAGGATGTAGCGGCCGAGATAGCGGCAAGCGTGTCGGCGCCGCACCCGCGATCCCGGCCGACGGTGAACGGACCGGACGGGCCGCTCTACCCGGGCACCTGCCGGGCGCTGGACGAGGATGAAAGGCGCAGGCGCGTCGCAGCCGAACCCCATGCCTGGCGGATCGATATGGCTCGGGCCGCGGCGATGACCGGGCCGCTGTCCTGGATAGACTCCGAGGCAGGTTCGGTCGCGGCGACACCGGAGATCCATGGCGACGTCGTACTCGCGCGCAAGGACGTGCCGACATCCTACCATCTCGCGGTTACCGTCGACGATGCCGCTCAGGGTGTTACCGATGTCGTGCGGGGCGCCGATCTGTTCGCCGCGACCCATGTCCATCGGCTGCTCCAGCATCTGCTCGATCTCCCGGTTCCGCATTATCATCATCATCGGCTGATCACCGACGCTGCGGGCAAGCGGCTTGCCAAGCGCGATGACGCCCGTTCGCTCGCGGCGCTCCGTCAGGCGGGAACGAACGCGGAGGGGATTCGCGCGGCCTTGCGCGCTGGCGCCCCCGACATCGCCGGCCTCGAGGCCCTGGATTGACAGGCCCGGCCACCCGGCCAAAAGATCAGGTTGGATTTGGCACGATAGAGGCCTAAGTTGCCGGCATGCAGATATTTCTCATCATTCTCCTCATCGCCGCTATGGGCGCGACCGTTTTCTTCCTGATCCGGGGTATCGTCGCTTTTCTGAAAACGACCGAAGCCGATCTGATGGGTGACGGTGTCAACCAGTCGGGCGTCAAGCAGAACAAGGCGATGCAGGGCCGTATCATCATGCAGGCCGTGGCGGTTGTGATCGTGGTGTTGCTGCTCCTGCTGATGGGGCGATAAGGGGTTTGTCAGACTCGACCTAGCGGTGCGGCGACATTGCGATAGCAATGTTCTGACAAAAGAGAGGCTCGGTGCGACGCCCGGGCGCAACGAAGGTCTGACGAAAATGGTCAAGCTCACCAAAATCTACACGCGGACCGGCGATGACGGCGAAACCGGTCTTGTCGACGGTTCCCGCGTGCCCAAGGCCGCATTCCGGATGGCGGCGATCGGCGATGTCGATGAGGCGAACAGCGTGATCGGTGTCGCGATGGCGACCGGCCCCGGCGATCCCTATCGCGCGATGCTCGCGCGCATTCAGAATGAATTGTTCGATCTCGGCGCGGATTTGGCCACGCCCGCCGAAAGCGGTGACGGCGATTTCGAGCCCTCCGAGATGGTGCTCCGGATCACCGCCGACCAGGTTGCGCGGCTCGAGAAGGAAATCGACTCGATGAATGCGGGGCTGGCGCCACTGACGAGCTTCATCCTGCCGGGCGGTGATCGGGTCGCCGCCGGCGTTATGCTCGCCCGCGCCGTCGTTCGCCGGGCCGAGCGATCCGCCGTCGCCGCGTCTCAGGATGCGAGCCTCAACCCCCAAGCCTTGGCCTATATCAATCGCCTGTCCGATCACCTGTTCGTCATGGCGCGGGCGATCAATGCGAACGGCAGCGGCGATATCCTCTGGGAGCCCGGTGCGACGCGCTGAACCCGAAACGCGAAGAGATGCTTTGCGCCGCGCTATTGTTCCTGTTATGTTCTGCTCTATGGTTGCAAAAACCCAGCGCTCAGGTGCGTTTTTTCGACAAGAAAAAGAAACGCTTGAGCGATACGGTCTTTCGCCATTGCGCCATGCGGTGCGACTTTTATGAACATCGCGGCGCATGTCAGTTGACCCGTACCGCACGAACAGGAATGCTTGGAGACGAATCATGGCGACCCGCGCACCTTTCTCTCCGGCAGCCGATGGCCTTGCGACGCGGTTTGCCGATGTCCGCGCGCTGACCGAATCGCTCGCGGCACCGCTTTCCGATGCCGATGCCACCGTCCAGTCGATGGAAGATGCATCGCCGGCAAAATGGCATCTCGCGCACACCACCTGGTTCTTCGAAACCTTCATTTTGCGCGATCATGCGCCCGGCTATGTCTTGTTCGACGAAGACTGGCCCTTTCTGTTCAACAGCTATTACGAGGCCGAGGGCGAGCGGCAGGTGCGTGCGCGGCGTGGTATGATTACGCGGCCCACGCTCGACGAGGTGCGCGACTATCGCGATCATGTCGACGCGGCGATCGTCGCAGCGCTGTCGGATCTGGCGGATGAACCGCGCCGTTTGATCGAGCTTGGGCTGCATCACGAGCAGCAGCATCAGGAATTGCTGCTCATGGATATCCAGCATCTCTTTGCGCAGAATGCACTCGAACCGGCGATGTTCAAGGCGCCGCCGCTGACGACGCCGGAGTCGCCGGGCGCGCTGTGCTGGATCGCGGGGCATGAAGGCGAAACCGAGATCGGCTGCGACGACGGGCGCTTTACCTTCGATTGCGAGGGGCCGCGCCATACAGTCTATCTCAATCCACATGCCCTGGCCGACCGGCTCGTCACCAATGGCGAATGGATCGAGTTCATCGAGGACGGCGGATACGAGACGCATGCGCATTGGCTGTCCGAAGGCTGGGCATGGGTTCAGGATAACCGGATCGCCGCGCCGCTTTACTGGCGAAAGCGCGATGACGGCGAGTGGTATCGCTTCGGGCTGGCGGGCGCCCGGCCGCTCGATCGCGCCGCGCCGGTCTGTCATGTCAGCTATTACGAGGCCGATGCCTTTGCGCGCTGGACGGGATTTCGCCTGCCGACCGAGGCGGAATGGGAAGTCGCCGCCGCGTCGCTCGATCCGGGTCTCGGCAATCAGCTGGATGACGCGGGCGATGTGCGGCCGCTACCGGTCGGCCCGGGCGAAGGGCCGCGCCAGATGTTCGGCGACGTCTGGGAATGGACGGGCAGCGCCTATATGCCGCATCCCGGTTTCCGCGCCGCCGAAGGGGCGGTCGGCGAATATAACGGCAAGTTCATGGTCGGGCAGTATGTGCTGAAAGGCGCGAGTTGCGGAACGCCCCGCGGACACAGCCGGGCCAGTTACCGCAATTTCTTCTACCCGCATATGCGCTGGCAATTTGCCGGACTGCGCCTCGCACGGGATCTCTGACATGGCCGATATCGAAACCGATGCGGGCGTCGATCCCGCCTTCCGCGCCGATGTACTGGCAGGATTGGACATGCGGCCCCGCGCCATTCCGGCGCGCTGGTTCTACGATCTGCGCGGATCGGAATTGTTCGAACAGATAACCGGCCTGCCCGAATATTATCCGACCCGGGTTGAGCGCGGCATTCTCGGCGAAAACGCGGCGGCGATCGGCGATGCGATAGGCCCGGGCCGTGCGGTGGTCGAATTCGGATCGGGCTCGTCGGCGAAAACGCCGCTGCTGCTCAAGGCCATCGATCCCGCCGCTTATGTGCCGATCGATATCTCGGGCGATTTTCTGCGCGAGTCCGCCTATGCGCTCGGCGCCGAATTCCCCGGCCTGCCGGTCGAACCCGTCGAAGCCGATTTCACGCATCCCGTCGCGCTGCCCGCTTCCATCGCCGATCTGCCCAAGCTCGGCTTCTTTCCGGGCTCGACGATCGGTAATTTTACCCCGCCCTCGGCTGTCGATTTCCTGCGGGCGATGAAGGAGACGCTGGGCACCGGCGCGATGCTGCTGATCGGCATGGACCGGGTTAAGGGCGAGGATGTGCTCGTGCCCGCCTATGACGATGCGGCCGGCGTGACGGCGGCGTTCAATCTCAACCTGCTCGAACGGATCAATCGGGAGCTTGGCGGAACGATTCCCGTCGAGGCATTCCGCCATCGGGCGGTCTGGAACGATATGCTGGCGCGGATCGAGATGCATATCGAAGCGGTGCGCTACGTCGATTTCTCGGTCTCGGGCCGGAGTTTCGGCATGGCGGAGGGCGAGACGATTCACACCGAAAACAGTCACAAATACGGTACCCGCGACGCGCGAACCCTGCTTCACGCCGGACGCTGGACGGTAATGCAGGAATGGACGGACGCAGCCGATCGGTTCGCCTTGATCCTCGCCGAAGCGCAGCCCGAGAAAACCGCGCCGTAGGGTTCCGTTTGTCAGAACATTGCTGTCGCAATGTCGCGACACCGGGTTTAGATTTGTCAGAACGTTGCTCGCGCAACGTCGCGGCACCGGCCCGCGACCCCACCCGACCACCCCACCGGGGAACATAAATGGGGGGGGGGGGGGGGGGGGGGGCGGGGGGGCGCG
>JBCDDN010000084.1:0-7880 GCA_039180285.1 Pseudomonadota bacterium | reverse complement strand
GTCCCGCCGGGCCTCGCCCAGCGCGTCGAACCGCGGGGCGAAATCATCGTCGGAAGTTGCGTGGCGAATTGTCATATTGCCCTCCCCCTTGTGGGGGTTGGGTTTGGGTGGGGGTGATCTACCGGTTGAGAACTCACCCCACCCCTAGCCCCTCCCCATCGAGGGGAGGGGAACATCATCCCGATACGGCAAAACGCTCTAAGCATCGGCCTTGCCGCCCATGATTTCGCGGAACCGTTCGACGATCGCCAGTATCTCGGGCTGCGTCTTGAAAGCGGCGCGATTGACGATCAGCCGCGAGGTCACGTCGCACAGCGTATCGACTTCGACGAGATTATTGGCTTTCAGCGTCCCGCCCGTCGAAACGAGATCGACGATCCGGCGGGTGAGGCCGAGCGCGGGTGCGATTTCCATCGCGCCGTTCAGCTTCACGCATTCGGCCTGCACGCCTTTGGCCTCGAAATGGCGGCGGGTGAAACTGGGGTATTTGGTCGCGATGCGGATATGGCTCCATTCGCCCGGATCATCCGTCTCCGCCAGTTCCCTGGGGGCCGCGACCGAAAGGCGGCAATGGCCGATATCGAGATCGACGGGCGCGTATATCTCCGAATAGCGGAATTCCTCGAGCACATCGGAACCGACGATGCCGAGCTGCGCGGCGCCGTGCGCGACGAAAGTCGCGACGTCGAAAGCGCGCACGCGGATGATGTCGATATCCGGATTGTTCGTGGCGAAACGCAGCGCGCGCGAATTCTTGTCGTGAAAATCGGTGGCGGGCACGATCCCGGCTTCGGCGAGGATCGGCAGAGCCTCGTCGAGAATGCGTCCCTTGGGGATGGCGAAGATGATCGGATCGGCCATGGCGGGTGCGCTTTACTTGGGGGCGATGCTGCGGGCAAGCTAGGGTTATGAGCGAAAGAGAATTGGAAATCCGCGATGCGTTTTGCGAACAGGCCGGTTTTTGCCGCGCCCTCGGATCGCCGCTGACCGCGGATGCGCTGGAAGCGGCGGCCGACAAGCTGAGCCCGGACACCCGGACGGGAGGGCGCGTGTTGGCATGGCCGGGCGATCCAGCGCCGACCGCCGATGCGCTGGCCTTGCGGCTGGCCGGGGGATTGCACGCACTTGCGCGCTCCGGCGAAGACGCAGCTCTCACGGCTGCCTATCGCGGTGCGGGCGATGTCAGGCGCGCGGTGTCCCGAGCGCTCGAAACCCATGACGCATGGATCGAACCGTGGCTTGACTCTCCGCCCCAAACTAACGAGCCGGGCCGCGCCGCGGCCGTGATGGCGGCGCTGCTGGTCGCCGCGCAATCCTATCCGATGCCGATCGACCTGCTGGAGATCGGTTCGAGCGGCGGGCTGGTGCTCAACCTCGGTCATTATCGCTACGATCTTGGCGGCACCGGAGCGGGAGACCCGGATTCGCCGCTCCTGCTCGCGCCCGAATGGCGCGGCGCGGCGCCGCCCGATGCCGATATCGCGATCGTTTCGCGTCACGGTGTCGATCTGCGCCCGATCGATCTGTCGCAACCCGGAGCGGGTGAGAAGCTGGCGGCCTATTGCTGGGCGGATCAAACGCTACGCGTCGGCAATGCGGACAAAGCGATCGCACTCGCCCGCCGCCATCCGCCGCCGATCGATACGGGCGATGCCGCCGATTGGGTCGAGCGAGAACTGACACCACCGCAGGCGGACGGCGTGATGCGGATATTCTACCACACGATCACGCTGCAATATCTGCCGAACGAGGATCAACGGCGCGTGAAGAATGCGGTCGAGCAAGCCGGTGCGCGGGCCGACGAACGGCGTCCGTTCGGTTGGATATCGTTCGAACTGCCCGGGGCGGACAAGCCTGTCGCGTTGCGGCTAAGGCTCTGGCCTTCGGGCGACGATCTCCATCTCGCCAACGCCCATCCGCACGCGACCTGGATCGAGTGGCTGACATGAGGCCGTTGCCGGCAATCCCCTAACGCCAGACGGGTACCAGGAATTGGGGCGGCGCGGCCCGGCCCCAATAAAAGCCCTGGCCGTAATCCGCGCCCAGAAGCTTGGCATGGGCGAGCTGCACCTGGGTCTCCACCCCCTCGATAACCGATTTGGTCCTGCGGCTCCGGCAGAATTCGAGGATACCGGTCAGCATGGACATTGGGAGGCGGCCTTCGGCGCAGGCCCAGAAAATGCTCTTGTCGATCTTGAGTTCGGAAAAGGGCAGGCGCGATACGCGATCGAGGTTCGCCATGCCGGTTCCGAAATCGTCGATCGCGATGCCGACGCCGAGGCGTTCGAGCGCGTGCATTTTTTCCGTCAGCACGTCGATATCGGCCAGCCGGGAATCTTCGGTTATTTCTACGACCAGCCGTTTGGGGGCGATCCGATAGCGCCGGATCGCCTCGTCGAGACGCCGGATGAACCCGCCGCTCGCGAGCACCGCGGCGCTGCAGTTCAGCGATACGGTGTGCGATCGCCCCGCAAGCTGGAGCGCCGCGCCGAAACGCGCGGCCGTATCGATCACGACTTCGGTCGCGGCACACTCGACATCCACATCGACAAGCTGCGAAAAGATCATTTCCGGATTGATCGCCCGGCGCGGGCGCAATCGGGTCAGTGCTTCGAAGCCGACGATCGCGTTCGTCTTGAGATCGTGTTTCGATTGAAATTCGACCGCCAGATTGGGGATCAGCCGCTCTTTGCGGATCAGCGCCTTGATGAACGCTTCGTCGCCCGTGTCGTCCCTGGGTTCGTCCGGCCTGCATTTTTCCGCAATGTCGGTCAGCGCCGGAATGGAATAGGGCCGATCGATCTTTGCCACTATCCGGCTCGCATGCTGGCGGGCGACCTGATTCATGGCCCGGCTCAAGGCCGGGTTCTGGCTGAATCCGACGATGAACGGCACGGACGGTACGGCCTGCGCGGCCTTCGGAAACAATCCGAAAGCATCCTTGGCGCTGGTCTCGGGATTGACGACGATCATGTCGGGGCCAAAGGCGAGCCCGGCAGCCTGATCTTCGGGGGAATCGATACAGGCCGTGGCCAGTCCGGCGGTTTCGAGGTCGTCCTGCAGGGGACGCGCAAGCGCTTGATCGTCTTCCAAGAACATGATTCGGGTTTGGGGCACGCAACTTACTCTCAAAAAGGGCGAGAAGCCGTTCATCACCCCTTGTGAACGCGTATTCAGGCCCGGTGGATCGGGTTGCCCAAGCCCGGTAAAAATATCCCGCCGACAGACGCTTAGGTCATCCGCCGGTTCGAACCTATGGACGATTATGGTTACTATTCACAGGCATCTGCCGAGCCGCCCCGCTGCCGGGATGGATGGCATCAACCGAGCCAGTGCTCGATAGCCTCCGTCACCGCATCGGGCGCTTCCCAGGGTACGAAGTGACCGGCATCGATCTTCACCAGGGTCAGATCGTCGACAATCGCGTCCAGCCCCGCAATCTGTCCGGGCAGCAATGCCGTGTCTTCCATACCCCAGGTGACGAGGACCGGCATCGTCAGGCGGGGGAAGGGAGCGTCCAGAAAAGCCGGGCGCTCCACCGCTTCGTCGGCCTCGGGGACGATGACCGGCGAGCCGCGATACCAGTTGAGCATGGCTTGCGCCGCGCCGGGCCGTTCCCAGTCGGCGAGCATGATATCGCGTTCCTCGTCGTCGAGCGCGGGCGAGCGTTGCCAGTTCATGATCTTCAGCAGAAAAGCGGCGAGGCCGTGTTCCGCGACGAACGCGTCATGCGCGGGATCGCGGAACTCGCGCATATAGGCGGAGGCGAGCCGCTGATCCCGATCTTCGATCAGTGCTTTCTGGAACAGCAGCGGATGCGGCGCATTGGCGATAATCAGCCGTTTGACCCGGTCAGCATGGCCGAGCGCCGTGCCCCAGGCGATCGCTCCGCCCCAATCGTGACCGGCCAGCGTAAATGTGTCGATGCCGACCGCATCGGCCAGCGCGAGGACGTCGGCGATCATCTTTTGCGGCGCGTAACTTTCGACGCCTTCGGGTTTCTCCGACTTCGCAAAGCCGCGCTGGTCCGGGGCCAAGCAATAATGCGTCGTCGAGAGCGCATCGAACTGATAGCGCCAGGTGCGATGGGATTCCGGGAAACCGTGGAGGAAGATGATCGGATCGCCATCCTTCGGCCCGGCGCTGGCAACGTTCAGCGTCACGCCGGTGGAAAGGGCGATTTCGGACTGCGGAAAATCCTTCATGGCCCGGTCCATCGGCAATGGCAGACGGGAATGCAAGGGAGGAACCTATGGTTGAAACCAAACATGTTGGCATCGTGATGCACAGCGCGGAAGGCGCGCTGCTCTGTTACCGGACCGCGGTGTTCGAAGGCATTGCCAGGCTCGGCGCCCACCATCATCCGACGATCACCATGTCGGGCCGGGCGATGTATCATTCGCTCGACCATTGGGATCGGCTGGACCTGCCGGCGCTCAGGGCGATCTTCGCGGAGGACGCCGCGGCGGTAGCGGCGGCCGGCGCCGACTTTTTCGTCCTGCCGGACAATACCGCCCATATCGCGCTGGAATCGCCGGGACCGGATTTCGCGATACCCTGTCTTCACATTGCCGAGGTGGTCGGCGATGTCGCGCGGGCGCGTGGCTTCGCGAAGGTCGGCGTGCTCGGGACTAACTGGACGATGGAGGGACCGGTTTACAAAGGCGCTCTCGCGCGCCGCTCCATCGACCGGGCGATTCCCGGCGAGGCTGCCCGGACGGTCATTCACGACACCATCATGGACGAATATTGCATGGGCGTCTTCGATCCCGCGAAGACCGAATTCCTGCAGCGCGAGATCGAATCGCTCGCGAAGGACGGGTGCGATGCCGTCGCCCTCGTGTGCACCGAATTGCCGATCGTTCTGACCGACGAAAATTCGGCGCTGCCGGTCATCGATTCCACGCGATTGCTGGCCGAGGCGGCCGTGGACGTCGCAATCGGCGCGCGTCCGATGCCCGAATGGCGGGGCGGACCGGTCGACGGCTGAGGGTCAGCTTTCGCTGTCGGTTTTCGGCGTGCCGGGCATCGGGATGCGGTCTTCGCTGTCGCCGGAGACGAGCGGAAAGCGTTCGGCCTCCGATCGCCTTACCGATCGGGGAGAGTAGATTGATGTTTCGATCATCGCGAGTTACCAGGAAAACAGGGGTCGATGGGGAATATCGATGGCATATCAAGGCGGCATTGGCGGAACATTCAAGAATCTGTGGTCGCCCGACCTGACGACTCGCGACGGAGCACTGAGCGGAACCCTGACCGCCTCCAACGTCCTGTTCTTTGTTGGTGGTCTGCGAACATTGGTCTTGGTCTTAGTGATTGGACCGGCAGCGCTTTGGCAGTCCATCGCCGAAGGAAATCTCGGCGTCATTCTCGCTGTGGTCGAGATCGCCATCATGCTCCTTGCCGCGTTTCTCTTGCGGCGAGGAAAAGGTGTGATCCCCGCTATCATCGCCACAATCCTTTACTTCCTCGGCCTGGTGGCGTCCGGCAACATCCTTTCATGGATAATCGGTATACTTTTGCTTGCAGCCATGATCGGCGGCGTGCGCGGCGCACTCGCGTTGCGCCGCGGTACGTTTTCCGAAGATGTTTCTGAAACCTTTGCGTGACGCTTAACGCGGGCGAACATCGATGCCCTCGCCCGGCCCGAGAATCCGTTTACCCTGAGCTTGTCGAAGGGTTGTTCATTTTTTGTCGATAAAAGAAAGAACAGGGCTTCGACAGGCTCAGCCCAAGCGGAACTTATTCTCACTCCGCGACTTCACTCGGCGCTTTCGCCCTGATCTGCATGGCGTGGACGCGCTCTTTCATGAGATCGCCGAGCGCTGTGTTGACCGCCCGCTGCCGCTCGATCCGGCTCATATCCTCGAACTGCAACGCTACGATTTCGACCGTGAAATGCGATTCACCGCTGCCATCGTCTCCGGCATGGCCGCGATGCTGGGCGCTGTCGTTGATCACGCGCAGATGGACGGGCCCTAGCGCACCGGTCAGCCGCTTTTCGATTTCGGCGGCAACCGACTCTTTCGGGGCCCCTTTCGATTCTTCGCTCATCACTCCTATATAGGCCCGTTGGACGAAAGGAGCACCCTTGGCCTCACGCGCGCGCCATGAAAAATTCCACGGCCGGATCGATGACAGCGAACGGATGTGCGATTATCCGGGCTGCACCGAGCCGGGCGAATTCCGCGCGCCCAAGACCGGCCATCGCCGGGGCGGCTTCGACGGGCCGGGCGAATATCACTGGCTCTGCCTCGATCATGTCCGGATGTTCAACGCCGGTTACGACTATTTCGACGGGATGAGCGAAGACGAGATTTACCGGCAGCAGCGGCCCTGGTCGGGTTGGGATCGCGAGACGCGCGCCTTCGCCGCCAACGGGGCTAGCCCGACGCCGCGCTGGCACGATTTTACCGATCCGCTCGATGCGATCGGCGCGCGATTCCGTACCGGCGTCCGCGCACCGCGCAAGGACGGCAAACTGCTCTCTGACCGTGATCGGGAAAATTTGCAGATTCTCGGCTTGCAGTCCGATGCCGACCGAAAGACGCTACGGCGCCGCTATGCTGCGCTGGTTCGGCGCTACCATCCGGACAAGAATGGCGGCGATCGCAGCCATGAGAAGATGTTGCAGCGGGTTATCGACGCCTATACGCAGCTCAAGGACGCGCCGGCCTTCGCCTGACCGGCGCCGACGGTATCGAAGCACTAGGAAGCAGAATGAACAGCATTGCCAACACGCAGCCCGACAGCCGCGCCGAACCGATCATGGCCGAGCCCGACCTGATGGTGAACGTCCGCGAAGCCTTCGGCATCGATTCCGACATGGAAGTGCCAGCGTTCAGCGAGGCCGACGAGCGCGTGCCCGATCGCGACGAAAGTTATGTCTTCGATCCCGATACCACGCTCGCGATCGCGGCGGGCTTCGCGCACAACCGCCGGGTGATGATCCAGGGGTATCACGGTACGGGTAAATCGACGCATATCGAACAGGTCGCCTCGCGCCTCAACTGGCCGTGCATCCGGATCAATCTGGACAGCCATATCAGCCGGATCGATCTTGTCGGCCGCGACGCGATCGTGTTGCGGGACGGCCAGCAGGTCACCGAATTTCGCGAGGGTCTGCTGCCCTGGGCATTGCAGACGCCGACGGCGCTCGTCTTCGACGAATATGATGCGGGCCGGCCCGACGTGATGTTCGTGATCCAGCGCGTGCTGGAGACGGACGGCAAGCTGACTCTGCTCGATCAGAACCGCGTGATCCGTCCCAATCCCTGGTTCCGCCTGTTCGCGACGTCGAACACGGTGGGCCTGGGCGATACGACAGGCCTCTATCACGGGACGCAGCAGATCAACCAGGGGCAGATGGACCGCTGGAACATCGTCGTCACGTTGAACTATCTGCCCGCGGCGACCGAAGCGAAGATCGTCCTGTCCAAGGCCGAGGAGTTCGATACCGAAACCGGACACAAGACCGTCGACGACATGGTCAAGGTGGCCGAGCTGACCCGTCAGGGATTCATCGCCGGAGATATCTCGACCGTGATGAGCCCGCGCACGGTGATCACCTGGGCCCAGAACGCCACGATCTTCGGCGATATCGGCTTCGCCTTCCGGCTCTCATTCCTCAACAAGTGCGACGAGGCGGAGCGGACGCTGGTCGCCGAATATTATCAGCGCGTCTTCGGCACGGATCTGCCGGAAAGCGTGGTGGGGAGCGCGGACTGAACAGCCGGATATGGCCGACCCCAACCCCCTCGATGACCTTAAAGCGGCGCTTGCGGGCGCCGCGCGCGCCATGGCGCAGGACGCCGAGGTGGAGCTCGCATTCACCGCCGATGTGCCGATCTCGAACGGCCGCCATATCAAGGTGCCGATGC
>JBCDDN010000083.1:0-8374 GCA_039180285.1 Pseudomonadota bacterium | reverse complement strand
TAGAAGGCCCCCGCTCCGGGGGCATTTGGAGCGAGGGCCGAAACCTAGTCGTTCGTCACGCTAGGCGGGAGGAGCGGCACAGGCGGGCAACAGGGGGAATCCCGCTTGGCCATTGAGCGCCTCCACATCCTCTTCCTAGCGTGCCGTTCCTGACGCGCGGATGAATGGGGAGGCGCCGTCCGTCGCCGCTAAGGGGCGCCGGAACGCCGGGATGCTCCGGGCGTGCGATGGCCGGTTGGAGCGCGTTAATCTAACGGCGGCGATTGCGCGGGCGCGGATCGCGATAGCGGAACGTCCGGTCGGATATCGCCATGCCGAAGCGCTGATTCGCGAGATTGATCGTTGTCAGATTGTTTTGCGAGTCGAGCACGGTCCAGCCTTGCAGCATCAACCCGCCCGGTGCGGAGGGGGTGCGCAGAAAGGTGATCGTGATCGTGCCATATTCCGGATGCTCGGGATCGCGGGCGCGGACGCGCACCTCGCTGTTACGCGCGGAATCGAGGACCGTTGCGAAGCGTGACAGATCGCGATCGGGATTGAGTAGAACGGAAAGCGGCGAGTCTCCGATCGGCCAGCGCTGCACTTGCCGGACGTCATAGTCGACAAATGTCAGGGCCCGTCCGTCGGACACGACCAGCATGTTGACGCCCTCCTCATAGGAGAACCGGATCTTGCCCGGGCGCTTCAAGAACATTTCGCCGCGGACCGACTGACCCGCCCGGTTCGTCTCGATGAAATCGGCCTGCATCGTGTCCACCGCCTGCAAATGGCGCTGCACCTGCGCGAGCGTATCCTGCTGCGCTTCGGCGGGCGGCGGTGCTACGAACGCGCCGACGGTCAGCGCGAGCGGCGCGGCTGCTAAGGCAAGGGCGGTCAAGCGATACATATATCTATCCGTTCGATGGTCGTGCGCGCCTAGTGGATGCGGGCCGTTGAATGGAAACTGAACCTGGACGGTTCCGGTTTATCCGAACCGCAATACGCAATTTCCGTTTCGATTCATTTCGAAATCGCATTCAGACAAAACATCCATGCCGAGCAGTGCATCGAGCCGGAAGGAATTCTTCAGCGCGAAGACCATCTTTTCTGAGAAGATGTATGGGAAGCGCGGTTCGTTAGGGTCGCCATCCCGATCCACCAATCCAATTCGCACCAAATATCGTTCTGCTAGTTCATCGCCCCGCGCGGATCCAAGTGGTCGTTTACCCAAGCTTTCCAGTTTGAGTTGTTCTACCACGCGCGGCGTAATGCCGGTCGTTGTCGCGCCAGTGTCGAGTAAAGCATTTGTTTCAAGACCGTCCAGGCTATCGGGTGGCCATGGCGGAAGTAATGTGATCGGGATTATGACGCGTCGATTATCGTGCCGGAAGCGGACGCTAGGCATGCGAAAAGAAGCCGAGATCGATCGGCTCGTCAGTTACCTCTTGAATTGAGAAAACGTCGTCAGCGTATTTCTTTTTCGCGGTTCGATAGGCCTCTCCCGGCGTTGCGAAAAAATCGATGACCTGGCGTGATTTCAGAAGTGCAAACTCGCCACGGTGATCTTCGACAAACCTGCTCAGATTTCGCAGGAAGAAGTCATAATTTTCATCAACTTCTCGTTTCTGTGCTGAGCTCGCCATAATGCCCTCCTTGGCTGTCGATTCAGCATAGCCAAACATCTGCTTGTCCGTCTGATCGGGCGAATTCAAACGCGATGAAACGACTCAAAAATGAGTCCAGCCGTTAAACCGGGTTGCCTTCCTGATCGATCAACACCTCGCGGCGGCCGACATGGTTGGCGGCGCTCACCTTGCCCTCGGCCTCCATCCGTTCGATCAGGCGGGCGGCATTGTTGTAGCCGACCCGCAGCTGGCGCTGGATATAGCTGGTCGAGGCCTTCTGGCTTTCCGCGACGATCTGGCACGCCTTGCGGTAGAGCTGGTCCTCTGCGGAATCCTCGCCCGTCGGCTGACCGTCGAACGTGTAACCGCCATCTTCCGGTTCTTCGGTGACCGCTTGTATATATTCGGGCTGACCCTGTTCGCGCCAATGATCGGCGACGCGGCGGACTTCCTCGTCGGACACGAAGGGGCAATGAACGCGCGCGATCTGCTTGCCGCCCGGCATATAGAGCATATCGCCCTTACCGAGCAGCTGTTCGGCGCCCTGCTCGCCCAGAATGGTGCGCGAATCGATTTTCGAGGTAACGCTGAACGAGATACGCGTCGGCAAGTTGGCCTTGATCACGCCCGTGATGACGTCGACCGAGGGGCGCTGCGTCGCCATGATCAGGTGAATGCCTGCGGCGCGCGCTTTCTGCGCCAGCCGCTGGATCAGGAATTCGACCTCCTTGCCCGCCGTCATCATCAGGTCGGCAAGCTCGTCGACGACGATCACGATCTGAGGGAGCGGCTCATATTCGAGCTCCTCTTCCTCATAAACCGGCTGGCCGGTATCCGCATCATATCCGGTCTGGACGCGGCGACCGAGCGGTTTGCCCTTGGCCTTGGCCGCGCGGACCTTGTCGTTGAAACCCTGCAGCGATCGAACCGAGAGCGAGGCGAGCATCCGGTAGCGCTCTTCCATCTGCTCGACCGCCCATTTGAGCGCGCGCACCGCCTTGGCCGGTTCGGTCACGACGGGGGAAAGCAGGTGCGGGATATCGTCATAGATGCTGAGTTCCAGCATCTTCGGATCGATCATGATCAGCTTACATTCTTCGGGCGTCAGCCGGTAGAGCAGCGACAGGATCATGCAGTTGAGCCCGACCGACTTACCCGAGCCGGTGGTGCCGGCGACCAGCAGGTGGGGCATCGGTGCGAGGTCGGCGATGACCGGATCGCCGGCGATATTCTTGCCCAGGATGATCGGCAGCTTGGCCGAATGATCCTCGAAAGCGGCGCTGGCGATCATTTCGGACAATACGACCATCTCGCGATGCGCGTTGGGCAGTTCGATACCGATCACGCTGCGGCCCGGGATTACCGCCACGCGGGCTGAAATGGCCGACATATTGCGCGCGATATCGTCGGCCAGCTGGATCACGCGGCTCGCCTTGATGCCGCTTGCCGGTTCCAGCTCGTACATGGTCACTACCGGGCCGGGTCGCACCTCGACGATCTGGCCTTTGACATGAAAGTCGTCGAGTACGGATTCGAGCAGCCGCGCGTTGCGCTCGAGCGCGGCCTTGTCGAGCGCCTGACCTTGATCTTCGGCGGGCGGGTTCAACAACACGAGCGTCGGCAGATCGTAATTGAGGTTGAGCGAGCGTTGACGCGGTTTGGCCCCAGCCGGGGTTCGCGCGGTCTTGGGGTCGGTGATGACGGGCGCGCGCGCCTCGGGTTCGGGCGGTGGGACCTTTTTGCGCGGTTGCGGTTTTTTCTTCGCCTCCTGTTTCGGATCGGCAATGCGCACCGGTGCCGGACGATCGGCGCGGCGGAACAGGAAGGCGCGTTCATCGTCGTCCAGCGCGAGCCCGCGATACCAGACATATAACCCGCCAAAACCGAGAAGCGCTGCAAGCGCCCAGCCCAGATAGCGTCCGAGATCGGGATTGCCGAGCAGGCTCAGAAGGCCGCCAAAGGCCGCGCCGCCGCCATAACCGAGCACGCCGCCCCAACCGAGCGGCAATCCGCGCACCCCGGGGCCGGCCAAAAGGGTCAAGCCCGATCCAACGAGCATGATCGCAACGGTAATGAGGAGTGCCGAGCGGGGCCAACGGCCGAGCGGTGCGTCGCGCCAGAGTCGAAGTGCGACCAGTGCAACCAGCGGTAGCAACAGCCCCACAAGGGGACCGAAAAGAACGAGAAGCGCTTCGGAAACATAGGCTCCGATGCCGCCGAGCCAATTCTGCGCCGGCCCCGATGCTGCCGTGTTGAGAGCGGGGTCGCTCGGACGATAGCTGACCAGGGCGAGAGCCGTGAATATGGTGAGCGTCAACAGACCGAGCGATACGAGGAGCGCGGTCGAGCGCGATGCCGCGCGCCGCATCGCTTCGCGCCAGGCCGGCATTTGCGCCGCCAATCCACCCTGTGCCATCTCGCGCCTCCCACCTTTGTGCGCAATTTGTTCCTCGATTAACCCTAATGCGCCCGCGCCGGACTCGCCGTCAAGCATTAGCGGTTGTCTGGCTCGCTCAGGCTGCGTTGAAGCGAGTCCCTGCGACGATGAACGGGGTTTGTTTGTCAGACTCAACCGACAGGTTGAGTCTGATCAGAAAAACCGGCAAAAAACGGGTTCGGCTACGTTACTGCAAATCGAGCGACTTTTCATGAATCAAACGGATGTCATCATCTTGGGCGGCGGTCTGGTGGGTCAGACGCTGGCTCTGGCGCTGGATGCGCACGGCCTTTCCAGTGCGGTGGTCGACCGGATGCCGACGGAGACCCTGCTCGACAGCAGTTATGATGGGCGGGTTTCCGCGGTCGCCAGCGCGAGCCGGAACATGTTGACCGCCATCGGACTCGGCGAAGCGCTGGACGGCAAGGGTTGTGCGATCGGTTCGATCCGGGCGAGCGACGGGCTGAAGCCCGGCCGCCTCGATTTCGAACCCGGCGAGGGTGAAGGCCCGCTCGGCATCATGTTCGAAAACCGGCTTTTGCGCGCGACGCTGTTCGAAGCCTCGCAAAAGGCCGACCATATCGATCTCCATATGGCGAAGAGCGCGGTTGATGTCCGCCGCGAGCCCGGTGGTGTGACGGTCACGCTCGACGACGACACGATCCTTGAAGGTTCGCTTCTGATCGGTGCGGAGGGCCGGGGATCGCCGACGCGGGAGGCGGCGAACATCCGTATTGCGCGTTGGAGCTACAAGCATCACGCGATCGTCGCGACCGTCAATCACGAAAAACCCCATGCCGCGATCGCCTATGAGATTTTCTACCCGGCGGGGCCCTTCGCGCTCCTGCCGATGCTCGACGATGCCAACGGCCCCCGATCGGCGCTGGTCTGGACGGTGGACGAGAAGGACGGCCCGGCAATGCTGGGCTTGAGCGAACGCGCCTTTCTGGCCGAAGCGCAAAAGCGGATGGGCGGCTTTCTCGGCGAACTGGCGCTGGCCGGGCCGCGCGGTGCCTATCCGCTTGGTTTTCATCATGCGGCCAAGATCACCGGTGAGCGGCTGGCGCTGGTCGGCGACAGCGCCCATGGGATTCATCCGATCGCCGGTCAGGGGCTCAACCTGGGCTTTCGCGATGTCGCCTCGCTGGCGCAGGTGCTGGTCGAGGGCGCGCGGCTCGGCATGGATGTCGGCGACGCGCAATTGCTCAAACGATACGAAACATGGCGCAGCCTCGACACGCTGATGGTTGCGATGGCGACCGACGGGCTGACGCGATTGTTCGGCATACCGGGTAAGGCGGCTTCGAAAATCCGGCGCTTCGGCATGACCGCCGTCGACCGTATCCCACCACTCAAACGCCGTTTCATCGACGAAGCGCGCGGCAGCAGCGGAAAATTGCCACTGCTGTTGCAGGGCGTAACGGTCTGACGAGAAAAAACCGCCGCCCCGTTTCCGGAGCGGCGGCAATGAGCGGGACTGGAGAGTGTCCCGGAGGGGCTATTCGGCGGAGGCCAGAACACCCGGCATCGGAATGGTGATGCTTTCCAGCGTTCGGTCCTGGCATTCCCGGGCCGCGTTCTGGCTGCGCGGATCGAAACTGAATCCCGTGCCGCAGACTTCGCGCGCTGCGGCCCGGAGACGGCGTTCCAACACGTTGCGATCGGCCGGATTGGCGAGATTGAGGTCCGCATAATGGACCGTCTGAGACGCCGGGACGGCCGGCGCGGTTTGGGCGACGGCGGGTTGCGCGACGGCACCGATGAACAGGGTTGCGGGGATCAGGAGGGCGGAGAGGGTTTTCATGGTCTTGGTCCTTTCGAGGAGGTGAGGAGTTCGCTTCGACACCAAGGTGAGTAACATAGGTTTCAAATTGAAACGATAAACGATGTTGCGCACATGTTCTGCAAAAGTGCAGAATGGGCGCATGTTCGATTGGAACGATCTGCGTTACTTTCTGGCCGTCGCGGAAACCGGCAGCACATTGGGCGCGGGCAAGGCGCTCAAAGTCAGCCAGACGACTGCCGCGCGTCGCATCGCGGCACTGGAGCGTGCACTCGGCCTGTCCCTGTTCGAGCGCAGCCAGTCCGGTTATGCGTTGACGCCGGTCGGGGAAGCGCTGCTCCAGCAGGCGCGGGCTGTCGACGTCGCCGCCGCCGGTTTTGCGGAAAACGCCGCCTCGCAGGCGCGCGATATCAGCGGCACGGTGAAGCTTACGACGCTGGACATATATGCCGAGACGATCCTGCCACCGATGCTGAACCGGCTGCGCGCCGATTATCCGGCAATCCGCATAGAGATCGACACGTCGCAGGAACGGCGGGACCTTGCGACCGGCATTGCCGATATCGCCATACGCAACAGCAAGGAACCGAAGGGTGCGGGCCTTATCGGTCGCCGGATCGCCGACGATCCGTGGTGCGTTTATTGCAGCCGCTCCTATGCCGAAGCGAACGGCGTGCCGCAGGATAGGGATGCGCTGTCGAGCCATGTCTTCGTCGGCGGCGGGGGCGAGAATTTCTGGCCGACCTATCGCGAATGGCTGCGCGAAAACGATCTCGAAGATGCGGTCGCCATGCACCACGCTACGGCGACGGGCATATTATCGGCCGTGCGCGCGGGCGGCGGGCTTGCCGTCATGCCGGCCTTCTTCGCTGATCGCGACCCGGACCTGATCCGCTGTCTGCCGCCACGCCCGGAAGACGGCTCGGGCATATGGCTCCTGACCCATGAGCGCTTGCGCGATGTCCCCCGCATTCGCGCCGTGCTCGATTTTCTGGCGAAGGAGTTGAAGCGGCTAGCGCTGGCGGAAGGCTGATCAGCCGGAGTCCAGTTGCCGGGCCTCTTCGATCAGCATCACCGGCACGCCGTGGCGCACCGGATACGCCAGGCCCGCCGCGTCCGACACGAGTTCGTCCGCTTCCGCATCATAGCGCAGCGGCGCCCGGCTCACCGGACAGACGAGAATATCGAGCAGTTTCGGATCGAGAGAGCCGGTGGCCATCGGCCATCCCTATTGCAGCGTAGCGCGATCGTCGCCGCCGGTTTGCTGGTGCATACGGAAGAATTGCATGAACTGGATCAGCAACTCGGAGCGCTCATCGATCGACGGCGCTTCGAGCAGCGCCTGTTTGGCGACCGTGTCGAACGGGGCGACCTGGGCGACCATATTGACGAGCGTCTCGTCGTCGAGCGTATCGACCGCTTCCCAATCGACGGCATAGCCGAGCGCGGCCGCGAATTTCTTCGATTCATCGATCAATCCGCCGCGCATCGCGATCGATAACGGCTCGACGACGGCATCGTCGCCGAACTCCTGCGTTACCGCCTCGATCTGGCGAAATGCCGTGCCCGCATCGAGCTCGCGGATCATGCGAAAGCGCGTCAGTCCGTCGAGGATCAGGTTGAACCGCCCGTCCTCCATCGCTTCGACCTCGGCAATCTTGCCGATACACCCAACCTCGAACAGCGCCAGCTTGTCGCCGCTTTCGCCACCGCCATCGCTTCGGGGCTGGATCATGGCGATCCGTCGGTCGCGGGCCATCGCATCCTTGACCAGCGCTTGATAGCGCGGCTCGAAGATATGCAGGGGCAACTGCGCACGCGGCAGCAGGATCGCGCCGGCAAGCGGAAAAATGGAGAGGCGGATCGGCGCTTCGCTCATTATCCGAACAGGATCGCGGAGAGCCGCCGCCGCTGCTGTGACACCCACTCATCCTCGAGCCCGACGACTTCAAAGAGCTGGAGCAGCTTCTGGCGTGCCGCGCCTTCGTTCCAGTCCTTGTCCGCTTCGATGATATGGAACAGATGGTCGGCCGCGGCATCGCGCTGGTCGTTCGCCATCAGCGCCGCCGCCAGTTCCATCCGCGCTTCATGATCGTTGGGATTGGCGTCCACCCTGGCGGCCAGCGGGGCAGTATCTTCCGCATCCGACGCGCTGCCGGCCAGATCGACGGCCGATTGCGCGCGGGCTATCGCCGGATCCTTGGCGACGTCTTCGGGTATCTGCGAGAGCATCTCCTTCGCCTCATCCATCTTTCCCATTGCGACGAGGGCGCGGACGAAGCCGGAAATCACCTTGGGCTCGGTCGGCGCCATTTCCATGATTTGACCGAAGACGGAAAGGGCGCGCTCGCCATCGCCTTCGGATAGCACCTGCTCGCCCATTTCGATGAGTGGTTCGATCTCCGCTTGCTGTTGCTGGGCCTCTCCTTCGACTGGCAATTGCGACAGGATCTGGTCGAGCATCTGTTTCAGCGCGCCTTCGGTGCGTGCCTGGCCGAGATCGGCTACCGGTTTGCCCTGGAACATCGCGTAGACCGTGGGGATCGACTG
>JBCDDN010000082.1:0-9429 GCA_039180285.1 Pseudomonadota bacterium | reverse complement strand
CGGCACCAGCCCGCTCCCCCCCCCCACCCCCCCCTAGTTTACCCTGATTGGGCGGTCGGGAGGGGCTGCGGGCTGGTGCGGCGCTCGACCGCAAGGTCGAGTCTGACAAAATCAAACCTCGGCACGACGGTTTCCCATGAGGGAAATTTTGACGAACAAGAAACCGACAATCAGAATCCGCCACGCCATAAATCGGTAACAGCCATGCGCCATGATACCGGAAGCGAAAACCCGGAGACCATCATGACCGCCGATCGCGACGTCACCAAAAGCTATTCCGACCAGCAGCATATCGACAAGCTTGAAAGGCTCGCCACCTGCATGAAGGAGGGCAAGGCGTTCGAGATCCAGATCGACAATGAGCGCATCCGGGTTCCGGCCCATGCGGTCTTTTCGATCGAACATGAGCGCGGCGACGGAATGGAGGAGCTGGAATTCCAGTTCCGCTGGACGGTCGAGGACTGATCGGCCCCCCGCCGAAAATCGGCGGCAGGTGCGGGTTTCCGCGCCCTCGAACGGCTATTGCCGCAGCGCAACACTGGAATTTTTCTTACGAATCTGTTACATAATGTCTCGATGTGGGAACAATTGCATCCCGCAATTTGGCTAACGTACGGAAAAGGCTAGAGAAATCAAACGCGCAGGCTTGGCCACGCAACGGCTTTCTGCACGATTCGCTCGGCCAGCCCGTCTAGAAAGGTCGTATTAGATGGCGAGCAAGGCTTTGGACTTCGAAGTCGGAGATTATGTCGTTTACCCCAAGCACGGGGTGGGCCGGGTGATCGAACTGCAGAATGAAGAGATTGCGGGCATGCAGCTCGAACTTTACGTGCTGCGGTTCGAAAAGGAAAAGATGACGCTGCGGGTACCGACGAACAAGGCCGAAGGCGTCGGGATGCGCAAGCTCTCTTCGGACAAGACGCTGAAGGACGCGCTCAAGACGCTCGAAGGCAAGCCCAAGGTCAAGCGGACCATGTGGTCGCGCCGCGCCCAGGAATATGAGGCGAAGATCAATTCCGGCGACCTGTTGCAGATCGCCGAAGTGACGCGCGACCTGTTCCGCGCCGACGACCAGCCCGAGCAGAGCTATTCGGAGCGCCAGATTTTCGAAGCGGCCTCGAGCCGCCTTGCCCGCGAACTCGCGGCGATGGAAAAGACGGACGAGCCGGCGGCGCTCGAGAAGATTCTCGTCATCCTGAACAAGGCGGCCAGCCATTGGAACGCGCTGAAAGAAGAGGAAGAAGAGGCGAAAGCCGCAAGCAGCTAAAACAAATCGCGCAAGCGCCAGAAATCATTCGCGCAAGCGAGAGTGGGAAAAGCCCGGCCAACCCCTGTGGTTCGGCCGGGCTTCTTCGTTTAGGGTTCGGACAAGGGAGAGAAACATGGCAGTTGCAGATCAGGTACCGACGGATTCGGGCTTTCCGGCCAAGACCGATGGCGCAGACGTCATCAAGGGCATCGATCTTCGGGGCAAGACTGCCATCGTTACCGGCGGCTATAGCGGGATCGGGCTCGAGACCGTTCGCGCCCTCGTCGATGCGGGCGTCGATGTCGTAGTGCCGGCGCGCAACCGCGAAAAGGCCGAGACCAATCTCGCCGAGATCGACGGCGACGTCCGGGTCGGCGATATGGATCTGGGCGACATCGCCTCCGTCCGTCGCTTCGCCGGCGAGATGACGGACGCGCTCGACCGGCTCGATCTTCTCATCAACAATGCGGGGATCATGGCCTGCCCGGAGGCGCGCGTCGGGCCGGGATGGGAATCCCAGTTCGGCACCAATCATATGGGCCATTTCGCGCTGACGATCGGGCTGATGCCGCTCATTGAAAAGACGCCCGGCGCTCGGGTCGTCGCGCTGTCCTCGACCGCCCACAAGGTCAGCGATGTGCTGTGGGACGATATCCAGTTCGAGAAGACGCCGTACGACAAATGGCAGGCCTATGGACAGGCCAAGACCGCCAACGCCCTGTTCGCCAATGCGCTGAACCGGCGGATGCGGGACGGCGGCAGCCTCGCCTTCGCCGTTCATCCGGGCGGCATCTTCACGCCGCTCCAGCGCCACCTGCCCGTCGAAGAGCAGATCGCGATGGGCTGGCTCGACGAAGATGGCGAGCCGTCCGCACTCGCGAAACAGGGCTTCAAGACGCCCGAACAGGGCTGTTCGACCACCCTATGGGCCGCGACCTCGCCCAAGCTCGAGGGCAAGCCCGGCGTCTATTGCGAAGACTGCGACATCGCCGCACCCACCGACCCGGAGAACCCGCTGGCCCGCTATATGGGCGTCGAAGCGCATGCGTGCGATGATGAGAATGCGGAGCGGTTGTGGAAGGTGAGTGAGGAGTTGCTGGCGGAGGCGTGAAGAGGGCTAGCGCCGCCGCAGTGTGAAATAAACGCTGTTGACAAAATAGGACGCGATCGGATTTCCGTCAGCATCAAGCGCTGGCGCGAATTCCGCATTATCCATAATGGCTGCGCAAACAGCCGCCTGGAAATGCTCCCCGCGCGTTGATCTTTGGATGTGGCACTCGGTCGCGTTGCCCTGCTCGTCAACGCTCAAACGGAAATATACCAGCCCTTGGCCACCACGGCGCAGCGCTTCTCTCGGATAGTCCGCCGAATCGATCCAGCGTCCCGGATTCGAAACGGGCATTGCGATGCGGGTAAGCGATTGATGGGCTTCTGCATCGATCCCCCAGTGGGTGAGCAGCTCGTCCAGACACAGATCAAAGGCCGCAAATAGCTGATTCATCGACCCCGTCTCCAAGCGAACCGGACTCATGCGGCGGGCATTGACCCAGATGTAATGCGCATTGCGATATCTATCTTCGGCGATCCGGTTCTGTCGGATCTGAGCAGAGAGTGCAGCTACGCTATCTCTGTCCTCTTCATTTTCTGCAGTCGTTTCGACCAGACCCGATTCCTCGTCTCGCATCAATGGGCCGATCGACATGGGAGCGGTGAATATCATCGCGGGCAAATCGCCGAGGTCACCTCTTTCGAAAGGAAGCCGTTGTTCGGTTTCATATTCGCCGAAACGCACCTGCGCTTCTCTATCTGCATCAACATTGCGCACCGGCCGCCCTGCGAGCATAAGCCGAAACAGATCACCCGGCTCATAGCGGTCAAGAATCAGCGTTACCTGATTATCACCCTCGCCGAATTGGCGGACTACTCGGCAACTGTCTTCAGCATAGGTCAGGTGCCACGGCGACGATCCCTCAAGCCGGCGCGGTTCGTCGGCAAGGGCCGAGGACGTGCCACACATCGCCGTAGCAACTGCAATACAGGCCCAAAGAAAAAGGCGGCTCATGCCCGAGGACATAAGCCGCCGAAATTTCCGATGCAAATCGTATGCTTAAAGCTTCTCCGTCAGCTCCGGCACGGCGTTGAAGAGATCCGCGACGAGGCCGTAATCGGATACCTGGAAGATCGGCGCGTCTTCGTCCTTATTGATCGCGATGATCGTCTTGGAGTCCTTCATGCCGGCGAGGTGCTGGATCGCGCCGGAGATGCCGATCGCGATATAGACTTCCGGCGCGACGATCTTGCCGGTCTGGCCGACCTGATAATCGTTCGGCACATAGCCCGCATCGACCGCGGCGCGGCTGGCCCCGATGCCCGCGCCGAGCTTGTCGGCGAGCGGCGTGATGACTTCCTCGAACTTTTCGCTCGATCCCAGCGCCCGGCCGCCCGAGACGATGATCTTGGCGCTGGTGAGCTCGGGCCGGTCGCTCTCGGCGATCTCTTCGGAAACGAAGCTGGAGAGGCCAGCATCGCCCTGACCGCTCACCGCTTCGATCGACGCCGAACCGCCCTCGGCGACCGCCTTGTCGAACGCCGTGCCGCGCACGGTGATGACGAGTTTTTCGTCGGAGCTGGTTACCGTCGCGATCGCATTGCCCGCATAGATCGGGCGCGTGAAGGTCTTGTCGCCTTCGACGGAGAGAATGTCGGAGACCTGCATCACGTCGAGCAGCGCGGCGACGCGCGGCGCGATATTCTTGCCGGTCGTCGTGGCCGGCGCGACGAACGCGTCATGGCTTGCCATCAGATCGGCGATCAGCGGCGCGACATTCTCGGCCAGCGCATTGGCATAGGCGGGATCGTCGGCGAGATGCACGGTGGCGACACCGGCGACCTTCGCCGCCTGATCGGCGACGGCCTGACAGCCGGAACCGGCGACGAGCGCATGAACGTCTCCGAGCTTGGACGCGGCCGTCACGGCGGCGAGCGTCGCATCCTTCATCTCGGCATTGTCATGTTCGACCCAAACTAGCGTTTTCATATCTGCGTTCCTTCAATCTTTATCCGTATTCCTGCGAAGGCAGGAATCCAGGGCCAAATGCGATATCCTTCGTGGCCCTAGGCTCCTGCCTGCGCAGGAGCACATGCGCTGCTACAGCTACGCGACTCCCATTTCTTTGAGTTTCGTGACCAGCGCGTCCACATCTTCGAGGATCTCGCCGGCTTCGCGCTTCGGCGGCTCGGAGACGTTGGACGTGGTCAGCCGCGGCGCGGTATCGACGCCGTAATCGGCCGGCGTTTTCTGGTCCAGCGGCTTGGACTTCGCCTTCATGATATTGGGCAGCGAGGCATAGCGCGGCTCGTTGAGGCGCAGGTCCGTCGTGACGATCGCCGGAAGATTGAGCTTCACGGTCTGGAGACCGCCATCGATTTCGCGCTTCACATCGACGCTGCCGTCGCCGACCTCGACCGTATTCGCGAAGGTGCCCTGACCCCAGCCGAGCAAGGCGGCCAGCATCTGGCCCGTTTGATTGGAATCGTCGTCGATCGCCTGTTTACCGAGGATCACCAGCTGCGGCGCTTCTTCGTCGACGACCCCCTTCAAGAGCTTGGCGACCGCCAGCGGCTCGACCTCGTCATCGGTTTCGATCAGGATCGCCCGGTCGGCGCCCATGGCGAGCGCGGTCCGCAGCGTTTCCTGCGCCTTGGCCGGGCCGATCGATACGGCGACGATCTCTTCCGCCTTGCCGGCTTCCTTGAGGCGAATCGCCTCTTCGACCGAAATTTCGTCGAACGGGTTCATCGACATTTTGACGTTCGCCAGATCGACGCCGGACCCGTCGGCCTTTACCCTGGGTTTCACATTATAATCGATAACCCGTTTCACTGGGACCAAGATTTTCATCGTGCTGCTTCCTTGCTTTCTCGCCGGTTTGCCGACGTCTTTCTAGTTTCCGTTGACCCGCTGCTCGATCTCGTCGGCGCGCTGCTGAAGTTCGCGCGCGCCGCGATCGGCCGCATTTCCGACCTCCGTCGCGCTGCGGTCCACATCGGCGCCCAATTGATCGAGCCGTTCGCCGAGACGGCCGGTGACCTCGTCGGCCCGGCGGTCCAGTTCCCCGCCCAGGGCATCGGCGGTCGCCGCACCGTCTTCGAGCCGGGACCGGGCGTCCGCCGTGGCTTCGTCCAGCCGCGTCTGTGCGTCCGCCGTCGCCTCGTCGAGCTGCGCCGCGGCGTCTTCAGCCATGGCTTCCTGCTGCGCGCGCGCTTCGGCCGCGATGTCTTCCACCGTCTCCGACGCCGAACAGCCGGCAGTCGCGAGGGCCGCCGCCGCGATAATGAGCGCTCTTGTCATGTACATCCTCCAGCGATGTCGATCTTCATCTTTACGTTCACGTAAACGTCACTATCATGCTGCACTGCAAAAATCCAGTGCCTCCACGCTATTTCTGCACCTGTGCCACGATCTTGCGCGCCGCATCGCCCAGATCGTCCGCGCTGACGATGGGCAGGCCGCTATCGGCGAGGATCTGCTTGCCCTGCGCGACGTTCGTGCCTTCCAGGCGAACCACCAGCGGCACATCGAGCTCCACTTCCTTCGCCGCCGTGACGATACCCTCGGCGATGATATCGCAGCGCATGATGCCGCCGAAGATATTGACGAGAATGCCCTCGACCGCCGGGTCGCTGAGGATGATCTTGAACGCAGCCGTCACCTTCTCCTTGGTTGCGCCGCCCCCGACGTCCAGAAAGTTTGCCGGAAAGGCGCCATTGAGCTTGATGATATCCATCGTCGCCATGGCGAGGCCCGCGCCGTTCACCATGCAACCGATATTGCCGTCGAGCTTGATGTAGGCGAGATCGTGTTTCGACGCCTCGAGCTCCATCGGATCCTCTTCGCTCTCGTCGCGCAGCTCGTCCCAGTCCGGATGGCGGAACTCGGCATTGCCGTCGAAGCTCATCTTGGTATCGAGCACGAGCAGCTGACCGGAGCCAGAAGAATCAGGGGCGGTTTCGACGAGCGGATTGATCTCGAGCATCTCGCAATCGAGCTTGGTGAACGCTTCGTAGAGATTGCCCGTGAGCGTCACACAGGCCTCTGCAAGATCGCCTTCGAGTTCCAGCGCATCGGCGGCCTTGCGGCCATCGGCTTCGGTAAAACCGGCCAGCGGATCGATAGTAATCGTCGCGATCTTTTCGGGCGTGTCGTGTGCGACGGCTTCGATATCCATACCGCCCTCGGTCGAAACGACCATCGCGACCCGGCCTGACGCCCGATCGACGAGCAGCGCCAGATAATATTCCTCTTTGATGTCGACGCCATCGGTGACGTACAGCCGATTGACTTCCTTGCCCTCTTCGCCGGTCTGGATCGTGACCAGCGTATTGCCGAGCATCTCTTCCGCGTCCTGCCGAACGCCCTCGACCGACTTCGCCAGCCGGACACCGCCCTTGGCGTCCGGGCCAAGCTCCTTGAACTTACCCTTGCCGCGCCCGCCGGCATGGATCTGCGCCTTCACGACATAGAGCGGGCCGGGCAGGTTTTGGGCCGCGGCCACAGCCTGATCGACGGTGGTCGCCGCCACGCCGGCGGGGATCCCAATGCCGAATTTAGCGAGCAGTTCCTTGGCTTGATATTCATGGACGTTCATGGCGGCAAAGCGCTCCTGGCAGGCAAGATGGAGTCGGAAAGGTTCGACGCGGCTAAAGCATAGTCGGGCGGGGATGGGAAGGGTGGCAACGCCCCCAACATCCGATTGCCCTGAGCCTGTCGAAGGGTCGTTCTTCTTTTTCTGTCAGACCTTCGGCATTCGCCTCAGGCGCCGCACCGGCCCGCTCCCCCTCCCGACCTCCCATGAGTGTACCCTGATTGGGAGGTCGGGAGGGGGAGCGGGCGGAGATGGCAAAAGGCTCCGGCGGCGCGAAGCGTCGTTGGATGCCATCGGAGGGCGGTGCGGCGAACTTCCGATAGGAAGTTTCTGACAAAAACAGGGCTTCGACAGGCTCAGCCCAAACGGATTTTAAGCGGGACTCCCCTCGCACTCCGCATCCCGCATCGCTATATCGCCCCCATGCACTGGTCGCTCGGCATCCTGCTCTTTTTCGGGACCGTCCTCTTCATGGAGGGCGTCGCCTATGTCGCGCATCGCTGGGTGATGCATGGTTTCGGCTGGTTCCTCCACAAAAGCCATCACCGGCCGCGCGCCGGGAACTGGGAATTGAACGATCTCTACGCGCTGATCTTCGCGATTCCGTCCTTCGTGCTGTTGCTCGGCGGCGTCCAGCTCGGCTGGTGGCCGGGCTTCACCTGGATCGGCGCGGGGATCGCGGCCTACGGCGCGATCTATTTCGGCTTTCACGACGTGATCGTGCACAAGCGGCTGAACCATCGCTACCGGCCGAAATCCAACTATATGAAACGCATCATCCAGGCCCATCGCCTCCACCATGTCGTCGAGACGAAGGAGGGCACGGTGAGCTTCGGCTTTCTCTACGCGCCCAAGCCGGAAGTGCTGAAGGCCGAGCTGAAACGCCGCGGCCATCAAGGGGTGCGCGCACCGATCGGCACCTTCCGCGAGGGCGACCGGCAGACCGAAAGCATCTAGCCCATAGACAGGCGATGATCGCTGTACTGGCTCGGCAATAGCCCGAGATAGCGCACGACGCTGCGCCGCATGCGGTAATGGAGCGCGATCCCGATCAGGCCGCTGCCCAGAATCGCGACGAGCAGAGCGGCGAACACATAGTCCGCCAGATAGGCGGCCAGCGTCGCCGCCAATAGGAACAGCGCGATCACCCGGCCGTGATGCGGGTTGCTGATCGTATAGGAGAGCCGCCCCGCCTCGCCCAATGGCAGCTCGAAGCGCACGGCCTGCGCCATCCGCACCGAGAAATCCATCTTCCCGCCGATCCGCCGGATTTCGGTACGGAATCGTTCGAACCAGCCCATGTTGCGATGCGCGCGCAGCGGGACGGCGGAGAAGATCGCAAAGCCGTCCGCCGCCAGCCTTTCGAGCAGGCGCGCCCGGATATCGTCGACGATGTCCGGACGCTCTATCGTCAGATGGCCGGTAAATTCCATAGGCTAGCCAAGTGGGACGAAGCGTCCGCGATTCAATGCCTGGCGGTAACTGCGCCAGAGCCAGCCCAGCTTTTCGCGCCGCGTCGTAAAGACGCGCTCGTCGAGCGCCGCCTCGCCTTTCGCCGAAACTTTTCGGGCGATATCGCCATAGATGCCCGCCGCGGCGAGCACCGCCCAGGCCGAGCGGAAGGAGAGCACCGCCGTACCGCTGCGCGCCCGCGCCTCATAGTGCTGCGCCAGACCGGCGAGACGCCTTGCCAGATCGGCCAGCGCCAAGCGATGTTGCGGATCGCGCAGACGCGCGGGATCGATGCCTTTCTCCGCCAACCAGGCGCGCGGTAGATAACAGCGGCCATTATCCGCATCCTCGCCGATATCGCGGGCGATATTGGCAAGCTGGAAAGCAAGCCCGAGATCCTCGGCGCGTGGCAACGTGTCTTCGTCTTCGGGCGGCACGCCCATC
The DNA here is from genome assembly GCA_039180285.1 of Pseudomonadota bacterium. Taxonomy (GTDB): domain Bacteria; phylum Pseudomonadota; class Alphaproteobacteria; order Sphingomonadales; family Sphingomonadaceae; genus Parasphingopyxis. The sequence continues at coordinate 639 of JBCDDN010000082.1, read as the reverse complement.
ACCATCGCCATCATCATGCCGACAACGCCCGCGACATGATAGCAGTAGCGCAAGAGGTCTTCCTCGGTCTCCGGCACCCAACCATCGGCGTCCAGCGCGAAGCCCGCGATATGATCGTCGATCAGCGCACGGGGAATTTCGCATTCTTTCGCGACGACACCCAGCGCATCGAAACTCGGATCGCCGGTCGCTTCGCCCGCCAGTGCGCGGTCCGTCTTGTCCCGGATTTCCGCAAGCCGCGCCTGCGGATCGGCGACGACCGACATATCGTGGCCGAGCGCCTGCCCGTCGGCAAGATCGTCGCAGCGCCGGCACCAGGCGTAAAGCAACCAGGCGCGTTCGCGGGTTTGAGGGTCGAACAGCTTGGACGCCATGGCGAATGATTGCGATCCCTGCGCAATCGTATCGCGGGCTTGGGCGACTAGGGTGGAACGGTCAGGCATGCGCGATGACCGGGCTCTTTGTCAGACCTCGGCTGCGCCTCGGCGCGGCAGCTTCCTTTGTCAGAATTTTCCTTGGCGGAAAATCGCGGCACCGGCCCGCTCCCCCTCCCGGCCTCCCATTAATCGAGCTCCTTACCCCACCCCCTTACTGATGTCCTGGATCCGCCTATGCTCGAGCTCCTTAGCCCCACCCCTG
>JBCDDN010000081.1:0-9795 GCA_039180285.1 Pseudomonadota bacterium | reverse complement strand
GTCCTTCGACAAGCTCAGGACTAACGGGAGTCGGAGCTGACCGATGACCGAAATCTCACTCCACCATCCCTATCCGGCGAGCGATGTCGAACACTGGGATTTCGAATGCGATGTCGCGGTGATCGGCTTCGGCGCAGCGGGCGCCTGCGCGACGATCGAGGCCGCCGAGGCGGGCGCGAAGGTCATGCTGTTCGAGCGCAATTCGGGTAGCGGCGGCGCGTCCGGTCTGTCGGGCGGCGAAATCTATATCGGCGGCGGTGGCGGCACCGAAGTGCAGCGCGAGGCGGGGTTCGAGGATTCTACCGAGGATTTCCTCGCCTATCTCAAAATGGCCGGCGGGCCTTGCGCCGATGAGGCAAAGTGCGAGTTGTATGCCGAACAATCGCTCGATCATTGGGAATGGCTGAAGGCGCAGGGCGTGCCCTATCGCGGCAATTATCTGCCGGGCAAGCATATCGAGCCGATGGACGATTCCACGCTGATCTGGTCGGGAAGCGAAGCTGCCGCGCCTTTTTGCGATCAGGCAAAGCCCGCGCCGCGCGGCCATGTCATCCAACATATGGGCTGGGGTGGCGGCCGCCCGCTGATGGATATCCTCGAAGCGAAGGCCCGCGATCTCGGCGTCGAACCGATCGTCGATGCCCGCGCCCTGGCACTGATCGAGCAGGGCGGTCGGATCGCCGGAGCGGTCATGCGGATCGACAATCGCCCCCATTTCGTGCGCGCGCGCAAAGGCGTCGTGCTCGCCACGGGCGGCTTCGTGATGAACGAGGAGATGCGCCGCAAATATTGCCCCGAAACCTTCCGCGTCCACAGCCCGATCGGCGATCAGGACGACGGGACGGGCATCTATCTCGGCCTCGGCGCGGGCGGCGAGGCAATCCATATGGATCAGTTCTTCACCACTTGCCCCTGGACGATTCCGGGGCCGCAGGCGCATGGCGTGTTCGTCAATGCGGCGGGCCAGCGCTTCATCAACGAAGATTGCTATCATGGCCGCGTCTCGCGCTGCGCCGTCGATCAGCCCGGCGGGAAAGTCTATCTGTTGCTCGACAGCGCACATTTCTCCCAGCCGCTCGAGATCGCGAATATCGCAATCGCCGCAACCGGCGTGACCTGGGAAGAGGTGGAGGCGGAACTCGAAATGCCCGAAAACACTCTCGCCGTGACCATGGCCTTCTACAACGCCCATGCGCATGACGGCCGCGACCCGCTGTTCGACAAGCGCACGCCCATCCTCAAGCCGCTCGATCAGTCGCCCTTCGTCGCGCTCGAACTCAATTTCGAGACCAGCTATTTCAGCTTTTTCACCCTTGGCGGCCTGAGAACGTCAACGGATGGCGAAGTGCTGAACCGCGAGGGCGCACCGGTCCCGGGTCTTTACGCAGCCGGCCGCTGCACGAGCGGATTACCGGCCTGGGGCCATGGCTATTCCTCCGGCATGAGCCTTGCCGACTGCACATTTTTCGGGCGGCAGGCCGGGCGCAAGGCCGCCCAATAACAGGGGGTTTGGGGAAATGATCGGAAAAATCGCGAAGACTATACTCTGGCTGCTCGTCATTCTGATCGTGTTGGCCATTGGCGCGATACTGTTTTTGCGGTTCTCGGACCGGGAATCGACCGAGCCTATCGCGTTTGAAGGCGCCGCGACCGAACGGCCGTACTGGGACGAGAATTTCGAACCCCAACCTGTCCCGGGCACCGCCCTGTTCTATCCGGGCGTCGCGCCTGACGGCAATGCGACAATCCATGCCGACGCCGCCCAGTCCGACGTGCACATGGCAGCGACCCCGATGGGCGAAAATCTCGAAATACGCTCGCGCCAGGCCGGCGGGCGTACAAACCGTCAATGCGCAACAATGACATTTCGCAGCGATGGTCTGATGGTGACGATGTGCGGCGGCCTGTGGGGTTTCAGGCTGGTACTGATCGATCCCGACAGCCTCGAAGCACTGGCGACACACGATCTGCCGATGCGCCCGAGCGCTTTTCAGTCGCTGATCCATCGCGACCTCTCCTACACCTTCTCGGATTCCTCGGGCGGTGCCTATTTCGTGCTCGACGATCAGGATCGCGTGATCGTCGGCGATCCCGGCCAGCAGATCAAGCGGTTGGTCGCGGAACAGGAAAACGGACGCTGGGCTTTCCGAATAGAAGAGCAATGGGACATGCAGCCGCATGTGCCCAATGATTGCCTCCACTATAACAACTGGTTCCCCAGCGGCGAATGCGATGCAATCACGACGGTGATGCCGGGGCCCGAGGGGCGCTATTGGTGGACGACGCGCTTTGGCCGGCTCGGCACGCTCGATCCGGAGAGTGGTGAAGTCCGGACGCTGTTTATCGAGGGCGAGGAAATCCAGAATGCGCTCGCTGTCGATACCGATGCCGTCTATGTCCTCACCGATCACGCCCAATATGCATTCCGCGCCGGACCGGGTGGCGAACCGCGCCAGCTCTGGCGGCACGCATATGACCGGGGAACGAGCCGCAAGCTCGGTTCGATCAATCAAGGGAGCGGTACGACACCGACTTTGCTTGGCGAAAACTATATCACTTTCACCGACAATGCCGACGGGCGGATCAACCTTATTGTGCTGCGGCGCGGCGCACTTGCAGAAGGGGAGGAGCGGCAGATCTGCTCCATTCCGCTATTCGCAGACGGGGCGAGCGCGGCGGAAAATTCGATGATCGGCTGGAACCGCTCGATCATTATCGAGAACAATTCAGGCTACACCAATGCGATGGAACATGAGAATTGGGGCGGCATCGCGCCGGGCGTGACGCGCGTCGACATTCGCGAGGATGAGAGCGGTTGCGATATAGTGTGGGAATCCGACCTCATCGTTCCTTCTGTGGTGCCCAAGCTGTCCCAGCCATTGGGCATCGCTTACTTCTACAGCTTCGATCTCGGCGCAGACGGCGTACCCAACTGGTACATCGCCGGGCTTGACTTCATCACCGGCGAACTGGTGCAGAAAATACCGACCGGGCGCGGGCCGAACTGGGACAATAACTGGTCCGCGATTGCCGTCGGGCCGGACGGCTCACTCTATGTCGGAACCTCGCGCGGTCTGCTGCAGGTGCGCGAGCGCTGACCGGTCATTCGTTAGCCCCTAGCGCATCGCGCGCAGCGATGTAGCCGAAGGTGAGGGCAGGGCCGATGGTCACGCCGGCGCCAGGATAGCTCTCACCCATCGCCGAAGCGGCATTGTTGCCGATCGCGTACAGCCCGTCGATCGGCTTGCCGTCGGTATCCAGCACACGCGCCTTTTCGTCGGTCTTCAGCCCGCCATTCGTGCCGATATCGCCCGGATAGATCGGCATCGCGTAAAACGGCCCTTCTTCGATCGGCCGCAGACAGGGATTGGGCGTCACCCGCGGATCGCCATACATCTGGTCGTACGCTGCCTCGCCGCGATGAAAGTCCGGGTCTTCGCCTTTCGCGGCATTGGCGTTGAAACGGTTGATCGTGTTTTCGAGGATGGCTGGATTGACGCCGATCTCTTCGGCCAGCCCGGCGATGCTATCGGCTTTCTTCAGGATCGACTTCACCTCGCCGCGCTGGAACCAGTCGGGCACCAGCGGCAACAAGGGGCCCACTGGATAATCGTGGCGATAACGGTGATCGAAGAGGAACCAGGTCGGGCTGGAATCGCCATGCTCGGCCTCCCGCCGCGCCATCTGCTGCCCGACGATATGATAGCTGGCGGCCTCGTTCAGATAACGCTCGCCCTTCTGCGTGACCATGATGCAACCGGGCAGCGCCCGTTCGATCGTGCATAGCCGGCCGCGATCCTCGCCCGGCACATGCCAGACAGGCGCCGCCCAGGCTGAATGCATGTTCATCGTGTCGGCGCCGATCTTGCGTCCCGCGCGGATGCTGTCGCCCGTATTGCCGGACGTTCCGCCGGAATAGAGAGCGGTCTTGTAGAGCGGCGCATGTTCTTCCCGCATCTCGGCATTTTTGTCGAAGCCGCCGGCCGCGAGGATCACGCCCTTGCGCGCGCGAACCCGCATCGTCTTGCCCTCATGCGTCACGATCGCGCCGATCGTCTTTCCGTCTTCAGCGATCAGCGATTCCATCGGGCTTTCGAGCCAAAGCGGAACATTCTTCTCGTTCAGCGCGAGCCGCAGCCCGCCGACCAGCGCATTGCCGAGCGTCAGCCGCCGATCTTTGCTCGACTTGAAACGAAACGGCCAGTCCGACCAGTAGCGGGCCAGACTTTTCACGAGCTGCCACTGCCAGCCCTTCTGCCGGAAGAGCAGCATATAGGTCTCGTCGAAATGCCAGTTGAGATAACCGAACAGGCTGGCGGCCGGTGAAGCAAAGCGCAGTGTCTCCACATCCTTGCCGAGTTGCTTTCCGTCCACGGGGAGCGGCATGTGCGTGCGATAGCCGGTCGGGCTGCCGCCGGGATTTTCGGCGTGATAGTCGGGATAGGGAAAGGCACAGTAGGTGATGTCGCTATGCTTGCCGACCCAGCGCAGCATCTCCGCGGCCGTGCCGACATAGGCGCGGATATTCGCGTCGGGAACATTGTCGGCCGAGAGCGCGCGCACGTAGGTGAAGGCGTCCTCTACCGTGTCGTCGAAGCCCGCGGCCTTCGCTTGATCGCTGGCCGGGATCCAGATGCCCGCGCCCGATGTGGCCGACGTGCCACCCCAAAGCGGTTCCTTTTCGACGATCAGCACATCGGCATGGTTTTCGGCTGCGACCAGGGCCGAAAGCAACCCGCCCGCGCCCGAGCCGATCACGAGGATATCGACTTCTTTGTCCCACTCGCTCATTGCCACTTGCTCATTTATCGTCACCTTCCGATATGCGCGGCGCAACCGGGTGCCGCCGTTCCAGGATCATGGTCATGCGGTCGCGCAGCCGGTCGTCCAGCGCTTCGGGTTGCGGCACGATCCAATAATCGCCACGCTCGATTCCTGCGAAGACTAGCGGTGCGAACTCGTTCGGGGTCATGCCGTTCCGCTCGGCCATGGCGCGCAGCGCCGCCATGAACGCGGCCGCCGCCTCGGGGGCATTGTTCGCCATCAGGCCGGTTTTTACAGGGCCGGGCGCGAGCAGCGAAACCTGCACCTTGCTGTCGATCGCCGCCAGTTCGCCGGCCAGCGCCTCGGTGATCGCGACGACCGCGAACTTGGTCGCCGAATAGGGTGCCATCAGCGGAGCGGCGAGGAAACCGCCGACCGACGAGGTATTGACGATCCGCGCCGGCCGGTCCGCGGCGATCAGCTTCGGGACGAAGGCGCGGATGCCGTTGACGACCCCGCCGATATTGATGTCGAGCGATCGCTGCCAGGTCTCGGCGTCGATGTCCCAGCTCTGACCGGACGCGAGCACACCGGCATTGTTAAACAGAAGGTCGATCGCGCCGAACCGATCGAACGCCGTTTCCGCGAGCGCGGCAAGCTGAGCTTCGTCGCGGACATCAGTGCGGACGGCAACGACGTCGCCCGGCAGGCCTTCGGCAAACTGTTCGAGCGCCTCGCCATCCCAGTCGGCAAGGACAAGCCGCATATCGCGCGTGGCCGCATATCGCGCCAGACCGGCGCCGATGCCATTGGCCGCCCCGGCGATCACGGCGACGCCTCCGTCGATCCGAATGTGCTCGCTCATTGCGCGGCTCCCATGGTGTTGAGGGCGGGGTCGGGCTGATCCGGCGTCAGCACGCAACTCGTGCCGCCCGGCGTATACATCATCGTGACACAGCGGTTGCAGGCCGTACAGCCCGACTCCGATATCGCACCATCCTTGAGCTGGTTGATGAAACCAGGATCGAAAATCAGAGCCCGGCCTATCGCGATCGCGTCGAAGCCGTCGTCCAGCGCCTGTCCAATTCCCTCCGCCGATTGTATGCCGCCGAGATAGGCGAGGGGCATGTCGACGGCGCGGCGCACCTGCAGGGCCAACTCGCGCAGATAGTTTTCGCGAAATTCCACATGCTTCGGCTCCATCAGGGACTGTGCCCACATGCCGATCGCGATTACCGGGTTGGCCGGCTTTCCGCGATTTTCCTTGGGAAAGGACGAGCCGAACATGGCGGTGATCGACTCCACGTTCAGGCCGTTCGACAGCACGGCGAGATGCGCGCCGTCCGTCTCGAGTGCCCGCGCGACGGCGACACCGTCTTCGATCGTATTGCCCTTGGGGCCGTCCGTCATCGAATATTTGACGATCACGGCCATGTCTCTGCCCACGGCATCGAGCACCTTGCGCAGCACTTCGGACGGGAAGGCCATCCGCCGTTCGATCGTGCCGCCGAAATCGTCCCGCCGTTTGTTGTAGAGCCGCGAGATGAACTGGCTGAGCAGATAGCCATGGCCCATATGGAGCTCGACCGCGTCGAAGCCGGCTTCCCGCGCCCGGCGCGCGGCGGCGACGAATTCCTCGCGTGTGGCGATCATCTCATGCCGGGTCATTGCCCGTTTGAAGAACCGCCTCGACATGACACCCACCGGATTGAACCCGCCGCTTGACGAGAGCGGCCGGGCGGTCTTCAAGGTCTGCTTGTCGAGAAAGGTGAAGCTCCCCGCATGGGTGATCTGCGCCGAGGCCGCGCCACCATGCTTGTGCACGGCATCGGTCAGAGCGCGGAAATCGGCCATCGAGTCATCGTCGAGCACGGCCTGATCGACAAAGGTCCGGCCGTCGGGCGAGGTGGCGCAATAGGCCACTGTCGAGAGCGCCGCGCCGCCCTCCGCCATGCGCTCGTGGAAGCGGGCGAGCCCCTTGCTGACAAGGCCGCCCTTGGCCCTGCCCTCATTGGTTGCCGATTTGATGAACCGGTTGCGCAGCGTCAGCGGCCCGATGGTCAGCGGGGTGAAAGCGTCTCCCGGATTTGACAAAGTCGAACTCTCCTTGAGAGACGCATTTGACGTTTATCATGGTATTATGTCAACAGAATGCGTAGAATGGCATAGAAAATTTTACGAATAAGAGTGAGGATGGGAGAGCTAGGCCGATGGGAGTATTGGACGGCAAGATCGCGCTCGTCACGGGCGCCGGGCAGGGGGTCGGTCAGGGCATAGCGCTGGCCATGGCGGCCGCGGGTGCGAAGGTGGCACTTTTCGGGCGCACCGAAGCCAAGCTGGATGATACTGCGGCGCAGATCGCCGAGCGAGGTGGAGAGGCGCTGGTGCTGGCCGGCGACGTCAAATCGCCGGATGACCTCGCCGCTGCGGTCGAGCGTGTGACGGGCGAATGGGGCGGGATCGATATCCTCGTCAACAATGCGCAGGAAGTGCCGCTCGGCGAACTGGCCGACCTATCGGACGCCGCGTTCCTTGCCGGGTTCGAATCGGGGCCGCTCGCTGCGCTCCGGCTGATGAAACTCGTGCGGCCGATCATGGTCGAGCGGGGCGGCGGCGCGATCTTCAACCTGATATCCTCGGCTGGCATCCGCTGGGACATGACCGGCTATGGCGCCTATGGCGCGGTCAAGCAGGCGATGCGGCCGCTTACCCGGGCAGCGGCGGCCGAATGGGGCGGCGACAATATCCGCGTGATGAACATTGCGCCACATGCCGAATCGCCAGGCATGAAATGGTGGATCGAGAACAATCCGGAAGAAGCCAAAGCGTTCTTCAAGACGATACCGCTGGGGCGGATCGGCGATTGCGAAGACGATATCGGCAGCGCGGTCGTGGCGCTCTGCCGGCCCGAAATGGAATATCTGACCGGCGCGACCATCCCGCTCGATGGCGGGCAGGCCAATTTCGACTGAGGATCGTGATATGGAAAAGACCGTCTATGCGCTGTGGAAGCCCGATGCGGCATTGCTCTCCGCCCTGCCGGAAAAACTGTCCGCGGCCGGCGCGACCGGCGTGCGTATCAATCTGCGCGATGAAGATGTCGCACCGGCGGATGCCCTGACGCAAAGCCGTGGCGAAGCGCCGCCGGACGCTGCCGTGCAGCTCTGGCTGCCCTCGGCCAACCCGATATTCCGGTCCGAGATCGATCATTGCGTTTCCGCGCGCTGCGCGCGTTTCGCGGCGTGGCTGGTCAGCGAGTCTGTGATCATCACCAATGAAGACCATTCGCCTGCGCCCGGAGAACGTACTTATGGTTTCGCGCAGATGGCCTTTCTGACGCGGCCTGATGGCCTGGACTGGAAGGATTGGCGGACCATCTGGCGCGACAGCCATACAAAGGTCGCGATCGAGACCCAGTCCAATTTCGAATATGTGCAGAACCTCGTCGTCGAACCGCTGACCGACGATGCGCCGCCCTGCGTCGCCATCGTCGAGGAATGTTTTCCGCCTGAGGCGATGACCGATCCGCTGGCTTTCTTCGATGCCGTGGGCGATCAGGCGAAATTCGATCGCAACCTCGCGGCGATGATGGAAAGCTGCGACCGTTTCATTGAACGCGGGGCGATCGATGTCATTCCAACCAGCCAATATGATTTCGGATAGGGTGCGATGACGGCCGACAAGATCGTTCGGATCGGCGGCGGTAGCGCTTTCTTCGTCGACAGCGCACTATTCATGCCGCAACTCGTCGCGGCGGATGTCGACTATATCCTTCTCGATTATCTTGCCGAAGGATCGATGGGGCTGTTCGGTCGTGCGCTGAAGGCCGGCGAGGGGAGCGGTTATCCGCCGGACTTTCTCGACGTCCATATCGGCCCGCATCTGGCGGCGATTGCGGATAAGGGTATCCGTGTCGTTGCCAATGCCGGGGCGCTCGATCCTGTCGGACTGGCGGAGGCGCTGCGCGGGCGGATCGCCGACCTCGGGTTGGGCCTGTCGGTATCGGCGGTGAGCGGTGATAATCTGATCGAGCAGTTCGAAGAGATCGCCCCACGCATCGGCATGGCGGATATCGGCCCCAACCGGGTCACCAGCCTCACTGCTTATCTCGGCGCTTTTCCGATTGCCGAGGCGCTGAAACGCGGTGCCGATATCGTCGTGACCGGCCGGGCCGTGGATTCCGCGCTGGCGCTGGGGCCGCTCGTCTACGAATTCGGCTGGCGGGATGAGGACTGGGATCTGCTGGCCGCGGGCACGGTCGCGGGCCATCTTATCGAATGCGGCGCACAGGCGACGGGCGGCACCTTTACCGACTGGCGCGACGTCGAGGGCTGGGAGGCGATCGGCCCGCCGATCGCCGAATGCCGGTCCGACGGCAGTTGCATGATCACCAAGCCAAGCGGCACGGGCGGCATCGTGTCGGTCGGAACGGTGGCCGAGCAGCTGCTCTACGAGGTCGGCGATCCGCAAGCCTATCATACGCCGGACCTGACCTGCGATTTCACGACCGTCCGGCTAGACCAGGACGGTGAGGACCGGGTGCGCGTCACCGGCGCGACCGGCTATCCGCCGACGTCCGATTACAAGATCTGCGCGACATGGGACGATGGCTGGCGGGCGATCGCCTATCAGCCGGTGATCGGTCCCGATGCCCGCGCCAAAGCCGAAAAGCAGGCCGCGGCGCTGTTTGCGCGTGGCTCGGCCATGCTGCGTGGCGCGCAGTTGGCGGACTGGCGCAGGACCGAGGCGGTGCCGTTCGGCGGGGAAGAGGAAATCGTGCTGAAACTCGTGGTCGAACATGACGCAATGCTGCCTTGTCAGCTCTTCGTCCGCGAGCAACTGATGGCGATCTCGGGCATGGCGCCCGGGACCAGTGTCGGCTTCGGCACTCAGATCCAGCCCGTCATGCGCTTCGCTTCGGCCTTCCTGCCCAAGGACGAGATTACACCGTCGCTCGACAGCGAAACGTTCGATCAGGCCAACCATGGCGGTTTCTCGGCGGATATGATCGTGCGTCCGTCCGTTCCGGCG
>JBCDDN010000080.1:0-9956 GCA_039180285.1 Pseudomonadota bacterium | reverse complement strand
TGCCAGAGCAGATGGGCGTGGTCGGCCTGTATCGCGTCGCGTTTGCGTAACGATGCCGCGACTTCGAGCGGGTTACGGCAGGCGATACCATAATGGGTTGTATAGCCCATCGCATCGAATACCGGCATCCAGAGCGGCAGCAGTCGCGAGAAGCGCGGATCCTTGACGACGATGCGGTCCGCGCCCCCATATTCCCGTTCGAGCAAATCTGCGGCGTCGCCGAAAATGGCGGTGACGTCGGCTCGATCCGTCCAGCCGTCCGGCAATGGCTTGGGGTCGAACCAGGTCCGTTCGAGCGCTTCCATCACGCGGTTGTTGAGGTTCGCAAGAGGGAGCGATTCCCAATGTCCGGGCGGATTGGCTTCCGAGGGCCGCATGAGCGTTTTGGCGATCGTCCAGCCCGCCAGGTTGATGGCGCGGGACAGAGCCGACGTGCCGGCGCGGTGCATCCCGAGAATGATGATTGCATGCCGTTGGATGATGCAGTCACTCCTTTGGGAGGATTGTCGTCTTACTGCGGCGGTTGCTCCGACGGTGCGTCCAACCTGCGGGCCAGCTTTACGAACAGGATGATCAACGGCGGGACGAAGATGGCCGAGAGCACGACCTTGGCCAGCATCTGCCCCAGCAGCAGCGAGCCGATCGGAAACTCGCCGTAAAAGGCGACGGTGATGAAGATCAGCGTATCGACGGTTTGGCTCAGCGCCGAGGCGATCGCGCCGCGGATCATCACGCCGAAGCCGCCGTCCCCGGTCGCGCCGCGCAGCGCGGAGAAGATCTTCACGTTGAGGAGTAGAGAAACACCATAGGCAAGCGGCCCGGCGAGCATGATCCGCGGCGTTTGCGACAGCACGCGTTCGAACGCGGCGAGATTGTCCGGCGGCATTTTGTCGGACGGCGGCAGCGACAATACCAGCGCGATGAGGACGACGGAAACGGCCAGCGGAACGAAGCCGAACAGAACCAGCCGGTTGGCGGTCTTCTGGCCGTGAAGCTGCGCCATCGCGCTGGAGATGACGACGAGCATCAGAAAGGCGAAAATCCCCGCTTCTACCGCGAGCGGCCCGAGCGCGACCTGCTTGAAGGCCAGCACCCCGGCGATGCAGGTCATCCCGCCATAGAGGATTGAAAAGACGAACAGCGACCGCGATAGCGGTATTGGGGCGTGTGCAGTTGACATCGCGGTCCTCTATCCTGTTCGTGGCTCCAACAAAAGAGGGACCCGATTGACTGACACCGACTATGACGTTCTGGCGATCGGCGATGCGGTCGTCGACGTGATCGCGCCTGCCGACGAAGAATTGCTTGCCGAAGAAGGCGTGCCCAAGGGATCGATGCGGGTGCTCGACCGGGAAGGGGCGGATCGCCTGTACGCACGCATGGGGCCGGCGCAGGAAACGAGCGGCGGATCGGCAGCCAACAGCATGGCCGGCATCGCGGCTCTGGGCGGCCGGGCAGCCTTTGTCGGCCAGATCGGATCAGATCAGCTCGGTACGATCTTCGCGCATGATATTCGCGCTCAGGGCGTCGCGTTCGAAACGCCGCCGCTGGTCGGCGACGTCAGCACCGGTCGGTGCCTGATCCTCGTAACGCCGGATGCGCAACGCACTATGAACACCTATCGCGGCGCGTCCGAACATTTATCGGTCGATGCGCTCGACGAGCTGCAGATCGCCCGCGCGGCCATCGTCTATCTCGAAGCCTATCTCTGGGATCACGATGCTCCGCGGATCGCGATGAAGCGGGCGGCCGACATGGCGCGGACGGCCGGGCGGAAGGTCGCCTTCACCCTGTCCGACATCGCCTGTATCGGCCGCCATCGGCCCGATTTTCTTGAGTTTCTCGAAAGCGGGCGGATCGATATTCTCTTCGGCAATGAAGAAGAAGCACGTGCTCTTGCCGGTACGGTCGATCTCGACGCAGCCGTTGCCGAACTTGCGCGCCATGCGGAATTGTGCGTCATCACCCGGGGCGGCGACGGGGCGATGGCGGTGCGGAACGGCGAGACGGTTTCGGTGCCGGCGACACCGCCGCGCGCGCTGGTCGACACGACCGGCGCCGGAGACCTGTTCGCGGCCGGCTTCCTCGTCGGTCATGCGTGGGGGCGGCCATTGGAGGCCAGCCTGGCGCTTGGCGCGGCCGCCGCGGCTCAGGTGATTGCCGATTATGGCGCCCGACCGCGCGGCGATCTTGGCGGGCTGGTGGGCAATTGACCGTTTACAAGATCGCGATCGATCTGCATGCCGGTGGCACGACAAGCGTCGAGGGGCGAAACTGAATGCGACGACTGGCGGTCTATTGCGGTGCCAATCCGGGCGAAGAACCGCGATTTGCCGAAACGGCCAAGATATTGGGGCGGGAAATGGCCGCGCGCGGCATCGGGCTCGTCTATGGCGGCGGCCGGCTCGGGCTGATGGGGATCATCGCGGATGCCGTGCTCGACGCCGATGGCGAAGCGCATGGCGTGATCCCCGAAGCGCTGGTGGATCTCGAAGTCGCGCATCGCGGCCTCACCGAATTGCATATCGTACCGTCCATGCATGAACGCAAAGCCAAGATGACCGATCTGTGCGACGGATTCGTCGCGTTGCCCGGCGGGATCGGCACGCTCGACGAACTGTTCGAAGCCTGGTCCTGGAATGCGCTCGGCTATCACGCCAAGCCGTTCCTGCTACTCAACGTCGCCGGATTCTGGGATTCGCTGATCGCTTTTGTCGACCATGCGGTCGCCAATGGTTTTATCTCGCCCGCGCGGCGCGAACAGCTGCTCATCGCCACCGATATCGGGGATGCGATCGACCAGCTCGCCGCTGCGGAAAACGGTGCGAAAAAGGGGATGACCTGGTGATATGAACGGCGGCAATATCCTGATGAGCCTTGGCGGCATGGCCGTGATCCTGCTGTTCGCCGTGCTGCTGTCGTCGAATCGCAAGGCGATCCGTCTGCGTGTCGTGACGGCGGCGTTCGGCCTGCAGGCGGGTATCGCGATACTCGTGCTCTATACCGATTGGGGGCGGGCGGGCATCGCCGGAATGGCGCGCGGCGTATCCAATCTGCTCGGTTATGCGCAGGAGGGGACTAACTTCATCTTCGGGCCGCTGGCGAATCCGGAGATCGGCGGCAACAGCTTCGCCATCGCCGCGCTGCCCGTGATCATCTTTTTCGCCTCGCTCGTGTCGATCTTCTATTATCTCGGCATCATGCAGTTCATCATCAAATGGGTCGGCGGCGCGATCCAGAAGGTGACGGGCATCAGCAAGGTCGAATCGCTGTGCGCGGCGGCCAATATCTTCGTCGGCCAGTCGGAATCGCCGCTGGTCATCCGGCCTTATCTGGCCGGCCTTACGCCCTCCCAGCTGTTCACCGTGATGAGCGTCGGCATGGCGGGCGTCGCGGGCACCATTCTCGCCGCCTATGCCGCGATGGGCATCCAGATCGATTATCTGCTCGCTGCCGCTTTCATGTCGGCGCCAGGCGGGATCCTCATGGCGAAGATCATCATGCCGGACCGCCCCGAGGATCTCGCGGTCGAACCCACCGCGCCCGTCGATGTGGAATATGAAGAAGAAAAGCCGGTGAACATCATCATGGCCGCCTCCATGGGCGCGCAGACCGGCGTGCGCATCGCGGTGATGGTCGGCGCGATGGTGCTGTCCTTCGTTGCGCTGGTCGCGCTTGCCAACGGGTTGCTTGCGGGCGTCGGCGGCTGGTTCGGCTATTCCGAACTCAGTTTCCAGCAACTGGTCGGCTATGTCTTCGCACCGATCATGTATCTGATCGGCGTGCCATGGGACGAAGCGCTGGCGGCGGGCGGCCTGTTCGGGACCAAAATCGTGCTCAACGAATTCGTCGCCTTTATCGCGCTCGGCGCGGGGGAGGGCGGACTGTCGGAGCGCAGCGTCGCTATCGTGACCTTTGCGCTTTGCGGTTTCGCCAATCTGCTCTCGATCGCGATCCAGATGGCGGTGACCGGCGGGCTCGCGCCGAACCAGCGTCCCGTCATCGCGAAGCTCGGCCTCAAGGCGCTCGCCGCGGGCTCGCTCGCCAATCTGATGAGCGCTGCGCTTGCAGGGCTCTTGCTTAGCTGACACTGCGTGTGTCATCCCGGTTTAGCCGCCCGTTTTTCGGGCTCGTCTTTAGGATCGCACCGTGCCCGACAAGATTGCCTCCGTGTCCCTCCGCCATGCGGATAGCGACCCCGCCGGATTCGCCGAGGAGATCGGCAGTTCGTTCAAGACCTACGGTTTCGCCATCGTCTCCGATCATGGCGTTACGGCGGAATTGATCGACGATGCCTGGGCCAAGACGGCCGAATTTTTCGCACTGCCCGAGGCGGCGAAGCGCAAATATTTCATCGAGGGCGGCGGCGGTGCGCGCGGCTACACGCCGTTCGGGGTCGAAGTCGCCAAGGATGCGACCGAGCACGATCTGAAGGAATTCTGGCATGTGGGCCGATCTTTGCCGGAGGGGCATCGCTTTGCCGAACTGATGGCGCCCAATATCTGGCCCGATGAGATCGCCGAATTCCGCGAAACCTTCACCGCGCTCTACGATGCGCTCGAAAGCTCCGGGCGCCGTATCCTGACCGCGATCGCCACATATCTGGAACTTCCGCCCGATTTCTTCGACGATACGATCGAGGACGGCAATTCCGTGATGCGGCTGATCCATTATCCGCCGGTCCCCGAAGACGCGCCCGGCGTTCGGGCCGCCGCGCATGAGGATATCAATACGATCACGCTGTTATTGGGTGCGGAAGAAGCGGGTCTCGAACTGCTCGATGCGGACGGCAATTGGCTGCCGGTGCGGCCGGGCGAGGGAGAGCTGGCGGTGAATATCGGCGACATGCTCCAGCGGTTGACCAATCGCGTCCTGCCCTCGACCACCCACCGGGTCGTCAATCCACCGCCCGAGCGGCGCGGCCATTCGCGTTATTCGATGCCTTTCTTCCTGCATTTCCGGCCGGACTATATGATCGAGACCCTGCCGAGCTGCATCGCCGAAAATCGCCCCAATCGCTATCCCGAGCCGATCAGCGCGCATGATTATCTTCAGAAGCGGCTGCGCGAGATCAACCTGGTCTAGCGTTTCGCATCGTCGAGATTGTCCGCGCCGAAGCGCGCGGGCAGCAGGTCGGAAATCGTCATCGTCGACGCGGCCGTTCCATCGCCCGACACGGCAACGACTTCGATATCGAAACCGGACAGATCGCCGGCTTCGGCGATCGCCTGTCGGCAGCCGCCGCATGGCGTGACGATCTGCGCGCCGGCCAGCTCCCCATCCTCTCCGAGATGCCCGCCGGCGACCGCGATGCGCCGGACCTTGTCCAATCCGAACGCCTGCTGCGCCGATGTCAGCGCCGCGATTTCGGCACAGGTGCCGAGCCGGTAGCAGGCATTTTCCATATTGCTGCCGGTCGCGATGCTGCCATCCTCGGCTTCGATCGCGCAGCCGACCGAGAAGCCCGAATAAGGGGCGTGGGCGCGTTGCGCGGCCGCGCGTGCGAGGTCGACCAGCTCGGCCCGTGTGTGTCGGTGTTCGCTCATGCCGGAACCATAGACGAGCCGCCCGGCTTCACCAATATGGGATGTCAATACGGGATGCCAATACGGGATGCCAATACGGGATGCCAATACGGGATGAGCGTGCGTTCGCGGTCGTCAGCGCAATGTCTCGCCCGGCGTGAAGGCCGGGTCGTCGGCGCTGACCGTGTCGGTCACGCGCCGCTCCTCGCACAGCGTGCGTTTGTAGAGTGCGCCGTCCCTGAACCAGTGCCAGGTGCGCGAGCGGCGATCACCGGTTTCGCCCATCACGATAATCTCGACGAAATGCGCGCCCGGCTCGTCGCGGCGGGTCAGATTGAGCATCAGGATGTCGTCCTCGGTCTCCCAGGCATAGCCGTGGAATGTCGGCATGTCCCACCAGAGTTTGCCGTCACGATAGATGCCCGGCAGCATCGCGCGATGGCTCCGGCCATCGTCCCAGGTGAAAAGATTGTGCTGGATATAGGCGGCATCGCCGGTCCCGGGGAATTCGCATACGATGCGGGCCGCATGGCGATCCAGCTCGATGCCGTTCGCGTCGACATGGCGGTACACGCCGTCCCAAATGCCTTCATGTCTGACCATGGCGGGCATGACGCCGTCCAAAATGCGACCATTTGCCTTCGGCATAGCGACGTCCCTTTCCGAATGGATTGCTTGCGTTATCACAGCCAACTTGGCCGTTTCCAACAACCGATGGTATAGGCCCGTCAGCCGGGAGAGAGATATGAACGACAGCCGCCTTCGCAGCCGCTTCATCAAACCGTCCATGGATCCGAAGAAGCTCCAGCATTTCCTGGCGGTGTACGATCTGCGGCATTTCGGTCGCGCCGCAACCGACAATGGCGTGACGCAACAGGCGATATCGAAAAGCGTCAAGAAGCTTGAGGAGCAACTGGGCGTCGATCTGTTCGAACGCGGTCCCTATGGCCCCGCACCGACGATCTTCGCGCATTCGCTGGCCCGGCGCGCCAAGGTTATTCTGGCCGAGGCCCGGCTGGCGGCGGCGGAGCTGAGCGCCCTGCGCGGGGCCGAGGAAGGCTATGTGCGGGCGGGCATCGGCTGGTCTTTCGTCTCGCGGGTCGCGCCGCAAACCGTTCTGCGCTATCGCCGCCGCCGCCCGAACATCAAGGTCAGCCTGTCGACGGGATCGTCCGATCAGCTATTCGATCGCCTGCTCAACGGAGAGGTCGAATTCGTGGCGAGTTGCCCGATGCCGGACTTTGCGGTCGACCCGCTGTTGGAGTCGCAAAAACTGTTCACCGATGTCGATGTCGTCGTGATGCGGCATAATCATCCCTTGGCGGCCAAGCCCAATGTGACGCTGGCCGAACTATCGCAGCAGACCTGGGCGACATCGGGGACATTGGGCGGCCGCTGGCGGAAGATCTGTTCGGCCTTTCTCGCCGCGGGCGTCGAACCACCGCTCAATACGATCGACATGGATTCGGTCGGGATCGCCAAGGCCATGCTCAGCCAGAGCGATTGCGTCGCCCTGCTTTCTAGCGAACTGGTGATCAATGAGACCATGTCGGGCGAGTTCCACACCATACATCGTCCGGAATTTCCGTCCGAGCGGATTGGAATGCTCGTCACGCGCCGCAGTTCGGCGCTTCAGCCAGCGGCACAAGCCCTGATCCACGATCTGCTTGAAGTCACCAACACGCTGCGCCCGGGAACGACCGTAGCATAGGTCTGATCGCTTATCGGTTGTCGTAAGCGACCAAAGAGTTGTTGGCCAATGCGCGCCGATGCGTGGTTGCTTGGCAACACTATTGGCATAAAGAAAAATTTGTCCGGACAAATCTTGAGTGACGCGAGATATTGTCATAGTCATGCAGCCAAAGGGTTTAGGGAGAAATGAAATGGGTGTGAGTAGAACGGGTTTTAAACTATCCTTATCCGGCGCGGCGATGGCGGTCGCTCTGTCTTCGGCACCGGCGCTGGCCCAGGCGGAGGGTGACGCACCGGCCGTCGATCAGGGCGGGCTCGGTACGATCGTCGTGACCGCGCAGCGGCGGGAAGAGAATGTCCAGGACATTCCGATTGCGATTTCCTCCTTTTCACCGGACGAACTGCAATCGCGCGGTATCGGCAACACGCTCGCGCTCGGCGAATTCGTTCCGAACCTGATCGCACAGAACAATACCGGCCTCGGCGCCTCGAACGCCTACTTCCTGCGCGGTATCGGCAATACGGAATCGATAGCGACCTTCGATCCGCCGATCGGCACCTATATCGATCAGGTATATCTCGCCCGTCAGAACGGCAACAATCTGAGCCTGTTCGACGTCGAGCGCGTCGAAGTGCTGAGGGGGCCGCAGGGAACGCTGTTCGGCCGGAATACGACCGGCGGCGCGATCAGCATCGTCCTGCGTGAGCCGGGCGACGAATTCGATGGCTATGCCGAAATCGGCTATGGGCGCTTCGACCGGATCATGGTCCGGGGCTCGATGGATATCCCCGTCGGCGACACGGTCGCGTTCAAAGTTAGCGGCTATTACAATGACGATGACGGCTATGTGCGCAATGTCACGACCGGCGACCGGTTGAACGACAGCGACGGTTGGGGTGCGCGGATCGCGATGCGCCTTTCGACCGACATCGCCGAATGGAACATCGCCTACGCGCGGATCAACAATGACGGCGAGAATATCCTGAACTTCCCGTGCCGGTCGATCGACCCCGCCACGCCGGCCAATTGCAGCACGCGCTTTGCGACCACCGGCTCGACGGAGACGAGCACCGGACCCTTCCCGGGTATTTCGGGGCGCAAAGCCAATTATGGTCTGGGCAGCCGGTCCGACATGGATCTGATCACGTCGAACCTCGAGCTTGAGCTCGGCGACGAGATCTCGGTATCCTTCATCACCGGCTATCAGAATCTCGTTCAGCAGTTCAATCTGGACTTTTTCGACGGCCGTTTCGGTCCCAACCCGGCCAATCCTTTCCCGGCGGTCATCGCTTCGCCCCTTGGCGGGTTCAACATCTTCAACGATCAGGAAAATACCCAGATCACGCAGGAGGTACGCTTTAACGGATCGCTGGCCGACGGGCTGATCGATTTCGTTGCCGGCGGCTATTATTTCTACGAGGATACGAGCACCGATTTTGCTGATACCTTCGGTGCTGTGGGCTTCCCGCTCCTCCTCGCCGACCGGGTTATCGACAATGATGCGGAGGCTTTCGCCCTTTATGCGCAGGCCGATGTGCACATCACCGATCAGTTTACCCTTACCGCCGGTTTGCGCTGGACGGATGAAGAGAAGAACTTCCTGATCCGCGACAATCGACCGATCTGCAACGGCGATCAGGCGGCTCCAGGCTGTCTGAGCAATTTCAATCTCGTGGCGACGAACGGCGCGATCATTCCCGACGAACAGTCGGTCAGCATTTTTACACCGCGCTTCGCCCTGAACTATGAACCCAATGACGATCTGCTGTTCTTCATATCGGCGACGCGCGGCTTCAAGTCGGGCGGCTGGAATGCGCGCGGCACCGCAGGTTCCGAACTGCTGCCCTTCGGGCCGGAAACGACATGGAGCTATGAAGCCGGCGTCCGCAGTGAGTTCTGGGACAATCGGGCGCGTTTGAACGTGACGGCCTATTATGCGGATACGACCGGCCTGCAGACGCCGTCGGCCTTCGTTCGACCTGCCGGCACGATCGCCTTCATCACCCGCAACTTTGCCGATTATGAAAATTACGGCATCGAGGCCGAGCTCACTCTGGCCCCGATCGACGGCCTCAATATCTTCGCGAGCTTGGGCTGGCAGGATGACGAGTACAAGATCGATCGCAATGCCGATCCGCTCGACGAATTCGGCGTAAGTTCGGTTGCCGCCCAGCAGGCGACATGTCAGACGGCGCTCGCCATGAACATGGCATCGCCCGCATGCGGGGCCGGCATCGTGACGCTCGATGGGCGGATCGCCGAACCGGTTCGGACACCCGACTGGTCGATTGCCGGCGGTGTCAGCTATGAAGTGCCGCTTGGCGATAACTGGACGGTAACGCCTTCGGTGAACGCTGCTTTCCGGTCGTCCTTCGAAACCGGGACGAGCGAAGTCTCGGTCTTTCAGTCCGCGCCCGGTGTGTTCAACACGACGGGCAATGGCGAGTTTGTAATCGGTTCATTCAACGACGGCTATTTCGTGGTCAACGCCGGGATTACCCTGGCCGAGGTCGACGAAGGGCTGCAGTTGTCGGTCAGCTGTTCGAACTGCTTCAGCGAGGATTACAACTCGTCGACTCTCGCGAACACGACTTATTACAACGCGCCGGGAACCTGGCTCGTCAGCGCGCGCTACGATTTCTAGGCGCAGATACCGGTACGGGAGATCGGGACGATGAAGGGATGGCGGCTGTGCGGATGCATCGCTCTGCTGTCTTTTCTCTCTCCATTTCCCGCCT
>JBCDDN010000079.1:0-10281 GCA_039180285.1 Pseudomonadota bacterium | reverse complement strand
GGGATGACCGGAAAATAGGTCAAAAAATGCGCGAGCGTCGTCGATGCGATGAGGCTGAGAACGAATGTCGTGCCGTAGATCAGCCCCATATTGCCCGACTGCACATCCTCTTCGGTCAGCCCAACCGCGCCCATCCACTTCTTGCCCATGATCGGGCCGTACCAGATGCCGCCAACGACGAAGCCGGCCGCCGCGGCCGCGATAATCGCGAGCCAATTTTCCGCATAAAACTCCATGAGACCCCTCCCTGTTAATGAGTCTCATGCTCTAGCATAACGGCGCCGAAATAAAATGTCGGACCGCCAAACGCGGCAATCGCGGCCCAGAACCGACGGCAATATGTGACAAACGGCCCGGCACACCCTATGTCGCGCCCCGTCATGGCAACCCGTCTCCCCTCCCCGCCCAAGGTCGGCATGGTTTCGCTCGGCTGTCCCAAGGCGCTGGTCGACAGCGAACGCATCCTCACCAAGCTGCGCTCGGACGGGTATGGCCTGTCGCCCGATTATGACGATGCGGATGTGGTGCTCGTGAACACCTGCGGTTTTCTCGACAGCGCCAAGGAAGAGAGCCTTGAAGCGATTGGCGAGGCGATCGCCGAGAATGGCCGGGTTATCGTCACCGGATGCATGGGCAACGAGGCCGATATTATCCGCGAGCGGTTTCCGGACGTACTCGCCGTCTCGGGTCCGCAGCAATATGAGGAAGTGGTCGGGGCCGTCCATGAAGCCGCGCCGATGCCGCCATCTCCCTATGTCGATCTAGTCCCCGAAACCGGCCTGAAGCTCACGCCGCGCCATTATAGTTATGTGAAGATCTCGGAGGGCTGCAATCACCGCTGTGCGTTCTGCATCATTCCCTCGATCCGGGGCGATCTCGCCAGTCGCCGCCCGGACGCCATATTGCGCGAAGCCGAAAAGCTCATCGCGGCGGGCACGAAAGAGCTGTTGATCATCAGCCAGGATACATCGGCCTATGGTGTCGATATCCGTCATGCCGAATGGCCGTGGAAAGGCGGCGAAGTTCGCGCCCATATGACCGATCTGGCGCGCGAGCTCGGCAAGCTCGGTGCGCCCGACGATGAAGTCTGGGTACGCCTCCATTATGTCTATCCCTATCCGCATGTCGACCAGGTCATCCCGCTGATGGCCGAAGGGTTGATCGCCCCCTATCTCGACATCCCATTCCAGCATGCGAGCCCGCGCATTCTGAAAGCCATGCGCCGCCCGGCCAACGAGGCGAAGGTGCTGGAACGGATCAAGGCCTGGCGGGTAATCTGCCCGGACATCGCCATTCGTTCGACCTTCATCACCGGTTTTCCGGGCGAAACGGAAGAGGATTTCCAGTATCTGCTCGACTGGCTCGACGAGGCCCAGCTCGATCGGGTCGGTGCGTTTCGCTACGAGCCGGTGGAAGGCGCACGCGCCAATGCACTGCCGGATGCGGTCGCCGAAGACATCAAGGAAGAGCGCTATGCGCGCCTCATGGAGAAATGCGCGACGATCTCCGCCGCTAAACTTCAGGCGAAGATCGGCACGATGCGGAAAGTGATAGTCGACCGTGTCGATGAAGATGGCGGCGCGACCGGCCGCTCACAAGCCGATGCGCCGGAAATCGACGGCGAAGTCCATCTGCGCGACACGACCGGTTTGACGCCGGGTGATATCATCTGGGTGGAGATCGAGGATGCCGACGCGCACGACCTGTTCGGCGTTCCGGCGAACACGGCCTAGCTAATCCCCGCGCGCCCGGTATCCTTGCGCTTCGAACGCCGGACCAGCCAGACGATCAGCACGACGACCCCCACGAACAAGAGCAAGGCGATTATGCCAGCCCACATGAAGACGGTACCGACCGTCTCCATCACTTCGAGATCGGCGGGCGGCTCGTTCGATCCCTCGACATTCCATGCGACGATGACCGGATCGCCGCCCTCCTGAAAGGTCGAGAAGCGGGTGGTCGTCCAATGCGTCTCGTCGGTCGTCACCAGGGTGAAATCTTTCTCGACCCGCGCCCCCTCGCCCAGCCCGTCGCTGTTCATGCTGTAGGAGATGATCCGGGTCTCGCCCGTACCGCTCGGAAAAAAGTCGGCCGCTTGTTCGAATTGCTCGGCGCTGATTTTCCAGAGATCGGGATCGACCATAGCTTCGAGAGCCGCGCCGTCGCGATCGCGGATATTGTCAACGAATTGCTGCGCCATCGCCTGATCCTCGTCAGAGGTCATCGTTTCGATCATACCCTGCATCGAACAGGCGGTGAGCAGAGCCATCCCCAGCAGAGCGATCATATATCTCGCCCATGAAAACTGCATGATTGAATTCCCCCCATACCGAACAACGGTCTTGGCGTTTTTCGCCGCTTCTGTCTAAGGCTCGGATTATGACCGATTATGCCACCATGCTCCAGCCCGACAAGGGCCAGACCGCTCAGAGCCTGCACCTGATCAGCACCGACACGTTCGACGCGTGGTTCAAGGCGCTGCCCGATCGCGAACGCCAGTCCGTGAAAGCCCAGAACTTCGCCGGCAAGGACGGCGAAATCGCTATCATCGCGGGGGAAACCGCCGAAGACTGGGCCGCGGCGATCGGTGTATCGGATCCGGAGCGGCTGACCAGTTGGTGCCTTGCGAAAGCAGCGGAAACGTTACCGGCAGGATCCTATCGGCTCGCAGAGGGCGATCCCGGACAAAGTGCCTTCGGCTGGCTGTGCGCGCAGTACCGGTTCGAACGCTACAAGCAGGAGCCCGATACGAACGGCCCGAAAACCCTGCTCACATCGAAACCGGCGGCCATCGAAGAAATGATCGCACTAGCCGAAGCGACCGATCTCGTTCGGACGCTGGTCAATATCCCGGCGGGAGACATGGGACCGGCTGAACTCCAAGACGCAGCCGAAGAGATGGCCACTCGTTACGGCGCGGAACTCTCGATCGTTTCCGGCAGCGAACTGACCGAAGGCTTTCCGATGATCGAAGCCGTCGGCCGGGCCGCGGCGACCGACCGCGCGCCGCGCCTCATCGAGCTGCAATGGGGCGAGACCGATGATCCCCGGATCGCGGTCGTCGGCAAGGGCGTCTGTTTCGATTCGGGCGGGCTCGACATCAAAGGCGCGGCAGGAATGCGTTGGATGAAGAAGGATATGGGCGGGGCCGCTCACGCGCTGGCGCTGGCCGGGCTCGTGATGGGGCGGAAATTGCCGGTTCGGCTTCATCTTCTCATCCCGGCGGTTGAAAATGCGATAGCCGGCAATGCCTTCCGACCCGGCGATGTATTGCCAAGCCGCAAGGGCCTGAGCGTCGAAATCGGCAATACGGACGCCGAGGGCCGGCTGATTCTCGGCGATGCGCTGTACAAGGCCTGTGAGGACGATCCCGAACTGCTGCTCGATTTCGCAACATTGACCGGCGCGGCGCGCACGGCACTCGGCCCCGATCTGCCGGCGCTGTTCACCGACGATGACGAACTGGCGTCCGAAATTGCGGCGGCAGGCCTGGCGATCGGAGACCCGGTTTGGCGATTGCCGCTCTGGGACGGTTATGACGAATGGATGAAATCGTCGGTGGCGGACCTCAGCAATACCTCGTCCGTCCCCATGGCCGGCGCATCGACGGCCGCGCTGTTCCTGCGCAGATTCGTCGATAACGGGACTCTCTGGGCCCATCTCGACACCTTTGCATGGCGCAACGCCGCAAAGCCGGGTCGTCCCAAGGGGGGCGAAGCTCTTGGCTTACGAGCTCATTGGGAAATGCTGAAAAATCGATATTCCGACGATTGATTATTGATCATAATCAGACTGTTGGGCCATTGCCGCACTCATGGGGAGTCTGTTTTTTGAAACTAACCTCGGGGTGACGCGTTAATCATAATAGTGACGGTTGGCTGGCGACGTACGGCGAACCCAATGAAAATCGATGACGGAGGACTTTACGATGCCGGGCGACCCGCTTGGACAATGGATGAACGGGCTTGTCGACTATGTTCGATCCGGGGAACCGGATCTGAGCAACCGGCAAATGGCGCTGCTGTTGCTGATCTACGGAACATCAGGCCCCCATACGGTGCGCGGGCTTGCTGAAAAATTGCAAGTTTCCAAGCCGGTTATCACGCGCGCCTTGAATACTCTCTCCGCACTCGGCTATCTGCGACGCGAACGCGATGAAAGCGACCGCCGCAACATCTTCATCGCGCAGACACCAACCGGGGCGCGTTTTCTTGACAGGTTCGAACAATTTATCCGCAACCCCCGCCCGATCGGCGCAAATGGGAGCGGGCGGAACTACGAAAACGCCAGCCCGGCCTAGTTTCGCGCTGACCGAGACCGCTCCCGGTCTCGATCCCCGCATCCACGCCTATCGAGACGATATCGCGGACATCGCGCTCGCGGACAGGATATCGCTTCCCCATTATGTTGCGCCCGTCATGCGGCAGGTCGGACTGGCGATCGCCGATCTCCGGACCGATCCCTCGGACGCGAGCGAACTCGGCTCGCAACTGCTCCATGGAGAGCCCTTCGCACTGCTGGATACGGTCGAAGACTGGGCCTGGGGCTATGGTCAGCATGACCATTTCGTCGGCTTTATCCGCAAGACGACGCTCATTCGGCCGCAACCGGCGACGCATATCGTGACGGCACTGTCGAGCGCAGTGGAGCCCGCAAACGCAAACGAGGCGTCGACGACACTCTTCATGGGCAGCAGATTATCGGGTAAGCCGGAAGACGATCGGTTGATCATGCCGAACGGTTCCATCGCGCTGACGGATGCCCGGCCGATCGATGCTCGGGCGGACGACCCCATCGCGATCGCGGAAATGTTCATCGAAGCGCCCTATTTGCTGGGCGGACGGAGCGTCGCGGGTATCGATTGCTCGGGGCTCGTGCAGATATCGCTGGCCATGGCCGGCCATCGCGTTGAACGCGACAGCGACCTGCAACAGGCGTCGATCGGAGACGCGCTACCCGTCAATGCCGATCTGCGGCGCGGCGATTTGGTATTCTTTCCCGAACATGTCGGCATGATGATCGACGGCGAAACGTTGATCCATGCCAGCGGCCATAACGGCCGGGTATGCACCGAACCTCTCGCCGACGTCGCCGCGCGGATCGGCGAGATCCATGAAATCGCGATACTTGCCCGACGGAGAATCGCGGGATGACCATCTCCGTTTTTATCGATGGCGGCCATGGTACGACCGGGCTCCAGATTCGCGATCGGCTGGCCGATCGACCCGAAATCGCGTTGATTGCGCTCGACGATGATCGACGCAAGGACGCCGACGCGCGCCTCGAAGCGCTGCAAGGCGCCGATATCGCGATCCTGTGCCTGCCGGACGACGCGGCGCGCGCGGCAGTCGCCATGCTCGACGGAGCCGACACCCGGATCATCGACGCTTCGACGGCGCATCGCATCGCGCCGGACTGGACATACGGCTTTCCGGAATGGAAGCTTGGCCATCGCGAAACGATCGCATCCAGCCGTTACGTGGCCAATCCCGGTTGCTACGCGCAAACGTTCATCGCCCTGACACATCCGCTGGTGAGCGCCGGCATTTTGCCCCGCGACGCCGCCGTTACCGTGAATGCGGCGTCGGGCTATTCGGGTGGCGGCCGGACGATGATCGAGGAATTCGAAAGCGGCGCGGCGGCGACTGCGTTTCGCAACTATGCTCTGTCGCTACGGCACAAGCACCTACCGGAGATGCGCCAGCATAGCGGACTCGATAGCCCGCCCTTGTTTTCGCCGTCTGTCGCCAATCTGCACAGCGGTATGCTCGTCGAAATACCCTTGCCGCCCGCCCTATTGCGCGAGGGCACAAAACCCGCCGATATCCGGTCGGCGCTGCAAGACCATTATGCCGACGGTCGACTGGTCACCGTGCTCGACGAAACCGAAACGGCAGCCTTGGATATGGTGATGATCGAGCGCTGCGCCGGTACCGACCGAATGGAGATCATGGTCTTCGCCAATCCCGAATCCGGCTATGTGCGGCTCTGCGCGGTGCTCGACAATTTGGGCAAAGGCGCGGCCGGTGCAGCCGTCCAGAACCTCAACCTGATGGCCGGTTTCGCGGAATATTCAGGATTAAGATACTACCCATAATAGTTATCCCCACTTTATTAACATTTTTCGGCGCATCGGCTACGGTGCCGGGACAAGAAAATCGATGGGGAGCGCTGTGAACAAGGTATTGCGCAGGAGACCACCCGGCTCGTTCTGGGCGATATCGATTCTCCTCCTGATCTGGAACGGCTTGGGCGTGTTCGCCTATCTGACCCAAATTACCGCCACTGAAGAGCGGCTCGCGGAGATTTATTCCGCTGGCGAACTGGCGCTTGTTCAATCGCAACCATTTTGGGTCTTGAGCGCTTTCGCCATTGCGGTTTTCGGCGGTGTTCTCGGAGCACTCAGCCTGCTCATGCGCAAGAGCTGGTCGCGCGCGATCTTCGCGATCTCCCTAATTGCCGCGGCCGTTCAGCATTTCTGGTTTTTCGTCTTGAGCGACGGACCATCGCAGATGAGCATGGCCCAGCTCATAATGCCGATCATTATCGTGCCGGTCTGTATTTTTGCGGTCTGGTATGCCGGTAACGGCATCCGGCGCGGCTGGCTACGCTAGGCTTCAGTCCATCTCGCCGCGCTGACGGCGCAAGTCATACCAGCGTTCCACATTCTCGCGATGCTCGGCATAGGTCTCGGCAAACACGTGCCCGCCCGTACCGTCCGCGACAAAGAACAGCGCTTCGGTTTCCGCCGGATTGAGTACGGCCTCGATCGCCTCGCGTCCGACATTGGCGATCGGCCCGTGCGGCAATCCCGCCATCGCATAGGTGTTGTAATCGTTGCGCTGATCGATCTCGGAGCGGCGAATACGGCGCCCGAGCGCCCGACCCTGGGTGATCGGATAGATGATCGTCGGATCCGCCTGCAGCCGCATCCCGATCCGCAAGCGGTTGGAATAGACCCCGGCGATCAGCGGCCGCTCCGAAGGCTCGGCCGTCTCCTTTTCGACGATCGAGGCGAGGATGACCGCCTCTTCGGGCGTCGATACCGCGATATCGGAACTGCGCGCCGCCCAGAGTGCCGATAGCTCCTCGTCGAGCGCCAGCTGCATCCGCGCCAGCACGTCGGCCCGGCTTTCGCCACGCTCATAGGCATAGCTGTCGGCGAGCACCGAGCCTTCTTCGGGGACCGGTATCTCCCCGGTCAGCAAGTCCGTCGCCATCAGCCGCTCATGCACAAGCACGGCCGGCATACCCTCCGGAATGGTGACGAAGCGCTGGATTGCCGCCGATTCCTGGAGGATTCGCAGGGCTTCGGATTGGCTGACGCCTGCCGGCATTTCATACTCGCCGGCCCGGACGGGCGCCTCGCTGCCGAGGAAACGCGCAAAGAGCAGGAAACGGCTCTGCGACGCGATGACTCCGGTGTCTTCGAGCGTGCGCGCCGCGTCGGTCAGCGTCGCGCCCTCCTCGATCGTCACGGCAACCGGCTCTTCGAGCGGCCCTTCGCCGCCCCAGCTGCGCAGCGCAGCGATCAAACCGGCCCCCAGCAGGATCGCGACAATCAGTGCCAGACAGCCGAGCTTGCGCATGATTTCTTCCCTAGGGTTCGAACCCGTTGCCTAGACCGCCTGCATGATGACGCTGGCATTGGTTCCGCCGAAGCCAAAACTGTTATTGAGGACTGCCTTAACCTCACGTTGCTTCGTTTCGTGCGGTACGAGATCCATGCCCTCGGTCCCGTCTTCGGGATTGTCGAGATTCAGGGTTGGCGGCACGACCTGATCGCGTAGCGCCAGAATGCAGAAGATGGACTCCACGGCGCCGGCACCGCCGAGCAGATGCCCGATCGCCGATTTGGTCGAACTCATCGACAACGAGTTGGCGGTATCGCCGAACAGGCGCTTTACCGCATCCAACTCGATAAGGTCGGCCATGGTGGATGTGCCATGGGCGTTGATGTAATCGATATCCTCGACATTCAAGCCAGACTTGCGCAACGCCATCTCCATCGAGCGATAGGCGCCGACGCCGTCGGGATGCGGCGCGGTGACGTGATAGGCATCGCCCGACAGGCCGTAGCCGGTGACTTCCGCGTAGATGGTTGCGCCGCGCGCCTTGGCCCGCTCATATTCTTCGAGCACGACCACACCCGCGCCTTCGCCCATCACGAAGCCGCTGCGATCCTTGTCATAGGGCCGGCTCGCCTTTTCGGGTTCGTCGTTGCGATTGGTGCACAGCGCCTTGGCCTGCGCGAAACCGGCGATACCGATCGGGCAGACCGCCCCTTCCGCGCCCCCGGCCAGCATCACATCGGCATCGTCGAGCGCTATCATCCGTGCGGCATCGCCGATGGAATGCGCGCCCGTCGAGCATGCGGTGACCACCGCATGGTTCGGCCCCATCAGACCGTATTTGATGCTGACCTGGCCCGAAATCAGATTGATCAGCCGGCCATGGACGAAATGCGGGCTGACACGCCCCGGACCGCGCCGGTCGAGCACGAGGGATTCGCTTTCGATGCCAGGCAGGCCGCCGATACCCGAGCCGATCGAACAACCGGCCCGGAGTTTGTCCTCGTCCGACATGTCCGTCAGCCCGGCATCTTCGAGCGCCTGACCGGCGGCGTCGATACCGTAGATAATGAAGGGATCGACCTGCCGCTGGACCTTGTGATCGACGCGCAACCCGGGATCGAAGCCGAATTCATGGTCTGCCGGCTTCACTTCGCAAGCGATCGTGCATTTCTGGTCGGACGGGTCGAACCGTTCGATCTGGCCCGCGCCCGATTTGGCGGCGGTGAGGTTCTTCCAGCTGGTTTCGACATCGCCGCCCAGCGGCGTGACCAATCCCAGTCCGGTGACAACTACACGGCGCATGGCTGTGCCTCCCTATTTCTCGGCCCCGATGCGGCCTCTTCTAACGAAAAACGGCCCCCCGGGTATCGGACCGGGGAGCCGTTTTAATCCATTGGCTCGGCCTAGCGGCCGGGCTCCCGTATCGCACTTGGCGATCAGGCGTTTTGCTTGTCGATATAGCTGATCGCATCCTTCACGGTCGCGATGTCCTCAGCGGCATCGTCCGGAATCTCGACGCCGAATTCTTCTTCGAACGCCATGACCAGCTCGACGATATCGAGACTGTCCGCTCCCAGATCATCGATAAAGGCCGCATCTTCGGTGACCTTGTCGGCTTCAACGCCAAGATGCTCGGTGACGATCTTTTTCACCCGATCGGCAGTATCGCTCATGGAATATCCTTTGCTTTTATGATTCCCGGTTTTCCTAATGGGCAGCGCTATCTGGCGCAAGCCCGTTCATCCTGTGGCAAACTACAACATCGCCATTCCGCCGTTCACATGCAAGGTTTCGCCCGTAATATAGGCAGCCTCGTCCGATGCGAGATAGGCGACGGCGGCGGCGATATCATCGCCTTCGCCCAGCTTTCCTGCGGGAATCCGGGTCATCAGCGCCTCTTTCTGCGCATCGGGCAGTTCGTCGGTCATCGCCGAGCGGATAAAGCCCGGCGCGATGCAATTGACCGTGATCCCGCGGCTCGCCACTTCCTGCGCCAAGGCCTTGGACATGCCCACCAGACCGGCTTTGGAGGCGGCGTAATTGGCCTGTCCCGGGTTACCGGTCGCGCCGACGACCGATGTGATCGAAATAATCCGCCCGCCCCGCGCCTTCATCATCGGGCGCAGCGAGGCGCGCGCCAGCCGGAAAGCGGCTTCCAGATTGACGCGGATCACCTGATCCCATTCCTCGTCCTTCATCCGCATGGCGAGATTGTCGCGCGTCACGCCGGCATTGTTGACGAGGATATCGAGCTGTCCGAGCGCCTCGATCGCCGACGGGATCAGCGCGTCGACGGCGTCCGGATCGGATAGGTTGCACGGTAGGATCGCCGGATCGCTGCCGATTTCGGCGGCCACCGCCTTGAGCGCCTCTTCACGCGTACCGGACAGCGCAACTTTCGCGCCCTGCGCCGCCAGCGCCTTGGCGATCGCGGACCCGATACCGCCCGATGCGCCGGTCACCAGCGCGGTTTTGCCTGAAAGATCGAACATGGATTTGCCTCTTAATCTCTATGGATTGATTCACGCGGAGACGCGAAGACGCGGAGGGCTTGTGATCGTTGACGATCCGCTTAAGCCCCTCCTTGAGTGTCGCGCCACCAAAGTTCATAAGCAGCCCAACGGGCTGCTTGGTAAGTTTCAGATAGGTCAGCAGCTGTTTGGCATGCGCAGCATTCAACCGTTCAACCGATTTGATCTCCACCAGT
>JBCDDN010000078.1:0-10292 GCA_039180285.1 Pseudomonadota bacterium | reverse complement strand
TCGCCTCCGGCGCGGCCCGGGGGTTGGTTTGTCAGCCCCCACGTGGCGGTCGCCCGCGGCCCCGGCCCTCCCCCCCCCCCGACCCCCCAACAGGGTCCCAACACGGGGGTGGGGGGGCGGGGGAGCGGGCCGGTGCCGCGATCCTGCGACAGCAGGATTCTGACAAACAAATCCAGGTGCGGCGACATTGCCATAGCAATGTTCTGACAAAGGAAATCCGTGGCGCTCAACCGATAGGCTGAGTTGGACAAACAACATCCATCCGCCGCCCCGACACTGGCCAATCCAAACCACCCTATAACCGCTCACCGATCCGATCGCCGCGCGCGGCCGTGAACCAGCTTGCCGGGTTGATCCAGCGGGCGGAGCCGTCGGTCGACCAGAAGACGATGAGGGCGCGCCCGACGATATTCTCTTCCGGAACGAAACCGATGCCGCCGTTCGGTTCGGCGGGGAAGCGGCTGTCGGCGCTGCGGTCGCGATCGTCGCCCATCAGGAAATAATGGCCGTCGGGAACGCGAAATTCGTCGGTCGTGTCGGCCATCGTGTTGCCGGCATCGAGCACGGCGTAGCTGCGTCCGCCCGGCAGGGTTTCGCGGTAACGCGGCGTCAGGCAGACCAGAGTGCCATCGTCCGCATTTTCCAGGCGGCTGGCGCTGCCCGGTCCGGTGGCGCATCCTTGTGCGTCGGCGACCGGTTCGGCGAAATCGGCCATCGCTTCGCGCGGGATCGCCGTGCCGTTGAGCTGCAATTCGCCGCCGATCATTCTCACCCGGTCTCCGGGCAAGCCGATTACGCGTTTGATATAGGCCGTGGACGGCTCGGCGGTCGAGCGGAAGACGATGATATCCCCGCGATCGGGCCGGCCGTTGCCGATCCGTCCGTCGAACAGATCGGGCGCGAAGGGAAAGCTGTAGCGGGAATAACCGTACGGCCATTTCGCGACGAACAGATAATCGCCGACCAGCAGGGTGGGGGTCATCGAGCGGGAGGGGATGTTGAACGGCGCGATCACCAGACTGCGCAGCAGGACCGCCAGGATCACGAGCAACAGGATGAAGCGCAACCATCCGAGCGGCGTGCGGGTCCGCCGGGCCGCCGACGGATACGGCTTACCGTCTCCGGTCTTCTCGGTGAACTCCCTGAGCATCGCCCGAGCTGTCGACGAGGCGCGGGTTTCGGTCAAGCCCGGCGGCGCCCCGATCCTTGCGACAAATTGCGACACTTTTTCGGCGATCCGACAAAGCCGCGCGACAATTGCCGTCTATCTCCGTCTTCGTGGAGGCGAAAACCGCCGATTGGACAATGAAACAGAAGGAACACCGATGAAGAAGATCGTACTTATTTCGAGCGCCGCCGCCATCTTGGCGGCGGGCGCCGCTATCGCCCAGCCGCACGGCATGCGCGCCGATGCGAATGGCGATGGCGAACTGACCCGCGCCGAGCTCGGCGCCTCGATCGACGAACGCTTCGCGCGCGCCGATACGAATGGCGATGGCGCTATCGACGAAGCCGAGCGTACTGCCGCGCGTGAAGCGCGCCGGGCGAACCGCGCCGAGCGGCGCGGCGGTCGCGGGCAGCATGGTCGTCGCGGCGGCCGCATGGAACGGATGGATACGAATGGCGACGGCGTGATCACCCGCGACGAAGTCAGCGGGCGCGCGCTCGAACGGTTCGATCGGATCGACGCCAATGGCGACGGTCAGATCGATCAGGCCGAGCGCGATCAAGTGCGCGAGCGGATGCGCGAACGGCGCGCCAATCGTCCGAACCCGGATACGAACGGCGATGGCCGGGTGACGCTTGAAGAAGCGCGCGCGCACGCTTTCGCCCGCTTCGACCGGACCGACGCCAATGGCGACGGCACGGTAACGCGCGAGGAGCGCCGGGCCGCCCGCGCCGCGCGCCGCGCCGAACGGCAGGGCGGATAACGCCCGGGCGACTTACCCCTGGCCGCGCGCTCTGCCCCTCCCATCTCGGGGCGCGTGGCACGTGGCGGGCAACCGGTGGCTTCCCTGGCCGGTTGCCCGCCATATCGCTTACGGGGTTTCGCCGCGCTATGCACAGCCCATGACAGCCAAGCCGCACCTCCTTCTCGTCGAAGACGAACGCAGCATTCGCGAACCGCTTGCCAGCTTCCTGGGCAAGAATGGCTATCGCGTCACCCAGGCGCCGGATGCCGATGCGGCCCGGGAGAAGCTGGCCGGCTATGCGATCGACTGCGTGATCTGCGATATCATGATGCCGGGCGAAGACGGGCTCAGCCTGACCCGCCATATTCGCGCGACGAGCGAAATTCCCGTGATCTTGCTGACGGCGAAGTCCGAAGAAACCGAGCGGATCGTCGGACTCGAAATGGGCGCGGACGACTATGTCGTGAAGCCATTTTCACCGCGCGAGCTGCTGGCCCGGATCAAGGTCATCCTGCGGCGCGCCGGAGCCAGCGGCGTGCATCAGCGCGCGCCCGATCAGCAGAGCTACGGCTTTGGCGGTTGGGTGCTCAAGGCCGGAGAGCGGACGCTGGTGGACCGGGACGGCGTGGCCGTGGCGCTCTCGACCGGCGAATATCAATTGCTGCTCGCGCTGGTCACCCATCCGCAACAAGTCCTCTCCCGCGATCAGCTGCTCGATCTTACCCAGGGCCGGGAAGCAGCGGCCTTCGATCGGGCGATCGACAATCAAGTCAGCCGCTTACGGCGCAAGATTGAGAGCGATTCCAAATCGCCGCAGCTTATCAAGACGGTGTGGGGCGGCGGATATACGCTCGCGACGGACGTTACCAAGCTATGACAAGGCTCTGGCCCAAGAGCCTGTTCGGACAGCTGATGCTGCTCGTGGCGCTGGCGCTGTTCGTGGCGCAGGCGATCAACTTCGCGATGCTGGTCCGGGCCGGGGAACGGCTGCGCTTCGCCGAAGCGGCAGGGCCAGTCGTGGCGCGGATCGTGACCGCGGCCGAACGGGTGGAGGCCGGCCTGCCGGTCCGCGGTCAGCATTCTCGCCGCCGGGGCATGATGAACCTCGATGCCGAGAGCGCCGTTCGCACGGAGTCCCATCTGCGTCATTCGACCTATGAACAAAGGCTGGCAAGTGCCTTGGAAACAAATGGCTTTACGCCGGATTCGGTTGAGGTGGGTCGCGTCGACATCGCCGCAATGCGGTTGCCGCGCCGGTTAGAGCGGCGGATGGAGCGGATGGAGCGCGGCCCGCCGCCGGAGATTTTCCGCGTCGCGGTGCAACTCGAAAACGGCCGGTGGCTGAACAGCTGGATGCGCGTCCGGCCCGCCGGGATCGGCGCGCTGGTCTCGATCATCGCGCAAACGGTGATCCTCTATGGCGTCCTGTTGTTGGTGCTCTTCCTGTTCGCACGACGCGTGTCGCGGCCGTTACGATCGCTGACCGGGGCCGTGCGCGAATTCTCCGATGGCAATGCGGACACGGTCGTTCCCGTCGAGGGCCCGCGAGACGTTGCGGGTTTGATCGAGGCGTTCAACGCGATGCAGGTCCGCATCGCTGCGATGCTCGGCGAGAAGGACCATATGCTCGGCGCGATCGGCCACGATCTGCGCACGCCGCTCGCCGCGTTGCGGATCCATGCCGAGAATGTCGAGGATCAGGCCGAGCGGGCGCGGATGGTCGAGACGATCGCCGACATGACCGAAACGCTCGACGACATCCTTTCGCTCGCCCGGCTGGGCCGGCCGAATGCCGAGGCCGAACCGCTGGACCTTACCGCACTGGTCGATAGCGCGATCGAGGATTTCCGTGATGTCGGCGCGGCGGTGACGCTGGAAACCGGCGAGCGGACGGTTGTCGACGGTCGCGCGAATCTCCTCAAGCGCGCGATTCGCAATCTGATCGACAATGCCGTTCGCTATGGGGAGTCCGCGGCGGTCCGGGTTCGGCGCGAAGGGAACACGGCGCTGGTCGAGGTCGACGATATCGGGCCCGGCATCGACGCGACGGCGCTGGAAGCCGTGTTCGAACCCTTTGCCCGACTCGAGGAATCGCGCAATCGCGCACAGGGCGGATCGGGCCTCGGCCTTGCGCTCGCGCGCGCCATCGTTCGCGAGCATGGCGGCGATCTGACCCTGGGAAACCTGCCGGAAACGGGACTTCGCGCAACTGTTTCGCTGCCGCTGCGCGAGGTCTGACGCAAGCCGCTTGCCGCATCGCGTTCGGCGCGTCAGAAGGACGGCATGTCCGATACCGATACCGCCTGGCAGGCCATTGAAAATGCGGAACCCGAGCGTCTGACGGCGCTGTTCGATTCCGATCCCGACCGTCTCGATCGGCTGACCATCGAAGAGGCCGGTCTCTATTTCGATTTTTCCAAAACCCATCTCGATGCCGCGCTGCTGGACAGCTTTGCGGCACTTGCGGACGCGCAGGATCTTGCCGGTAAGCGCGACGCGCTGTTCGGCGGCGAGCCGGTCAATGCCAGCGAAGGCCGGGCCGCCGAACATATGGCGCAGCGCGGGCAGGGGGCGCCGGAAAGCGTCGCGCTCGCCAATGCGCTGCATCAGCGGATGCGGGCGCTGGTCGATGCGATCGAGGCCAGCGCGCTGGGCGAAGTGCGCCATATCCTCCATCTCGGTATCGGCGGGTCGGCGCTGGGGCCCGATTTCGTAGTCGATGCGCTGGGCCGCGACGATCCGGCTTATGATGTCGCGGTCGTGTCCAATGTCGACGGCGTCGCGCTCGAGGGACCGTTCCACCTGTTCGATCCCGCCTATACGCTGGTGGTGATCGCATCGAAGAGCTTCACGACGGCCGAGACGATGCTCAACGCGCAGAGCGCGCTCCAGTGGATGCGCAATGCGGGTGTCGCCGATCCGTTCGGGCAAATGGTCGCGCTGACCGCCGAACCCGACAAAGCCGTCGATTTCGGCGTCGATCAGACCCGCGTGCTGCCCTTTCCCGAAACCGTCGGCGGGCGCTATTCGCTCTGGTCCTCGATCGGCTTTCCGATCGCGCTGGCGCTGGGCTGGGAAGCCTTCGAGCAGCTGCTCGAAGGCGCGGCGACGAGGGACCGGCATTTCCGGCTTGCCGAATGGCGCGACAACGCGCCCGTGCTGGCGGCGTTCGCGGATCTCTATTATGCGCAAGCCCGCGACAGCGAGACGCGGGCGGTCTTCGCCTATGACGAGCGGCTGCGGTTGCTCGCGCCCTATCTTCAGCAGCTGGAGATGGAATCGAACGGCAAGGCGCTCGACCGGCCGTCGTCCCCGATCGTCTGGGGCGGTGTCGGCACCGATGCCCAGCATGCGGTATTCCAGCTCTTGCATCAGGGCACCCACCTCGTTCCGGCCGAATTCGTCGCCGTGGCCGAGGCCGGGGATCATCGCGATCCCGCGCATCACGAGCAGCTGCTCGTCAATTGCTTCGCCCAGGGCGCCGCGCTGATGACGGGGCGGGCATCGGACGATCCGGCGCGCGCCTTTCCCGGTGATCGACCGTCGAGCACCATCCTGCTCGAAACCCTCGATCCGATGAGCCTGGGCGCGCTGCTTGCCTTTTACGAACATCGCACCTTCGCCAACGCCGCCCTGCTCGGAATCAACCCGTTCGACCAGTTCGGCGTCGAGCTCGGCAAGGATATCGCCCGGGCGATTGCCGAGGATGAAGAGGCCCTGGATCTGGACGTTTCGACGCGGGCGCTGATCGAACGCGCCCTATGACCGGTTCGCCAGCGGCGCGGCGGCGCTTGCAATGTAGGACAAGTTTTGGCCTGCTCGGAAAGCGGGTGCGCGTCGGCGGCGGGACCGGTACTCGTGCGGACGGAAGGCGGACCGAAATTTATGCGCATACGTGGTCACTTTGTGTACTTTGGAAAATATTCTTACACCGCGAAGCGCGGATCGATCCGATCACTCTGATCGGTAAACTCCACTTGTCCGTAACCGCGCCGCAACCCAGATCGAATGACGAGAAACAGCCCATAAACAGGAATATTCGATGGCCGAATTTGACTATGATCTTTTTGTAATCGGCGCCGGGTCCGGCGGCGTCCGCGCAGCGCGCGTATCGGCGGCCTATGGGGCCAAGGTCGCGATCGCCGAAGAGCATAAGGTGGGCGGAACCTGCGTGATCCGCGGCTGCGTGCCCAAAAAGCTGCTCGTCTATGGCGCGCATTTCGCCGAAGACCTGAAGGATGCGCAGAAGTTCGGCTGGAAGCTGGCAGGCAAGCCCGATTTCGACTGGGCGACGCTGCGCGACAATGTGCTGGCCGAGGTCGACCGGATCAACGGCGCCTATACCGACACGCTCGACAGTCACGATGTCGAAATCTTTCACGAACGCGCGACTGTCGGCGGGCCGAACGAGGTCACGCTTGCGAGCGGCGAAACGAAGACCGCCAAATATATCCTGATCGCGACCGGTGCCTGGCCGCATATTCGGGAGTTTCCGGGGTCGGAGCATGCGATCAGCTCGAACGAAGTTTTCCATCTCGAAAAACTGCCCGAGCGCGTGCTGATCGCGGGCGCCGGCTATATCGCCAACGAGTTTGCGGGGATCTTCAACAAGCTCGGCAGCAAGGTTACGCTGATCAACCGGTCGGACGTGATCCTGCGCCAGTACGACCATTCCATCCGCGATCGCCTGCTCCAGATTTCGATGACCAAGGGTATCGAATTCCGCTTCAATGCCGAGTTCGAAAGCATCGAAAAGACGGACGATGGCGGCTTGAAAGTCAGCATGAGCGATCATGATCCGATCGAAGTCGACCAGGTGCTCATCGCGACCGGCCGCGCGCCGAAGACCAAGGATCTGGGTCTCGATACGGCCGGTGTCGAACTGGACGATCAAGGCGCGATCATTGTCGACGAGTATAGCAAGACCAATGTCGACAGCATCTATGCGGTGGGCGATGTTACGAACCGCGTGCAGCTGACCCCCGTCGCGATCCGCGAGGGCCATGCCTTTGCCGATACGATCTTCAACGACAAGCCGACCACGATCGATTACGAATGCATTCCGTCCGCCGTGTTCAGTCACCCGCCGCTCGCCGCGGTCGGGATGACCGAGAGCGAAGCGCGCAACACGCTCGGTTCGATCAAGGTCTATCAGTCGGATTTCCGCGCGATGAAGGACGTGCTGGCCGAGCGGAACGAGCGCGCGCTTTACAAGATGGTCACCGATGCGGACACCGACCGGATCGTCGGGCTGCACATGATCGGCCCGGACGCGCCGGAAATCCTGCAGGCCGCCGCCGTCGCGGTGAAGGCGGGGCTGACCAAGAGCGATTTCGACAATGTCGTCGCCTTGCATCCGACCATGGCGGAGGAACTCGTGCTGCTGCGCTAGGCCGTATCGGCCTCAGCCTTGGCGGCCAAGGCGTCGCGGATCGAGCGCGGTGGGGTCGATCCCGGCTTCGCGCAGCGGGCCGGGCCAGTCCAGATCGAGCAGCAAGGCCTCGGCGGCCATCGCCATTCCGGGCGAGGTTTGCAGGCCGAACCCGCCCTGACCGGCGAGCCAGAAAAAGCTCGGCGCGTCCGGCGCATATCCGGCGACGGGGCTCTTGTCTGGCGCGAAGGTGCGCAGTCCCGACCATTTGTGATCGATTCGGCGGATCGGCATCGTCGTCGCCTGTTCGACCTGCCACGCCGCCAGCGCAATCGTCTCTTCGTCGGGCTGGGCATCGCAGGGTGCGCTTGCCGTTTCGTCCATCGGCGAAGCGAGCAGTCGGCCCGATCCTTCGGGCAGCATGTAGAAACCGTCACCGACCGTTTTCGTGAAGGGCCAGCCGGATACGTCCATGCCCTCGGGCGGACGAAAGGCGATGATCGTGCGTTTGAGCGGGGTCAGGCCGAGCGGCTTCACGCCCGCCATCCTCGCGATCGTGTCGGCCCATGAACCCGCGGCGTTGACGATCCGCGCGGCCGCATAGCTTTCGCCGGGCGTGTCGACGATCCAGCGTTCGCCGTCATGGGCGATCGCTTCGACTGGTGCATCGGTGGTCAGCGCACCGCCCGCTTCTCGCAGCGCCCGGGCGTTGGCTTGCAGCATCGCGTCGCTGTCGAGCTTGTATGCGTCCGGGTCATGCAGTCCCGCGACAAATCCATCCGGGCCGGTTTCGAGCACCGGTACGATATCGCGCAGCCCGGTATCGTCTATCCGCCGCGCACCGGGCGAATGGACGAGGGTGGTTTCGGTCAGCCGATCAAGCTGCTCCGTTTCCCCGCCACGCGCAATGAACAGGGCCGCCATCCTTCGGGCAAGCGGCGGGTGATCGCCTTGGGGCGGCGCGGCGAACACGGCTTTGCTGACAGCGGTCAGCTTGTGGACGAGCCCGTCGCCGATCCCGAAATGGCAGAAGGTCGCGCTGCGCCCGGAGGAATGATAGCCGGCCGCGCTCTCGGCTTCGAGCACCACCGTCTCGCCATGCCGGGCGATCCGCGCCGCAGCCGACAATCCCGCGATGCCGCCGCCGATGACGATATTCTCGATGGTGCGCATGAGCCTGCTTTATGACCGTCGTCCGGTCAGGAAAACCCTGTTGTATTGCCGTAATAATACAGTATAGCGTAAGATATCTGCTCGGAGGGGATATCATGAGATCTGCGTCTTTGTTTTTGGCACTCACATTTGCCGCGGCGTCACCGGTTTTCGCCGAGTCTTCGGACGTGACGATCCCGGAGGCGATCCAGTTCGGCACATCGGTCGACACGATGACCGACCGCCTCGCCGATCTATGCACGGAGGCGCCGGTCCGCACTATCGATCCGCCGCGTTTGCCGGGTGTCCAGGACATCCAGCAGCAGATCGATTGCGATGGGTTCGACTATATGGGCGAGCCGCGACGCGCCGAATTCGTCTTTCGCGACGATGCCTTGCAGCTCGTGTGGATCCTCGTCGATGCCGACGATCAGGAGCGGGTCATCGCGGCCATGCGCGAAGCCTATGGCGAAGAGGTGATCGAGAACTCGGCTGTGGTGGCGTTTCCCGAATATCGGACGGCATGGCGTTTCGAACCGCCTGAAGTGTTGTTCTATTCGGAGGAACTGCGCTCGGCGATGGAAGGTTTTCTTGGCAGTCTGGCGGAGTAAGGCCGACCGCCCGTTCCGTTGCATTGGACAACCGAGCGGCATAGGATCGCCTGCGTAACGAAGCAGGAGGGATCGCATGGCCGGAACCGTACTCGTCACCGGAGGCAGCGGCTATATCGCCGGCTTCACCATAAGGCAGCTTGTTGCGGAAGGCTGGAATGTCCGCACGACGATCCGGTCGCTCGCCAAGGAGCAGCAGGTTCGCGATATCCTGAATGTCGACAACAGCAAGCTGACTTTCTTCGAGGCGGACCTTACGGACGATGCCGGCTGGGCCGAGGCCATGGAAGGCTGCAGCCATGTCGCGCACCTCGCCTCGCCGCTGCCCGATGCTTCGCCCAAGGAAGAGAATGACCTGATCGTGCCCGCCAGGGACGGGGCGCTTCGGGCGCTACGTTTTGCCAAGGACGCCGGCGTCAAGCGCGTCGTGATGACCTCGTCCATGGCAGCCATCGCTTACGGGGTAGACCGCGGCGAATATACGTTCAGCGAGAAGGACTGGACCAATCTCGAGCATCCGGACGTCTATCCCTATGTCAAATCCAAGACGATCTCGGAGCGCGCCGCGCGGGACTGGATGGCGGCCAATGGCGGCGACATGGAATATTGCTCGATCAATCCGAGCATGGTGCTGGGACCGATCCTGAGCCCCGATTTTTCGACCTCGCTCGAAGCGGTGAAGAAGATGATGGATGGCAGCTTTCCCGGCGCGCCGGATCTCGGCTTTTGCGTCGTCGATGTGCGCGATGTCGCCGATCTGCACGTCCGCGCGCTGACGGCGGCGGATATGGACGGCGAACGCTTCTTCGCGGCCGGCAAATTTTTCAAGCTGCACGATATTGCGATGCTGCTGAAGAAACGGCTGGGCGAAGAGGCGCGCAAGGTGCCGACGCGCAAACTGCCCGATTGGCTGATGAAGATCGTGTCGATTTGGGATCCGGTGGCGCGCCAGGTGAAATCCGAACTCGGCAAGGTGCGTCATGCCGATACCAGCCACGTTAGGGAAAAGCTCGGCTGGCAGACACGCGACGAAGAACAGACGATCGTCGATACGGCGCGCAGCCTGATCGATAACGGTGTCGTGGAGACCTGATTTTTCAGGATCCTCCTTGTCGAAGACGAAGATTTGGAGGCAGTTTCCTTTGTCAGACTCGACTGATAAGTCGAGCGCGGCACCGGCCCACTCCCCCTCCCGACCTCCCATTAATTGTACCCTGTGGGAGGTCGGGAGGGGGAGTGGGCCGG
>JBCDDN010000077.1:0-10749 GCA_039180285.1 Pseudomonadota bacterium | reverse complement strand
TCCCGACCTCCCAATCAGGGTATACTCGTGGGAGGTCGGGAGGGGGTGCGGGCTGGTGCGGCGACGTTGCGTCAGCAACGTTCTGACGAACTACTCCTGGTGCCGCGCTCGACCGCTAGGTCGAGTCTGACAAAAGAATCCGGCGTGACGAACTTCCGCCAGCAAGTCTCCGACACATCACACCCGCGCCGGCTCGCTCGCCAGATCGTCCTCGGCAAACAGCCGTCCGCGTTCGGTGACGAACACGCAGACCAGCGCCAGGCTGCCGCAGACCAGAAAGCCGAGCGACAGGGGCAGGGTCGTTCCGTCATACATTTGCCCGATGCTGCCGCCGATGATTGCGCCGAACAGGATGCCGACCGCGCCCTGCACGGAGCTGGCCGTGCCGGCGATCGCGCCCATTTCCTCCATCGCCATCGCGCCGAAATTCGCGCCGCACAGGCCGAACGCGCCCATATTGGCCGAGAGCAGAACGAGGAACAGCCAGAGCGATTTGCTCTCGGTATAGGCCGTCAGCGACGCCGCGGCGGCGAGCGCGATGAAGACGATCAGCGCGCTGTGCGATACCAGGCGCGTGCCGAGCCGGAGCACGATGCGCGAATTGAGCAGCGACGCCGCCGACATCGCCCCGGCGATCATCGCAAAGGCCGGGACCAGCATGTCGGGCCGGTCGAAGGTATCGTAGATTACCTGCTGGATCGAATTGATGAAGCCGAACAAGGCGCCCGAGAGCAGGGCTGAGGCCAGCATATAGCCGAGCGATTTGCGGTCGGTCAGCGTTTGCTTCCAGCCTCGGCCGACGCGCGACGGCGTCAGCGGCAGCCGGTCTTCGGGATTCAGCGTTTCGGGCAGCCGCCAGCCGATCCACAGGCCGACGCTGATCCCGAACACCGCGAACATGCCGAAGATCCAGCGCCAGGAAGCGAATTGCAGGATGATCTCGCCGAACAGCGGCGCGAGCACCGGCACCGCCATGAACACCATCATTGCGAAGGACATGACCTGCGCCATCTTGCGGCCGACATAGAGGTCGCGCACGATCGAGACCGCGAGCACGCGGGTCGCGGCGACGGCGATGCCCTGGGCGAAGCGCGCGGCGAGCAGCAGCTCGAAGGATTGCGCATAGGCCGCGACGATGCTCGACGCGGCGTACAGGCCGAGGCCTCCGACGAGCAGCGGGCGCCGTCCGAAACGGTCCGACAGCGGGCCGTGAACGATCTGGGCGATGCCGAAGCCGACCAGCAGCGCGCCGATCACCAGCTGCCGGTCGTTATCGTCGGCGACGTTCAACGCTTCGCCGATCGCGGGCAGCGCGGGCAGCATCGCATCGATGGCGAGTGCCGTCATCGCCATGAGCGACGCGACCATGGCGACGAATTCGGTAAAGCCCGGCGCCTTGCGGGCCGGCCGGTCAGGCGTGCCGTTCGTCATGGCGATGCCCATGCGCCTTTTTGCAGTGCAGCGAAACCCATTAAATGCCGCACGGGACCGGCGCCGCGCTTGACCGGGCCCGGGCGAGCCGTGATGGAGAGCGGATGACGGAGTCGATGCCCGCCGATATCGCGATCACCATCCAGCTCGCGCTGGCGCCGGCCTTTCTGCTGGTCGGGATCGGGCAGTTTCTGATGCTGGCGGCCGGGCGGCTCGGCCGGGTGGTCGATCGGGCGCGGATCATTGCCGATATCCTGCCGCCCGATCCGGGGCCCGAGCATGACGATTGCCTGCGCGAGCTCAAGATGCTCGACCGGCGGATGACGGTCACGGGCCTCTCGATCCTGTTCGGAACGATCGCGATGATCGCGGTCTGCCTCGTCGTGGCCGGGCTGTTCGCGGCGCGGTTATTCGATATCGCGCTGACCGGCGTGACGGCGGCGGCGTTCGTCGGGGCGATGGGCTTGTTGATCCTCGGCCTCATCACCTTTCTCTACGAAGTGCATCTCGCGAACAGATCGATCCATGTCCGGGCCGATCTGCTCGGCAGACCCCGGCCATGAGCCCGATCGCGGAAAAACGCGCGCTTCAGATCGCGGCGGGAGTCGCCTGTCTCGTGCCGCTCTCGATGGGTGCGGCGAGCATCGTGATCGGTCCGTCGATCCTCTCGGGTATAGACGATCCGCCGGTCCGCGATCTGGACAGCCATTTCCGCTATCTCTCGGGCATCTTTTTCATGCTCGGCCTGGCCTTTGCGAGCTGCGTGCCGGGTATCGAAGCGAAAACGGCGCGCTTCCGCCTGCTCGGCGCGATGGTCGTGATGGGCGGCCTCGCCCGGGCCTGGTCGGCAGCGGAATACGGTCTCGCATCGCATGGCCATCGGTTCGGGCTGGTCATGGAGCTCGGCGTCGTCCCGCTGCTGATGCTCTGGCAGACGCGCGTCGCGCGCCGGTTCGCCCAGCCCTCGGATAGCGCATGAGCGATCCGTGGCTGGCGGCCGCGCTGGCGCTCTGGATCGCGCTGGTCTTCGCGCTCGAGCGTCTCGCCGTCGCGCAGAACCCGCCCCCGGACAATCGCCGCCGAATCCTGCGCAATATCGGGCTCGGCCTGATCGCGCTCACCGCGGCGCCGTTACTCCTGACATTGACGGGGCGGCTGGCTTCCGGGGCCGAACCGCTCGTGCCGCTGGCGGGGCTCGGTGCGGTCGGCGCGCTGCTCGTCCAGCTGCTGGTTCTCGATATCTGGACCTACGGGATGCACCGCGCCTA
This sequence comes from Pseudomonadota bacterium, assembly GCA_039180285.1. Classification (GTDB taxonomy): domain Bacteria; phylum Pseudomonadota; class Alphaproteobacteria; order Sphingomonadales; family Sphingomonadaceae; genus Parasphingopyxis. Next base: position 8,050 of record JBCDDN010000077.1, on the reverse strand, counting down.
TCACGAACTGCCCTTCCTCTGGCGGTTTCACGCGCCGCATCACCTCGACGAACATCTCGATGCGAGCTCGGCTTTCCGCTTCCATCTCGGCGAAATCCTGATTTCCGCCGCGATGCGCCTGATCCCCGCGCTGGCCTTCGGGATCGACGCGGCAACGCTGTTGCTGTTCGAGGCGATCCTGACGGCCAACGCCGTATTCCACCATTCGAACATCCGCTTGCCGGACCGGCTCGAGCGGTTGCTGTCCTTCGTAATCGTGACCCCGTCCATCCACTGGATGCATCACCACAAGAAGCAGGCCGATACGGACAGCAATTATACGGCGATCCTATCGCTCTGGGACCGGCTGTTCGGGTCCGCCAATCCCAAGCCCGGGCGGATCGGCATGGCGATCGGCGTGGAAGGCGAACGGGATCAGCGTATCGGGAAGCTGCTGGTGTATCCGTTTCTTGCGAAACGGGGTTAGTTGGTCAGAACATTGCTATCGCAATGTCGCCGCACCGATTTAGATTGTCAGACTCGAACTGACGTTCGAGCGCCGCACCGCCCTCCGATGGCATCCAACGACGCTTCGCGCCGCCGGAGCCTTTTGCCATCTCCGCCCGCATCCCCTCCCGACCTCCCAATCAGGATACACTCGTGGGAGGTCGGGAGGGGGTGCGGGCCGGTGCGGCGACGTTGCGCGAGCAATGTTCTGACAATCTAAATCCCCGCTACTCGCTCTCCTCGGGCGCCGCGTATCGGTGCGCGATCATCGTGCCGCCTTCGAACACCGGCGCATCGGGCACGGTTACGCCGTCGCCGAAATCGAACACCCGATCATCGTTCATGTCGTAATGCAGCATGACGATGAACATCTCGCCCGCCATGGGTTCCGCATCGACCGTGATCCGCACATTGTGGCTGACGCCTGCGGGCACGGGCACGGCGCCGACATATTCGGTGGGCACCGGCGCGCCGTCGCGGAACGGGTGCATGACGAGAAAGCCGTTGCGGTCGATCCTGATCGTCGGGATGCGGAAGGTCGCGCCCGATCGCGTCGCGCCCTCGAGCATGATCGCGTTATGCTCGCCATTGCCGAGCGTGATCTGCGGCGGCGCGGCCTCGCCGTCATCCGGCATCGCGATCGCCGCATCTGCCGGCAGCAGCGCCGCACCGGCGCATATCGCCCATGGTCTGATCATATCTCCTCTCCTCCGCAGCTTTGCAGCCTGCCTATCGGAAATGGAGATGCTAATCCATCTTGACGCCGACCGCATCGCTGCGGCATCTGGCGGCCGTAAACACAGGAAAAGCCGATGCCCGCGCGTATCTATCAACGGATGAAAAATGCCATGCAGTCGGGCCGCCACCGGGTCGGCCAATGGACGCTCGAATTCGAGCCGAGCGAAGCGCAGCGCGCCGATCCGCTGATGGGCTGGGCCGGCTCGTCCGATACGAACCGCCAGGTCCGCCTGACCTTCCCGACGCTCGAAGCCGCCAAGGCCTATGCCGACAAGCAGGGCATCGTCTACACGATCGTGCCGGGGCCGGAGCGCAAGCTGAAGCTCCAGGCCTATGCCGACAATTTCCGCTAGATAGCCGGGCCGGGCGGCCGATGGACGATCCGGTCGATACCCTCCGCGCGAAGATCGCCGCGTTCGACGGCCGCGCGGTTTCGATTCTCGGCGAGATCGAGGCGGCGGAAAGCGATATGGCCGGCTATATGGACGCGCTGATCACGCTGGCCGCCGATGACGGCCCGAACATCGCGGCCGGCGCGACCTGGCTCGTCAAATCCGCGCTGGAACGGGGGCGGCGCCTGTCCGCCGCGCAAGTCTCGGCGCTGGCCGCCCGGCTCGACGGAATCGCGGCGTGGGACGCGCAGCTGCATATCTGCCAGTCCATCCGCCATCTCGAGATCGATGCGGCGGCGGCGGACGGCTTCGTCGGCTGGCTGCGTCCGCTGACCCGGCACGACCGGCCGTTTCTGCGGGCATGGTCGCTCGACGCGCTGTGCCATGTCGCGGCCGTCAGCGGCGCGCATGCGCAAGCCGCGCAACGCTCCCTTGCCGTGGCGCTTGCCGACTCCGCCGCGTCCGTCCGGGCGCGGGCGCGCGCATTGAGCCGCTGAACGAGGCCCGCATCGATCGGGGCACCAGGTTACGGCGCCGGATCGATGCTCGGGGCCAGCCCCATCGCCGCGCTGCACGCGAGGATCGCCTCTGCCGTTTCCGCGGGCGCGGTCATCGGATGGAGATGGATGCCCTTCAGCCGGACGACCGGCCAGCCCATCGCTTCGGCCTTGCGCGCCTCTTCGACGAAGGTGAGCGATGTCCGGACGAAGCCGCGGCGCGCGGCCGACCAATCGGGCATCGCGAATGCATCGTCGAACCAGCGGAGCGGCAATCGGGGCATGTCCCGCACGGCCGCAGCGCGCGCGTCCGCTGGAATCCCGATATTCTCGAACACGTCCAGGTCCCACCAGTCGGCCCAGCGCGGCAATCGGCCGTCCCGCAGCGGCAGGGTGTCGAGAAAAGCCCGGAATGCCGGTTCCACCGTCGGCGTCTCCCCGGTTTCGGGCGGGATCGCCGCATCGAGACAGATCATTCCCGCGGCCCCCAGATCGCCGGCCAATCGCGCCGCGAGCAATCCGCCCATGCTGTGGCCGACGATCAGCGGCGCATCGACCGGCGGCAGCGCCCCGATCAGGCGTTCGGACCAGTCCCGCCACGATGGCGGTTCGCCGCCCGCGACATAGGCGACGGGCAGATGGCAGCGGAGGCCGCCGCGTTCGAGCGCATCGGCCGTCGGTGCGAGCGATGTCGGCCCGACGAGTGGGCTATGGACAAGGACGATGTCGCGCATTGCCGAGATGATCGGAGGAATGGCCCGGCCGGTCAACGCCGGTATCGGGCGGGCAGCGGCGCAACGGCCGCCTGCCTATCCCGCGATCATTCCGATTGCGCCCGGCGGCGCATCGACGATCGGCGCCCAATGGGCGGCCCAGCGTTCGATCAGCCGGTCGTCGTCGATCGCCGCGACGGCGCCGAGCCGATCGCGGCGGTCGAGATAGAACAGCCAGCCGCCGAAGATCATCAGCACCAGTTCGGCGGCTTCGTCTTCGGCCAGGTCCCGTCCGATCGGCTTGTCGGCGAGCCATGCGACCAGCGCCGCCAATATCCGCGCATTTTCGGTTTCGAGCAGCCTGCGCAAGGCGGCGATCCGTCCCGCTTCGCTTCTGATCACCCCCGCGATCAGGCCGGTGCCGTCGTTCAGCTCGGCATAGGCGCGCGCGATATAGGTCAGCTCGGCGCGCGTATCGCGGATCTGCGCGATACGGTCCAGACCGAGGCGCTCCGGGGTTTCGACGCCCTCGGTCGCCAGTGCGATCAGGATATCCTCCTTGCTCTTGAAATGCCGGTAGAAGCCGCCGGCGCGCGGGGAGAGCCCGGCCGCCTTTTCGATCATGCCCACCGTCGTCGGGTCATAGCCTTTCGCCCCGAACAGGCGGGCTGCGGCGGTCAGCAAACGGGCGCGCGTGTCCTTGGCCATACCGCCGCTCTTGTTGACAAAGTAATCAGTGATTGCAATATGTAATCAACGATTACTTTCTGAAGGGATGCCAAGGTGGAGAGTGCCGGAGCCCGCAGCCAGGCCGTCGATGCCGCCCGCGATGCCGAATCACCGCGCGCCGCACGGCGCGAAGCCTTGGCCGATGTCGCGATCTTTCTGGGATCGAGCGCGGCGATCTTCGGCGCCGAGACCGCGCTCGGCCTTCCGCCCACCTATCAGGGGCTGCCGACGATTATCGGCGCCTTTCTGATCGTCGCGGCGATCCAGCGGTATCGCGGCCGATCCTTCGCCATGCTGGGCCTGGCCCGCCCGGCCCGGCTCCGGACGCTCCCGCTCTGGGTGATCGCCATCTATGCCGTGACGATGGCCATTGGGCTCGGCGTACAGCAAATCGTGCTCGCCTATGTCGACGCGCCGCCGGATCTGAGCCGGTTCGCGACCTTGTACCGCAATCCGCAGATGCTGATCGTCGCGCTGCTGACGATATGGATTACCGCAGCCTTTTTCGAGGAGATCGTCTATCGCGGCTTCCTGCTCGGCCGTCTGCTCGATATCGGGGCCGGCCGGCGCGGCGGTGCGGCGGCCGCGATCCTCGGCCATGCGCTGCTGTTCGGCGTGTTGCACGCCTATCAGGGAGCTTTGGGCATCGCGCTGACGGGCCTCGTCGCGATCATCTTCGGACTGTTTTTCGTCCTGCTGCGCCGCAATCTCTGGGCGCTGATCCTCGTCCACGGCCTGATCGACACGATGGGCGTGGTCCAATTCTATCTGTACGGCGTCCCGGGCCAGAGCGGCTGACCCTTTCCGGCCGCCTTACCCCGCGGGATCGCCATTCAGCCAGCCAGCCCCCAGCAGCGTCAATATGCGCACATCGACGATGCAGCCCTCATCGCGTTTGGCCGATACGAAATCCGCGATGCCGCTCAACGGTATCCGGTGGACGACGATATCCTCGTCATCCGTGCCGCCGCCCGCACCGATCTTGTCCAGTTCGGTGGCGCGCACCAATGTGAAGGTCTCGCTGGTCAGGCCGGGCGACGAACAGAAGTGGCCGAGATTTTCGATCCGCCCGGCGCGATAGCCGGTTTCTTCCTCCAGCTCCCGCCCGGCGGCTTCGATAACCGGCTCCCCGGCCGTCTCGTCGCCGATCAGCCCGGCAGGCAATTCCAGGCAATTGGCCTTGAGCGGCACCCGATATTGCTCGACCAGGATGACATGATCGCCCCGAAGATCGCTGCCGGAATCGTTGTCCGGATCGCGATCGATCGCCAGGATCGCCGCCGCGCCGATCCCCCGCACGCGCGATACATATTCCCAGCGCCCCTCCTGATGGATCGCCAGATATTTGCCCGACCAATGGGTTTCCGGATCGGTCAAAACCGCAGATGTTTCATCGGAGGGTACAGGTCATCTGAGAGTATGGGCCCTTAGCTGCTCAGCCGCTCGATGATCGCATCGACCGCGCCGTTGAAGCCGTCCGTGATGTCGCCGGCATCGAAATTCCGGGCCATCTCCGCTTCCGTCGCATCGGTGAAGTCACGCGGCATGGCATCGGCCACGCCGGGAGCGGGCACGATGCCGATATTCTCGTCGGCCGCGGCAATCAGGATCAATGCGCCATTGGCGCTGATCCCGCGCTCGCCGATCATCTCGGCGGCCCTTTCCTCGATATCCTGATTGTCGGTCGTGAGGATGACGGCAATATGCACGTCATGACCGCTCTCTCCGTGAAACGCGGCGAGGCGGGCGGTGAGCTCTTCGCCCATACCGTCTTCGAGAAGGCCGATATCCTTTACATATTCGACCGGTTCGGCCGCGTCCGCCTCGGCACCCTCTTCTGGCGTTGCCGCTTCGGCCGCGCCGCTTTCGCCTTCGCCGCTGTTACAGGCCGCCAGCGCCATGGCCGCGCCGGCCACCATGATGAACCCCAATCGCCGCATCGCGTGCGTCCCCCTAATTGCCGAGCGCGGCGATCACCGCATCGGCCCCGGCGTTCAAGCCTTCGGCCAGCTCGTCCTCCTCGAAGTGTGCGATCATCGCGAGTTCGGTTTCGCTGGTAAAGCCTTCTTCCAACCCTTCGCCGACAATCGCCAACGCTTGGTCCGCTCCCGCGACATAGATCAGGGCATCGGCCTCGCGCTCGGCGCGCATTTCCTCGGCCACCTCTTCCACGTCCCGGCCGTCCGTCGTCATGCCCAGCACGACATGGACGTCGCGGCCGCTGTTTCCATGGAATGCCATCAGCTTCTCGTTCAAGCCCGCGACGATCGCCGCGTCGATCAGCCCGCCGGTCTCGTCTTCGGCATAATTTGTCGCTTCATGATCGGGCGCTGCGTCTTCGGAAGCTGCTTGGTCGGCCGTTTCCGCCGTCGTCTCTTCGCTCTCCTGGGTCGCCGCCTCGCCGCTGCAGGCGGTCAGGGCGAGCACAAGGCCGATCGTTGCGGCCGGAATGGTCTGGGTCAGTTTCATGGATCGAACTCCCTCGAATGGGCCACGGGGCATCGCATATTTCCCCGGCGCGGGAAACAGGCTTGCTTGGCGGGCTCCGGGCGCTGTGTCATAGCATCGGCGGTTTTTCGCGAATGAGGGGACGCATTCATGTTTGGCGAATTCAGGGACTTTATCGCGCGCGGCAATGTGATCGACTTGGCGGTCGCGGTGATCATCGGCGGCGCGTTCGCGACGATCACGACCTCGCTGACCGAGGATATCATCATGCCGATCGTCGGCTGGATCTTCGGCGGTGCGGATTTCTCGACGCTTTTCATCCGGTTGGGCGAAATCCCGGCCGATTATGCCGGATCGCCGGAGGATTATGCGGCGCTCAAGGAAGCGGGCGTCGCGATGATCGGGCTCGGCCAGTTCATCACCGTGCTCATCAACTTCGTCATTCTGGCGTTTGTGATTTTCCTGATGGTCCGCCAGGCGAACAGGCTGATGGCCAAGAAGGACGCCGAAGAGGCCGTGGAAGATCCCGGCCCGAGCGAAATTGACCTGCTGACCGAAATCCGGGATGCGCTGAAAAACCGCTGAGCCGAGATTTTCGGGGCTTTTCCCGCGCTCACTTCCCATTAACGCGAGAAGGCTTATATTGAGCGTGCCGGGGATTTCTCCGGCTATGGCGATAAACGGTGTCGTGCAATAGACACAGCGGACCCGGGGGCAGTACCCGGCGGCTCCACCAAAATCCGCCAAAGCTTCACGCAGCGGCGGGTCCCGATGGGGCCGAACCAGGATCGACGTGTGTTGAAAGACGATGCTTTTCGCCCGGCCTGAATGCGCCGTAAAACCGTTCAAAACTCATAAGTGCCAACGATAACGAAGCACTTGCTATTGCTGCGTAACCGACGGCCTCACGGCTAACGTTACAACGACAATAACGGGGCTGGACCACGCCCGGCAACAGAAGTGGAAACCGGCGGTCCGGGGCGCACCGAGCAACAGAAGCGCCCCACTTATTCCCCACAAAGTGGTACTTTGCGGGGTCTCCTCTTTATTTTTGTGAGAATTTCCTTGGCAGGAAATCGCGGCACCGCCCTCGGGCCGGGTTCGACGATCAGGCGCCCCGGCCCGGCGGACCGCCGTCATCCCGCCGGTTGCACTCCCGACACTCCGGATCCTCGCACATGCGCCGGTGCATCTCGGCGAGCCGCCGTTTCAGCTCCTCGAAGCCCGCCTCGACATCCGCCTCGCTGTCCGCATGAGCGGCGCGCTCGGTGGCTGCGTCCGCGCGCTTCAGCAGCGTCACGAGGATCGCGTCCGAATAGCGTTTGCGCGTCGTCACGACTTCGCCGCCGCGCACGATCGGCTCGTCCACCCCCTCCACCGCCCGCTCGAACGCCGCCGCCTCCAGCACCGGCAACACCTCGGTCAGCGCCCGCTCCCACGCATCCGCAAACCCCGCATCGCGCGCCCGGTAGCGATAGGCGCTGGTCGTGGAGATATTCGCGATGGCGCACGCATCCCGCACACAGCCCGTCCGCGCCAGCGCATGGAGGAATTTGCGCTTGCGCGGCGTCGTCCACCCGTCATGCCGGGTGCGATAGGGGGTGGGCTTTCCCACATCCGTTTGCCCTGAGCCTGTCGAAGCCTGTCCTGAGCTTTGTCGAAGGGGGCCGTACTTACTTTGTCGGATCGAAGAAGAAGGACAGGGCTTCGTGAGCGACCACCCCTGTGGTCGCTGTAGCCCAAGCGGAAGGGGTTCAGGGTCGCGCGCAGGCAGGCGCGGCGGATCGGGATCGGCCATGACACGGGCTCCTCACACAGGGAATGGAGCCGATCTATCTATACTATCCGGGGGTCTGTAGGACAGGAAATAGGATCGCCTTAGCGCGGGCAGCGCGGATAGGGGCGGGAGAGATAGCGGACGATCGCCACCTCCGCGATCGGCCCGTTCCAGTTCGCCGTGCTGATCGTGATCGAGCCGTCCGGCTGCGGCCCGTAACGGTCCGTGAAGATGCCGCGCAGGACGACCATGCTCCGGTTGCGCCCGCTG
>JBCDDN010000076.1:0-11195 GCA_039180285.1 Pseudomonadota bacterium | reverse complement strand
CCGCCCGGGCCCGCCCCCCCCCCCCCCCACCCACCGGGCTACCACCTTGGGGGTGGTGGGGGGGGGGCGCGGGCCGGTGCGGCGACATTGCGATAGCAATGTTCTGACAAACTGAATCCGATGCGGCGAACTTCCGCAAGGAAGTTTCTGACCATGAAGACTCTCACTCCCCCTCCCCATCGACTCGCATATCCCGTTCATCGAATACAGGTGGTACGAACCGTACTGGCGCGCATGAAGGTGTCAGGGGAGACGATCATGAAATATGCGATTCCGTTCATTGCCGCCCTCGCGATCGCGACGCCGCTCGGCGCCGAGGTCAGCGTGACCACCATCGTCGACGAGATCGAGGCGAGCGGCGGGGTGTCGATGGGGCCGGACGGTCATGTCTATGTCGCCGATTTCGGCGCCACCTTGCAGCAGGCGGGTGGGCGGAATGTCTACCGAATCGCGCCCGACGGCATCAGCGTGGAGGTGCTGAACGACCAGTTCGGCGGTGCGTCCGGTAACGCGTTCGGCACGGACGGGCATCTCTACCAGTCGGACGTCGCGCGCGGCGAAGCGCACCGGATCGCGATGGACGGGACGCGTACGCTGATCGCCGCGGAAATGGCCTCGCCGGTCGGTATCGCGCCCAATGCGGACGGCAGCGCCTATGTCACCAACTGTACGGTCAACCGGATACTGCGCATCGATGCCGACGGCACGACCGCTATCGCCGCCGAAGGCGCGCCGCTCAATTGCCCGAACGGTCTCGCATTCGGCGGCGACGGGGCGCTCTACACGGTCAATTTCCGCGACGAAACGATGGTCCGGATCGATCCTGCAACCGGCGAGATGCAGGCGGTTGCACAGATACCGGGCGGCGGAAACGGGCACCTGAGCTGGGCGAACGACCGCTTCTACATCGCCAGCTTTCGGGGCGGGCGGATTTACAGCGTCGTTCCCGGCGGCGCGATCTGCCATATCGCCGGCAGCGGCGAGGCCGGAAACGCCGACGGCGACGGGCCGGGCGCGAGCTTTTTTCGCCCCAACGGCGCGGCGGTCAGCGCCGATGGCGATAGCTTCTACACCAATACGATCCATGTGATCGCCGATGGCGGCAATCCGGGCTTGCATCCCAACGCGGTGCGCCGGATCGACGGGCTGCTCTCGATGTTGGACTGTCCGGACGACAGGATCGTCGGCCGCGCCGCGGGCGATCGGGTGGCGGATGAGGCGCAACTGCGCCATATCAAGACGCAAGTCTGGCCCGGCTATTATCGCAACCAGGATGTCGAGGGGCTGTCCGCCTATCTTGGGCCGGGTTTCGTGAATATCGCACCCGACGGATCGGCGAGCGAGCGGGAAGCGGAAATCGCGTGGGTGGCCGCCAATGAGTGGAACCCGACGAACTTCCGCTATGTCGTCGACCGGATCGACTGGTTCGGGCCCGACCTCGTGATGGTGACCGGGCGAGGCCTGAGCGAACGGACGGACGAACAGGGCCGCCCTTGCGATCATAGCTACGCCTCGACGAATATGGTCCGCCGTGCGCAGGAGTCGCCCGTCGGCTGGCAGGCGCTCGCCAGCCATGTGTCGGGGACGCAGTGCGTGGTGCGTGAGGATTGATTGAGAATTGCCGCGCTCAACCGCTAGGTTGAGTCTGACGAATACACTCCCCTAACCCAGCTCCACCGCCACCGCCGTCGCTTCGCCGCCGCCGATGCACAGGCTCGCGACGCCGCGCTTGAGGCCGCGTTTTTCGAGTGCGTTGAGGAGCGTTGCCATGATCCGTGCGCCCGAGGCTCCGATCGGATGGCCGAGCGCGCAGGCGCCGCCATTCACGTTGATCTTGTCGTGCGGGATGCCGAGCTCCTGCATCGCGATCATCGCGACCACGGCGAACGCCTCGTTGACCTCGAACAGATCGACATCGTCGACGCTCCAGCCGGCCTTGTCGAGCACCTTGCGGATCGCGGGGACGGGCGCGGAAGTGAACTTGCCGGGCTCGTGCGCATGGGCGGCATGGGCGATAATCCGCGCCTTGATCGGCATGCCTTTGTCGGTCGCCACGCTCTCGCGCGTCAGCACGAGCGCCGCCGCGCCGTCGGAGATCGATGAGGCGTTGGCCGCCGTCACCGTGCCGTCCTTGGCGAAGGCGGGGCGCAGCGTCGGAATCTTGTCGGGCCGGGCATTGCCGGGCTGTTCGTCGGTTTCGACCGTTTCTTCGCCCTTGCGGGTCTTGACCGTCACCGGCGCGACTTCGCCCTCGAACGCGCCGCTCTCGATCGCCGCATTGGCGCGCGCCAGGCTCTCGATGGCATAATCGTCCTGCCGTTCGCGGGTGAACTGATATTCCTGCGCGGCTTCCTCGGCGAAGCTGCCCATCAGGCGGCCTTCTTCGTACGCATCTTCGAGCCCGTCGAGGAACATAGAATCCTTGATCGCGTCATGGCCGATCCGCGCGCCGCCGCGATGCTTTTTCAGGAGGTACGGCGCGTTGGTCATGCTCTCCATGCCGCCCGCGACGATGATGTCGGCGGTGCCGGCCTTCAGCGCGTCATGCGCCATGATCGCGGCCTGCATGCCGCTGCCGCACATCTTGTTGACGGTCGTCGCTTCCGTGGAGATCGGAAGTCCCGCGCCCATGCCCGCCTGGCGCGCTGGCGCCTGGCCGAGGCCGGCGGGCAGCACGCAGCCCATGAAAATCTGTTCGACATCCTCGCCATCGACACCGGCGCGCTCGATCGCCGCTTTCACGGCCGTTGCGCCGAGCGCCGGGGCTTCGACGGCGGACAGGCTGCCCTGGAAACCGCCCATCGGCGTACGGGCATAGGCGGAAATGACGATCGGATCGGCGGACATAAGCGACTCTCTGGCTTTGAAGAATGGTGATGCCCTTCAGTTAAACCTTCGACCAACGGCTTTCCAGAGCCTATGACGATGAACGAAATTGTAACGGGCACTCGGACGCGCGCACCCTATTGCCGGGAGTGATCCGAAGTTTAACCCTTTCGGATTACGATGAAGCGACTCACAATTGCGGCGCGCCGTGACGAAGACGCAATTTCGCTCATTCGCGCGCAAGAAAGGGCGGCCTATACTTGCTCGATAAACGGCGGGCGGGGGCTTGCCGGATATTCGCAAGGGAATGGTTCGTCATGCGTTTTAAGAGTTTGACCGGGATATCATCGCTCTGCCGTCGCTCGCTGTTCGCCGGCCTGTTGGCCATGTCTGTCGCGGGCTGCGCGGGGATCATCCCGCAGGCCGCCGCCCAGAGCAGCGCGACGAACACCCCCTATGTCGCGCCGCCGCCCGCCGAGACCCGCGCGCTGGCGCGCGTCGAGCCCGATATACCGCAAGGTCCGTCGCGTCAGTTGACCGATTCGATCAATGCGCTCGGCCGGGCTTTTAGCGGCGAGGTCGGCATCGCGGTACGCGATGTCGAGGAAGGCTGGACCGTGTCCTGGAACGGCGATCGCTATTTGCCGCAGCAAAGCGTCAGCAAGACCTGGGTCGCGATGACCGTGCTCGATCGGGTCGATCGCGGCGAGATGTCGCTCGACCGGATGGTTGACGTCCGGCCCGAACATGCTGTCGTGTTTCATCAGCCGATGCTGTCGCGAATGGGTAACGAAGGGTTCCGCGCGCCAATCCGGGAACTGTTTACGCAGGCGATGACGCGCAGCGACAACCTCGCCAATGACCGGTTGCTGTGGCTGGCCGGCGGGCCGGAAGCCGTGCGCGCCTTTTTCGAACGGAACGATCTCGAAGGCCTGCGGTTTGGGCCGGGCGAGCGCGAGCTTCAGGCCGGTATCGCCGGCCTTACATGGCGGCAATCCATGTCGCGCGGCCGCAATTTCTACAACGCCCGGTCCAGCCTGTCCCAAAGCGTTCGCCGCGCTGCGATGGATCGCTATCTCGCCGATCCCATCGACGGCGCGACGCCCGACGGCATGGTCGAGGCGCTGGCCCGGCTGGTGCAGGGCGAATTGCTGTCGGAACGCTCGACCGAGCTGATGATCTCTACGATGCGCGCCTCGCGCACCGGTCCGCGGCGGCTGCGCGGCGGCGTGCCCAATGGCTGGCAGTTCGGTCACAAGACCGGAACGGGCCAGAATCTCAACGGCATGGTGGCGGGTTACAACGATGTCGGCGTGGTGACGACGCCGGACGGACGCAACTATGCGGTCGCCGTGCTGATCGGCAATACGCGGGTCGGCATCCCGGCCCGGCAGGAGCTGATGCAGCGGGTGATGGGGCAGGTCGTCAGCCACCATCTCCGCCGCCGCTACGAGATTTTCACCGGCGGCATCCAGACGTCGGACTGAGCCCTGCAATCACGCATCGAACATGCGCGCGCCATGCGCCGCGCGCATTGTGTGGCGTTCGGCAATGGCCGTGGAACGCGCGCGGATCGTATCCATGAACAGCCATTCGCCCTGGGCCGCATCAGGGGTCAGCGTAACCGTCAGATAGCCGCGTTGCGACGTGTCGGCCCAGCGCATGTCCGGGCTGGCTTCGATCATAGCCCCGGCCAGCGCTTCGGCGGGCACCTGCGGAAGGAAGCTTTCGAAGCCCGGTGATGTAACGCTTTGTCCCGCCATTTCGATGCCGACATTCGCGCCGTCCTGATGCAGGTCATAGGCCCAGCCATTATGGGTGTCTCCGGTAAGCACCAGAAGATTGGCCTCGGCCTCCTGCGCCGCTCGCAAGAGGCGCGTGCGGGCCGCCGGATAGCCGTCCCAGGCGTCGAGGTTGAGCGGTAGACCGGCCTGGGTCGCGGCGGCGAACAGCCCCGCTCGCTGCCGGACGAGTTCATTGTCGCTTTGGGCGATCTGCTGCGCGAGCGGCAGCGGGAAATGGGTCCGGCCCATGACCACCTGCTGCGCAAGCACCTGCCAGCGCGTGCCCGATGCGGTCGAGGCGGCCATCTGAGCGGCCATCCAGGCTTCCTGTTCCGCGCCCAGGATGGTGCGGGCCTCATCCGACCAGGGGCCGTCTCGGAATGCCGCGAGGCTCTGCGCGACGGCGCTCCCATCGCCGATGGCGGCCGCATAGTCGAGCTGCTCGCTGCGCGCCGTGATCCGCGTTTCGGGCAGGACGATCGTCGCCAGATCGCCGATCTGATAGCTGTCCCACGGCGCGTCGGAGACCGGCATCCAGTCCCGATAGGCCTGCAGCGCGACGCGTTTGCGCAGCTCCCAATCGCCTTCGTCGGGCTGATGGTTTTCCGCGCCCCCGACCCAGGGATCGTTGGTGATCTCGTGATCGTCCCAGCGCGCGATCATCGGGAAATTGCGGTGCAGCGCGGCGAGATCCGGATCGGCGCGATAGGTCGCGTAGCGCAGCCAATAATCGGCGAGTGCCAGCGTCTCGGTGGAGGGCATCAGATCGCGGCCCGCCAGCGCCTGTTCCTCGCTCGGATAGCGACCCATCTCATATTCGTAGAAATAGTCGCCTGTATGGATCATCAGATCGATATCGGTGCGGGCCGCGGCATGGCCATAGGCGTTGAAATGGCCGAAGCGGAAATTGGAGCAGGAGAAGACGCCGAGCGTGAACCGGTCGGTCGGTCCATCCGGCAGCGTTTTGGTGCGGCCCGTGACAGACATTGTCCCGTCCGGCGCGATGAAGCGGTAGAAATACCAGCGCCCCGGGGCGAGGCCGTCAAGGGTCAGCTTGGCCGTGAAATCATGCCCGTTGCGCGCCGGTGTTTCGCCGCGCGCGACGATCCGCCCGAATTCCGCGTCCTCCGCGATCTCGGCGCGCAGCATCGGCTCGCCTTCCGAGACGTAACGCGTCCAGAGCAGGACGGAATTCTGCCTGGGCTCGCCCGACGCGACCTGATGGGTGAAGCCTTGCGCGGAAAGCAGCCGCGCCGCGCCGGGGGTCGCGATCGCCCCGAGGCCGAAAAGGCCGGTTTGCAGGAGAAGCCGTCTGTCCATCACGATCGTCATTGCGAGTCCCTTTCCCTTTTTGGCGCTTATCCCGCGCATGCGTTTCAGCGCGATGACGGCAGCGGTTAAAGTTGCGTGCGCAGGCTCCACAATTCCGGGAAGGCGCGCTTCGCCAGCGTCGATTGCAGATAGGGGACGCCCGCCGTGCCGCCTGTCCCGCGCTTCCCGCCGATCACCCGTTCCACCGTCACCACATGCTTGTGCCGCCAACTCGCCATCGCATCGTCGATATCGACCAGTTTTTCGGCCAGCTGGTACAATTCCCACCAACGCTCCGTGTCGCGATAGACGGTCGCCCAGGCATCTTCGACCGCCTCGCTCGGTCGATAAGCCGCCGTCCAGTCGCGGTCGAGCACCTCTTCGGGGATGGCGAGACCGGCCCGCGCGGCCGCGCGGTTGGCCTCGTCCCACAGGCTCGGCGAATCGAGCGCGTCCTGCATCGCGAGTCGTTCGGGGCTGTCCGTGTCCTGATGTTTGAGATGGCCGGCATCCTTGAGGCCGAGCATGAATTCGACCTGGCGGAACTGGGCGGACTGGAAGCCGGAGCTCGAGCCGAGCACATTGCGGAAACGGGTATAGTCGGCCGGCGTCATCGTCGCGAGCACATCCCAGCTCAGCGTCATCACCGCCTGGATGCGGCTGACCCGCGCCAGTCCCTTATAGGCGGGCACGAGCGCATCCTCGCGCACCAGCGCCAGCGCCTGCTCCAGCTCGAAGATGATCTGCTTGAGCCACAGCTCTTTGGTCTGATGGATGATGATGAACAGCATCTCGTCATGCCGCCCGGAGATCGGATGTTGGGCCGAAAGCAGCGGGTCGAGCGCAAGATAGCGCCCATAGGTCATATCGTCGGGGGATCGGGTCATGGGCGGGTGTCTAGCCCGACCAGGATGCCGCCGCCAGTGGGCCGGGGCGCATAGCGGTTTCCGGTTGCGCCGACTCCCCGAGTGTATTACTAAGACAATACAGTTGGGAAGTCCGAAGGACCGTTTCTTTGTCGCAAGATACCGCGCCGACCGCCGAACTCTCGGACGATTCCGTAATGTGGCGCGGTGGCGCACTGTTCGACCTGCTGATCGTCGTCATCGTCCTTGTGGCCGTAAAACAGTCGCTTCTGCCCTTCACCTATCTCTATGCAGGTCCGGCCTCGACGTTCAGCGCGATGGCCGTCGGCACCTATCTTCTCTGGCGGCGCGGACAGGGGTGGAGCGATCTCGGCCTGCGATGGCCTCAGAGCTGGCTGAAAACCGCCGGGTTGACGCTGCTGACGATGATATTGTTCGTCGCGGCTGCACAGTCGATGCAGCTGTTAGCCGACTATTTTTTCGACGATGTCGGCGCCAGCGGGCGATTCGATCATGTCGAGGGCAATGTTGCAGCCTATGCCGGGATGATGGTGCTGGTCTGGACGCATGGTTCCGTCTTCGAGGAGCTGCTGTTCCGGGCGTTCATCATCGATCGTGCGAGCCGGTTTCTCGGTGGAGACCTGCGCGCCGATCTGGTGGCCGCGTTCCTGTCTTCGGCCTTTTTCGGATACAGGCATTTCTACTATCAGGGCATGCACGGCGCGTTGATCACCGGGGCCGGCGGGTTTGCATTCGCCATGCTCTATCTGTGGTTCGGCCGCACGAATATCCTGCCGCTGGTATTTGCGCATGGGATTTTCAACTCGCTCGCGCAAACGCAGCGTTTTCTCGGCATCCGGGATTGACGCCCGCGAGGCGCTCGGCGCCTTTGCTGCAATAGTATCGAAAACGCTCCGGATTCGCTCCGCCCCAGTCGACGCACGCTATGCCGCTGGAAGGACGGAGTCGATCAGTTTTCTCTTTACAATTGCAACTAATTCGCATTATCAGTTATTGCGGAAAGGACAGACAGTGTGACAAATCGAATTCAGCCCAGTCACGCAGGACTGTTGATCAAGCTGTTCAGGACCTGGTCGGCGGCCCGGGAAATCGGAAACAATCCGCTCCCCGCCATGTATGCCCATGCCGAGCCTTTCGCGGCAGCGCCGGAACTCATCCCAGCCTGCGAAAGCTATTTCGTGCTGGTCGAATCCTATGTGGGCCGTTCGCTGATTCCCGAATGCTGCTGCAGCGTCGCCCCGTCGACGGATGAGGTTGCGCTGATCACCATACTCCGTCATGCGCCGACCGCCGGACCCGTCAAAACCAACCGCGCCGTTCCCCACGGCATGCCCGGCGCGCTGGTCTGGGCGGCTTTTTCCGTACAGCGGGCGCTGGAAGAGAGTCTGCCATGTAGCGAGATCGCCGATGCGGCCGAAACGATCAGCCTGGCGCGCTGCCCGTTCGACGACAAGCGGATCGGCAGGGCGGCCTAGAGCATGGCCGATTCTCCACCCAACGGTCTCGGAGAATCCCGAATAGTCGGCGCGACGAACGGGCGTATGCCCTGGGTGCCGGTCGCCATTATGAGCGCGGCCGTAATCCTATATATCTGGCGAACGGATTTCGAACCGCGTTGGCCCCTGATCCTCGGCGCATTTCTGCTAGCCTGCCAGATATTCATAAGAATGCCGTTCGCGCATCGTGTGAAAACCGTGACCGTGGCGCGGAGCAATGTCGACAGAACGGACATGCTGCTCATGTATGGCGTGTTCGCGACGATGGTCGTGCTGCCGCTTTTGCGGCTAGCGACGCCGTTGCTCGACCGGTTCGATTACATCCTACCGACATATGGGACGATTGCCGGTGCCGCGACGATGATCTTCGGTCTGTGGCTTTTTCATCGCAGCCATGCCGATCTGGGGAAGCAATGGTCGGCAAGTCTGCAGATAGGCAAGGATCATGAATTGGTGAAAAGTGGCGTATACGCCCGCATTCGGCATCCGATGTACAGCGCCATTTGGCTTATCGCGCTCGCCCATCCATTGCTGTTTCAGAACTGGATCGCCGGGCCGCCTATCCTGATGGCATGGGCCGTGCTCTATTTCCGGCGGCTTCCGCACGAAGAGGCCATGATGGTCGAAAAATTCGGCGAAGACTATGAGCGGTATCGCAATAGGGCAGGGGCGCTTTGGCCCAGATAGACCGGGGCTGACCCAGCTCCCGCTTTCGGCGAGCGCGAAGATCGCGATATAACGAAGTTTGCCGCTATGTCCGCTCCGCCTGGCTTACGCAGTCGGCGGCGCGCAGGGCGGCGAGGATGCGCATCAGGTGAGCGCGGTCGTGCACCTCGATATCGACGCAGAAGCTGTGGAAGCTGCCGTCGCGATTTTCGAGTTTCACGTTGAGGATATTGGCGCCGTGGGTGCCGAATATTCCGGCCATCACGGCCAGCGAACCGGGTTCGTTCTTCAGCACGACACGCAGTTGGGCGGTGCCGCCGTCCGATCCGTCACCCCAGTTTACCGCCAGCCAGTCGGCATCGTTGCCGTCCGCCAGCGTATCGCAGTCGATCGTGTGGATTTCGATATCCTCGCCGGTCTTGCGGATGCCGACGATCCGGTCGCCGGGCAGGGGATGGCAGCATTCGGCCAGTTGAAAGGCGACGCCCGGCGTCAGGCCCTTGATCGAAATCGCCTGGCCCTTGGGCGGAACCGCGCTGTGCAGATCGCCGGTTCCCATGCCCGGCATCAGCGCGTCCATCAGCGCGCGATCGTCGATCTCCTTGCGCGCGATCTTCTCCATCAGCGCCTCTTCCTTGGCGAGCTTCAACCGTTTGAGCGCGGCCTTGGTCGCGCCGCGGCCGAGCGGGGCGGGCAGGCGGGCGACGACCTGATCGAACAGCTTCCGGCCGAGTGAAATCGTTTCCTCTTTCTCTTTCTGCCGGACGAAACGGCGGATCGCGGCCCGCGCCTTGCCGGTGACAACGAAGCTCAGCCAGCCGGGATCGGGATGCTGGTTGTCGGAGCGCAGGATGCGGACCTGATCGCCATTCTCCAGTTGCGTGCGCAGCGGCACGACGCGGCCATTGACCTTCGCACCCACCGTCTGCTTGCCGAGATCGGTATGCACCTCGAAGGCGAAATCGACGACCGTCGCGCCCTTGGGCAGCTGGATCAGCTCACCGGCCGGCGTAAAGGCGAAAATGCGATCCTGATACATCGCCATGCGCGTATGCTCGAGCAGTTCTTCCGGGCTTTCCGTCGTTTCGAGAATTTCGATCAGATCACGCAGCCAGCTCGCCTGGCCGTCGGGCCGGTCGCCCTGCTTGTAACTCCAATGCGCGGCGAGGCCGTTTTCCGCCTGTTCGTGCATGGCCTGGCTGCGGATCTGGATCTCGATCCGCCGGTCCTCGCCATATTGGATCGAGGTATGGATCGAGCGATAGCCGTTGCGCTTGGGCGTCGAGATATAGTCTTTGAAGCGCCCCGGAACCATGTGCCATTTTTCGTGCAGGATCCCGAGCGCCCGGTAACAATCGGCAAGGTCCGGCACGATGGCGCGGAACGCCATCACATCGGTCAGCGTTTCGAACGACACATGCCGCTCGGCCATTTTCCGCCAGATCGAATAGGGATGTTTCTCCCGTCCTGTGACCTCTGCATCGACGCCATGGCTGCCGAGAACCAGTTTCAACTCGTCGGCAATCCGGTCGATCGTCGCCGCGCCTTCGCCCGCGCGCAGCCGATCGAGCCGGGTGTGGATCGATTCCCAGGCATCGGGCTCGAGATGCTGAAAAGAGAGCGTCTGCATCTCCTTCATGAATTCGTACATGCCGATCCGCTCGGCGAGCGGCGCGTAGATGTCCATCGTCTCGCGCGCGATGCGGCGGCGCTTTTCATCGTTTTTGATGAAATGCAGCGTGCGCATATTATGGAGCCGGTCGGCCAGCTTGACGAGCAGCACCCGAATATCGCCCGACATGGCGAGCAGGAATTTGCGCAGATTTTCGGCCGCCCGTTCGGTGTCGGACTGGGCCTCGATCGTCGAGAGCTTGGTGACGCCGTCGACGAGGCGCGCGACATTGTCGCCGAAGAGCCGCTCGATCTCGTCTTGCGTCGCGACCGTGTCTTCGATCGTGTCATGGAGAATCGCAGTGGCGATCGTCTCATCGTCGAGCCGCAGCTCCGTCAGGATACCGGCGACTTCGATCGGATGGCTGAAATAGGGGTCGCCGGACGCGCGCTTTTGCGTGCCATGGGCGTTGACCGAGAAGACATAGGCGCGGTTGAGCAGCGCTTCGTCGGCAGAGGGGTCGTAGCTTTTGACCCGTTCGATCAGTTCATATTGTCTCAGCACCCGGTCAAGATGGCCGGGTGCTGAGATAATGCAACCATATTAGTGGTTG
>JBCDDN010000075.1:0-11652 GCA_039180285.1 Pseudomonadota bacterium | reverse complement strand
GGCGGCGCGCGCTTAGGCCTGATCGGCGTTGGCGATAAGATCGCGAGCGAGTTTCCGGGCCATGTCCGGTGTCATCGCGAATTGCAGCCCATGCGGCACGTTGGGCGGAAGATCGGAGTTTTCCGTAAAATAGAGCATTCTCAACAACACGTTCCCCGGCGCGATCGCGGATTCATAGCCGTGAAACGCATGCATTTTGAAGTTGCCGTTTTCGTCGGTATCCCAGTCGTCCACATCACTCTCCCATCAATGGCGCAGGCCATTTCCGCCCTTTCCACATGGGAAAAGGAGCATCCGTCCCCTGTATCGAATCGCGCGAAAAGGCTTAGTTTTTCTTGAGGGTCAGTCCGCCGAAACGCTTGTTGAAGCGGTCGATACGGCCGCCGCTGTCGACCAGATTGCGACTGCCGCCGGTCCAGGCCGGGTGCGATTTCGGGTCCACGTCGAGGCTCAGCGTATCGCCTTCCGCGCCCCAAGTGGAGCGGGTCTGGAACTCTGAGCCGTCGGTCATCTTGACGGTGATCATGTGGTAGTCGGGATGAATATCGGTTTTCATGGTTTTGGCTTTCTTCGTGGCTGGTTACCGACCAGCCGATGCAAGCGAAGGCGCGCATCTAGCGATTGAAACGCCGCTTGACAAGGGCTTGCAAGCCAGCCTAGCCGCTGACTTCAGCGATGGTGCCGTGCGTCGTGTGCGGTAAAAAGGGAAGCCGGTGGAAATCCGGTGCTGTGCCCGCAACTGTAAGCGGCAAGTCCCTCCCCTTCAGCCACTGGACGCGGCGCGTCCGGGAAGGCGGGGAGCGGAGTTCGAGCCGCGAGCCAGGAGACCTGCCATTGTGTCGTCCGAGCCCGGCCGGGATCAGCCGGAGTGACAGGAAGCCGTTTGCGCTTCCTCCGTGGCGACATGGCCCGGAGGAAGCGAGGTTGGCGGACAAGCGCTGTAGGACGATAAAGAATATGCCCGGTGCACTGGCAGCCTTCGCCGCGCTGTGGTGCGCGTCCGGCCTCGTCGCGCCCGCGGCCGCCGCACCCAATCGCGTCGTCTCCGTCAACATGTGCACCGACGAGCTGCTCCTTCTGCTTGCCGGGCCCGGACAGATCGCCTCCGTCACCCATCTCGCGCATGATCGGCACGAATTCCCCTTCTGGCGCAGCGGCCGCCGCTATCCCGCCAACAACGGTAGCGTCGTGGCGGTTGCCGGATATCGGCCGGATCTCATCCTGACGATGGGCGGCGTCGCCCGCGATCGGGCGCATCTGGCCGAACGGATAGGCGCCGAGCTGGTCGCCCTTCCCTTCCCCCAGACGATCGCCGATATCGAAGCGGCGATCGCTACGGTGGCGCAGGCATTGGGCCGGGAAGAGCGTGGCCGGAGCATTATCGCGGCGATACGCCGATTCTCCGAGGACAGCCCCGACGCATCACGCGAAGTCGTTTTTCTGAGCGACAGCGGCTACAGCTTCGCCGAGCAGAGCCTGGGCGCCCGATGGTTGGCGCTGGCCGGGGCGCGCGTTCCCGAGGGCCAGGGGGTGCGAGTGACTGCCGAGACGCTTCTCATCGATCCGCCGGAAACGGTGATCCGCAGCGATTATCGACGCGGCCAGACGTCGCGCGGTCAATATTGGCCGGGATTCCGGTTCATCGACCGATCGCCCGACACGCGCATCATCTATACCGACGGCCGCCGCTGGACGTGCTCCGGCCCCTCGCTGCTGCCCGAAATCCGCCGGCTTCGGGAGGCGCTCGCGGAATGAAGCCCAATCTTTATCTGCTTTTCGCGCTGCTTGTCCTGGGTCTGGCCGGAGCATCGCTGACGATCCCACTCCATGCTTTGCCGGAACTCTTTGCCGCCGATCCCGAGCTTGCGTGGATCGTCGTCGCCGAATTGCGCCTGCCACGGGCGATGCTCGCCCTCGTCTACGGCGCGGTGCTGGGCGCGAGCGGCGCGGCGATCCAGGCGCTGTTCGCCAATCCCCTCGCTTCGCCCGATATCACCGGGGCGACCGGCGGCGCGGCCTTCGGCGCGGTGATCGCCGCCTATATGCTCGGTTTCGCGAGTCCGTTCGGAATCGCCCTGGGCGGTGTGGCGGGCGCGGCAATCGCCCTGGCATTGCTTCTGATGCTCGCCGGTCCGCGCGCGGAAACCGCCACGCTGCTGCTTGCCGGAATCGCGATCAGCGCGATCGCCGGAGCGGGAACGGCGCTGGCGCTGGCGCTCGCCCCCTCGCCCTTCGCCTTTTACGATGCCTATGCCTGGCTGATGGGATCGCTCGTCGACCGCAGCCTGCCCCAGCTCGCCTTTGCCGCGATACCCGCGCTGGCCGCCATCGCCTATTTTGCGCGGTGCGCTCCGGCGCTCGACCGGCTCGCGCTCGGCGAGGATGTCGCAGAGGCCATGGGCTATGACATCGTTACCCTTCGCCGCACCGTTATAATCGCCACGGCGATCGGTGTCGGAGCGGCCGTATCGGTGTGCGGCGCGGTCGGCTTTATCGGTCTTGTCGGCCCCGTAATCGCCCGCAGGTTGACGGCCGGTCATCCCGGCCGCGCGATCCTCCCGGCCGCGCTTATCGGCGCGGCATTGCTCCTGGCGGCCGATATCGCGGTGCGCTTTGCGCCGCCCGACCGATCCGTTCCGATCGGCGTTCTGACCGCCATTATCGGCGCACCTTTCTTTCTGTGGCTGGTTGCGCGCATGCGCTGGAGCGTCCGTCCATGAGCGCGCGTCTCGTCGCGAAGGGCGTTGCGATCCCGAACCGGCTGGCGCCGTGCGACCTCGCCTTCGACGCCGGTACGGTGACGATGCTGGTCGGCCCGAACGGCGCCGGAAAGACCAGCCTGTTGCACGCATTGGCGGGGCTGTCGGGCAGTACCGGCAGCCTGGTGGTGGATGGCGAGCGCCTTGCCGCCATGTCACCGGCCCGGCGCGTTCGCCATATCGCTTTTCTCGGTGCGTCGCGGGAAGTGCGTTGGCCGCTCAAGGCTCTGGATTTCATCGCGCTCGGCGTGCCGGGCGATACCGGGTCCGGCCGGGTTGACGCGGTGTTGCGGTCGCTCGACGCGAAGGAACTGGCCGAGCGCCGCCTCGATCATCTTTCGACCGGTGAGCGGTCCCGCGTCATGATCGCGCGCGCTTTGGCGCCTCAGGCGAGCGCCTTGCTGCTCGACGAACCCTGCGCCAATCTCGACCCTAAATGGCAGTTGACGATACTCGCCCGGCTGCGCGCCGAAGCCGATGCCGGCGCGGCGGTGATCGTATCGATCCACGATCTGGAACTCGCCCGCCAGCATGGCGATCGCGTCATCGCGATCGATGCGGGACGGATCGCCGCGGACGGACCGCCGGAGGAAACGCTGTCGGAAGAGCGGGTTGCGGCGATTTTCGGCGTGGCGCGCGAAGGCGAGCGCTGGGTGCGGGTTTAGGCTGCGGTCCGAAAGCCCAAAAGCCCTCCCCTTGATGGGGAGGGTTGGGTGGGGGTGAGCCATCCGCGCGCGATATCGCAGGTTGAGAAATCACCCCACCCCTAACCCCTCCCCATCAAGGGGAGGGGGAACTTCATCTAACGGCTGCATTGGAGAGCCCGCATCAATCCTCGGGCGGGTCGGCGATCATCGCCGTAAAATCGGCCTCCGCGACGGGCTTGTCGTCGACATAGGCCTTGCCGCTGAACTTGCAGACCGGAAAACGCTTTTTCGCATATTCGACCTTGAGCGTCAGCAGGCATCCCGGTTCGACCGGCGCGCGGAACTTCGCGCCGTCGATCGCCATGAAATAGACGAGCTTGCCGCTTTCCAGCAAATCCAGCTCTTCGACCGCCATGATAGCGGCCGCCTGGGCCAGCGCCTCGATGATCAGCACGCCGGGCATGATCGGGCGTCCCGGGAAATGCCCCTGGAAAAATTCCTCGTTCATCGAAACGGCCTTGATGGCCGTGATCGACTCGCCCGGAACGATCTGCTCGACGCGGTCGACGAGCAGGAAGGGATAACGATGCGGAATGGCCGCCATCACCCGTTTGGTATCGAACGGGCCGATGGCGGCTATGTCCTTCGACGGTGCGTCGTTCACCGGCCTTCAGGCTGCCCGGCGGCGGGCTGTTGCGTCTGCTGCGCGGCGCGCAGTGTGTCGCCGGGGTTCCAGCCTGCCGGCGGGATCGCCTGAACGCTCGGTACGCGCGTGTTGAGCTGGGTCGTGACCGCCGGGGTGATATTGGCGGCCGAGCCCGGTGCGAGCGCGGCGACGGCGTTCGGTTCGAGAACCAGATCGACATTGGACGCTGTCATCGCCGCCGTCAGCGAGTCGTTGAAATGAATACCGATCTGCTCGCGCACATATTGCCGGGCGAGTACGAGCGGACGATTCAGCGTCGCAAGCTCCTGCTCTGCGGCCTGACGGCGCTGCGCGAAGGTCGTCACCGCGGCCGGCGGCGTCTGGGCGTTCGGATTGGCCTGCTGCGCGGCTTGCGCTGCCTGCTGAAGCGGCAGGAGCTCGGCCTGTAGGGCCTGGGCGCGAGTCTGGGCTTGTTGTATCTGCGTCGCGTAAGTCGACTGAATCTGGGTTTCGGCGGCCTGGAAAGCCGTCGTCTGCTGGATGGCCGCATCGACGCTGACCACGCCGACGCCGCGTGCCTGGGCATGGGCCGGAGTGGCGGCAACCAGGGGAAGCGCCAGCAACAGCCCTGCAAAGAAGGTTTTGGTTTTTGAAAACATCAGAATTGCGTTCCTATGTTGAATGAGAAGATTTTGTCCTCGTCGCCTTCCTCCTGAAGAAGGGCATAAGCGAGGTCGATACGGAACGGCCCGAATGGCGAGTTCCAGGATACACCCGCGCCGATCGTTACACGCGGTGACGGCGAATCGCCAACGAACCGCTCGAGAAACGGCGCGATCGTGCGATTGGCCTCGTTAAGAGCGTTGCCCATATCGTCAACCGAATCCGTGGTAAGGGTCCCGTCCGGCGCGATGAAGAGTGGGTTGCCCGCATTGTCGAGCAAGCGCGTTATGATCGGTCCGGGAATGGCGTCGCCGGTACACGGCGTCTGGCCGACCTCGTCCCCATTTGCATCGAGGCACGGGAAGGTTTGCAGAACCGGGTCGGTCACGCCGAACACGGCGCCCGCATCGATGAAGATGGAGGGGCGGAAGCCCAATTCGCGAGCACCCGAGCCGAGCGGGATTTCGAGTTCGGCGCGGGCCAGATAATAGGCGCGGCCGCCGATCGCGTCATCCGTCACGAACTGCTCGTCGGTGATCAGGTCGTTGGTGCCGGGTGTATAGGAGAAGCGCTGGACCCGCGGGCCGACGCCGCGAATGTCGAAGCCGCGGATCTGCGGTTCGCCCAGGAAAAAGCGGTCCGTCAGGCGAACATCGTCGACCCCGGCGCCGCCGCGATTTTCGAAGGACTGGATATAGCCGGCCTCGGCGCTGAGACCGAGGATGAAGCCGGACCCGACGTTGAAGAACTGGTCGGCGTCGATCCGCGTCCGCAGATAGCTGACATCGCCGAAGAGCCCGGCGAAGTCTTGGCTCAGGATGATCCGGCGGCCTCTGGTCGGGCGGACATTATTGTCGAGATTGTTGTAAACGAGCGAGTAGCCGATGCTGGAGATGATACGATCGCCGATCGTGTCGCAAAGGAAGCGGCCCGCCAGCAGGGCGCTGCACTCGCCGTTGATGAAAAAGGTGTTCTCATCAAGGCTGACATCTTCCTGGCTCAGGCCGTAGCGCAGCGCCAGGGTCCAATATTCCGTAAGCGGTACGCCGGCGCGGATCTGGAAACCCGTGCTGACCTGCTCGTAAGTCGTGTTCCGATCGTCGCCGATAAAGTTGAACGAGTCGAAATCGCGCCGGAAGAGATCGACGCCGACGGCGATATTGCGGTCGAACAGATAGGGCTCGGTAAAGCCGAGCTCGATCGAGTTCGAGAAGCTCGAATAGTTGACGCCGGCGCGCAGCTCCTGACCTTTGCCGAGGAAATTGCGTTGGCGAACCGAGAAGTTGAGAATGAACCGTTCGAGGCTTGAGAAACCGGCGGAAATCTGGAGTTCGCCGGTTGCATTCTCTTCGACATTGGCGGTCAGGACGATGCGATCGGGCGCCGAGCCGGGCGTCTGTTCGATCTCGAAATTTTCCTGGAAGAAGCCGAGCGACCGAATACGGCTCTGCGACCGGCGGACGAGGAAGCTGTTGAACGCATCGCCTTCCTGCAACCGGAATTCGCGCCGGATCACCTTGTCGCGGGTCAGCGTATTACCGTTGATATCGATCCGCTCGATATAGACGCGGGGCGCCTGCTCGATCCGGAAGCGCACCGACATGGTCCGGTCTTCGCGGTTGATGTTGAATTCGGGGCGCGCCTCGGCGAATGCGTAGCCGAGCAGGCCGGCGGTCTCGTTCAGCCGGTCGATCGTGTCCTCGATCTGCTGCGCGTTATACCAGTCGCCTGTCTGCATCGGGATGAAGCTGGTAAACTGTTCCGACCGGAAATCGCGCAGATCGCTGTCGAGTTCGAGTTCGCCGAAGCGATAGCGTTCGCCCTCTTCCACGACATAGGTGATGATGAAGTCGCGGCGATCCGGGGTGAGTTCGGCGACCGCCGAAACGACGCGGAAATCGGCATAGCCTTCGGTCAGATAAAATTGGCGCAGGCGCTGCTGGTCGAACGCCAACCGGTCGGGATCGAACGTGTCGCTCGATGAGAAGAAGCGGAAGAAGCGCGACTGTTTCGTCGCCATTTCGGAGCGGAGATCGCTGTCGGAATAGACTTCGTTGCCGATGACGTTGATCTGCTGGACGCGCGAGCGCGGGCCTTCGCTGATCTCGAACACGATATCGACGCGATTCTGGTCGAGCTCGACCATCTGCGGTTCGACCGACGCCGCGAACCGGCCGCGGCGGCGATAGAGTTCGATGATCCGGGCGACATCGGCCCGGGCGCGCGATCGCGTAAAGATCTGGCGCGGCGCAAGGCGGATTTCGCCGCGGATATCGTCATCGTCGAGCCGGCGATTGCCTTCGAGCAGGATCCGGTTGATCACGGGATTTTCCTGGACGACGATAGTCAGTTCGCCCTGATTGTCGCGAATCTCGACATCGGCGAACAATTCCGTTTCGAACAGATCGCGCAGCGCTTCGTCCAGATCTTCGCGCGTATAGGCCGCGCCGGGCTGCAGCTCGACATAGGAGCGCACCGTATCGGGCTCGATCCGCTGCGATCCCTCGACCAGCACCGCGCGGATCACCTGACCCACAGGGAGCACCGAGTCCGTCGCAACCGTTTCGGCACCGGTATCGAACTGTGGCGCCGGGCCCTGTTGTTGCGCCGGATCCTGGGGGGGTGTCGGCGGCGCCGGCTGCGCATGGGCCGGGATCGAAAGCCCGCCCAGCATCGTACCCAGCATCAGCCCGGATAGCCGGGCCCGCTTCGAAATTCTTCGGTTACTCAGATGCACGCAAACCGCCCTTATTATCTTATCTCGGTAGGAAAAACTCGCCCTGCCCCATAGAAGTCAGCCGATCAACCCGCTCAGTCGCTCCCAAAGACCGAACGAGCCCAGATCGATGACCGTTACCATCAGCATGAAACTCAACAGGACAGCAAGACCCATACGAAAAGCCCATTCTTGTGCCTCTGGCTTTATCGGTCTCCTGCGGACGGCTTCTGCCGCATAGAACACCAAGTGACCCCCGTCGAGCATGGGGATTGGCAACAGGTTGATGAATCCCAGATTAATCGAGATGGCCGCCATGAAGAATAAAAAGGCGTAGAGGCCGAGACTTGCCGTCTGGCCGGAGAATTGCGCAATGCGCAGCGGTCCGCCCAATTCTTCCACAGAGCGCCGGCCGGTGATGATCTGGCCGAGGCCGACGGTGATCATTTCGAGACTCGAAACGGTCTGTTCGATGGCGGCTCCGGGAAGCTCGAGCGCGCCCAGAGGCTCCATTTCGAGGACATCGGACTGGATGCCGAGACGGCCGATCCGCGCTTCGTTGCCGAACCGGTCGGTCACCGTAATGTCGCCGGTCACGGCCGTGATCGTCACGGCCTCGCCCGCCCTTTCGATATCGAATTGCATTTCCTGGCCGGGGCGCAGCCTGACGATATCGGCCAGTTCGTCGAACCGATCGATGGACCGGCCGTCGACCGCGACAATCTCGTCGCCCAGTTCGAATCCGGCCTGATCGGCGACCGAATCCTCCATGATCGCCGAGACGATCGGGGCGTTCTGCGCCTGCCCATAGGTGGCGAAAATGCCCATGAAGAGCAGGATCGCGAACAGAAAATTGATCATGGGCCCGGCCAGGATGATCAGAAAGCGCTGCCCGACGGGCTTGAACTGAAACAGTTCCGCACGCTCGGCGGCGGGAACGGTATCGGCCTTCGGGTCGGGCTGACTCGCCGCATTCAGGTCTCCGGCAAACTGGACATAGCCGCCCAGAGGCAACCATCCGATCTTCCACCGCGTGCCCTGTTTGTCGGTCCAGCCGGCGATTTCGCGACCGAAGCCGATCGAGAATTTTTCGACCTTTGTGCGGAACCAGCGCGCAACCAGATAATGGCCCATCTCATGGACGAATACGAGCGGGCCGATGACGAGCAGGAATGCGCCGATGGAATAGAGAATACCGGGGTTTTCGGTCATGCGGGAAGGCTGTCCATCTGCTGTTGCGCATGCGCGCGCGCGGCCGCGTCGATCGCGAACACATCGTCGATGCTTTCCGGCGCGCCGGGGGCATAGCCGTCCAGTACCCGTCCGACAATCGTCGCGATGTCGAGGAATCCGATACGCTTCGCGAGAAAGGCCGCCACGGCCTCCTCATTGGCTGCGTTGAGGATGGCGGGACGCGCGCCGCCGGCTTCCATCGCCGATCGCGCCAGAGCGATGGCCGGAAAGCGTTCCGGATCGGGCGCTTCGAAGTCCAGCCGCGCGATTTCGGCCAGGTTGAGCCGTTCGCACGGCGTTTCCATCCGTTCGGGCCAGGCCAAAGTATGCGCGATCGGAATCCGCATATCGGGCGCGCCGAGCTGCGCGAGGACCGAGCCGTCGCAATACTCGACGAGAGAATGGATGACGGACTGCGGGTGGACGACGATCCGGCAATCGTCGGGCGGCAGGTCGAACAGATAGCGCGCCTCGATCAGTTCGAGCCCCTTGTTCATCAATGTGGCCGAGTCGATCGAGATTTTCGCGCCCATCGACCAGTTGGGGTGCTGAACGGCGCGTTCGGGTGTGACGTCGCGCATCTCGTCGCGCGACCATTCGCGAAACGGCCCGCCGCTCGCGGTCAGGATGATGCTGGCGACGCCGCCGGGTCGATCGTGATCGAAGCATTGGAAGATCGCATTATGCTCCGAATCGACCGGCAGTATCGTAACGCCCCGGTCGCGCGCCGCCTGAAGCATCAGCGAACCCGCGGACACCAAGGATTCCTTGTTGGCCAGCCCGACCGTCGTACCCGCTTCGATCGCGGCCATTACCGAGCGAACCCCCGCCGCTCCGACGATTGCCGCCATGACGAAATCGGCCTCCATCGCCGCCGCTTCGCAGATCGCGTCCGCGCCGGCCGCCGTGTCGATGCCGCTGCCGGCCAGCGCGTCTTCAAGCTCTCCGCCGAGATTCGGATCCCCGATCACCGCCAGCTTTGCGCGATTGTCCCGTGCCGCTTTCGCCAGCCCCGCGACATCGCGATGGGCGGTCAGCGCGATAACGTCGAACGCCTCGGGATCGCGGTTCACGAGATCGAGCGTGGATTGGCCGACCGATCCCGTCGCGCCCAATATCGAGATGCGTTTCTTCGCCGTCATGTCAGCCAGCCGGTGGATGTCAGCGCGGCGACGCCTATGGCGACCGGGAGCAGGCCGTCCAGGCGGTCGAGCGCCCCGCCATGTCCGGGGAAGAGGTTGGAACTGTCTTTCACATCCGCCTTTCGTTTCAGCCAGCTTTCAAACAGGTCGCCAAGTTGGGCAACGATGGCCAGCAATGCCGCCAGCGCGATGATCGGCGCCGGCAGGTCCGCCGCTATGACGAAAGCCGCGCTGACGAGCATCGCGCTCGCAATACCGCCGATAAGCCCCGCCCAGGTCTTGTTGGGGCTGAACTCGGGGGCAAGCTTGGGTCCGCCGATCGTCTTGCCCGAGAAATAGGCACCGATATCGGTCCCCCAGACGATCGCCAGCGTCCAAACTGTCAATACCAACCCGCCCTGCTCCCGCAGGACAAGGATCGCGATGGAGGCCGCGGCGATGTACAGAAAGCCGGCGCCGAGCCGCGCGCTCCAGAAAGCAAGGCCGGCGACAACGCCGACCACGGCGGTCGTCGCGAGATCCAGCCAGTCGACGGGGGCATAGGCTGGGCTGAACAGCAGCATCAACAAGACTAGAATGGCGGTGAAGGAGAGCGTTTTCCGGCCCGGTGCCTTCATCAGCCCGCCCCACTCGTACATCATGGCCGCCGCCAGCAGCGTAACGAGCAGCCAGAAACTCCATTGGCCCAGCCAGAGCGCCCCGAGCGCGACTGCGACCAGAATGATTCCGGTAATCGCGCGCTTCCACAGGTTGCGGAAGCCGCCGGGCGCGGCGATGTCCGTCATAGACCGCCATAGCGCCTGTCGCGGCGGCCGAAATCGGAGACGGCTCGCCGCAGAGCCTCTTCGTCGAAATCGGGCCATAGCGTGTCGGTGAAATAGAGCTCGGCATAGGCGGATTGCCAGAGCAGGAAATTGGATAGCCGATGTTCGCCCGAGGTGCGGATCAGCAAGTCCAGCGGCGGCAATCCATGGGTGCTCAGCCGGCTCTCGATCGCCGAAGGGCCGATATCGCCCGGCGACAGGTTGCCCTCGGCCGCGTCCTGCGCGAGAGCCCGGACGGCCTCGGTGATTTCCGACTGCGAGCCGTAGTTCAGGGCCACCACCAGGGTTGCCGTGCTGTTATTGACCGTTCGGGCGATCGCGCCGTCGATCAGTTCGACGACATCGGGTTCGAACGCCCGATAGTCTCCGATCACCCGGATACGGATCCCCTCCCCCGCTAGCGCTTCCAACTCCTTGCGGATGAAGCGGCGGAGCAGATTCATGAGATCGGCGATTTCGGAGGCCGGCCGGTTCCAGTTCTCCGATGAAAAGGCATAGAGCGTCAGGACTTCGATGCCGATCGCGCCCGCCGCTTTTACGACCGAGCGGGCCGCCTCTATCCCTTTGCGATGCCCGGCGATCCGCGGCAGACCGCGTTTCTGGGCCCAGCGGCCATTGCCATCCATGATGATCGCGACATGACGCGGTATTCCCGCGCCGCTGCCCGTCCCGGCCGCCGCGTCGTCCACGGATCGGGCCGGTTCGGCGGTCACAGCTCGAGAATTTCCGATTCTTTCTCGCTCGCGATCGTATCGATCTCGGCGATCTTGTCGTCGGTGAGCTTCTGGACTTCGGCCTCGGACCGCTTCTTCTCGTCCTCGCCGATTTCCTTCTTGTTTTCATCGGCTTTGAGCGCATCCATCCCGTCGCGGCGGACGTTGCGGACCGCGACTTTCGCCTTTTCCGCATATTGGCCGGCGAGCTTCGCGAGTTCCTTGCGGCGCTCTTCGGTGAGATCGGGGATCGGCAGGCGGATCATCTGCCCGTCGAGCTGCGGATTGAGGCCGAGGCCCGCCGCGCGG
>JBCDDN010000074.1:0-11995 GCA_039180285.1 Pseudomonadota bacterium | reverse complement strand
TTTTGGCATGGGGTGGGTAAGAATCAGTGTGCTCCGGCGATGGCAGGAGCCTCGGGCAATCGACCGCACTGCTTGCGGCCCTGGGCTCCTGCCTTCGCAGGAGCACTGCCACTCTATCCACCCATAGACCGCCCGCACGAACTTGCGCCGTCGACCGGGATCACCGCGCCCGAGACATAGCCCGCCATATCCGACGACAGGAACATCGCCATATTGGCAATCTCCTCGATCTCGCCCCAGCGGCCCAGCGGCACCGCTTTTTTCGAATGCTCGGCTGCTTCCTCGGTCGGCGCGAGCCGCTCCATACCTTCGGTCCCGCCGATCGGCCCGGGCGCGATCGAGTTCACGCGCACGCCTTCCGCCCCCCATTCCATCGCCAGCGTCCGGGTCACCTGATCGATTCCAGCCTTGGCCGCGCAGGCATGGACCTGGAAGGGCATCGCGATCCAGGCCTGCGGCGCGGAGATATTGATGACGGAAGCGCCCGGCTTTCTGAGGCTCTCATAACCGGCGCGCATCACGTTGAACGTGCCGAGCAGGTCGATATCGATCACCGATTTGAACCCGTTGGGGCTGAGCCCGGCGGCAGGGGCCAGGAAATTCCCCGCCGCGCCCGAAACCAGCACGTCGATCTTGCCGCGCTCGGCAACGAAATCGTGCACGGCTTTCTGCACCGCCTCGGCATCGCGCACATCCAGCGAGAAGCCGAGCGCCGATCCCAGATCGTTGCCGAGCTGCGCGACCGCCGCGTCGACCTTGTCCTGCGACCGGCTGGCGACCCCGAGCCGCGCCCCGGCGGCCGCAAAACCCTTGGCGATGCCGAGATTGATGCCGCTGGTGCCGCCGAACACCATGACATTCTTGGCCGTGAAATCGAATTGGGGTGCGGTCATATCTGAAGTCTCCTCTCACAATCCGCTTAGGCTGAGCCTGTCGAAGCCTTGTTCTTCTTCGGACCAGGCAAAGAAAGTGCAGCCCTTCGACAAGCTCAGGGCAAACGGGCTTTTCTGAAATATCAAAATTCCGGATCGTCGAACCAGCGCGACAAATCCGGCATGTCCGAACTGACTTTGTTCGGATAGTCGGCCGGGCGTTTCTCGAGGAACGATACCACGCCCTCCTTCGCATCCTCCTGCCGCCCGCGATACCAGATCGCGCGGCTGTCCATCCGGTGCGCCTCGATCGGATGCTCCGCGCCCAGCATCCGCCAGAACATCTGCCGCGTCATCGCGATCGACACCGGCGCGCTCTCGTCCGTCATCTCCTTCGCCAGCGCCCGCGCCGCCGGGATCAGCGCACCGGGCGTGTATACGCCGCGGACGAGCCCGCCCTGATGCGCTTCCTCTGCGCCGAATACCTTGCCCGAATAGCACCATTCCAATGCCTGGCTGATCCCGACGAGCCGCGGCAGAAACCAGCTCGACGCCGCCTCGGGCACGATCCCGCGCCGGGCGAAGACGAAACCGAACCGCGCCGTATCCGCCGCCAGCCGCACATCCATCGGCAGCGTCATCGTCGATCCGACACCGACCGCCGCCCCGTTTATCGCGCCGATCACCGGCTTCTTGCAGTTGAAGATGCGCAAGGTGAGCTGCCCGCCGCCGTCCCGCGCGCCGCGATGGTTCCAATCGACCGTTCCGTCTTCCTGCATCGGCGTATCGCGGTCGAGCCGCTTGTCATAGTTGAACGTATCGGCGCCGGCCTGCAGGTCCGCGCCCGCGCAAAAGGCCCGGTCCCCCTCCCCCGTCACGATCACCGCGCGGACATCGTCATCGGCATCGGCCTCGTCGAATGCGGCGATCATCTCGTGCATCATCCGCTCGGTAAAGGCGTTCATCCGGTCGGGGCGATTGAGCGTGATCGTGAAAATGCCGTCCGAAAGATCGGTCAGGATGGTTTGATAGTCGGCCATGGGGTCTCCTCTCGTCGCGCCCAGCTTCCGTCAGCTTGACGTAAAGGTCAACCGGCAGGCACGAACGTTATGGATGACGCTCTGCACAAGATGTGCTCCGGCGAAGGCCGGAGCCCAGTCCTAACATCGCAGTTGGAATCGTCTTGCCTGCCGAATAGACCACCGGCATGGCGAACGGCGGAACTGGGTTCCGGCCTGCGCCGGAACACATCGCTATTCTTCCCCCGCCTCGATCTGCACGAGAAGCGTACCTTCGGAAACCTGCCCGCCGGTTTCGACATTGAGCTCCACCACCGTCCCGTCGAACGGCGCAGTCAGGCTGTGCTCCATCTTCATCGCTTCGAGCGTGACGAGCTTGTCGCCTTTGACCACCGCATCGCCCTCGGCAACGCTGACTGCGATGATCTTGCCGGGCATTGGCGAGAGAATTGCGCCGTCGGATGCGGCGCCGGCTCCGACGAAACCGCCGGACGGCGCAGTTCCCAGCCGGCGGATATGGCCCGCTTGGGAGAAGAGGAAAGTACCGTCCGCCTGTTCTTGCGCGCGCGTTGCATAGCCACGCTCGACCGAGAAGGGCGACAGAGGCGCCTTGTGCGCCTCCTTGTCGACATAGACAATCATGCTGTCTGCCGGCTCGCGATTGAGCCGAAAACCGCGCAGATCGCAAAACGCCCAGTCGCTATCGATCGGCAATTCATGCGCCTGACGAAGCAGCAGGCGATCGGCCACTTCACCCAGCGTTTTGTCATCGAGTTCAGGCGGCTGAGTCAGCGCTTCTTCGTTTCTGCCGATGAAAGCGGTATCGAGATCCGCGTCACGGAATGTATCGCTCGCAAGGCAGGCATGGATAAAGCCCGCATTGGTCGTCACGGGCCAGATCATGATGCCGGCGAGATTGTGCGCCAGTCCATCGATCGCTTCCGCACGCGTGTCGCCGTGATAGATCAGCTTGGCGAGCATCGGATCATAGTGCGGCGACACAATATCCCCGGCCATCACGCCGCTGTCGACACGATACATTTCGTTCGTATAGCCGAGATCGAACGTCTCCAGACGCCCGGTTGACGGCAGGAAGCCCGTCGCGGGGTTCTCGGCATAGAGCCGAGCCTCGATCGCATGACCGCTGATCCGCAGCGCATCTTGCTTGCGAGGCAGTTCCTCACCGCTCGCGACGCGCAGCTGCCATTCGACCAGATCCTGCCCGGTGATTTCCTCCGTCACCGGATGTTCGACCTGCAGCCGCGTGTTCATTTCCATGAACCAGATGCGGTCGGCGCGCAGGCCTTCGGACGCATCGGCGATGAATTCGATCGTGCCGGCGCCCTCATAATCGACGGCCTTGGCCGCGCGGACGGCGGCGGCGCAGACCTCTTCACGGGTTTCTTCGTCCATGCCCGGCGCGGGCGCTTCCTCGATCACCTTCTGATGGCGGCGCTGGAGCGAGCAATCGCGCTCGAACAGGTGGACGACATTGCCGTGGGAATCGCCGAACACCTGCACCTCGATATGGCGCGGGCTCTCGATCCATTTTTCGAGCAGCACGATATCGTTGCCGAATGCGGCCTTGGCCTCGCGGCGGCAGGATTGGAGCGCGTCGGAGAAATCTTCGGCGGCCTCGACCTTGCGCATCCCCTTGCCGCCCCCGCCGGCGACGGCCTTGATCAGCACGGGATAGCCGATCGCTTCTGCCTGCTCGGCGAGGAAATCGACGTCCTGGTTCTCGCCGAGATAGCCGGGCGTGGTCGGCACGCCCGCCTCGTCCATAAGCGTCTTCGCCGCATCTTTGAGGCCCATGGCGCGAATGCTCTCCGGCTTCGGCCCCACCCAGATCAGGCCGGCGTCGAGCACGGCCTGCGCAAAATCCGCATTCTCCGAAAGAAACCCGTACCCCGGATGGATCGCCTCCGCACCGGTATCCTTCGCCGCCGCAATAATCTTCTCGCCGACCAGATAGCTTTCGGCGGCGGGCGAAGGCCCGATATGCACGGCCTCATCCGCCTCGCGCACATGCAGCGCCTTGGCGTCGGCGTCCGAATAAACGGCGACGGTTCGGATGCCGAGCTTGCGCGCGGTGCGGATAATCCGGCAGGCGATCTCGCCGCGGTTCGCGATAAGGAGAGAGGAGATCATTGCTTGCTACCCTCGGCCGATACCGTCTCGACTTCTCGCCCGATCAGCTGGATTAGATCAGCCTTTTTTGCGCCCCCTAACAAAATTCCGATCGGCGGATTCCAATCTTCTTCTTGCATTCGGCGTACTCCCTCAGACCCGTAATTTATCATCTTTATCCCGGTAATTTCCCATTCGCTCGGAGAGATGACGAGTTTGTCACCGATGAAACATTCACCGTCCTGAATCTCCACGGTCACGACTACGCCTCGGCCGGTGATCTCAAAAACGTCTGTCAAATTGCCGATCATATCTATCCGGCCCAAACGAGCTTTTCAGGCAGTTCACCAGCTTCCCAAGCCTGCTTCACTTTGAACTGGGCAGCGAAGCCAGCTCTTGCTTCCCGGTCGGTCTTAACAAACGACGCGCCGGATATTTCGCCGGTATTCATATCAACGAAGAATGTGCCGGCCTTACCCTCGTGATGAAAGGCGTAAGCAACCTGATCGCCGTAAGAACCCACTTTTCGGATATCTACTATGCCGTACCCCATCATCACATCCTGAACACGCCGAACGCCGGTCGCTCGGGTATCTCCGCTTCCAACGTAGCCGCGAAGGCCAAGCCCAGCACATCGCGCGTCTGCGCCGGATCGATGATGCCGTCGTCCCAGAGGCGGGCGGTGGCGTGCCAGGGGTTGCCTTCGTCTTCGTACTTTTGCCGGATCGGGGCCTTGAAGGCTTCGGCTTCGTCCTCGGTCCATTGGTCGGCGTCGCGATGGACCGTCGCCAGCACGCTTGCCGCCTGTTCGCCGCCCATCACCGAAATCCGACTGTTGGGCCAGGTGAACAGGAAGCGGGGGCCGTACGCCCGCCCCGCCATCCCGTAATTGCCCGCGCCGAAGCTGCCGCCGATCAGCACGGTGATCTTGGGCACCGTCGCCGTCGCCACCGCCGTCACCAGCTTGGCGCCATGCTTGGCGATCCCCTCGGCCTCGTACTTTCCCCCGACCATAAAGCCGGAAATGTTCTGCAGGAACAGCAGCGGGATGCGGCGCTGGCAGGCGAGTTCGATGAAATGCGCGCCCTTTTGCGCGCTCTCGCTGAACAGCACGCCGTTATTGGCGAGGATCGCGACCGGCATCCCCCATATATGTGCGAAACCGCAGACCAGCGTGGAACCGTACAGCGCCTTGAACTCGTGAAATTCGCTGCCATCGACGATCCGCGCGATCACCTCGTGGACATCGTACGGCGCGCGGACATCGTCGGGGATGATGCCGTAGAGCTCTTCCGCATCGAATTTGGGCGCACGCGGTTCGACGCGCTTGACGCCCGGATCGTGCGGCGCGTTTAGGGTCGAGACGATATCGCGCACGATGGTCAGCGCATGCTCGTCATTCTCGGCGACATGATCGACGACGCCGGACTTGCGGCCGTGCAGATCGCCGCCGCCCAGATCCTCGGCGCTGATCTCCTCGCCCGTCGCCGCCTTCACAAGCGGCGGGCCGGCCAGGAAAATCGTGCCCTGGTTGCGGACGATCACCGTCTCGTCGGACATCGCCGGGACATAGGCCCCGCCCGCCGTGCAGCTCCCCATGACGCACGCGATCTGCGGGATGCCGAGCGCGCTCATATTCGCCTGGTTGAAGAAGATCCGCCCGAAATGCTCGCGATCGGGGAAGACCTCGGCCTGGTGCGGCAGGTTCGCGCCGCCGCTGTCGACCAGATAGATGCACGGCAGCCTATTCTCCTGCGCGATCTCCTGCGCGCGCAGATGCTTCTTCACGGTCATGGGGTAATAGGTACCACCCTTAACCGTGGCATCGTTGCAGGCGATCATGCACTGCCGACCCGACACGCGGCCGACGCCCGCAATCATCCCGGCGCCCGGCACCTCGCCGCCATACATATCGCACGCCGCAAGTTGGCCGATTTCAAGGAAAGGACTGCCCGGATCGAGCAGCCGCTCGACGCGATCCCGCGGCAGCAGCTTGCCGCGCGAGAGATGCCGCTCGCGATGCTTCTCCGTCCCGCCCAGCGCCGCCTTCGCGACGTCGGCGCGTAGCGCGTTAACGAGTTCGCGATTATGCGCGGCATTGGCGCGAAACGCCTCGCCGCTGGTGTCGATGGTGCTGTCGAGAGTCGGTGCTGCCAC
Organism: Pseudomonadota bacterium; assembly: GCA_039180285.1. Lineage (GTDB taxonomy): Bacteria > Pseudomonadota > Alphaproteobacteria > Sphingomonadales > Sphingomonadaceae > Parasphingopyxis. Next base: position 5,817 of record JBCDDN010000074.1, on the reverse strand, counting down.
TAAAAGCCTCCGTCATTGCGAGCGAAGCGAAGCAATCCAGGGCGGCAAGCGGCGGCGTTCGTGGCTCTGGATTGCCGCGTCGCCTTCGGCTCCTCGCAATGACGAATACGATATCCCATCACGCCCCAGCCCCGATCAGTTCGCGGCCGATCAGCATGCGGCGGATTTCGTTCGTCCCCGCGCCGATATCGAGCAGCTTCGCGTCGCGCATATACCGCTCAACCGGCCAGTCCTTCGTATAGCCCGCGCCGCCCAGCGCCTGGACGGCTTCGAGCGCGACCTGCACGGCATTCTCGCTGGCGAGCAGGATGGAGCCCGCCGCATCGAAACGCGTCGTCTGGCCCGCATCGCAGGCGCGCGCCACGGCATAGACATAGGCGCGCGCCGAATTCAGCGCGACATACATATCCGCAACCTTGGCCTGCATCAGCTGGAAACTGCCGATCGGCTGGCCGAACTGTTTGCGCTCACGGACATAGGGCAGCACCGTATCGAGGCAGGCTTGCATGATGCCGAGCTGGATCGCGGCGAGCACCGCGCGCTCGTAATCGAGACCGCTCATCAGTACGCCGACACCGCCGTTTACCGGGCCCATGACATTCTCGTCCGGCACCTCGCAATCGTCGAATACCAGCTCGGCCGTGGGGCTGCCGCGCATCCCGACCTTGTCGATCTTCTGGCCTATGCTGAAACCCGGCATGTCCTTCTCGATGAAGAAAGCCGTGATCCCGCCCGATCCCTCGCCGGTCTTGGCGTAGACGACCAGCGTGTCGGCATAGGCCGCGTTGGTGATCCAGAATTTGGTGCCGTTGAGAATATAGCCGCCCTGCACCGCGTCCGCCTTCAGCTTCATGCCGACGACGTCGGAGCCCGCGGCGGCTTCCGACATGGCGAGGCTGCCGACATGCTCGCCCGAGATCAGCCCCGGCAGATATTTCGCTTTCTGCTCGTCATTGCCCCAGCGGCGGATCTGGTTGACGCAGAGGTTAGAATGCGCACCATAGCTGAGGCCGACCGAGGCGCTTGCCCGGCTGACCTCCTCGACCGCGACGCAATGGTCTAGATAGCCGAGGCCGAGGCCGCCCCATTCCTCCTCGACCGTGATGCCGTGCAGGCCGAGCTCGCCCATTTGCGGCCAGAGCTCGGCCGGGAACCAGTCTTCCGCGTCGATCTTCTTCGCGAGCGGTTCGATCTTGTCGGCGGCGAAGCGCGACGTCGTCTCGCGGATCATGTCGGCGGTTTCGCCAAGGCCGAAATCGAGGGTGGGAGCGGCAGACATAGGGCAACCTTCTTTTGAAAGAATGTTGCTTTAGCAAGGAAGCGCAATCGTCGAAAGGCTATCGTGCTCCTGAGAACGCAGGAGCCCAGAGCCGCGAACGGCATCGCTCGCAACCCTGGATTCCTGCCTGCGCAGGAATACGGACTAAGCAAGCATCAGCCGATCGACTGCCCCGTCTTCTCCCAGTCGGCGAGAAACGCCGCGAGGCCCTTGTCGGTCAGCGGATGGTTGAAGAGTTTGAGGATCACATCGGGCGGCATCGTCGCGACGTCCGCGCCCATCTTCGCGGCGTCGAGAATGTGCACCGGGTGGCGGACCGACGCGACGAGGATTTCGGTCTCGAAATCGTAATTGTCGTAGATGATGCGGATCTCGTCGATCAGCCGCATCCCGTCATAGCCGATATCGTCATGCCGCCCGACAAAGGGCGAGATGAAGCTCGCGCCGGCCTTGGCCGCGAGCAGCGCCTGATTGGCGGTGAAGCAGAGCGTGACGTTCACCATCGTTCCATCGCCGGTAAGCGCCTTACAGGTCTTGAGCCCATCCACCGTCAGCGGCACCTTGATCGCGATATTATCGGCGATCTTCCGGAGCACTTCGGCTTCCCGCATCATCGCGTCATGCTCGGTCGCGACGACTTCGGCCGAGACCGGCCCGTCAACCAGGCCGCAAATTTCCTTGGTCACCTCCATGATGTCCCGGCCGGACTTGTGGATCAGCGAGGGATTGGTCGTCACGCCGTCGACTAGGCCGGTGGCGGCGAGTTCGCGGATGGCGTCGGTATCGGCGGTGTCGGCGAAGAATTTCATGGGCGGATGGTCCTGGATAATGGAGTCGTGCTCCAGCGTATAGCCGATCAGTTGCGGGAGTGGGTCCCGCTATCCACATTTGCCAATCCTCCCCGGCACGGGGAGGTGGCAGTGCGAAGCACTGACGGAGGGGGCGTCAGCTTGCGCATCGCTTCGAGCGCATCCCCCTCCACCGCCTTCGGCGATCCCCCTCCCCGTGCCGGGGAGGATTTGACACTAAAGCAATCCGAACGCGCCGATGATGACCGGATCGCCGGTCGCGCGGGGATCGGCCCGGATGGCGGCTTCCTCGCGGCCGATCGCCGCGTAGATGCCGTCGGCGGCCTGGCGCGACACGTCCGCGCCGAGCCCGGCGATATCGATTCCGGTGGCCGCGCGCAGCACTTCGCCGATCAGCGGGTCCTGCGCCACACGCAGCGCGGTTCCGACTTCCGGCACCATCGCGGTAACGAGCGCATCGCCCATCTGGCCACGCAGTGCCTGGGTCGCGGTGTCGCCCTGGGTTGCGCGGATGATCGACAGCGCATCGGCGACGGAGAAGGAACGGATCGCGTCGGCGACGAGCGGCGCGGCGCGCTCGGCGCCTTCGGCCGCCGCATCGTTGAGCAGCCGCAACAGGCGGCCGCGCACGGCCGATGTCGCGAGCAATGCGCGGACGACGCCACTGGCCCGCGATCCCCCGATCTGATCGGGCAGCGTCACGCGCGCCAGTTGGTCGTCGTAGAAACCGTCTTCGGCGAGCAGCCGGGCGAAGGCGCGCTGCGAGGACAGGGTCAGTATCCGCCGGATCGCCCCGGTCAGGTCGAACCCGCCCATCCCCGTACAACCGGCCAGCGCAACGAGCGGGATCACGGCGCCCGTTTTCAACACCGTCCTGCGACCGATCCGATTGTCCATCAAGCCACTCCCCATACTGTCCCGCCGGCAGACCTACTCGATTGCGACCACCAGGCAAATGACGACATGTCAGCTTGACCCCGAACAGGGGGCGACATAGCAAAGCGGCAACCTGTCGAGAGGGCGAAAGCCGTGACCTATAAAGCGACCAAAGTCGTGATCATCACCGAGAAGATCATCTTCGACGGCGTTGCCGAAATCATCGAAGAGGCGGGCGGCACCGGCTACACGGTCGTCGCCGCCGGCGGCAAGGGCAGCCGTGGCGTGCGCCCCACAAACCGGGCTTCGGTCGTCGATGCGTTCCGGAATGTGAAGGTCGAGGTGATCGTCTCGAGCCATGAGATCGCCGAGCAGATCACGGACAGGGTCGCGGCGCGCTATTTCGACGATTATTCGGGGATCACCTATCTCGAGGATGTCGAGATATTGCGCCCCCACAAATTCCATCACTAGGGCGCTAGCCGACACCCGTACCGAACACGATCTGGGCCAGCGCGAGATAGAGCGGGATGCCGATCGCGATCGCCACCGGCGTGCCGATACTGGTCGAGGACCCGATATAGGCGGACGGATTGGCCGAAGGGATCGCCGCGCGCAGCGTCGGCGGGCCCGAAATGTCGGAACTCGATCCGGCCATGACCGCGAGCAGCACGATACCGCCCGGGCTGAAACCGGTCGCCAGATGCAACAGATAGCCGAGGCCGAACGCGATCAGGCCGTGCGTCAGCGGCGCGGCGACGGCGTAGACCGCATACCAGTGCGCCACTTTGCGGATTTCGTTGAGCCGCTGATAGGCCTCGATCCCCATGATCAGCATCAGGATCGACAGCAGGCCGCGGAACAGCGGGTCGTAAAAGCCTTCGAACACCTGTTCGGGCCGGGTCAGCAGGCCGAGAGCCAGGCCCAGCAGCAGCGCCGAAAGCGCCGAACCGCGCAAGCTGTCGGCGATGATCGCGCCGATCCTGGGCCGTTCGTTCGTTTTACCGTCGCGCTTGGCGAAGTAGAGATTGGCCAGCACGATGGCGAGCACCAGCGCCGGGATGTCCATGAACGGATAGAGCGCCGGCACCCAGGCTTCGTAAAAGATATCGTCTTCTTCCAGCAGGACCATCGCGGCCGCGAGCGTCGAGGCGCTGACCGCGCCGAACAGCCCGGCTGTGGCAATCGCGTCTTCGATTTTCACGCCCGGCAGAAAAGCCAGAGTGAACCGGCCGATCAGCACGATCGCGCAGCCGATAAGAACGGTCGCGATAGCCGGCAACAGCATGTCCGCCAGATTGGCTTCGCGGATCTCGAGACCGCCCTCGATGCCGATCCGCATGAGCAGCATGAAGACCGCGAACTTGTATATCGCGTCGGGAATGTCGAGCTTGCTCCGAAACGCGGCGAGCAGCATTCCGCCGATCAGAAAGGCAAGCGCGGGAGACTGAAACTGCGTGACGAGACGCGTCAGAAAATCGCCAAGAAGCTCCATCGTCCCGTTCTCGCCGCCCGATTGCTCGTCCCAAGGCTATCGGCAGGGACTTGCCGGGCGTCAAGGCCCCGATCGCAAAGATGGTCAACGCACGGACGCGGTTGTGGATAGGGCCGGGACGTGCACCTTCCCCGGATCGGCACATGGCCTATGGTGCCGCGCATGACCCGTGTCCGCGTCCTCATTCTCAACGCCGCGCTCGGCCCGCTCGACTATCGGGTGCCGGACGGCATGGCCGCGCCGCCGGGCAGCATCGTCAAGGTGCCGCTCGGGCCGCGCCAGGTCACGGGCGTGGTCTGGGACGAAGGGCGACTGGATGGCGCGCCGGTTGCGGCGGAGAAGCTGCGCCCGATCCTCGGCGCCTATGATTCGCCGCCGATCCCCGAGACGTTGCGCCGGCTGATCGAATGGACGGCCGACTATTATCTCGCGCCGCTCGCCTCGGTGCTCCGCATGAGTCTCGCCTCGACCAGCGGTTATTCGGGCGAGAAGACGATCACCGAATATCGCGCGAGCGGCGGCATGCCCGAGCGGATGACGCCGAAGCGCGAACAGGCGCTCGAGCTGATCGGCGACAGCCAGGATATCATCCGGGAACTCTCCGAGATCGGCGAAGTGTCGGTCGGCGTGATCCGGGGACTCGTGAAGGCCGGCGCACTCGAACCGGTCGAAGTTTCGCTCGATGCGCCCTTCCCGCTCCCCGACCCCGATTTCGGGCCGCCCGAGCTCGAGAACGGCCAGCAAAAGGCGAGCGCGCGGCTGGTCGAAGCGGTCAAGGCCCGGGCGTTCACCCCGATCATGCTCGACGGTGTGACCGGATCGGGCAAGACCGAGGTCTATTTCGAAGCCATCGCCCAAGCCTTGCGCATGGGCCGGCAAACGCTTGTCCTGCTGCCCGAGATCGCGCTGACCGAACCGTTTCTGACGCGCTTCATCGCGCGCTTCGGTTGCGAGCCCGTCGCCTGGCATTCGGGGCTGCGCCAGTCCGAGCGCCGCCGTGCCTGGCGCGCCATCGCGACCGGCGAGGCGAAGGTGACGGTCGGCGCACGCTCCTCGCTGTTCCTCCCCTATCCGGAGCTCGGCCTGATCATCGTCGATGAGGCGCACGAGAGCGCGTTCAAGCAGGAAGAAGGCGTCATGTATCATGCGCGCGACGTCGCCGTGATGCGCGGGCATTTCGAAAGCTTTCCGGTCGTCCTCGCCTCGGCGACGCCGGCGATCGAAACCAGGCAGATGGTCGAGATCGGGCGCTATGAGAGCGTCACGCTACCCGGCCGCTACGGCACGGCCGAACTGCCCGAACTGGCCGCGATCGACATGCTGCAGGATCCGCCGCCGCGCGGGTCCTGGCTCGCGCC
>JBCDDN010000073.1:0-12098 GCA_039180285.1 Pseudomonadota bacterium | reverse complement strand
GCGAAAATGAAGGCCGGTATCGAGGGCCTCCGGCTCCCTGCGCCCGCAGACATAAACCGTCGCGCCGGCGTCCCTGAACCGCTTGGCAATGCTGCGCCCGATGCCGCGCGTGCCGCCCGTAATGAGCACCACACGTCCCTCGAAAGACTGGTCAACCCCGGTCACAAGGAGGCAATTTCGTAGGAAGGACGATATTTTGCTCCGTAATATAACACTATATGCCTTTTCGGATGTCCATTTGCGTAAATTTCACTATCAAGCACGGCAGGAGTCGACAAGACATGCTGGCTTCGCAGCGTAGTATATTTTCGAAGGGGACGGGCAATGGATTATGAATTTGACGGCAAGGTCGCGGCCGTGACCGGGGGAAGCGCAGGCATCGGCCGGGCGACAGCGCTAGGCTTTGCGGCGTCTGGCGCCCGGGTCGTCGTTGCCGATGTCCAGGACGAAGCGGGCGCGGAAACGGTATCGTTGATCGCGGCGAACGGCGGCGAGGCCGTCTATCAGCATTGCGACGTTGCGAACGAAGACGAGGTCAGGGCGATGGTCGCACGGGCCAAATCCGAATATGGCCGTCTGGATTTCGCGTTCAACAATGCCGGGGTCAACGATATCGCGCGTGACGAGTACGACCGGGATGTGTGGGAATGGGCGATCGGGATCAACTTGACCGGGGTGATGCTCTGCATGAAGGCCGAAGCCGAAGCGATGCTCGAACAGGGCGGCGGCGCGATCGTCAACACGGCATCGATCAACGGGCTGATCGGCAATCCGGCGCAGCCCGCCTATACCGCCAGCAAACACGGCGTCGTCGGCCTCTCCCGCCACGCCGCATTGCGCTGGGCGGAACAGGGCATCCGGGTGAACGCGATATGCCCAGGTGTGATCGAGACCGCGATGACCGAAATACTTGTCAAAACCCCGGAGCTGAACGCGGTGATCGACGCGATGACGCCGATGAAACGGATCGGCCAGCCCGAAGAGGTTGCGAGCGCCGTGCTTTGGCTCTGTTCCGACCAAGCCAGTTTCGTCACCGGCCATCCATTAGTCGTCGATGGCGGTGCCACCGCAGTGTAGGGGTCAGGCAACCTCGTCCCAAGGCGCGCTCTGCGTTCCGCGCGTGACATAACGCCCGTCTACGCGCTTATGAAATTCCGTCGCGCGGCTGATCGGATTGTAAAACTGGCGATACCAGATTCTGAGCTTGTCGAAGGGGCCATCCCCTTTCACCATCATCGGGCTGAAACAGGGACGCTTGTTGCCCCAGATTTCGAAATCCTGGGAAAAGGCGGCAAGACTGGCCGCCTGATAGCCGCGAGCGAGGGCGATATCCTCTTCCGTCGGCGTCTCGTTCGGCACCTTGACGAGCAGCCCGTGCCAGACCTTGATAAGGCCGTCGTCGATCGGCGTATGCGCGATGAGCATGTGCGAGGGATACTCGCCATGCATAACCGATTGCAGGATGCCGGGGCCGGTATACCAAGTGTCGTTGGTCATCGGCTCCGCGCCCTGTCCCGCCAACGTCTTGTGGCCCGCGGCCAGAATCTGGCGACAGCTATGCGCATCGAATTCATTTTCGAACTGGACCATGTCGGTCGAACCGTGAACCGGGCCGAGATGGCTCTTGTCCGTCATATTGTCGACGATTTCCTGCGGATGCGAGGCGAGTTCACCCAGTTTGTCGATTTCCCAATTCACCCAATGGGGTTCGTCCCAATGATCGAAGGCGGGAACGTCGTAATCGGGCTCGCCGCCTTCTTCGTCATGCCAGGCCCAGATGCATCCAGCCCGTTCGACGAGTTGCATGCTCTTCAGGCAGGCCTTTTTGGGAATCGGACCGGGCGAATAGGGAATGTCGTTGCACCGCCCGTCCGGACCGAACCGCCAGCCATGATAGGGGCAGCGGATATTGTCGCCTTCGACATGCTCCCGATCCTTGACCACATAGGAGGTCGAATTCTTCGCCAGATGCGTGCCCATATGCGGGCAATAGGCCTCGACCAGAAAAACCCGGCCGGATTCACCGCGATACAGGACGAGATCCTCGCCGAAATAACGCAGCGCCAACGGTGTGGTCGTCGCCTCTTCCGATGTCGCGACCATGAACCAACCGCGCGGAAAGGTGAAATCCCCCAAACCATATTCAGCCGTCGTCGCCATGCACCGGTCCTCTCTGCAAATCCCGCCATCGACATATACAGAGAGACGGACCGAATTGGCAATGCGAATCAATGGATATTACACAAATCGGACCATCTAATGCGCAATCTTTGTGCCATATCTCTACGCACATAATCACTTCAGTCGTTCATTTGCCGGCTGTATTCGATTCCGTATCGGTGATTCGAACGATCCGCGGATTATATTTGACGGTCTCCACCGCGATCGACGTTTCGACATGATGCACACCCTTGAGCGCCAATATCTCGTCGGACGCGATCCGGTGCAGCGTTCCGAGTTCGCTGAACAGGCAGATGACCAGAATGTTGAACCGGCCCATCGTGATCATAACCGCGTTGACGAGTGGCATATCGGCGATTTTCGCGGCTATCGCCTCGACATCGCTGGCCTCCGCCTGGACGCCGATAAATGCGAGACGCGACCCGTCGACGAAACCGAAGCTCGTGATTGCCGTGAAGGCGATCATACCCTCCTGTTGCAGCCGCTTGATCCGGCCGCGGACCGTGCCTTCCGTAACGCCGAGATCGCCGGCGATCTTGCGGTTCGAGATACGCGCATCGCGCGACAGCGTTTCGATCAGCTGGTGATCCAGTTCGTCCAGCAGCGGCTCGCTCATCGTGTCTCTCCCGCTTCTATCGGCGCAACGTCAAATTTATACTTCACGACGTCCACCGCAATGGCCGGGACCATGGAGCGAATTCCCCGGACTTTTGTGAATTTGGACAGCAGCAATTCGCCCAGATCGTCGAAATCATGCAGGACGACCAGCAGGTCGATATCGTACCGGCCCGTTACCAGATGCGCCGCGAACACCTCGTCGAAGGCGGAGAGTTCCTCGACAACTTCGGACGCCGGGCGACCGTCGACTTCGATCGCCACCTCCATCAGGACGTTAAATCCGTGCGCGGCAAAATCGGACACGGCAACAACCCGCATTTTGTCCGCATCTTCCATGCGCCGGATACGGGTCGATACGGTGGCGGCGGTCAGATCGAGCCGGTCCGCTATCTGCTGGTTGGTAGCCCGTCCATTGGCGCGAAGCTGTTCGACGATCGCCAAATCGATATCGTCGACTTCGAAATCATCCGCCATTTGTACTCCGTTTCCATCTTCCGCTTGCCCCGAAACCGAATTTGGTAGACGCCAGCCAGCATCCTGCATAGCCGGTTTCTTCTGGTCCGGCTCTCGACGCGAACGCCACGGACCTTCCAATACCGTTTTTCTGGCTCAGATTAAAATATCGCTTTTACCCCAATTTTTTTCGCAATCATGCGTTATTTTGCATACATGATCACGAATTGCGTATCATAAGAGAAGAATCCTAACGATATTTTCACATCCAACGGAGAATAATCGATGCAGCGACTGACTGGCAAGGTGGCCCTCGTGACAGGTGGCGCGAGAGGAATCGGCGAAGGTATCGTCCGCCGCTTCGTACAGGAAGGCGCGCAGGTCATGGTCGCCGACATCCTGGAAGAGGAAGGCCGGGCGCTGGCCGAGGAACTGGCGCCCAACGCCGCCTTCCAGCCGCTCGACGTCACCGCCCGGAAGGATTGGGACGCCGCGATCGCCGCGGTCACGAATCAGTTCGGCCAGCTCGACATTCTCGTCAACAATGCCGGTATTCTCAAATTCGCGGCGCTCGACGATCTGACCGAAGACGATATCCGCCGGATCATCGACGTCAATCTGATCGGCACGATCATCGGCACGCAGGCGGCAATCCCCGCGATCGAGAAAGCCGGCGGTGGATCGGTCATCAATATGAGTTCCGCGGACGGCATCTCGGGCGCCAATTCCCTCACCCCCTATTGCGCCTCGAAATTCGGGGTGCGCGGCTTCACCAAGGCCGCGGCGCTCGAACTGGGCCCGCGCGGCATCCGGGTCAATTCGATCCATCCCGGTGGAATTATGACCGAGCTGTCCAACCCGCACAAAGTGCCGCGCGAGCAATTCGACAAGAATTTCTGGATCTACCCGGCCCAGCGCACCGGCGATACCGAGGATATCGGCGCGGCCGCCGCCTTCCTCGCGTCCGACGACGGCAAATATTGCTACGGCACCGAACTGTCGGTCGATGGCGGCCTGAACGCCGGCCATTATTATATGGGCATGCCGGGTTCGCCCCAGCAGCCCGAGGACTGACGCCGGCGATCACCGGCGTCAGCGGGTTTCACTCGGCGGCTTCCAGCCGATCCTCGCCCGGGTCGTCGGGATCGACATAGAATTGCGCATAATGCTGGCGGAATTTTGCAATCGGACCGTCACCGGCGCAGATCAGGGCGTCCGGCAGATATTTCTGCCGGTCCCAGACCACCTTGTCCTGATCGAACTGCTTGCAGATGTCCCGGATGATCGCCTTGGCGATACCGGCCGTCGGCCCTTCGGCCTGTTTCTTGGGCTGGGTGAAGCAGAAACGCGCAGCGATATGATCCTTCTCGACCGGTGTTATGCAGGCGACGAGTAGCGTTTCGGAAATGCCGGTAAAGCGCGTCCAGCTCTGGCCCGGGCCGGTATTCTTGAACGCGATGCCGCCATCGACCTCGCCCTTGGGCGTGCCCATCTTCATGTGCAGGCTGGCTGCGCGCCAATGGTCGCCCCATTCGAATTCATAGTCCGGCATCGAGGCCGCGCCATGGATATATTTGAAATGGGCCGCGTCCACGCCATTCTCGGCCATGTTCTGCAGGCTGCCATAGACGTTCCATTCATAGATATCGTAATCCGTCCATTCCGGATCGGTGGTCTCGGGCAGATGCTCGACTTCCCATTCGGGTGCGGCGCCGGCCGGATGATACCAGAACCAGATCCAGCGATTGGCCTCGCATACCGGCCATTGCTTCTCGCACGGCTTTTTGACCTGCGGCGGGATGGATTTCGAATAGGGAATGCTCTCGACCACGCCTTCGCCATTATAGCTCCAGGCATGGAACGGACATTCGAGATTGTCGCCCTCGACACGCCCGCCATACCCCATATGCGCGCCGAGATGGCGGCAATAGGCGTCGAGCATCCGCACCTGACCGTCCTCGCCGCGCCACACGACGAGATCGGTCGAGAAATAGCGCAGCGGCTTGACCTCGCCGACCGCCAGATCGTCGGACAGCAAGGCCGGATACCAGCCATAGGGGAACGGGATATCGAGATTGCGATCGGCGATCGGCGCGCGATTGGCGACATCCGCTTTGCGCCATTCGAGCAATTCTTCTCGGCTCATCTTTTCCAACAGCTGCCAGACGGCAACGGGCGGCGTCCGTGCGTCGCCCGCGGGTTTGTGATCGGAACCGGCCATGGTTCTTTCTCCTGTCGATTTTCAGTCCGCCGGCCGGGGTTGTCTCAGCAGGCGGTGTTTCGTCAAAGGGAGCAGACTTCCCATCTCCCGAAACCTATAGTCCGAACACCTTCATCGCATTCTCGCGCAAAAATTTCGGCCAGACCTCGTCCTTCAGGGGCACGTTGGGCATATCCTTGAAGATGCGGTCGAGGCTCAATCCCATCGGGAAATAGCCGGCGTAGAAGACCTTTTCCGACCCGCGCGTATTGGCATAGTCGATGATCGTCTTCGGATAATATTTGGGCGCGAAGGCGCTCGTCGAATAATAGAGGTTCGGCCATTTCAGCATCAGTTTGACGGCAAGCGCCTCCCAGGGTTCGGCGCCGTGCCGCATCACGATCTTGAGATCGGGGAAGAACCAGCAGACCTCGTCGAGATGCTCGACCTTCTGTGTTTCCATCGGAATGCGCGGCCCCGGAATGCCGACATTCAGACAGATCGGAATGCCGAGCTCCGCCGCCGCCGTATAAAGCGGGAACATATATTTATGGTTGATCGCCACCTGCGGCAGCGTACCGGACGGAAAGACGCTGATCGCCGACAGGCCGACCTCGTCATGGATGCGCTTGATCCGCCGGACTTCCTCGACACCCTTGTTCGGATCGCAAGGCAGATCGAAGAAGAAACGATCCGGATATGTCTCCTTCGCACGACGCGATGTCTCATTCTCGTTCCAGCCGACCAGCGCCTTTTCAATATTGAACCGGTCCATCTGATCGACCGTCCAGGACAGGAAATCCTCGGCTTTGCCGGTCTGGGGAATGTCCTTGAACATATATTGAGCGGGCATCGCGAATTGCCGAAGCGTTTCCTCGTCCTTGATCAGCGGGCGAAAGCTCTCATACCAGTCGGACCGGTCCTCGGCCTCCGGAATGCCCAGCATGCAGTCGATAATCCCGATATCGGTCGGCATCGCCATCAGACCGTCTCTCCCATCAGTTCGGGCCATGCGGCCCGCAATTGCACCTTGTCGACCTTGCCGACCGCGTTGCGCGGCAAGGGCTCCTCGAAAAACGCGACCCGGCCCGGCGCCTTGTAGCGCGCCAGATGCTCGCCGACATTTTCGATAATGGCCGCCTCATCGATGCCCTCGGCCACAACGACGGCGACGAGCCTTTCGCCGAGCCGCTCGTCCGGTATCCCGAACGCCGCGCATTCGGTCACTTCGGGGATTTCGCCCATCACCCGCTCGACCTCGGCGCAATAGATATTCTCGCCGCCGGAAATGACCATGTCCTTCTTCCGATCGACGATGAAGATATAGTCTTCCTCGTCGAGATAGCCGACATCGCCGGTCTTGAACCAGCCATCCTCGCCCAGCACTTCGGCCGTCGCTTCGGGCTGCTTCCAATAGCCTTGCATGATCATCGGCCCGCGCACGACGATCTCCCCGGCCTCGCCGATCGGCAACGTCTCGCCATCGGGCCCGACGATCTTCATGTCGACCAGGTTCAGCACCCGTCCCGCCGCCGCGCGGTTGCGGACGAAATCCTCACCCACCGCCATGGCAACGCTACCCGCGCTCTCGGTCATCCCGTAGCCGGTGCCCATCACGGCATGCGGACACAGCTCGCGAATGGCGTCCAGCAGGTTGACCGGCAGCGCCTGCCCCCCGGTGCCGATGCTGCGCAGCGAGACGAGTTCGGCCTCCCGGCCTTTCGCCACCCGGATCAGATCCCACAACATGGTCGGCACGCCGGTCAGCTGGGTGATGCCCTCCTCGCCGATCAGCCGCATCGTCTCTTCGGCATCCCAGCGGCGCAGGATCACAATCTTGCTGCCGGCGAAGAGCGGTGACAGGAATGCCGCACCGAGCCCGGAGATGTGGAACAGCGGAAACACCTGCAGCACGGCCTGTTGCGGAATATTGGCGATCAGCGTTTCGGGCTCGATATTCATCGCGCGGGCCATGTTGTGGATCACCATCAGGCCGGACAGCTGCATCGATAGCAACCCGGTGATGAGGTTCTTGTGGCTGAGCATCGCGCCCTTCACCCGCCCCGTGGTACCGGAGGTGAACAGGATGACGCAGGGATCGTCCGGGCTTGCGCTCTCCTGCGCCGCCGCTGGAGTATCCGCCTCCCCTGCCTCGTCTAGAGTCGGGAACTCGTCGATCTCCATGATCCGTCCGGCGAAACCGCCTTCGCGCAGAAGCGCCGCCCGCCCGCCATCGGCCAGCACCAGCTTCGCCTCGACACCCTCGATCATCGCGACCAGTTCCTCGGGCGCGCCGCGGCTGTTGACGAGGGCCGCGACTCCACCCGCCCGGACGACGGCGAGAAACGCGACCATCCATTCGGACCGGTTGCGCATGCAGATCGCGACATGATCGCCGCGCTGGATTTCGAACTTCGGGACGAGCGCGTCGCGCAGGCGGAATATGTCGTCGAAACTGAACCGGCGCTCGCCCTCGACGATGAAGGTCTTGTCGCCATGCCGGCGCGCGGCTTCGATCAGCATGTTGAGATCGGGTGGCGCGTTGACGAACTGGCGCATGTCGTCTCGCTCGCCGATCTCGAACGGCGTGCCGGGCGCCGTGACGGCGGCAAAGACGGGGTCGACCGTGGTCATCTGCACTCCTTGGCTCAATACACGGCCGCCGGATTCTTGTCCGGCGGGCTGCCGAGCATATCGCGAGAGCTGGGCCGCTCCTTGCCGCGATCGGTCACGCCCAGTTCCTTGGCGATTTCCGCGCCGATCAGCGTGCGGCCCGATAACTCGGTCCGGTTGGGTGCTTTATCGATCGCATCGAGGATGTGCGCGGTGAATTCCGGGTTTTCGGCCGTCTCGATAAAATCCTCATATTGCTCCGGATTGGTCTCGCGGGCGATCGCCGAGCGCTCGGTCACCAGCGGTCCCATCCAGATCGACACGCTGATCACGCCGGTGTCGCGCAGGTCATGCTCCATGTCATGCGCGAACTTGTCGATCCCCGCCTTCTGCGCGCCATAGGCCGGCCCGTGCATATAGCAGCTGCCGCCGAAGGACGAGCCGAACGCGATCAGGCCGCTGCCCTGCTTCACCATCATCTTCGCCGCGTGCCAGCTCGCCACATAGGCCGAGCGCAAACCGACATCGAGGATTTTCGCCGCGTCCAGCTCCTTCTCCCAAAAGGGCTTTTTCTCGATAAGCTGAGGATGAATATAGGTCGCATTGTTGACGAGGATGTCGAGTTGGCCCTGTTCGTCCGCGATCCGATCGAACAGCGCCGCGACCTGCTTGTCATCGGCATGATCGCAGAGCGCCGCTATCCCCTCGCCGCCCTTTTCGGTGACCGCCTGTGCAGTTTCGGCAACCGTGCCGGGGAGGACCGAACCATCCCAGCCCTTGGCATCTCCCGGTTCGACGGTGCGGCCGGTCACGTAGACGGTATAGCCGAGTTCGCCGAAGCCGCGGGCAATGCCCGCCCCCGCACCGCGGCTTGCGCCGGTTACCAGTGCAACTCTGGCCTCTCCCATACCATTCTCCTCGAGATTCGACGCAAAAACTGTTATATACGGCAGAATACCCTAGATTTGCGAAAAGAAAAGGTATAATTTTTCCGCAAACGGCTAATGGAGAGGCTCAATGGATGACATACCCTATCTCGCACGCGGCGTGCAATTGCTCGACACCCAATCCTCGGTGCTGGTCTCCTCCTCCAAATATCTGAATGACCCCGCCCTTCGCGCCTGGGTCGCCAAAATCGCGCTCAAAAAGAATAGTTCCGACTATCCTCCTGCAGCCGAGATGCACGAGCTGATCGGCATATTGGGTAAGCTGCGCGACTATGAGCGGATCGAAACACTCTTTACCGAGGAACGCCAGAACAATCCCGCGCTCGATGCCTGGTTCGAGGAATGGTTCTGCTCCGACTATACGATCGAGGATCTCAAGGATTGCGCCCCGGGCACCCTGGGCGGCGTCTATTACAAGGCGGCGACCGAGGGCGATTACGAGATTCAGATCGTCCCGAATTTCAAGCCGAAGAGCCAGTGGGAATATTATTCGCTGCGCTCCGGTCAGACGCATGATTATGAGCACATACTGACCGGCGGCGGCTTCAACTATATGGGCGAGCTGATTCCCTATTGGTTCCGCCTGGCGACGATCGACCGGCATATCCAGAACAAGGAACTGGCGGGAGAGATGAACGCCATGGGGATATTGGGCACGACGCGCTATGTCGTGCGCACCGCGCTTCATTATCCGGAAGTCTGGGGCACTGCGCTGAATTGCATCCAGCAGGGGATCGCCATCGGCCAGCAGTCCGATCCTTTCTGGATGGCGAAGATGGAAGACTATTGGAACACGCCGCTCGAAGAAGCACGCGAGCAACTGGGCGTGCGCGGCGCGGTCGATCTCGATACCGAGGCCGAGGGCAAAATCTGGTCGGGAGTGTAAGACGATATGGCGGACTATGATCTGGTGATCCGGGGCGGCACGATCGCCGATGGTAGCGGCGGCGAGCTCACCGAAGGCGATATCGCGATTGCCGGGGATCGGATTACAGAGATCGGCGCGGTGTCCGGTTCCGGCCGCGATGAGATCGATGCCAAGGGGAAGATCGTCACACCCGGTTTCGTCGACGTGCACACCCATTATGACGGGCAGTGTATTTGGGCCGAGGAACTCGCCCCCTCCTCGTCGCACGGCGTCACCACCGTAGTGATGGGCAATTGCGGCGTCGGCTTCGCGCCCTGCCGCGCCGAGGATCACGAGATGCTGATCAAGGTGATGGAGGGCGTCGAGGATATTCCCGGCGTCGTGATGGCCGAGGGTCTGCCCTGGGACTGGGAGACGTTTCCGGACTATCTCGACCGGGTCGAAGCGGGCCGGCGCGACATCGACGTCGCCGCCTATCTGCCGCACTCGCCGCTCCGCGTTTACGCTATGGGCGAACGCGGCGCGGCGCGCGAACCGGCGACCGAAGATGATCTGGCAGTGATGCGCAGGCTCGCGAAAGAAGCGATGGATGCGGGCGCGCTGGGCTTCGCTACTTCCCGTCTTTCGATCCACAAGACCGCCGATGGCGGCGCAATCCCGACTTTCGATGCCGATATCGCCGAGCTCAAGGCAATCTGCGGCGGGCTGGCCGATGCCGGATCGGGCACGCTGCAAATCGTGCTCGACGCTTTTGTCGGCTGGGACAAGGAATATCGGGTGATCGAAGAAGTCGTCGCTGCGACCGGACGGCCAGCGACTTTCACGCTCGCTTCGGGCAATGACGGGCCGCCGCGCTGGCGCACGGTGCTCGACATGATCGACCGCACAAACGCGGCCGGCGGCCAGGTCACCGGCCAGGTGATGCCGCGCCCGATCGGCCTGATCGCCGGGCTGGAACTGACCGTCCATCCCTTTGTCCTGTGCCCGAGCTGGCGGAAGATCGCGGACCTGCCGCTTGACGAAAAGGTCGCCGCGATGCGCGATCCCGAATTGCGCACCGCGCTGCTCGCGGAGGATTTCGGGGATGGGCATCCGTTCAACGAACTGGCGCGTAACTGGGAATGGCTGTTTCCGCTCGACGATCCGCCCGATTATGCGCCGCCCAAGGAGCAGAGCCTCGCCGATCAGGCGCGCACACGCGGATGCAGCCCGCAGGAAATCGCCTATGACCGGCTGCTCGAGACCGACGGCAAGGGCCTCTTTCTCGCCGCGCTCGGCAATTACGAAGACGCGTCGCTCAAAAGCGCACACGCGATGCTCAGCCATGACGCCTGTATACCCGCGCTCGGCGATGGCGGCGCACATTATGGCGCGATATGCGATGCCAGCTATTCGACCTACCTGCTGACCGAATTCGTGCGCGGGCCGAATGTGGACGGGCTGAGCTTCACGCTGCCGCAGGCTATCCACATGCTGACGGCGAAGGCGGCGAGCGCGGTGGGGCTCGGTGATCGGGGCGTGCTGCGGACGGGCGCCAAGGCCGATATCAACGTGATCGATCTCGACCGGCTGACGCTGCATCTGCCCGAAATCGTCCACGACCTGCCCGCCGGCGGGCGGCGGCTGCACCAGCGCGCGACCGGCTATGACGCGACAATCGTGTCGGGTGACATCATCCGTCGGAACGACCAGGCCACAGGCGCGCGGCCCGGCAAGCTCGTCAGAGGTGCTCAGATGGAACTGGAGCCGGCATAGGGACGGGAAAAGCCATCAGCCGCTGCGCGGTCGACTTGCCGGCTGGGTCGAACCGCTGGCTGACGTTGATCCCGCCGGGCAGCGCGCCGTCGAGCAGGATATTGAAGGCGGATATCCCGGGCACATCGTAGATTCGCACGGTGAAATCGCCGAGATCGGACAACCATGCGGCGACTGCCTCCTCGCTGAGCGCAGTGCGTAGCGGCGCCAGATAGTCGGGTTGGCGTGCGATAACGCCGATATTGATCCCCTCGCCCTTCTCGCCGCTCCGCGCAAAGGCGAGTTGTTCGAGAGGCACGGATTCCCCAGTCCCGGAATCGCCCGCCGGAACGGACGGACGCACGATCATATCCGCCGAGAAACCGCCATGGTTGGCCTGATCGAACGTTTCGCTGTCGAGCGACGGTGTAATCTCGTCCTTGGGCAGGAAGGCCGAAGCGAAGCGCATGACGGGCTGGATCTG
>JBCDDN010000072.1:0-12726 GCA_039180285.1 Pseudomonadota bacterium | reverse complement strand
TGGAATTTGTTATATCCTCGGCCACTAATGGGGTATTTCTCACCCTATATGCAGCAACGTTATCTACCGCCCAGGAGAACAGATCCTATGGTTTTCACCCCCACTGCCCCCCATCAGACGCTGACTACCATCCACGGTGAACCTGCCGTCCCCCTTACTGCCATGCCCATCAGCTGGCAGCGCATTGCAACCGGAGACTGGATGAGTGAGCCTAAGGTATACACGGCGATGGCTCAGGTATTCTTAGCTAAGCATCAGCAAGGCAACGTATTATTTTGTGAGCGCCCCGCCGCCGCTCACCTGAAAGCCGCCTACTGCGAAGGAAACGGTCAGCGACAGCTCTTCATCCGCCACGTCGAGATTGAGAATATCGTCGAGACGATAGTCGATCTTGCCCTTTAGCGAAGCGACGCCCGCAGAAAAGTCGCAGTCGAGAAACGGCTGAAGGTCAAATTCGGCGAGGCGGGACTTGAATTGCTCCAGGTTTCCGCCTTGCCGCAGATAGTTCTCCGGAAAGGCAAGCATATTCGCGAGGATTTCGTACATCGAAAAAGCGGAATAGGCCGGTACGTGAATCGGAACGAGGTCGCACGCGATCGCCCGATCGAAGCCGTTGAGATAATGCGCCGTCGCCAAACCTAACGGATCATGCTCGCCGCAGCCGAAATCCAGAAAACTGCCCTTCGGCAAATCGATGCCGGCAACGGTGTTGTGCACCGATCGGAGTTTCCGCGTCAGCTTTTCGAAGCCATGCTTGCCGGGCGTCCGGTTCTCCAGGATGCGCGATGCATAGCGCAGATGATTCAATTTGATTCGGCGCTGGATGCTGGATCCCGCAAAATCGCCCAGTTGCGACAGAAAATAATCCAGGGCCTGTTCGCCATTTTCGCCCTCTAACAGCGCGTTGAACTCTTCCAAAAACCGTTTCTCTGAAAATCTCGGTTTGGTGGGCGTTTTCGGCGGAGGAGGCGGCGAACCGATCTTGAGAAGGGATTTGGCCTTGGAAAACATGAATCCGGTCCGCTGGCGATGGGGAACAACATGATGGCTTTTGCCAAGCCGCTCGACTATCTGCCGCCATCGGCAAAGGCAATGATCGCCTGAAATGTCAACGGTGAAAAGCGGAGAAACGCCTCGATGACCAATATGCGCGTCGCAGTTACCGGGGGTGCCGGTTTCGTCGGCAGCAATCTGATCGCACGGCTCCAGGAACTGGGCGGTTACGAGATCGTTGTCCTCGACAATGAGGTGCTTGGATCGCGTGAGGCGATTGCCGATTGCGATACCCGCTTCATCAAAGGCGATATCCGCGATCCCGAAGCGGTCGAGCAAGCGTTGGAAGGCGCCGACGCCGTCGTTCATCTGGCGGCAGATACGCGTGTTATTCCATCGATTTCCGAACCGAAGTTCAATTTCGATGTAAATGTGGGCGGCAGCCTGGTTATCCTCGAGAAGATGCGGCGCCTAGATGTGAAGCGCATCATCAGCGCATCGACCGGCGGAGCGATTATCGGTGAAGCGGATCCGCCTGTCCATGAGGGCATGGTCGCGTCGCCGGCATCGCCTTACGGCGCGTCGAAATTGGCGGTCGAGGGCTATTGTTCGGCCTATTCGGCCTGTTACGGAATGAAAGCCGCTTCGCTGCGCTTTTCCAACGTTTACGGGCCGCGATCCTGGCACAAGGGTAGCGTCGTCGCACTCTTCATAAAGCAGATATTGCGCGGCGAAACGCTGACAGTTTACGGCGACGGCGAACAGACGCGCGATTATGTGCACGCGCAGGACCTCGCCGACGGGATCGTCGCCGCGTTGCGATCCGACGCCACCGGGCCGATCCAGCTCGGGACGGGCATCGGGACGCCGCTCAACGCGATTATTGCCATACTGCGCGAAATCAGCGGTCAGGATATCGCCGTCGATTATCAGCCGTTTCGCGACGGCGAGATCGTCCACACCTGGTGCGATATCGGCCATGCGCGGGCGACTTTGGGCTATGATCCCCAGATTGCCGTGCAGGACGGGCTCGAGGAGAGTTGGCGCTGGTTCGTCGACAATCGCGAGCGGCTGGCGCTTTAGCCG
This sequence comes from Pseudomonadota bacterium, assembly GCA_039180285.1. Taxonomy (GTDB): domain Bacteria; phylum Pseudomonadota; class Alphaproteobacteria; order Sphingomonadales; family Sphingomonadaceae; genus Parasphingopyxis. The sequence continues at coordinate 10,647 of JBCDDN010000072.1, read as the reverse complement.
GCGTCCGGCTTGTTTCCCGCGCCGCTTTTTCGCACAGTCCCGACATCGTGATGCACATCGCCTTTTTCGAACCCGCTTTCGCCCTGCATAATCGCCGCGATTGGGAAATCCGGGGAAGTTACAAATATCCGAGCCTGCTCGGCGATCTGCATGAGCGCGCGCAGATAACCGTGCTGATGCGGACCTTGCCTCCCGCGGACGACCGTCATCGTCGACGCCTGACGAATGAGTATGGCGTACAGTTCGTGTTGCTCGACGCACTGGACGATGCCGGCGAGCATGCGGTCGAGACTCTCGTCGAGGATTATACGGCGGCGATTGCTCATCATGCTCCCGATATTGTCAGTACGCTCAATGGACGGATGATCGGGCATAATTACGCGCTGGCCCGGGCCGCACGGGATGCCGGCGTCGATTATGTCTATCGGATCGCCGGAAATGACATCGCGACACAGACCGCGGTGCGGGAGGCCGAGGGCCAACCGGTCGACGGCACCGCTTATCTAGCCAACCTTATTGTTCAGGAACGTTATGCGGCGGAAGTCGCGCGAACGATTATCGTGATGGGCGGGACCGAGCGCAAACGGGCCGCGGTTTTGACCTCCAACCCGGACAAGCTTCGCATCTGCCGGCGCGGTGTGGATCGCGCGCATTTTTCGCCATCTGAAACCATGTCCCGACGATGCGACCACATTCTCTTCGTCGGGCGCGACAGCGCCGAAAAGGGTATCGATCTGATCGAGGCCGCAGCGGATATTCTGGCCGACGAGCGGCCCGCCGTCCGGTTTACGATCGCCGGAGATTTTGCGGAGCGCGAAGACGGCAACCGCCGCTATCTGGGATTCCATGATTATGCCGCCCTGCCGGAGCTCTACCGCGAGCACGATGCATTGCTCCTGCCCGCACGGTCGGAAGGGTTTCCCCAAGTGGTGATGGAGGCCATGACAAGCGGGCTTCCGGCGATCCTCTCACAGAGTCTGTTCGCGGACGATTTCGGCGACAATGACGGGGTGGCGCTGGTCGAGCATGATGCTCGAGCGATCGCCGATGTAATCGCCGGTTGGCATGACGATACCGAGCTGTTCGCAACCGAACGGCGCCGTGCTCTGGATCATGCACGGACCGAGTTCGACGCCGCGGTCAACGGTGCGCTCTACCATGCGGCATTGCTGGAGGAGTCCGCATGAACCCGGCTCTCGGCCCGATCGCCAGGCGCTATTGGTTTGCCGATGCGGCGGCTTTGGAGGCCGTTCGCCGCGCGGAAGATCCGCCGCGATGGGATGCGGGATCGCTGCCCGTTACGGCCTTTTGCCTGGACACCGAAACGCTGGATGCGCTCCAGTCTTTGGCGGAAGATGATGGCTCGCTCCACATTGTCGACGCTCGCGATCCGGTCGCTTTCGGGGCGCGATTTGCCGATGAGCTTGAAAGCGAACGGGCGGCCTATCTGCAATTCGCTTTCCATGCAGTCGAAGATTTCGGTCCGTCGCTCGATTTCATGATGGCGCGATTGGAGAAAGATGCACCGGAGGCGTTGGGATCGCAGATGCTCGCGGTGAGCCGCTATGCGACCGAGATGCCGAGCGATACGGACGATATCGACTCCGAGACGATCTGGATCGCCGCCAAAAGGGTGCGCGATCTTCCATCGTCCGATGCGCCGGAGTCGCTGCGCTCCGCTATCGAGATTATCGTCCGACAAATGCCCTGCGAGCGACTGCCGCTCGTCACGGGCGCCTTTTACCGGGTTCCGTGGGAAGAGCTTGAGCCTGAAGCAGCATCTCGTGAAACGGCGCTGTGGCGTGCCCGGGCCGCTCGGGCATGGACGGAGGTCGAACGGTTGCGGAGCGAGAAGCGGGCGCGGTCCAGTCGCGAGGCAGCGCTTAGCGCCCGGTACAAACGCGATCTCGCACGGCAGGCGGATCGGAGCCGGGGCGAGATCGACCGTCTCCATCGCGCCGCCGGTTGGGCGGGGCGGTGGCGGGCCCGGTTGGCGCGCTTGTCGGGACGTCGATGAGCAGTCGATGGCCGATAGTCCCGCACGGGGCCCTCGCGGCCGCGATGGTTGCGAGCCGGAAGCATTATTGGTCTGATGCCATCCTGCTGTGGCAGGATATATTCCGGCATGGTGATCATGACGAACTTGCGGCCGGATGTCTTGCCGAGGCGGCGTTGCGGACAGGCGATCAGGGCCTTGCGGATCATATGCTTGGGCAATTCACGACCCCGCCGTCATTTCTTGGCCATGTTTCGCAAGACGATTCGGTCGAGACTTCGCCAAGTCTCGCCGATTGGACGGCTGCGCCCCTTGAAGAGGTCGCCGCCTTTCGCGAGACACATCCACTCGGCGGTCAAACATCCGAGATTTCAACCGAAGCCATCCCGCTCGCGCCCTCGCGTCCTTCGGCCTTGGCTCGTCTAACTGCGCCGCGGCCCGATGCAGTTCGCCAAGCGGTCGAGATTCATGGCGCGCGCGAGGACGACAGGGCACTGCGCGATTATGCCGCAACACTGATAGCGCGTCGGGCCCGGCCGGCCGCGCTCCATTGGGCGATACTCGGATGTGGGAAACAAGATATCGGTGCCGGCGATCGGACATATGACGCACTGCTCTCGGCGTTCGCGGCCTATCCGCTCAGCCCTGTCGAGCGCGCGCGCGCCGATGCGCGACTATATCGGGCGTTCGGTTATCCGGCCTTCGCGCGCCTGCTTTTGCTTGATGCGATGACGCTGGCCGATCGTGCCGCCGACCGCGCGAAAATCCGGCACAGGCTGGCGGTGCTGGCAATCGACCGCGATCGCTGGCTCGACGATAGCGAGATTCTGTCCACCGCCGATTTTGGCCGGGAAACGCCGGAGCGCGACGCGCTACTGTCGCTGGCTCGCTCTGCAAACCGGCTCCAACCGATGCGGCCGAGCCCATCGCCCCCACTCGAGAGCGCATTTGCCTGGCTGCTTGGTCCCGGGCTCGACGAGGTCGAGCGCTATGCGCCGGAAAACCGTCTGCTGATGGTCGGCAATACGTTGGGGTGCGGCGGTATGGAGCGGATGCTTGCCCGGGCCTATCGGCATTTTTCGGACGCGGATGTTTTCGATACCGTCGATCTGGCGCTGCTCGATTATGCGGATGTGGCGCCATCCGCCTTTTATGCAGGCGAAGCTGGGGTTCGCGCTGACGATATCCTTCTTCTCGATCGGAATGGCGCCTCCGATATGCCTTGCTCATTGCTCCCGGGGAGCTGGAAGGCCCGTGCGCAAAAACTGTTCGACCATATCCGGGCCACCCGGCCGCGCATTATCCATGCATGGAACGATTTGACCGGGCTGTTGTCCGCCTATGCGGGCCTGGCGGCGGGCTGCCCGAAGATCATCGTCCATTTTCATCATGCACCCGATGTTCCGCAATCGGGCCGCGCCGAGCAGATTTCTTCCTATCCGGCCGTCTATCGCCGATTGCGCGAGCGGACCGATATCGCGACGGTGTTCTGCGCAGAAGCGGCGGCACGCGGCTACGCGCGATGGTGGCGCGTAGCCGAGGATGAACGGTTTCGCGTCCTGTACAACGGCTTCGACTGGGATATCCCGGCAATCGGGAATGCGCAGGCGAAGCACGCGATCGGATTGGCGAAAAACCGTCCGGTCGTCGGAACCGTGTTGCGTTTTTCCGAGGTGAAACAGCCTCTGCTCTGGGCCGAGGCGGCTATAACACTTGCCGGGAATGCGCCGGACACGCAGTTCCTGATGGTCGGCGATGGCCCGTTTCGCTCCGCCGTGGCGAATCGTTTCGCCGAAGCGGGGCTGGCGGACTCGCTGCACATGCCTGGACAGGTGGGCAATGTGCCCGACCACCTCGCCGCGATGGACCTGTTCTGGCTGACATCGCGGACCGAAGGCCTGCCCAACGTCCTGATCGAAGCGCAGTTTTCGGGCGTGCCGATAGCGGCGTTTGATGTCGGCGGGATCGGCGAGACGTTTATCGACGGTGAAACCGGCCTGCTTGTCCCACAAGGTGATATAGTAGCGCTGGTCGAGCGTAGCCGGACCGTGCTGGGCGATGCCGATTGGCGGAACAACGCGTGCCGCAAGGCGAGGATACAGGCCGAGGAGCGATTTTCGGCCCAAACTTTTTTCGACGGGCTGCGCAGTCTCTACGGCGCCTAGACGCTTGTATTCGTCCCGCGAGCCTGTTTGAACGCGCGGATGGAGAGGGCTTGGCGTTTCGCGATCGATCGCGGCGGGACATTCACCGATGTGGTTGCGGTCGCGCCCGATGGCGCGTTGCACGTCGAAAAGCTCCTCTCGGAAAATCCGGAACAGTATGACGATGCGGCGGTCGCGGCGATCGGAAGGTTGCGGGAACGGTTTGGCGAAGCCCCAATAGCCAGCGTCAAGATGGGAACGACCGTCGCCACCAACGCGCTGCTCGAGCGCAAGGGTGAACGGGTGGCGCTGGCAGTGACGCGCGGGTTCGGCGATGCGCTCCGGATCGGTTATCAGGCGCGGCCGGAGATTTTCGCGCGGCATATCGAACTGCCCGGTCAATTGTACTATCGGGCTATCGAAATCGACGAGCGGGTGCGTGCGGACGGTACGGTCGAGATCGGTCTCGACGAGGCGGCGGCGCATGCGGCCCTCGCCGCGGCCTTTGCCGACGGCTTTCGCGCCATCGCCATCCTGCTCATGCATGGCTGGAAACATACCGGCCATGAAGAAAAACTCGCAGCGATCGCCCGGGAAGTCGGTTTCAACCAGATTTCCGTCAGCCATGAGGTCGCGCCGCTCATCAAATTGGTCGGGCGCGGCGATACGACGGTTGTCGATGCCTATCTCTCACCCGTGCTGCGCCGCTATGTGGATAAGATTGTGGATGGTATTGGGGGCGACGTTCGGCTGCAATTCATGCAGTCGAGTGGCGGGTTGGCCGATGCGCAGGCCTTTCGCGGCAAGGATGCGATCCTCTCGGGCCCGGCGGGCGGCATCGTCGGCATGGCCAAGACGGCCGAACAGGCCGGGTTCGACCGGATCATCGGTTTCGATATGGGCGGAACCTCGACCGATGTCTCGCATTTCGCCGGAACCTATGAGCGCACGCTCGAGACCGTCGTCGCCGGCGTCCGCATTCGCGCGCCGATGCTGCAGATCCACACGGTTGCGGCGGGTGGTGGCTCGATCTGCCAATTCGACGGGAGCCGGTTTCGGGTGGGACCCGGCAGCGCGGGGGCGGTTCCGGGTCCCGCTTGTTATAGACGCGGCGGACCGCTGACGGTCACCGATTGCAATGTGGCGCTCGGCAAGATTTCACCCGATCATTTCCCGCATGTTTTCGGTGCTGACGGCGATCAACCCATCGATGTGGATGTGGTTGTGGAAAAGCTTGAGGAAATGGCCGAGGATATCGGCGCGGCGACTGGCAGTCGCATGACGCCGAACGAGATCGCAGAAGGGTTCCTCCGTATCGCGGTCGATAATATGGCTAACGCGATCAAGAAAATCTCGATCGCGCGCGGCCATGACGTGACCCGCTACACGCTCGCCTGTTTCGGCGGTGCGGGCGGCCAGCATGCCTGTCTCGTCGCCGACGCGTTGGGGATCGGGCGGATTCAGATCCATCCGCTGGCGGGCGTGCTCTCGGCCTATGGAATCGGCCTTGCCGATGTGACGGTGCTGCGCGAGACCACGTTCGGCAGGCCGCTCGGCACGGACTTCGGCGCCGAGATTGCGGCGCTCGTGGAAGAAGCAGAAGCGGCCGTCCGGGAGCAGGGCGTCGATCCCGCGGCGATAGAAAGCGATTGCCGTGTCGCGCTGCGCTATGCCGGGAGCGACAGCGCCCTCGAAGTCGCGCGCGGTACGCCTGATGCGATGCGCGCGGCGTTCGAAGCCCTGCACAAGGCGCGCTTCGGTTATGTCGACGAAAAGGCTGAGGTGATTGTCGAGACATTGATCGCCGAAGCGGTGGGACGGACGAACGATATCCGTGCTCCTGCGAAGGCAGGAGCCCAGTCCGAGGGGGCCGGGACTGGGCTCCTGCCTTCGCAGGAGCGCGGAAAGGTGATCGAGAGAGGGGGTATTGCCCCCGGCGATCGAATCGCTGGCCCTGCGATGATCGTCGAGGAAACCGCGACCACCTATGTCGAACCGGGCTGGCAGGCAGAAGCGGATGCGCACGCCAATCTTATCTTGACCCGCGCCGTTCCGCGCGCAGAGCATCATGCGATCGGCACGGATGTCGATCCGGTGATGCTGGAGATCTTCAACAACCTCTTCATGGCGATCGCCGAGGAGATGGGCGTCGCGCTGCAGAGCACGGCGAGCTCGGTGAATATCAAGGAGCGCCTCGACTTCTCCTGCGCGCTGTTCGATCCCACCGGAGCACTGATCGCCAATGCGCCGCATATTCCCGTTCATCTCGGCTCGATGGGCGACAGTATCCGCACGATTATCGAGGCGCGCGGAAATGGTGCAGATGGACGCGGTATCCGCCTGGGCGACGCCTATGTGCTGAACGCGCCCTATCGCGGCGGCACGCATCTGCCCGACGTTACAGTTATTGTCCCGGTCTTCCATCCGGACGATGACCAGCCGGCGGCCTTTGTCGCGGCGCGCGGCCATCATGCCGATATCGGCGGGATCGCGCCGGGGTCGATGCCGTCGGACAGCCGTTCGATCGAGGATGAAGGCGTGCTGCTCGACAATGTCCTGATGGTTGATGAAGGGCGCTTCCTCGAAACCGAGATGCGCGCGATCCTCGGGGCGGGCGACCATCCGGCGCGCAACCCGGATCGCAATATCTCCGATCTCAAGGCGCAGCTCGCCGCCTGTACGCGCGGAGCCGAGGAATTGGTGCGGATCGCGGCGGACTATGGGCGCGACGTCGTGGCGGCGTATATGGATCACGTTCTCGCCAATGCCGAAGAAGCGGTGCGGCGGCTCATTGAGAGGCTCGACGACGGCGCGTTCACCTACGCAATGGACAATGGCGCGCAGGTGTCCGTCGCGATCACGGTGAATCGCGAGGCGCGGTCCGCAACCGTCGACTTTACCGGCACGAGCGATCAGCAGCCCGATAACTTCAACGCCCCCTATTCGATCACCCGTGCGGCGACGCTCTATGTCGTGCGTACCTTGATCGACGATGCGATCCCGATGAATGACGGGTGCCTGCGGCCGATCGCACTCGTCGTGCCCGAGGGTTCGATGCTGAACCCGCGCTATCCGGCGGCGGTCGTCGCAGGGAATGTCGAGACGAGCCAGGTCGTCACCGATGCGCTGTTCGCGGCAACCGGACGGCTTGCGCCCTCGGCAGGCACGATGAACAATTTCACTTTCGGCAACGATTCTCATCAATATTACGAAACTATCGCCGGCGGCTCGGGTGCAGGTCCCGATCATGATGGAACGAGTGCGGTGCAGACGCATATGACGAACAGCCGGCTGACCGATCCCGAAATCCTGGAAACCCGCTTGCCGGTGCTCCTCGAAAGCTTCGCGATCCGGCATGGTTCGGGTGGGGAAGGGCGGCATCGGGGTGGCGACGGCACGGTGCGGCGCGTTCGTCTCCTCGAAGCGATGCAGGCGAACATGCTCGCCAACCGCCGGCGGATTCCGCCCAAGGGGATCAGAGGCGGATCGGATGCGGCGCCGGGGCGCAACTATGTGGTGCGGACGGACGGCAGCGAGGATGAGCTGCCCGCGACGGCTTCGAGCGCACTGGAGCCGGGCGACGTATATGTGATCGAAACGCCCGGTGGTGGCGGATTTGGGGAGAAGCAAAGTTGAGCAGTTCCACGTCATTCCCGCGCAGGCGGGAATCCAGTCCCGAACCCTCAGCGACAGAACTGGATTCCCGCCTGCGCGGGAATGATGAGTGTTGAATGGCTGACTATCTCGTCCTGTCGGGTATCCTGATCGTCGTTGTCGGCTTCGCGCTGCGCTTCAATCCGCTGCTTGTGGTCGTGGTCGCGGCTATTGTCACCGGCCTGCTCGGTGGGCTCGATTTCGTCGCGGTGATCGAGGCGCTGGGCAAGGCGTTCAACGACAATCGCTACATTTCGGTCACCTGGATCATACTGCCGGTGATCGGGCTGCTCGAACGCTATGGTTTGCAACAACGCGCCCGCGCCGTGATCGAAAGCGTGCGGGGCGCGACGATGGGCAAGCTCCTCCTCGTCTATCTGCTGTTCCGCCAGGTGACCGCCGCGATCGGGATGAAGGATGTCGGCGGCCATCCACAGGCCGTCCGTCCGCTCGTCGCGCCGATGGCAGAAGCGGCGGCGGAGAAATCGCATGGGGATTTGCCCGAGGATGAGCGCGAGAAGGTCAAGGCCATGTCGGCGGCGACCGACAATGTCGGCCTGTTCTTCGGCGAGGATATCTTCTTCGCCATCGCCTCGATCCTGCTGATCCAAGGCGTGTTCGAAAGCGCCGGCTATCCGCTGACGCCGCTGCAATTGTCGGTCTGGGCGATCCCGACCGCGATCTGCGCCTTCTTCATCCATGGGAGTCGCATCCTCGCCTTCGACAGACGTTTGGGCCGGGTGATGGGAGGTACGACGCGATGATCACCTATGAATGGCTCTACATCCTCGCTGGATCCTTCTTTGCGCTATGGGCAGTGTTGAGCTTGCTTGACCGGTCGAACGGAAAGCGTCTCGGCAATGCCGCCTTTTGGGGACTGCTCGCCGCGAGCTTCCTGCTCGGCAGTCACCTTTCCGATTTTGCCAACGGCCTATTGGTGCTGGCGATGGTGGGTATCGCGGGGATCGGTGGTCTTGGGCGTAGCGATCCGGCGACGACAACGGTCGGACAGCGCTTCGATTTCTCGAAGCTGCTTGGCAACAGGTTGTTCCTGCCTGCGCTGATCGTGCCGGTTACAGCAGTCGCAGGAACGCTGCTCTACAATTATACGCCGCTGTTCGAGACCGGGCTGTTCGAGGAGCGCCGCGAGACGCTGATCCTGTTCGGCATCGGCGTGATCTTCGCGCTGGTCGCCGCCATGATCTGGTTGAAGCCGCCGCTGCTGGCTCCGGCCGAGGAAGGGCGCCGCCTGCTCGATTCGATCGGTTGGGCGGCGATTCTGCCGCAGATGCTCGCCGCGCTCGGCGCCGTCTTCGCGCTGGCCGGGGTCGGCGACGTGATCGGCGGCGCGGCGGGAACGCTGATACCGGAGAATAACATCCTGATCGCGGTGATCGTCTTCTGCCTCGGCATGGCGATCTTCACGATGATCATGGGCAACGCCTTCGCCGCTTTCCCTGTGATGGCCGCGGCGATCGGCATTCCGTTGCTGGTCGAGGATTATGGCGGCAACCCGGCGGTCATCGGCGCGGTCGGTATGCTGGCCGGTTTCTGCGGGACGCTGATGACGCCGATGGCGGCGAACTTCAACATCGTCCCGGCCGCGCTGCTCGAACTGAAAGACCAGAATGGCGTGATCCGTCAACAGATCGGAACCGCGATTCCGCTCTGGTTCTGCAATGTCGCCATCATCTATATCGGAGCCTTTCTGTTATGGAACTGACCGAAGACCTTGCCGAAAAATTCGCGCGCATCGCGCTCGGCCATGTCACCCAGCAATATCCGCACAAGCTCGATCATGTGATGAACGGGCCGGAGGACGCGCGTGAGCCCAAGGCGCTGCACCCGATCTTCTACGGGAGTTTCGACTGGCATAGCTGCGTTCATGGTTACTGGATGCTGCTGACCCTGCGGCGGCTCTATCCGAACGCGCCGTTCGCAAAGGATGTCGAGGCGCTGGCGGACCGGATGCTGACCGAGGAAAAGGTTGGCGGCGAGTTGGCCTATCTCGACCGCGAATATTCGGGCGGTTTCGAGCGGCCCTATGGCTGGGCCTGGCTGCTGGCGCTGCATGGCGAGGCCGCGCGGCACGAGGATCGCGACTGGGGCGCCAATCTCGAACCGCTGGCCCGCGCATTCGCGGACCGGTTCAAACTGTTCCTCCCCAAGCAGGGTTATCCGATCCGCACGGGCACGCATTACAACACGGCCTTCGCGCTGGTACTGGCGCATGGCTGGGCGGAGACGCATGACGCGGACCTGCTCGGTCTGATCCGCGAACGCGCCGGTTTCTATTACGGCATGGATCGCGATTGTCAGGCCTGGGAGCCGGGTGGCGACGAGTTTCTGTCGTCCGCAATGATAGAATCGCTTCTCATGCGGATCGTTCTCGGGAAGGCGGATTTCGGCGAATGGTTCGACAGGTTCCTACCGCGGCTCGATATCGACGAACCGGCGAGCCTGTTCACGCCGGCCGTCCCGAGCGACCGTAGCGACGGCAAGATCGCGCATCTCGACGGGTTCAATCTGGCGCGGGCCTGGTGCTGGCGCGGGATCGCGGATGCGCTGCCTGCAGCGCTAGCCGATCGTGCCGCGCAAACCGCCGCACATCATCTCGACGCTGCCCTGCCGCATGTGGAGGGCGATTATATGGGCGAACACTGGCTGGCGAGTTTTGCGGTGCTGGCGCTGATGGCGGGGGAAACTGACTAACGCGTTCATACCCTAGAAGGGGTAATCATCTATCCCGATCTGGCCTCCGCTCGTGCCCATGACAGTAAGTTTCTTAGCGACTTACAAGGCCAACTCGTTAACAGCTTACTGATCACGGATAAAGGCTATGTATCAGAAGAC
>JBCDDN010000071.1:0-12757 GCA_039180285.1 Pseudomonadota bacterium | reverse complement strand
CCCCCTCCCGACCTCCCACTAGGATATACTGAATGGGAGGTCGGGAGGGGGAGAGGGCCGGTGCCGCGATTTCCCGATAAGGAAATTCTGACGAAGAAAATTGCCGCACTCAACCGCTAGGTTGAGACTGACAAAAACATTCGCCTATCCAACCAGTCCCGACGCCACCGCAAAACCGAGAAACGCCAGAAAGCCGATCGAATCCGTGATCATCGTGACGAACACCGATGACGCGACGGCCGGATCCTGCTTGAGCCGTTCCAGTATGACGGGCACGAATACGCCGGCCAGACCGGCGATGATGATGTTGACGAGCATCGCCGCGGCAATGACGCCGCCGAGCGGCCAGTTCGAGAACACCAGCGCGGCGCCGATCCCGATCAACACGGCAATCGTCGCGCCGTTCAGTATCGCGACGGCCAGCTCCTGCCGGATCGTCCGCCAGGTGTTGGACCGCGTCAGTTCGTTGATTGCGAGCGCCCGCACCGCGACCGCCATGGTCTGCGTGCCGGCATTGCCGCCGATCGAGGCCACGATCGGCATGAGAATGGCGAGCGCCACCATCTCCTCGATCGCCGCGCCGAAGAGCGAGATGATGAAACTCGCGACAAGCGCCGTACCGAGATTGGCGATCAGCCAGCGGACGCGTCAGCGATAGGCCTCGCCGACCGGCTGGTTGATATCGCCCTCGCCCGCGCCCGACAGCCGCAGGATATCCTCGCCCGCCTCTTCGGAGATGATGTCGACGATATCGTCGACCGTGATCATCCCGACGAGCCGCCCCGCATCGTCCACGACCGCGGCCGAGATCAGGCCGTATTTCTGGAAGCGCAGCGCCACTTCTTCCTGGTCCATGTCGACCGGGATCAGCGTCTGTTCCCGCTTCATCACGTCGGAGATCGAAAAATCGCGCGGCGTGCGCAAAATCCAGCTCAGCGCGCAGGTGCCGACCGGATGATGGGCGGTATCGACGACGAAGATCTCCCAGAAATCCATCGTATCTTCCTGATTGTCGCGCAGATAGTCGATGACGTCGCCGACCGACATGTTTTCGTAGACCGCCACCAGCTCGCGCTGCATGACGCGGCCGGCGGACTCTTCGGGATAGGTGAGCGCTTCCTCGATCGCCGCCCGGTCGTCCGGCTCAAGCGCTTCGAGAACCTCGCGCTGGTCCCCCGCCTCCATATCCTCGATGATCGCGACGGCGTCGTCGGTTTCGAGATTGGCGGCGAGATCGGCAACCTGGATATTGTCGAGCTCGTCGACCAGCGCCTCGCGAACGAAATCGTTCATCTCGGCGAGCACTTCGCCGTCGAGCATTTCGGACAGCGCTGCCGCGAGGTCGGCCCGCCGGTCGCGGTCCACCTGTTCGAACAGATCGGCGATATCGGCCGGATGGAGCCGCCCGGCCAGTTCGCGCGCCGCTTCGTCGTCGCCCGATTCAAGCGAATCGACGACGGCATTGACGAATTCGGGCTTCAGCCGGTCATCCTGACCGAGATCGGTGTCGGCATCGTCGATATCGGGAGCGTCTGCGGCGGTTTCACTCATGCGGCGCCCTCCCTCTCGATACGCATCCGGCCCGGCTGCGCCTTAAACCGAAACCGGGGCGCTTGTCAGCCTTTCTTCGCGGGGGCGATCCGCTACTATGCGCGAATATGCCAGACTATCGCCTTTCCGTTCTGGATCAGTCGCCGATCGCCGAAGCCCGGACGGCCGCCGATGCACTGGCCGACACGCTGGATCTTGCGCGTCATGCCGATCGGCTGGGCTATCATCGCTATTGGGTGGCCGAACATCATGCGAGCCCGGCGTTGGCCGGCGCGGCGCCCGAAGCGCTGATCGGCCCGATCGCGCAGGCCACGACCCAAATCCGCGTCGGATCCGGCGGGATCATGCTGCCCCATTATTCGCCCTTCAAAGTGGCCGAGACTTTCTCGCTGCTGAGCGCGCTTGCGCCCGGGCGGATCGATCTGGGTCTGGGGCGGGCGCCGGGCGGCGACGGGCGGATCATGCTGGCGCTGCAACGCGATCGCAGCCACCGCGTCCCGCACGACGATTTCCCGAACAATCTGGCCGAGCTCATGGCCTATTTCGACGGCACCCTGCCCGAGGACCATACCTTTGCGCCATTGACCGATACCCTGCCATCCGGTGGCGGGACGCCCGATATCTGGCTGCTCGGCTCCTCGATGGACAGCGCCCTTTGGGCCGCCGAAGCCGGCCTCCCCTATTGTTTCGCCGATTTCATCAATCGCGACGGCGCCGCGATGACCGCCGAATATCGCGCTCGGTTCAAGCCGTCCGCGCGGCTCGCGAAGCCCCATGTCATGACGGCGAGCTGGGTCATCGCCGCCGACGACCGGGAAACCGCCGATCGTCTCGGAAAGCCGGCGGCGATGCTGGGCGCGCTGCTCCAGCGCAACGTGCTGATCCCCGTACCCGCCATCGAAACCGCCGAGGATTGGCTGGACGACAATCCGGCGGCACTATCGACTCGGCGGCGGCGGGTGATTCACGGCACCCCGGAGGAGGTGCGTACCGAGATCGATGCCGTCGCCGCGGAATATGGCGCGGACGAGATGATGCTCGTCAATATCATGGCCGATCACTCAGCACGGCGCGACAGCTACCGGCTGATCGCGGAAGAATATGGACTGGCGGAGACGGCCGCTGCCGCTTAAAGGAAGCCGCCAAGGCAAACGGTCAATTCCAAAACCGTTAGTCCTGAGCCTGTCGAAGGACGTCCACTGGCGGAGAAGCGTCCTTCGAAAGGCTCAGGACTAATGGATATTTGGGAAAGATCTTTGCACGATTGAAACAGGAGATAATTCCATGTCCGATACGCTCACCATGTCGCTCGACAGCGGCGATGTCGTCATCACGCTGCGCCCCGATCTCGCGCCCAACCACGTCGCGCGGATCACCGAACTCGCCAAGGACGGCTTTTACGACGGCGTCGTGTTCCACCGCGTGATCCCGGGCTTCATGGCGCAGGGCGGCGATCCGACGGGTACCGGCATGCACGGCTCGGACAAGCCCAATCTCGAACAGGAATTCAACAGCGAACCGCATGTCCGCGGCACCTGTTCGATGGCGCGCGCGCAGGATCCGAACAGCGCCAACAGCCAGTTCTTCATCTGCTTCGACGATGCCGAATTTCTCGACGGCCAATATACGGTCTGGGGTCAGGTGACGTCCGGCATGGAACATATCGATGCGCTGCCCAAGGGGGAACCGCCCGCGGAACCCGGCGTGATCAAGTCGATGACCGTCGGCTAGGTTTTCGGATTCGGGACGATGGCCAATCCCTACACCCTCGTTACCGGCGCTTCGAGCGGGCTCGGCAGGCTTTTTGCCGAAGCCTGTGCGAAGCGCGGCGACAAGATAGCTCTCGTCGCGCGACGCAAGGATCGTCTCAAGAAACTCGCCAAGGAACTCGGCCCCGATACCATCGTGATCACCGAGGATCTGAGCGACTATGACGCAACCGATGCCATCGTGCAGACGATCGAGGATGCCGGGGGCCATATCGGCACGCTGATCAACAATGCAGGCTTCGGCGCGCGCGGCGAATTTCACATGCTGCCGATCGGCGACCAAGTCGACATGATCCAGGTGAACGCGATCGCCGTTACCCAGCTATGCCATCGCGTCGTTCCGAGCATGATCGCCAATGGCGGCGGCGCCATCCTCAATGTCGCTTCGACCGCGTCCTTCCAGGCCGGCCCGGGCATGGCCGTCTACTATGCGAGCAAGGCGTTCGTGCTGTCGCTGTCCGAAGCGCTGCACGAGGAGCTCATGCCCCACAATATCGCCGTAACGGCACTGTGCCCAGGCGCCACGAAGACCGAATTCGCGCACCGCGCCGATATGACCGATACGACGCTGTTCGAAAAATTCGCCGGTGAACCGGAGGGCGTGGTCGAGGCCGGCCTGAAGGGTCTGGCCAAGAACAAACCCATCGTCATTCCCGGCTTTCTCAACAAGGCGATGGTCCAGTCCAACCGCGTCACGCCGCGCAGCGTGACGCGCGAGATCGTCAAGCTGTTGCAGCAATAGCCCCGCCGGCCGTCGGTCCGCCGGTCGCCTGCCGACAGACCCGGCTGAACAACCAGTCGTGAAACAGCCTGACAGGCTTGCGCCGCAAAGCCGAACGGCGGCACGAGAACCAATAGCTGTACGGGCTTTCGACATGGGTATCGAACAGCCGGACGAGCCGGTCGTCGCCGGCATCCTGGAGATGCGAATCCAGCATGAAGGCGACGCCCAGTCCCTGCGCGGCCGCATCAAGCATGAGCTGCCCGGAATCGAAATGATCCTCGGCGGCAGGTTCAAGATTGGGATATCCGACCGCATTGCGCCAATATTGAAATGTCTCGGGCATATCGCGGTGCAGGAGGATGGTGAGGCCGGCCATCTGTTTGGGTTCGGTCACCGGCGCGCCGCGCACCGTGAGCCCCCGGGCGGCGATCGGCGTGATCACATTGTGATCGATCTCGCGCGAATACAGACCCGGTTCGATGGACTGGGCCAGAGTGATTGCAGCATCGAGGCCATCGCCGAGCCGCGCCGTACCATGGGCGGCCGTATCGATGTCGATATGCAGCTCGGGATGCATCTCGCGCAATTCGGGCAGTTTGCCGATCAGCCGCTGCGAGGCGAAAAGCGGCAGCACGCCAAGCCGCAGCCGGACGAGATCCGCCTGACCCGTCGAGACTTCGATGGCATTGGCCAACTCGTCCAGCGGACCCGACACACGGGCCAACAGCGCCTCTCCTTCTTCGGTCAGCACCATCGCATGGTGACGACGCTCGAACAGCGCACGTCCAAGAAAATGCTCGAGATTCTGGACCCGGCGGCTCAACGCGGGCGAGGATAACGACAATTCTTCCGCGGCGGCTTTCACCGATCCGAGCCGCGCAACCTGCACAAAGGCCTCGATCGCCGTCAAAGGCGGTAATCTGCGCATGCACTCGCTCCTTCTGCGCCGTCGGCTTCTATCGTGCCAATCGAACTCGTGAGTTGCAATTTGTGCAATCCATAGCAAGTTTTTCGCACTTGCACAATTGCAATTTGAAACCCAATTAGGCGGGGCCTAACAGGCATCCTCTCCTAAGACCCTTCGGGCCGGCCTTGCCCCTCTTGGCCGGCCCGTTTTTTTTGGGACGGTTTCGTTTTGCGGCCGGGGAGACGGTTCGCATTGTGCGCCATAGCCCCTATGTAGGCTCCGTCAATGTAACGGAGTCCTTATGGCCGACGCCGAACCCCCACCCGCTACCGAAGGTCACAAATTGCAGGTCGCGAACGCGCGTCCCGAAGATTCCGGACGCGGCCTCGCGCGCATGTCCCGCGAAACCATGACGGCACTCGGCCTTGCCGAAGGCGATGTCGTCGCGATCACCGGCAAACGCACGACACCGGCGCGCGCAGTTCTTCCCTATAAGGATGACGAAGGCCTCGCCATTTTGCGCATTGACGGTCTTCAGCGCGCCAATGCCGGTGCGGGCTCGGGCGATTTCGTGACGGTCGAAAAGACCGAATCCCAGGCCGCCAAGCGCGTCGTTTTCGCGCCGGCCCAACGCAATTTGAAGCTGCACGGCAATACCGAGGCGCTCAAACGCAGCTTCGGCATGAAACCGCTGACCCAGGGCGATGTCGTCGCCACCGCCGGCCAGCGGCCCGTCGAGCGCGGCGACATGCCGCCGCAGCTTCGCCAGATGATGAACGCGCCGGCCTATGCCCTGCAAGAGGTTCGCTTGGTCGTCGCCGCGACGACGCCCAAGGACATCGTCCATATCGACGCCGAGACGGTAGTTGAACTCAAGGCCGAATATACCGAACCGACGGATGCCCGGCGCGCCGACGTCACCTATGACGATCTGGGCGGGCTCGGCGAGACGATCGACCAGGTGCGCGAGATGGTGGAACTGCCGCTCCGCTATCCAGAACTGTTTCAACGGCTCGGCGTGGAGCCGCCCAAGGGCGTGCTGCTGCACGGCCCGCCGGGGACGGGGAAGACGCTGCTCGCCCGCGCCGTCGCCAATGAGAGCGACGCGGAATTTTTCCTTATCAACGGCCCCGAGATCATGGGCTCCGCCTATGGCGAGAGCGAGAAGACGCTGCGCGAGATTTTCGAGCAGGCGACCGCGGCTCAGCCCTCGATCGTCTTTATCGACGAGATCGATTCGATCACACCGAAACGCGACAAGGTCGCCGGTGAAGCGGAAAAACGGCTGGTCGCGCAGCTGCTGACACTGATGGACGGGCTGCAAAAGCGCGCCAATCTCGTCGTTGTCGCGGCCACCAACCGCCCGGATGCGATCGACGAGGCGCTGCGGCGGCCCGGCCGGTTCGACCGGGAAATCGTCGTCGGCGTGCCCGACGAAACCGGTCGCCGCGAGATACTCGCAATCCATACCCGCGGCATGCCGCTGGCCGAAGATGTGAGCCTGCGCGCGCTCGCCCGGCAAACCTATGGCTTCGTCGGCGCGGATCTCGGCGCATTGACCCGCGAGGCGGCGATCGAGGCCGTGCGGCGGATCATGCCCAAGCTCAATCTCGAGGAACGCACGGTGCCGACCGAGGTGCTCGACGATCTTTCGGTCGACCGCCGCGATTTCGAGGAAGCGTTGAAGCGTATCCAACCCTCGGCGCTTCGCGAGGTCATGGTGCAGGCGCCCAATGTCGGCTGGAACGATATCGGCGGGCTCGATGATGTGCAAAAGCGCCTTAAGGAAGGCGTCGAACTGCCACTCAAGGATCCCGACGCGTTTCGGCGGCTCGGTATCCGTCCGGCCAAGGGCTTTCTGCTCTATGGTCCGCCGGGCACCGGCAAGACGCTGCTCGCCAAGGCGACGGCGCACGAGTCGAACGCCAATTTCATTGCGACCAAATCGTCCGATCTCCTGTCCAAATGGTATGGCGAAAGCGAACAGCAGATCGCCCGGCTCTTCGCCCGCGCGCGGCAGGTTGCGCCGACCGTGATCTTTTTCGACGAGCTGGATAGTCTCGTCCCCGCCCGCGGCGGCGGGCTCGGCGAGCCGCAAGTTACCGAGCGCGTGGTCAACACGATCCTCGCCGAGATGGATGGACTGGAAGAGCTGCAATCGGTTGTCGTGATCGGCGCGACGAACCGCCCCAATCTGATCGATCCGGCCCTCTTGCGGCCCGGACGCTTCGACGAGATGGTCTATGTTCCCGTTCCCGAAGCCCCCGGACGGCGGCGAATCCTGGCGATCCATACCGCCACCATGCCGCTCGCCGACGATGTCGATCTCGACGCGCTCGCCGAGCGGACCGACCGCTTCACCGGAGCCGACCTGGAAGATCTGGCGCGGCGGGCCGGGCTCTATGCGTTGCGGCGCTCGCTGACGGCGGAGAAGGTGGAAATGGCCGACTTTGAGAAGGCTCTCGGCGATACCCGCGCCAGCGTCACCAGCGAGATGGAACGCGAATATGAAACGATGGCCGCGAAACTCAAACAGGATTCGCTGGCGATCAACCCGATCGGCTTCATCTCGCCGGGCATGTTGAGCCCCGCGAATGAGGACAAACATAGCTAGGGCTTGGGCGCGATAGAGTATTATCTGTCAGACTCGACATGTCGGTCGAGCGCCGCACCGGGTTTAGATTTGTCAGAATTTCCTTGGCAGGAAATCGCGGCGCCGGCCGATGGGTCGAGTCTGACTAACAGATTTTGCTGTCCTAAACTTTCGCCAGAAAGTTTCTGACAAAAGAATCCCCTAATCCTGGAGCTTGAACGCCGACCAGACCGTGAGCAGCCCGAACAAGGCCGCGCAAAGCAGGAACGGCAGTGGCATCGAGACGCCGTAGATCAGCACGCCGACGGCCGGCGCGGCAATGAAAGCCATGCCGTTCACCGAGGCGACCATGCCGGCAACCTGCCCCTGTTCGGCGCGATTCACCGCCAGCGACGCGCCGCTTGTGAAACCCGGCCGGAACAGGCCCATGCCGAGCGAGGCGATTGCGAAGCCAAGCGTCATGCCGTGTAATGTCGTGACGAATGCGGTTAGCACACAACCCGCCGCGCCCAGCACGAATCCCCAGATCACGAGCCGTTTGGGCGGCACTTTCATCTGCGGGATCAACCCCCATTGGGCGAGCAGAGTCGCGCCGGCGCCGGCCATCAGCACGATGCCGATCGCCTGCTGCGCTTCGGCCAGCGGAACGGACAGCCGGTCGATGACGAGAAAGCCGATCACCCCGAGGATCGCGGCATGGCCATGGCCGCCCAGCACGCCGACGATGAGCCAGGGCAAGATCCGGCGGTCGCGCCAGCGCAGGCGTCCGCCGGACCCCGCCACCTCTTCGGCTTCATCGTCATCGCCCGACAGCGCGGACGCGCCCGACAGGCCGCCGATCGAAGGTTCGCTCGATATGGTGCCGCGCGCCTCATGCTTGGGCGTATCGTTGGGCAATAGAAATGCGACGGCCAGCCAGACCAGACAGCCCAGCAAAGCGAAAACGAGCAACGGCCCCGCCAAACCGCCTTCGATCGGCAAAACGAAAGCCGGTGCGAGCGCGGGCCCCAGAATCGTTCCGAGTCCGAAAGAGGAGGCGATGATCGACAATGCGGCAGTGCGGTTCTCGCGGTCCGTGCGCGCCGCGACATAGGCCTGAACCGCCGGCGGCGCAGCCGAGCCGAACCCGCCATACAGGCTGCGGGCGATCGCGAAGATGATGAAAGTGGTCGCGGGCAACAACCAGCCGGCCAGGCCCAGCCACAATATCGCGCCGCAGATCGCCATCGACGCTACGAACCCGAGCGTTCCGAGCATCATCAACGGTTTGCGCCCGCGCCGGTCCGACTGACGGGCCCAGTAAGGCGCCATGAGCACCCAGAGCAGTGCCGACCAGGTATAGGCCAGCGACACCCAGAAATCGGGGATGTCGAGCGCCCGGCCGATCGTCGGCATGACGGACTGCATCGCAGTGTTGCCCGCCGCGGCCGTCAGCATGACGAGGAACAGGACGGCGAACCGGTCCCGGCGGATCTGGACGGCCGGCGTGCCCGCCATCAGGCCGTACACCAGTGTAAAAATACAGCGATTGCGGGACGCGCGCCTGAATTCATGGCGTTTCCCTTAACGGCAAGCTGTCCCACGCGATAGTCAGCAATGGCTTGCCATCGGCCCGCGCATTTGCGAACGCAGCTGCAATAAATTTGCAAACAACCGGGAACAAATGACCGAAACCCTGTCCAACGCCGCCCAGCGCAAGGCTACGTCCACCGGCCCCGGCCCGCTGACGCTCTTCTTCAAGGGCTTTCTCAAACATCCGGTGATGGTTGGCTCGGTCATCCCATCCTCGAAGAAGCTGATCGACAAGATGCTGGCCCCGGTCGATTGGGATAATACCCGATTGTTCGTCGAATATGGCCCGGGCGTCGGCACGTTCTGCCGCCCCATCCTCGACCGGCTCCGCCCCGATGCGACCCTGATCGCGATCGACACCAATCCCGATTTCGTCGACTATCTGAAGCGTGACATTCGCGATCCGCGTTTCCATGCCGTCAATGGTTCGGCCGCGGATGTCGAAACGATCATCGCGGACAAGGGTTTCGACAAGGCCGATTATGTGGTTTCGGGCCTCCCATTCTCGACCCTGCCGGACGGTGTCGGCGATGCGATCGGCGCGGCGACGGGACGCGTCGTCCGGCCGGGCGGCGCCTTTCTCGTCTATCAGTTTTCGCCCAAATGCCGTGACTATATCGCGCCCAATTTCGACCGAATCGACAAGGATCGCGAATGGTGGAACATCCCGCCGGCGGTGCTTTTCTGGGGTTGGAAGAACGAAGCCTAGACCGGGATCATTGTCCGTCCAGCCCGAAATTCAGCCGCCGCGTGACGTTATAATCCAGCACCGACATCAGGAGGTAGGACAGCCTTCCCTTGATCCGGCGCCATAATGTCCGGCTGCGGGCATAGCCCTCGGGCGTAATCCTCACGCTGTCCGCCACCTCGTTATCGACCAGCCGACGTACCGCATCGGCGAAATCCGCATCGCGGATGCGCAGCATGACTTCCAGATTGAGATAGAGGCTGCGGACGTCGAAATTCGCCGAGCCGATATACACGATGTCGTCGATCACATAGAGCTTCGTGTGGAGCATCATCGGCTGATATTCGTAAATTTCGACATCCGGCAGCAGGTAGCGATACCGATTCCGCGCCGCGGCGATCGTTACATTATTGTCCGATTTTGCGGCGGTGATCAGCCGTGCCCGCCCGCGCCGCGCGGCGCGGCGAATGGGCCGGAGAAGCGGCGCATAGGGCGCGAAATAGGCGGCGATGATATCGATCCTGTCCCCGTGACCGAAATCGTTGCGCAGCGTTTGCGCCCAGGGACTGAGTTCGCGTGTCGGGCCGCCGAACAACAGCCGCACGTCCCCGTCCTGCTCATGATGGCGCAGCAGGATCGCCCGCAGATCTTCCATCTCGGCATCGGACGCGCTCGACCATCGGACGATGTCGTCGAAATAGGCGGCGAGACGCCCTGCCGCCGGTCCTTCGACAGCCAGGCCCAAGTCGCGCCAGCCTCCCTCATCGCCAGGCGCCGCGAAATAGCCCTGTTCGACGTTGAAGCCGCCAATCAACGCCTTCTTCCGGTCTGCGATCGCCATTTTCTGATGATTGCGCAAAAGATATCGACGGCTGCGCTTCGGCGAATAGCGGCAGAAGAGGCAGTCCGTTTCGGCGAGCGGCGCGAAAAACGCATCCCCGGCCTTGGCGCTGCCGAAGCCATCGACGAGCAGGGCTACTTTGACACCGCGCGCATGGGCGGCGACGAGGGCATCGCGAACGCGGGTCGCCGCCGCGTCTTGGGCGAAGATATAGTAGAGCAGCTTGATGCTTTCGCGCGCGCTATCGATCAGAGCGACGAGCGCATCCAGCCGCGCGGGGCCGTCCGGCATCAGCGTAAAGCGATGCCCGCTTGCGTCGGGCACGGCATAGAGAGGCATGTCGCGATCGGCCATGGGCCCGATCTAGGCCGCAATCGCCCATCGTCGCAAGCCGGGCGATTTCTTGACAATCCACGCTTTCGCGCCTATTTCGCGGCTCTCCCCGTTTTTGCTGATAATGGAAACAAGCCATGGCGCGCGTTACCGTCGAAGATTGTGTCGACAAGGTCCCCAACCGTTTTGATCTGGTGCTGCTGTCCGCGCAGCGCGCCCGGCAGATTTCGGGCGGCGCCGAGCTGACCCTCGATCGCGATCGCGACAAGAATCCGGTCGTCGCCTTGCGCGAGATTGCCGAGCAGACCGTAAAGCCGAAGCATCTGGAAGAGGCGCTCGTGCAGAGCCTGCAGCGTGTCCAGATCGACGATGAGGAAGCGCCCGACGAAGTCGGTTCGCTGTCCCAGTCCGCCGAGGCGCTGCGTCTGACGGCTTCAGCTCCGCCGCGCAACACCAATGTGGCTGCCGATTACGAAGGCTGATTGCTCTTTCTAGATTCCGTGCTCCTGCGAAGGCAGGAGCCCAGGGCGGTAAACTGTGTCGCCTGAGGCTCTAGGCTCCTGCCTTCGCAGGAGCACAAAGTGTCTCCCACAACTGTGTATTACTCGGCGGCTTCCGCTACGACCTCGCTCTGATCGACCCATAGCAGATCGTGCCAATCGAGCGGGCGACCATCATGGGCGTGAACGCGGATCGCCTGCACCGGCTGACGATCGCGCTCGTCGCACAGGACGGGGTTGGAGGGCACGCCGATGCCCCATTGTTCGCCCCATTGGCGCAAGGCGATCATCGCCGGCAGCAGCGCCTCGCCCTTTTTGGTGAGCTTATATTCGATCTTGCGGCGATCGTCGGCGCAGGGCTGACGTTCGAGTATTTCGCTTTCGACAAGCCGGCCGAGACGATTGGCGAGAATGTTGCGCGCGATTCCGAGATTGGACTGCATTTCCTCGAAATGTTTGAGCCCATTGAACGACGCGCGGAGAATCATGAACGACCATCGCTCGCCCATCGCTTGCAGCGCGCAGGGAAGCCCGCATTCGTCGTCGCCAATATCGCCAAGAGGTTCGGTTAGTTTGCCCATTATGTGGTCAGCCTACTGCATAAGTCCGGATTCGCAAAATATGCATGCCCGAAAGAGTTTTTAGTTGCAACTTAAAACCGAATCGATTAGGTAGTGATTCGCAACTTAAAGCGAAGACACCCAATCATGCAACAAATTCTCATCGCCCTGATCGCGTTCGTAACCACCACGGCTCTGCTGGCGGTTACCGTCATATAAGCAGAACCTCTTTCTCTCCTCTCCCACAGAAAGACTATCATCATGCAACGCTCTCTCTCCCTCATCCTCTCTTTGTGCACCGTCGCTTTCCTGTTCACCGCAACCGGCGCGCAGGCCGGCACCGTCTATCGCGCGACGCTCGCCGAGGCGACCGACGAACGCGTCCATGTCATCCGCCGCGCGCCCTGGGTGTGCGATGGCGATGAATGCGCAACCGATCAGGCCCGCAGCCGCCCGGCCAATGTCTGCCACTCGGTTGCCCGCGAACTCGGAACCGTCCTTTCGTTCACCGTCGACAGCGAAGCGATGTCGGAAGAAGATTTGGCGCGCTGCAACGAAGCGGCCAGCTAAGCTCCCCGCAACCACTAATATGGTTGCATTATCTCAGCACCCGGCCATCTTGACCGGGTGCTGAGACAATATGAACTGATCGAACGGGTCAAAAGCTACGACCCCTCTGCCGACGAAGCGCTGCTCAACCGCGCCTATGTCTTCTCGGT
>JBCDDN010000070.1:0-13952 GCA_039180285.1 Pseudomonadota bacterium | reverse complement strand
TTCCACTAGCCATCTAGCCAGCTTCGCGACGCGATCCACCTTGTCGGCGACCGTGCCGAGCTTTTCGTGGAAGACGATCTGATCGAGCTTTTTCGCATGCTCGGCAAGCGGCACCTTCTGGTCCTGTTCCCAGAAGAATTTGGCGTCGGATAGCCGCGCGGCCAGCACCTTTTCATTGCCCGCGACGACATGCGCGCCATCGTCAGACGGTTCGAGGTTCGCAACGCAGATGAAGTGGGGTGAGAGGCTGCCATCCGGCTTCAGGCAGGCGAAATATTTCTGGTGGCTGCGCATCGCAAGCGTGATCGCCTCGGGCGCGACCTCAAGAAACGCTTCGTCGAAACTGCCGAGCAGCGGTACCGGCCATTCGGTCAACCCCGCATTTTCCTCGACCAGCCCCGGGTCCTGCTTGCGCGTGAGACCCGCCGCTTCGGCCAGCACATCGGCACGCGTGCGGATAATGCCCTCGCGCTCCTTGTGATCGACGATGACATGGCAGGCGCGTAGCTTCTCCGCATAATCGTCCGCGCCGCCGATCGTCACCACGCCCTCATGATGGAAACGGTGCCCGACCGTTTCGTAACCCGAGGAAATGCCGTCGATCTCGCAGGCGACGAGCTGATCGCCGAGAATCGCGACGATCCCCTGCAGCGGGCGGACCCAGCGCAGGCTTTCGGTGCTTGCGGACGCCGCGCCCCAGCGCATCGATTTGGGCCAGGGAAAGGCGCGGACGATCGCGGGGATCGCCTCGCCCAGCACTTCCGCGGTCTTGCGGCCCGGCTTGTCGATCACGGCGAACAGGGTCGGCTTGCCTTTCACCTCCCGGGTCTCGAGATCGTCGCGACTCAGCCCGGTCGAACGCAGAAAGCCCTCGATCGCCTGATCGGGCGCATCAGCCTTGGGGCCCTTGCGTTCTTCCCGCGTCGCCTTGGTCTCGGTCGGCAGTCCGCGCGCAATCAGCGTCAGCCGGCGCGGCGTGGAATACGTCTCGATCGCTTCGGCCTTGAGCCCCGCACCGTCGAGCTCCGCCGTGAACAAGCGCTCCAGATCCTCGCGCGCCTTGCGCTGCATCCGCGCCGGGATTTCCTCGGACAGCAGTTCGAGCAGGAAATCAGCCATGAGCCGCTTCCCCCATCCCGCTAGGGCTGAGCTTGTCGAAGCCCTGCCCTTTCTTTTCGACCATCGAGAAGAAGAACAGCCCTTCGACAGGCTCAGGGCGAGCGGACATGGTGTGACGGACCATCACGCCGCCCACCCGTTCTTCGCCATATGCGCTTCGCACGATCCGACCGCCAAATCCCGCACCCGCCCGATATAGGCCTGGCGCTCGGCGACCGAGATCACGCCGCGCGCCTGCAACAGGTTGAAGATATGGCTGGCCTTGATCGCCTGATCGTAAGCCGGGAGCGGCAGTTCAGCGTCGATACACGCCCTGCACTCGGCCGACGCATCCCTGAACCATTGGAACAGGGTTTCGGTGTTGGCGTGCTCGAAATTCCAGGCGCTGAACTGTTTCTCATTGTCGAGGAACACGTCGCCATACGACACGCCCTCATCATTGAAAGCGAGATCGTAGACGCTGTCGACGCCCTGAATATACATCGCCAGCCGTTCCAGCCCGTAGGTCAGCTCGCCCGACACCGGTTTGCAATCGAACCCGCCGACCTGCTGGAAATAGGTGAACTGCGTCACCTCCATCCCGTCGCACCAGACCTCCCAGCCCAGTCCCCAGGCGCCCAATGTCGGGCTTTCCCAATCGTCCTCGACGAAGCGGATATCGTGTTTGAGCGGATCGATGCCGATCGCGACGAGGCTGTCGAGATAGAGCTGCTGGATATCGGCCGGGCTCGGTTTCAGCACCACCTGATACTGGTAATAATGCTGGAGGCGATTGGGGTTTTCGCCATAGCGGCCGTCGGTCGGCCGGCGCGACGGCTGCACATAGGCCGCCTTCCACGGGTCCGGGCCGAGCGCCCGCAGGGTTGTCGCCGGGTGAAACGTCCCCGCGCCCATTTCGAGATCATAGGGTTGCAGAATCACGCATCCCCGGTCGCTCCAATAGTCATGAAGCGTCAGGATCAATCGCTGGAAACTGAGCGGGGTAGTGTCGCCCAACTGTCGACCCTTCGGCTGTGCGAAGCGATGCCTTCGCTGTTGTAATAACGATGTGCGCGGATTGGCGCATGCGGCCGCACGGGTCAAGCGAAGCATGGCGCGGATGCCCACAACCTGGCATGCGCCGCAATCCGCAGCCAAATGGTTGACGGCAGAGTAAATCCTGTCGACCATGTCCGACGCCCGCGAAAGTAGAGTTGATGCCGCTCCAATCACTCCTGAAATTTGCGATCTGCGCGGCCGCGCTGCCGCTCTTCGTAACCGCCGCCACCGCAGCGCCACCGCCAGCCGAGCCCGACCGCACGCTTGAAGCCGGGGCGCCGCAGCCGGCGATCTGGCTGCTGTCGGACGCGGACACGCGCATCTGGCTATTCGGGACCAATCACGTGCTGCCGCACAGCTTCGCCTGGCGCAGTCCGGAGCTCGACGCGATCATCGCCGAGGCCGATGAGCTCGTTCTCGAATCCAGCGAGGAAGAAGCCGAAGCGCTCTATGCGGACACGGGCGGTTTCGCCGAGATGATCACGCTCGACGAACCCGTGCCGCTCCTCGATCGCGTGTCGCGCGAACACCGGATGCCGCTCTGGGAGATCATTAAATACAGCAATCTCGAGCTCGAAGAACTGGACCGGACGCAAACCTGGATGGTTATCTTCTATCTGATCGCTACGGCGTTCGAGAATGCCTATAACGAGGGCGAGGATTACGAGACGACGGGCGTCGAATATCAGTTGATCGATATCTTTTCGGAACAGGACAAACCGATCGGAGCGGTCGAGCGACCGATGGAGCAGATCGATTTCTTCCGGCTGCAACCCGAACAGCGCCAGCGCGAACTGCTTGAACACCTAGTCGGCGACGGACCGCCGGAACCGGCAGACGCCGAACCGGATATGCTGCTGCAAGGCTGGGTCAGAGGCGATATGGGCACCATGGCCGAACAGTGCGACGATGACGAGAGTTTCCCGCCGCAGCTCCGAGCCATCCTGCTCGTGCAGCGCAACGCCAATTGGATAGAATGGCTGATCGAGCGGCTCGACAATCCGGGCGACGTCTTGTTCGCGGTCGGCGCCTGTCACCTCGCCGGCAGCGCTTCGCTGCAGACCATGCTGGACGCGCGCGGCTATACGGTCGAGCGCGTGCGGTGATGCGGGCTTTTCTTTGCCGGGCAAATCGCGGATAGGAGCACCATGACAATCAAGATGATCACCGCCGCGCTCGCCGGCATACTCCTCGCCGCCTGCGCCCCGGCGCAAACGCCGCAAACCGTCGAAACCGCGCCCGCGGCCGCGCCGGCCGAAACGCAGGGTGTGACGGCTGCAGCTCCCGCGCTCTGGCGGATTGCGGACGAGGATACGACGATCTGGCTGTTCGGCACGATTCACATTCTCCCGACCGGTTTCGAATGGCGCAACGCGGTCATCGACGAGGCCATCGCCGCGTCCGACGCGCTCGTGATCGAGACCGTAATCTCCGGCGAACAGAGCGATGCGGCGCTGTTGCTGATGCAGCTCGGCATTTCACCCGATCTGCCGCCGATCGGCGAACGCGTCGATGCGGACGCGCAGACCGATCTCGCCGCGATGATCGAACGCAGTCCCTTCCCCGAAACCTTTCTGAACGGTCTGGAGACCTGGGCGGCGGCGCTGATGCTTGTGCAGGTGACGCTCGCCGATCTCGGGCTCGATCCGGAAAATGGCGTGGAAGAACAGCTCGAACTCACCTTCCAGCTCGCTGGCAAGCCGGTCTCGGGCCTCGAAACCCCGGCTGAGCAACTGGGCTTTTTCGATACGCTGCCCGAAGAGGCGCAGCGCTATTTCCTGACCTCGGTCGTCGGATCGGCGGACGAGGCGCGCGAAGAATTCGACGCGATGCTCGAAGCCTGGCGGATAGGGGACGAGGCGGCGATCGCCGAGGCCTTCGACGGCGAGCTTGTCGAGTCCGATCCGCTGCGCGAAGCACTGCTGACGCGCCGCAACGCCAATTGGGCGGAATGGATCGGCGAACGGCTGGCGGAACCGGGTACGGTCTTCATGGCGGTAGGTGCCGGGCACCTGGCCGGGCAGTTTACCGTGCAAGACTTTCTGGCGGAAGCGGGGATCGAGGTGGAGCGAGTGCAATAGAAGGTTTGCGGTTCGATTACCGAATATCCGATTTCTCCTTCCTTGGTTAGCGGTATTGCTCAATGCTCCAATTCGCTCCTGATGGGCCGGAGATTGCCGAAATGCTCGCATAGGCTGCCAAAAAGGAGAAGATTATGGAAAATCCGACAAATATCCTGCTCTGGTTCTCCGCTATCTCGGTGGGAATCATGGCTGGCGTCTATTACACTTTTTCAGCCTTCGTGATGCGCTCGCTTGATGCAATTGAAGCTCCTTCCGGCATGCTAGCGATGCAATCGATCAATCGAGTTATCGTCAGATCGTCCTTCCTTCCGATCTTTTTCGGCAGCACTCTCGCTTGTGCCGTGCTCGCGGTGATTGCCGTGCTCAATCTTTCCGCACCGGGGGCAATTTGGACGCTTGTTGGGAGCATACTCTATGTGATGGGGATGTTTGTCGTGACGGTGGCCGGCAATGTCCCGCTCAACAACCAGCTTGAGGCAACCAAGGCTGACAGCCCTGATGGTCCTGAAATGTGGGCATTATACATGCGGAAATGGATTGTCTGGAACCATGTCCGCACGATTGCTTGCATCGCCTCTACCGTAATGCTCATTTTTGCGATTGGCGAACGCATCCAAATTGCGTCGGACGCTACTCCGTGACGATAACAGCATAATCCGTTGCGGACATGACAGGCCACTGGGCGATGCCCCCAGGCCATAACCCAGGTGCTTTCTTTAAACTTCATCTCGGTCATTTGAATTGAGATACCCGCTCTCATGGCCAAGCCCGAAACGAACGAACAGGCCTCACAAACAGTTGCCAAACGCGCCTCTCCTGCCTATACGCCCCGCTTTCCCGCTATGTGCACCCTGGAGGCGTGGCGGGCGATGAGACACTAACCAACCAGCATTTGGAGACATCAGATGAGCGATCAGCTGACCCTGTCGGCCGAAGTGCGCGAGCGAGCGGGCAAGGGAGCCTCTCGCGCAATGCGCCGCGAAGGCCGCGTTCCCGCCGTAATCTACGGCGACAAGAAAGACGCACAGCCCATTCACCTCGAAGAGCGCGAGCTCATGAAATTGCTGCATACCGGCCATTTCATGAACAGCCTTGTTTCGCTGAGCATCGGCAAGGACAAGACGAACGCGCTGCCGAAGGATGTGCAGTTCCACCCGGTCACCGATCGCCCGATGCATGTCGATTTCCTGCGCATCGGCAAAGGCGCCAGCGTTACGCTCGCCGTTCCGGTCAGCTTCGTCAACGAAGAGGAATCACCCGGCCTCAAGCGCGGCGGCGTGCTCAACGTGGTTCGCCACGAGCTCGAGCTCACCTGCCCGGCCGACGATATTCCGAGCGAAATCGTCGTGGCGCTCGACGGCCTCGAGGTCGGCGATTCGATCCATATTTCCGAGATCACTCTGCCCGAGGGCGTTACGTCGGCCATCGATGACCGCGACTTCACCATCGCGGGCGTCGTCGCGCCGTCCGCGCTCAAGCGCGACGAAGCGGAAGCCGAGGAAGGTGAAGAGGGCGAAGACGGCGAAGACGGCGAAGAAGTCGCAGCCGACGAAGTCCCGACCACGTCGCAGGGCGATGGCGGCGACGACGAAGGCGGCGACAAGGAGAACGGGTGATGCAAAGCTTCTGCAAATGTGCTGGTGCGGCGCTCGCCCTGATTCTCGCCACACCAGTCAATGCGCAGGAATCTGCATCAGCAGCTCTCTCCCCGCTCGCGATGTCCGATTTCACTTGCGCCTTGCTGATAGGCCTGCGGCGCAACGCTCTGTTGGAACGCGAAGATGTCGATACGGCCCAGGGCCAGGCGCGTCTTGTTGAACTGAACATATTGACGGCCTTTTTCAACGGTCGGGTCAGCCAATATGAGGCGAACGATCGTGTGTCGACAATGCGCCAGCGTCTGGCTGCGATACGCGCATTCAGCGCGGAACAGGTTGGTACAGAAACCCAGCGCTGCACAGACTTCTATCTCAATGCCCGCCAGACGATCATGAATGAAGGTGTCCAGGCGGAGCAGCTTGCCGTCACGCAATAGGGCGCGCGGTCCGGCTGCTCGATGCAATTATGGGTAGGCCTCGGCAATCCCGGTGCGGAGCACAGCATGCAGCGGCACAATGTCGGCTTCATGGCCGTCGACGCCATCGCCGAAGTGCACGGTTTCGACAGCGTCCGCACGCGCTTTCAGGGCTGGACGCAGGAAGGCCGGTTGGACAGCGAGAAAATCTTGCTGCTGAAGCCCGCGACCTTCATGAACAAGTCCGGCCAGTCGATCGGCGAAGCGATGCGCTTCTACAAGCTCGCACCCGAAGACGTGACGGTCTTTTACGACGAACTCGACCTCGAACCCTTCAAGGTGAAGGTGAAGCGTGGCGGCGGAACGGCCGGTCATAACGGTATCCGCTCGACCGATGCCCATATCGGCAACGAATTCCGCCGCGTCCGCATCGGCATCGGCCATCCGGGCGACAAGGCGCGCGTGACCCGCCATGTCCTCGGCAATTATTCCAAGGCGGAGATCGAGCCGTTGACGGATCTGCTCGGCGCCGTCGCCGCGGAAGCGGGTTGGCTCGCGCAAGGCAACGATGCGCGGTTTCTGAACGAAGTGGCGTTGAGATTGCAGGGCTGATCGTGATCGATATTCCACAGATCGAAACCGACCGGCTCCTCCTGCGTGCGCCCTGCGCAGACGACTTCTCGGTCTATCGGGGCTTTTATGCCGATGCGGATGCATCATCCTCTTACGGCGGGCCGCTCGATCCCGGTATGGCGTGGCGACGCCTCGCCGCGGATCTCGGCCATTGGGAATTGCGCGGTTTCGGCATGTGGTCGGTCGTCGAACGAGCCAGCGGCGATATGGTCGGCGGATGCGGGCTCGTCTGGCCGGAAAGCTGGCCGCGCCACGAGCTGACCTGGTGGATCGTGTCGGCCGCGCGACGCTCCGGATTCGCGTTCGAAGCCTCCCGCGCCATCGTCGGCTTCGCCTATCGCCAATGGAAATGGCCGCAGGTCGAAACCCATATGGACGATGACAATGACGCAGCCCGGCGCCTGGCGGAAAAACTGGGCGGCACGGTGATCGCGCGCGAACCGTTTCCGGACGGACAGGAAAGGAATATCTATCGGCTACCCGATCTGCCAAAGGCCGAATAAACGCGCATGGCCGTGAAGCGGCCGTCTGTTTCTGCTAGAGGATCGGAAAAGCAGGAGATTCTTGATGCCCGATATCAGCCGCCGCCATTTGCTCGCCGGAACCGCCGCAGTTGCCGCACTTTCCGCCATGCCCGCGAGCACGCCCGGTTTCGCACAGGCGACGACGCCCGATCTCTCCGGCAAATCGATCCTCATCACGGGTACCTCGTCCGGTTTCGGTCGGCTCGGCGCGCTCCATTATGCGCGGGCCGGTGCCAAGGTGATCGCCACGATGCGCAACCTGCCGCGCCCCGAAGCGGAATCGCTGGCCGCCGAAGCCGAAGGCCTCGACCTTCATATCGTCGAGATCGATGTGCTCTCCGACGAACAGGTCTTGTCGGGCGTCGCCGAAGCCGAGCGGATCGCCGGCGGCGCGATCGATATCCTCGTCAACAATGCCGGGATCGGCATTACCGGACCGGTCGAAGTACAGGACATGGAAGCGACGCGACTCGCCTTCGATACCAATGTCTTCGGCTGTCAGCGCATGGCGCGGGCCGTGCTTCCCGCGATGCGCGCTCAGGGCTCGGGGCAGATTTTCAACATCTCGTCCCAACTCGGCCGCGTGATCGTACCCGGCGCCGGCCATTATTCGGCAACGAAATTCGCCCTGGAAGCGATGAGCGAACAGATGGCCTATGAACTCGTCCCGCACGGGATCGAGGTCACGGTGATCCAACCCGGCGGTTATCCGACGCAGATCTGGGTCAACCGCAACCGCTATACCGGAAATCTGCGCGAGCGGACGACGGAAGAGCGGTTACAGGCCTATCCGGCGCTCGTCGAACGGATGGGCACGGAAGACGGCAGCGGCCGGGATACCGATCCCATGGATATTCCGCGCGCCATCGCCGAAATCATCGCCATGCCCGCCGGCTCGCGCCCATTGCGCCGCGCCGTCCATCCCCGCCGCATCCCGCAGGAGGCGATCAACCGCGTTTCGGCGGAGACGCAGGTCGCCTGGCTGGGCGAATCGGGCTTCGGCCCCTGGATTCGTGCGGTGCATAGCTAGCAACCCCGCCATTCGCGCCGCGCTTGTCGAGAGGCACGGCTTTCCCTAAGCCGCCTGTCGACGCTCGCACGGCGGGATTCGCGCTCATTCCAATCGAATAATGGACAAACAACAATGGGTTTCAAATGCGGCATCGTCGGCCTGCCCAATGTCGGCAAGTCGACGCTTTTCAACGCGCTGACCGAAACGCAGGCGGCACAGGCGGCCAATTATCCCTTCTGCACGATCGAACCGAATGTCGGGAAGGTCGCCGTGCCCGATCCGCGGATCGATCAGATCGCCGAGATCGCCGGATCGGCGCAGAAGATCGAAACGCAGCTCGAATTCGTCGATATCGCCGGGCTCGTGCGCGGGGCGTCCAAGGGCGAAGGGCTGGGCAACCAGTTTCTCGCCAATATCCGGGAGGTCGATGCGATCGTCCATGTCCTCAGATGTTTCGAGGATAACGATATCCAGCATGTCGACAACCGGATCGATCCGATCGCGGACGCCGAGACGGTCGAAACCGAACTTCTGCTGGCCGATATGGAATCGGTCGAGAAGCGGGTCGAAAATGCCAAACGCCGGGCGACCGGCGGCGACAAGGAGGCCAAGGCTATCGCCTCGGTGCTCGGCCAGGCGCTGGACCTGCTCAAGGACGGCAAGCCCGCCCGGCTGACCGAACCCAATGACGAGGAAGAAGCGCGGCTGTTCCGCGAAGCGCAACTGCTGACGGCCAAGCCGGTGCTGTATGTCTGCAATGTCGACGAAGCGTCGGCCGCCAAGGGCAACGCTTTCAGCGCGCAAGTCTTCGAAAAGGCCGAGGCCGAAGACGCCGAGGCAGTCGTGATCTCCGCGGCTATCGAGGCGGAGATCATCGCCATGGATCCGGAAGATCGTCCCGAATTCCTCGCCGATCTGGGACTGGAAGAAACCGGCCTCGCCCGCGTGATCCGCGCCGGATATCAGCTGCTCGACTTGATCACCTTCTTCACGGCGGGCCCCAAGGAATCGCGCGCCTGGACGGTCTCTCGCGAAGCCAAGGCCCCGCAAGCCGCCGGCGTGATCCACAGCGATTTCGAGCGCGGCTTCATCCGCGCCGAGACGATCGGCTTCGACGATTTCATCGCGTGCAATGGCGAGGCCGGTGCGCGCGATGCGGGCAAGCTGCGCCAGGAAGGCAAAGATTACACGGTGACGGACGGCGATGTGATGCTGTTCAAGTTCAACGTCTGACAAAGTTTACGTTTGCGTAAACGTAAAGATATGATAATGTGGCTCCATGATCTATTTCGAAGATATAGAGCCCGGCACGACATCCGCTTTCGGCCGCTATGAAGTGACGCGCGAGGAAGTCATCGACTTCGCGTCCAAATATGATCCCCAGCCCTTTCATCTCGACGACGAGGCGGCGGCCAAGACCCATTTCGGCAAGATCGCGGCCAGCGGCTGGCACACCTGCGCGATCGCGATGCGGATGATCGTCGGGAATATGGAAACCAACCGGCAGGCGGGGCTGGGCGGCGCGGGCGTCGACGAACTGCGCTGGTTCAAACCGGTCTTTCCGGGCGACGTGCTGCGCTGCGAAAGCGAGATACTGGACAAGACGCCCTCGAAGAGCCGCCCGGACATGGGCTCCTATCGCGGACGGACGACCGTCTTCAACCAGGATGACGAAGCGGTGATGAGCTTTATCTCGATCGGGCTGATCCGCCGGCGACCTGTCGACGATAAGCGGTCATGTTAACGGTGCTCCTGCGCAGGCAGGAGCCCAGAGCGGTAAGCGATCTCGTCTGAGGCTCTAGGCTCCTGCCTGCGCAGGAGCACGGAGAGGTTAATCCCCCTCGAACTCGACCAGCGCCTCGACCGATACACCGGCCTCGCGCAGCTTCGCGCCACCGCCGAGATCCGGCAAATCGATCACGAACAGCGACTGGCCGACCTTGGCCCCTGCCCCGCGCAACAGCCGCACGGCGGCCAGCGCCGTTCCCCCGGTCGCCAGGAGGTCGTCCACGACGAGAATGCGGGCGTCTTGGGGAATGGCATCGTGATGCATCTCCAGGCTGTCACTGCCATATTCGAGCGCATAATCCTCGGTCAGCGTCTTGCCGGGCAGTTTGCCGCGCTTGCGGACCAGCACAAGCCCGACACCCATTTCCCGCGCCAGCGCGGCACCGAATACGAAGCCGCGCGCCTCGACGCCGGCCACCGCATCGATCGGCCCGTCGGCCATTGCCGCCATCCGCTTGACGGACGTGGCGAAACCCGTCGGATCGAGCAGCAATGTCGTGATGTCGCGGAACTGGATTCCCGGCTTCGGAAAGTCGGGGATCGTCCGGATCAGCGCCTTCAGATCGGCGTTGCGCTCTGCCCCGCCGCCCATTGCTCTAGTGCTTCTGGTCGCGCCAGATATTCTTGTAGGACAGGAAGGCGAGCAGCGTCGCGAAGATCAGGAAGATCAAGACAGCCCAACCGGTGGCCTTGCGCACCTCCATCTTGGGTTCCGCCGTCCATATCAGAAAGGCCGTAACGTCCCACGCCATCTGCTCGACCGTCGCTTCCGTACCGTCCGCATAGGTGACCTGATCGGGGAACAGGGGCGGTGGCATCGCGAGATTGAGGTTCGGAAAGTACGGATTGTAATAGAGCCCGGTGCCCGGCAGCAGATCTTCGGGCAGGTCTTCGGGCGGATCCTGATACCCGACGAGCAGCGAATAAAGATAAGGCGCGCCTTCCGAACGGGCTTTCGTTATCAGCGACAGATCGGGCGGATAGGCATTATTGTTGGCCGCCTGGCCGGCGGTTTCATTGGCATAGACCAGCGGGAAATGATCGGCGGCGACTGCATTGCGGGTCGTTTCCTCGCCGGTATTCTCGTCGATCGTCGGCACCTGAATCGGCCATTGATCGGCGATCGCATCGATTTCGGCTTCGGAAAAGCCGAGATCGGTCAGGTTGCGGAATGCGACATATTCGAGACTGTGACAGGCCGCGCACACTTCGCGATACACTTGGAAACCGCGCTGCAGCTGTTGCCTGTCGAACCGACCGAGCGGGCCATCGCTCGGAAAGCTGACGTCTCGGGCATATTTGTGATAATCATAGGCCGTCGGCCCGGCTTCCTCTTCGGTCGCGAATGCGATCGCTCCGATGACGAGAGAATAAGCCAGAACTCCGACAAAGCCGAGACCGACGAGAAATCCAATAACGCGAACCATCAGTCGAAACCCCTTATTCGGCCGCTACGGGCTGTGCCGTGCTCTTATCCTTGCCGAGCACCGCTTCGGTGATCGAATTCGGCAACGGCAATGGCCGCTCCGTCCGCGAGATCAGCGGCAGGATGATGAGGAAATGGGCGAAATAATACATCGCAGCGACCTGGCTGATCATCACATAGGGCTCTTCCGCCGGCGCACCCCCGCAATAGCCGAGCACGAGAACGTCAACGACGAGAACCCAGAACCAGATCTTGAACTGCGGCCGATACTTGCCTGACCGTACTGGCGACTTGTCGAGCCAGGGCAGGAAGAAGAGCAACAGGATCGATCCGAACATCGCCAGCACACCCCACAGCTTCGCCGGCAGCAGAAAATCGACAGTGAACGCTCGCAGGATCGCGTAGAACGGCAACAGATACCATTCAGGAACGATATGCGCCGGCGTCGAGAGCGGATTGGCTTCGATATAATTGTCCGCATGGCCGAGGAAATTCGGCGCGAAAAACACCATTATCGAGAGCGCGATCAGGAAGACGCCGGCGCCGAAACCGTCCTTCGCCGTGTAATAGGGATGGAAGGGGATCGTATCCTGCGGGCCCTTCACATCGATGCCGGTCGGGTTGTTCGATCCCGGCAGATGCAGCGCCCAGATATGCAGGATGATGCAGCCGGCGATCACGAACGGCAGCAGATAGTGAAGCGAGAAGAAGCGGTTCAGCGCCGCATTGTCCGGCGCGAAGCCGCCGAGCAGCCATTGCTGGACCGTTTCGCCGACCAGCGGGATCGCCGCGAACAGGCCGGTGATGACCTGGGCGCCCCAGAAGCTCATCTGGCCCCAAGGCAGGACGTACCCCATGAACGCTGTCGCCATCATCAGCAGGAAGATGACGAGACCGAGCAGCCACACCATTTCGCGCGGCGCCTTGTAGGAGCCGAAATAGAGCCCGCGGAAGATATGGATATAGACGACGATGAAGAAGAAGCTCGCGCCATTGGCGTGCAAATAGCGCATGAGCCAGCCCGAATTCACATCGCGCATAATATGCTCGACCGACGCGAAGGCGATTTCGCTGTTCGCCGCATAATGCATGGCGAGGACCACGCCGGTGACGATCTGGATCACCAGAGCGAGGCCGGCCAGCACGCCGAAATTCCAGAAATAGTTCAGATTGCGGGGAACCGGATAACCGGCACCGACCGAATTATAGACGAGACGCGGCAATGGCAGCCGCTCGTCCATCCATTTCATGAATGGATTTTTCGGTGTGTACTGTTCTGCCCAGGGGAAGCTCATAATAGTCTGCCTTACCCAATCGTGACGGTTGTGTCGGACGTGAATTCATACTCCGGCACGACAAGATTGGTCGGGGCCGGGCCTTTGCGAATGCGGCCGGCGGTATCGTAGTGCGAACCGTGGCAGGGGCAGAAATAGCCCCCATATTCGCCCTTGTTCTCACCTGGCGCGGCGCCGAGCGGGATACAGCCGAGATGGGTGCACACGGCCAGCGAGATCAGCCATTGCTCATGGCCTTCGGCCGTACGGTCCTCGAGAGACTGCGGATCGCGCAGCGCCGAAACGTCGACGGCCCGGGCTTCCGCAATCTCGTCCGCAGTCAGATGGCGGATGAACAGCGGTTGTTTGCGCCATGTCGTCTTGATCGTCTGACCGGGCTCGACGGCTGACAGATCGACGTCGATCGAGGCGAGCGCGAGCACGTCCGCCGACGGGTTCATCTGGTTCACCAGTGGCAGAATCGCGATCACGCCGCCGACGCCGGCGACGCTTACCGCTGCTATGTTCAGAAAATCGCGCCGACGCACGCCGCCCTCGGGCTGGTCGGCTGCGGGCTGCTCTACATGGTCTTCGGTCGCCATTCTTCAGGCCTTCGTGGTTCATCGGACATCGGGGCAGATGGCGGCCCCAGCACCTTCTTGGCGCGCCTGATAGCCGCCCTTGGGGCCATTTGCCAACAGCGTTTTTGACTGGCTTGTGACAATAGCGTCCCGATGCCAAGGACACTGGCATGAGAATCGCCCTTTACCAGCCCGATATCGCCGGAAATGTAGGCACGATATTGCGCACCGCCACCTGTCTCGGGGTACAGGTCGATATTATCGAACCCTGCGGTTTTCCCTTTTCGGACCGCAAGTTGAAGCGGGCGGGTATGGATTATGCCGCCGCGGCCGAAGTGAATCGCCACGCCGATTGGGCGGCGTTTCGCGAGTCGCAAAAGGGCCGGCTGGTCCTGTTGACCGTTGCCGGGGGGACCCCGCTTTCCGAAGCGCGGTTCGCGCCTGGAGACGTCCTGCTAA
>JBCDDN010000069.1:0-14322 GCA_039180285.1 Pseudomonadota bacterium | reverse complement strand
TGCTCTTCCGATCTCTTTCGGCTCGTTTCGATTTTCTCTCTCGTGACGGTGATCCGATTGAGAATTGTAGGGGACATGTATCCATGTCGAGTGGTTACCTTTGATCCTGTTATTGATCTGCTGGCTATGGAGAAGCAGTGATGAACCGCCGCATTGAAAAGTCGCCTGATGTC
Organism: Pseudomonadota bacterium; assembly: GCA_039180285.1. Lineage (GTDB taxonomy): Bacteria > Pseudomonadota > Alphaproteobacteria > Sphingomonadales > Sphingomonadaceae > Parasphingopyxis. Next base: position 14,149 of record JBCDDN010000069.1, on the reverse strand, counting down.
CTCTATAAAGGACAAGGCTTCGAGGTTCGTGTCACCGAGACCTTCGAAAGCTGGCTGAAAGGCCTGCGCGATCGACAAGGCCGCGCACGGATGCTTAGCCAGTTTCGCAAGCTCGGCGACGGGAATTTCGGAAACGCAAAATCGGTGGGCGAGGGCGTTCACGAGTTGCGGATGAAGTTCGGGCCCGGTTATCGCGCCTATTTCGTCAATCGCGACAATCGCCTCATCCTGCTGCTTTGCGGTGGTGACAAGTCCAGCCAGTCGCGTGATATCGCACTGGCCAAGGAGATGGCGAAAGGCGAATTCGATGACGAAGAAGGTTCGGACCAAGGTATTTGACCCGGCTGAATATCTTCAGACTGAGGAGGAGATCATCGCCTATCTCGACGAAGCGATGCAGGAGAACGATCCCGCCCATATCGCCCGCTCGCTCGGCGATGTCGCGCGCTCGGAAGGGATGACTGAGATTTCCCGGCGCACCGGGCTTGGCCGGCAAGCGCTATACAAAGCGCTATCCGAACAGGGCAATCCGACGCTCGAGACCGTCACCGCGATTATCGCGTCTTTGGGTTTGCGCCTGTCCGTCCAGAAAGCCGCTTGACAGCGGGTGTCGGTTACAAGTCGATCGCACGGTCGCGTGCCCCACCCCGTATTCTTGATCTTGCCCGTCCGCGCCTCCATGGATGGGGAACAAACCGTTCCGGGGGAACCAGCCGCATGACCATCGTCCGACCATTCGCCCTGCTCGCGGCCTGCGCCTTGTCCGCCCTCGCCATGCCCGCCTCCCACGCGCAAGACAGCGCCCTCGACGACGAAAGCGCCGCCGCCGCGCCCGAGCCGCAAATACGCACGCGCGACATGTCGGGCACCTTTGGCGGCCAGCGGATCAATTATCGCGTCACGATGCGCGAGAATCTGCTCTCCGCCGACGACGGCACGCCCGAAGCGATGGTGGTCACGACCAGCTATGTGCGCACGCCGCGCGATACGTCCCGACCGGTTTTCTTTATGTTCAACGGCGGCCCCGGCTCGGGCTCGGTCTGGCTGCAGATGGGGGCTTTCGGGCCGGTGCGCGTCGCCATCCCGCCCGACGCGCGCGACGATGGCGGGCCGCCCTATCCGATCCTGCCTAACCCGGACAGCCTGCTCGACGTCGCCGACCTCGTCTTCATCGACCCGCCGGGCACCGGCTTCAGCTATCTGCTCGAGGACACGGATCCGGAGCGATATTATGGCCTGACCCAGGATGCGGTCGCCGTGGCCGCGGTGATCCGCCGCTGGCTCAACGAAAACGGACGCTGGAACAGCCCCAAATTCCTGGGCGGCGAGAGTTACGGCACGACCCGCACGGCCACGGTCGTCAACCAGCTCGAGGCTTCGACCTACAATGACGTCGCGCTCAACGGGCTCATACTCATTTCCACCATCCTCGATTTCGCGGCGCGCGAACCGACGCCGGGCAACGAAATGGCCTATGTCGTCACCCTGCCCAACATGGCGACCGCCGCCCATTATCACGGCCGCGTCCAGGCGCCGTCGGTCGAGGCGATCGCCGAAGAGGCGCGACGCTTCGCCATCGGCCCCTATATCACCGCGCTGTTGCAGGGCGCCGACTTGCCCGATGCCGAGCGCGCCCGGGTGCGCGCCGAGATGTCCCGGTTGACCGGGCTGTCCGAGGCCTATCTCGATCGCGCGAACCTGCGCGTCACTTCGCAGCGATTCTACAAGCAGCTGCTCCGCGACCGGGGGCTGACCATCGGACGGCTCGATTCGCGCTATACCGGCACCGACTATGACGATGCCGGCGAGACTCCCGACAACGATCCCAGCTTCTACGGCATCGACGCCGGCTATACCGCCGCGATCAACACATGGACGCGCGAGACGCTGGGCTATGAAACCGACCGCGAATACCAGTCGATCGGCCGCGAGCCGGGGCGGCATTGGGACTGGACGCTGGCCGACCAAGGGCGCAACGCGTATCTCAATGTCGCGCCCTATATCGGGCGGGCCATGCGCGAGAATAGCGGTCTGCGCACATTCGTGGCGCAGGGCTGGTACGATTTCGCCACGCCCTTTTTCGGTGCCGAGCTGTCGCTCAACCGTATGGGCATCCCGCAGGACCGATTGGAGTTCCGCTACTATGGTGCCGGGCACATGATGTATGTCCGGGACGAGGACCGGCAACGCCTGTCGGAGGATATCCGCGCTTTCATCCGGGGTCGCTAGAGCGTGCCTAAGAACGGCGAACGCGGCCGGATCGTTCCGTACGCCGCCTGACGGTAACATTCCGCCTTTCGTCGAAACGGCATTGGTCGCTGCGACGGCGACGCTAGTGCGGGCCTATGGCTGAGCAAAACACTGTTTGGCAGTCCGGTTGGATTACCGACCGCGCCTTTCTCCGCCTCGCCGGAGTGGCGGCCATGCTTTCCGCCGTCACCACTTTCTTCCTGTGGTATCTCGCGCGCCAGATTCCCGCTGCGGAAAGCTTCGACGATATGGCGCGGCTCCATGCCAACGGTCCGTTCATGGCGCGCCAATGGGTCAATCTTCTCCATATCCCGCTCGCCCTGCTCGCCTATATCGGTGCGACGCGGGCCGTGTCCGCCAATACGCGCGGCTGGGCGCTGGCGGGCCTCCTCTTTTTCGTCGTCTGGGGTGTTGCCGAGATGGCAGGCGTGGCGATCAATATCTTCGCCGTGAACGGCGTGTTGAGACCTGCCTATCTGGCGGCCGATCCCGATAGCGCGGCGGTATTGGCGTCCACCATCACGGCATTGCTGGTCGTATGGGATGCGCTGTTCTTCGTTATTTTGATCGGCTTTCTGTTCGGCACGATCCTCTTGGGTATCGCCCTGCTCGCCGAAGCGTCCGGTCTCCAGCGGATCGTCGCGTGGTTGATGCTGGCGGCCGCGCCGTTGACCCTCGTCATCATTCTGTCCGGCTATTTCGGGATAAGCGAACTCGATCCCGCGATCTCCGCCGTCTATCCGGTCCTGCAACCGATCAGCCGCGCGCTGCTCGGGATCTGGCTCTGGCGGGCGGCATCCCGTTTACGGATGCCGGAAAAGCGACAGGCTGTGCCGCCGATTTGATCGAAGTCATTTTGGTGCGCCGTTTGCGTGGGTTAGACTGTTTCCATACGACATAGGAGAGTCGCCATGGCCCGCAAATTCCCTTCCATCGCTCTGCTGGAGGGCGATCTGGATCCCGAAGGATCGCGTCTTCCGATCAAATTCGACGGCACATCGAACGGAGAGTTTTTCCCCACACCGCCGACCGTCAATCAGTATCATACGAACCGGCTCGCGCACGAAACCGTTACCGAGAATGCGAAGAAGCTCGGCATGGGACGCCGCGCCTTTCTCGTCTCCTCGATGGGCGCGGCGGCGACGCTCGCGGCCTGCAACCGCGCCAATCCGGGTGCCGGCGGCCATTATGCGATGGCGCAGGAAGCGGCGTTCGAACCGGCGGCGGCCGATGCGGCGGTCGGCGGGGACGAGTTCATCTTCGATGTGCAGACCCATTGCGTCGACCCGTCCGCCGCCTGGGCGAATGGACCCGAGGGCGAAATCTGGGAGCGGGCGCTCTCGCGCGCCTTCGGCCAGTCCACGAAATGCACGGACGGCAGCTATGATTGCTATTCCGCCCAGACCCTGGCCCGCGAAGTCTATCTCGACAGCGATACCGATGTGGCCGTCGTCTCCGCGCTCTGGGGCACGGCGGAGAGCAATCCGACGCCGATCGAATATGCCGCCGAAGCGCGCTGCATCATCGAACAGATCGGCGGTGACGGCGCGCGCTGCCTGATCCATGGCGGCGTGCTGCCCAACGATCCGGGCGAACTCGAAGCGATGGACGAAAAGGCAGAAGTCCACGGCGTCGACGCATGGAAAATGTATCCGCAATGGGGGCCGGACGCCGAGGGCTTCTTCCTCGACGAAAGCGATTATGCGGAGCGGACCTTCGAGAATTGCCGGCGGCTCGGCAAGACGATCATCGCCGTGCACAAGGGAATCACGCTGTTCGGCCTCGATCCGCTCTATTCGAGCCCGCGCGACATGGGCAATGCCGCGGTGAACAACCCGGACCTCACCTTCCTCGTCTATCATTCGGGGTTCCAGCCCGGCGTGACCGAGGCGGCCTATGATCCGAACGGTGGCGGTGTCGACCGGCTGATCAAGGCCTATCGCGATGCCGGTCTCCGGCCGAACGAGGGCAATCTCTACGCCGAAATGGGTTCGCTCTGGCGCTATTTCATGGGCCGACCCGACGAGGCCGCGCACGTTATGGGCAAGCTTCTGCAAACATTCGGCGAGGACCGGATCATCTGGGGCACGGACTCGATCTGGTATGGCAGTCCTCAGGATCAGATCCAGTCCTTCCGCGCGTTTCAGATCGGTGAGGAGTATCAGGAACAGTTCGGTTATCCGGCGCTGACGGCCGAAGCGAAGCGCAAGATTTTCGGCCTGAACGGGGCCGCTGTCTACGGCCTCGATCTGGAAGAAATCGCCGCCAACCGCGCGCTTCCCGAACGCCGGGCGGCGTATCGGGCCGAGCCCAATCCGAGCTTTGCGACCTACGGTCCGAAAACGCGACGGGAATTCATGGCGAACTGGGCCGCGCATGGCGACCGGCCGGGATAGGGTTCGAGGTTTGTTTGTCAGACTCAACCTGTTCGGTTGAGCGCCGCACCGGGTTTAGATTTGTCAGAACATTGCTATCGCAATGTCGCGGCATCGCCCTCCTATGGCATCCAACGACGCTTCGCGCCGCCGGAGCCTTTTGCCATCTCCGCCCGTTCCCCCTCCCGACCTCCCAATCAGGATACACTCGTGGGAGGTCGGGAGGGGGAACGGGCCGGTGCCGCGCTCGACCGATAGGTCGAGTCTGATAAAATAATTCCCGTGCAGCGCACTTCGCTGGAAAATTTCCGACAGATATCTTCCGCTGCCACGCCAGTAACCACCCTCTCTTTCCTTGATATCCCGCCATTTCCACCCCATTGATACGGGATAGAGATTCCCTGGGAGATTTCCGTGCGTCCGATACTGTATATCGTCCTGCCCGCGTTGGCCCTCTCCGCCTGCGCGCGGACCGAAACGCCTGAAGAGGCGCGTGCCGCGGCCCAGGCCGCCCAGGCCGAATATGCGCGACTCGCCGCCGAAGCGCGGGCCGGCAGCGAGGAAGAGGAGGTGCTGTCGGGCACTTCGCCCGGCCAGATCGATACGAGCGGCTCGGGCGATCTCACACCCGGCAGCTGGAGTGTCGCGACGATCGAAGGAGAGCGGTTGGCGCAGTTCGGCGAGAGCAGCGACGTGCCGATCGTCACCATCGCCTGCGAATTGGGTGGCGGGATCGATATCAGGCTGATCGGCATGCCGCCCCAGGGCGGCTCCGGCACCGTCTATATCAGTACGCCCTCGGGCGGCTCGACATTCACCGCGTCCGAAGCGGTGGGCGATACCGCCGCTGCCTATATCTCCGTGCCGGCGGCCGATCCCTTTATCGGCCGACTGATCGGCGGCAACGGGCCCTATGTGATCCGTCTCGGCGGCGACCAGCGGGTCGCTCTGCCGGCCGACGATATTCTGACCAGCGTCGTCAGCGCCTGCGACCGCCGGGATGCGTCGGACGAAATCGCGGATCTCGAAGCTGTGACGACCGATGCGGACGCGACTGAAGCCGGTGCGGAGTCCGTGCAATGAGCCGGTTCGGCCTGAACGGCATGACGGGTGCCGCTGTCGTGCTCACCGCACTCGGCGCCTGTTCGGCGGCGCCGACGCCCGCTCCGGCACAGACCGAAGACGCCCAAGCCGATTGGCGCGACATTCCGCTCGCGCCCGGCACCTGGGTCTATCGCGAGGACGAGCGCGGATCGCTCGCGCTCTACGGCGAACCGGAAAGCGCCGCGCTGTTCCTCGTGCGCTGCGACCAGTCGACCCGTCGAATCTATTTCTCCATGGAAGGCGCTATCGACGGCGGTTCGGGGACGATGGCGTTCCAAGCGACCCATGGCGATACGCGCTATGCCGCGCAAAACGGCTCGGGCGCGCAGCCCTATATCGTCGCCGCGACCGATGCGTCGGACGATTATCTCGACAAGATCGCCTTCAGCCGCGGCCGGATCGCCATCAGGGTCACCGGGCAGTCTGTCATGGCGGTTCCGAACTGGCCGCAAATGACCCGGGTCTTCGAGGATTGCCGGGCCTGACCGGCAAAATACATATTGAACAGTGGAGTGACTGACATGCGTTTAGCGACTTACGCGATGGGCGCGCTGGCGTTTGCACTGGCCGCCTGTTCGGGCGGAGAAGACGATAGTTCGGGCGAACCCGGGGCGCTGGCGCTTACCCCGGGTGCCTGGGCTGCCAATGCCGATCAGGCCAGCTACGCCGATGAAGACGGCAATTTGCTGGCCACCTTCCGCTGCGACACGGAGACGGTGGAAATCGTCCTTGAAATGCCGGGTGGCTTTGCCGAAGGGGCGCGTCCGGCGATGCTCGTGCGGGCCGGGGACTTCATGCATGGCATCGATCCGGTCGAGGTCCGCAATGGACCGGATGGCCCGGTCAGGTTTGCGCCGATACCGGTCGTGGCACCGATCGCCCGGGCTGTGCGCGACTTTCCGGTGCCCTTGACCATCGAAGCCGATGGCGCGGAGCCGGTCATGGTGCAAACGGATGCGGTGCTGCAGGAATATTTCGAGCAATGCGCCGCCGCTTCGGCAACCAATGTCGCGCCGGCCGAGCAGGGCCAATAAAAAACCGCGGAGGGACCTCCACGGCGAGCGAGGGAAGATCGCTCAAAAAAAATTGAAAAACAAGGGTTGATCCACGAGTCGCAATGATTCAAAGATTCTCCCGAGTTCAACAATGCGAAAGGAGGTGATCCGATGTCTCATGGTTCAGTAGTGAGGTCGGTTCAGTCGTTTCGGAGGATGCGGGGCTAACCACTCCGCCTGAGTTCTCCGGCCGGCACTCCGGCCGCTGACCATGTTTAGGGCTGCCAGGCATCGTGCCTGGCGGCCTTTTTCATTTCTTTGTCAGACCTTCGCGTCGCGTAGGTGCGGCACCGCCCTCCGATGGCATCCAACGACGCTTCGCGCCGCCGGAGCTTTTGCCATCTCCGCCCGCACCCCCTCCCGATCTCCCAACAGGGTACCATCAAGTGGGAGGTCGGGAGGGGGTGCGGGCCGGTGCCGCGACGTTGCGAGAGCACCGTTCCGACAAACCTAAATCCGGTGCCGCGCTCGACCGATAGGTTGAGTCGGAGAAACACAAACTTGCCGCCGCGTGTAAGGCGACGCCGAAGGCCGGGCGCACTCGCGATCAAGCCCTACCCGTAACGCACCAGTCCGATCCGCTCGCGCATCGCCCAGCGTGATACCATCAGAACGGCCGCCGCGGCCAGGCCGGCCGCAAGCCCGATCCAGATGCCGACGCCCGCCATCTCCATCGGAAAACCGAGCCAGATGGCGAGCCCCAACCCGACCACCCAGTATCCGATCGCGGCGAACAGCATCGGCACCCGGGTATCGTGCAGCCCGCGCAATACGCCGGCGCCGACGGCTTGGGCGGCATCGACGAGCTGGAACAGGGCCGCGATGATCAGGAAGGATACCGCATGCCGGAACACCGGTGCGCTCTCGGGATCGGCCGGATCGACGAACAGCCCGACGAGCTGCTCGGGAAGGAGGACCATCGTTGTCGACAGCAGCAGAGCCGCGCCGCAACCGAGCCCGAGCGCGACGGTTCCGGCGCGCGCGACGCCGGTCTTGTCTTCCCGCCCATGCCAGATGCCGACCCGTACCGTCGCCGCCTGCGCCACGCTGAACGGGATCATGAAGGCGAGGCTCGCGACCTGGATCGCGATGGCATGCGCCGCCAGGGATTCCCGGTCGATCAGGCCCATCAGGAATACGGCCGCGTTGAAAACCGTCACCTCGAGCGAGAGTGTTACGGCGATCGGGAGACCGAGGCTCATAATGCCGATAAAGCGCGGCCAGTCGCTCTGCCAGAAGCGGCCGAACAGCCGATACCGCCGGAACGGTGCGACCATGGAGACGGCGATCATCATGCCGAACATCAGCACGCAATTGGCGATGAGACTGGCGATCGCCGCGCCGATCAGCCCGAGTTCGGGAAAGCCGAACAGGCCGAAGACGAGGACCCAGTCGGCCACCGCGTTGAAACCGACGCCGATTATGGTGACGATCACGCCCCAGATCGGCCGTTCGAGCGCTGCGACATAATAGCGCAGGACGCAGAAGATGAGGAACGGCAACAGCCCCCACATCATGACGCGGACATAGCTTGCCGCCGCTTCCGACAGCGCGGCATCCTGGCCGAGCAGCCGCATGATCGCCTCGGTGTTCCAGAGCATCGCCCAGATCGGGATGCAGACCGCCGCCGATGCCCAGCAGGCCTGGCGGACGGTGCGCCGGACGTCTCGTATCGAATGCGGCTTGCGGCCCCGCTCCGACGCGATCATCGGCGAGGCGGCCGTAACCAGCCCGACGGCAAAGATGGCAAAAGCGATGAAGATGTTTACGCCGAGCGCCGACGCCGCGAGTGCGTCCACGTCGTAGCGGCCGAGGATCAGGACATCGGTGGTGTTGATCGCGGCTTGCGCGAAGTTCCCGACTATTAGGGGGAGGGCGAGCGCAAGGGTGGCGCGAATCTCCGCGCGCAAAGGCGTCGTGCGGCCATCAAGGGCAGGCTTGGTTGCCATTTGGGCACGGCTAGAGGCGACTCACGCTGTTGGTCATGGCACCACGTGTAACGCGGTTAGGGGACTCTGCGAAGGCCTTGGCAGCGTTTTGGCAATAGTGTCGCGCGCCATTGTATCCTTTAGGTCACAGCGCGGGCATGGACTTGGGCGGCGCGATCTTGCGGCGAGCCCGGAGGGATGGCGATCCGCTCATAGCCGAGATCGTCATAGATCCGAGCGTGGAGCGCGCCGAACGTTCGCGCGTCTTCGATGCTGATCCGCCGGGCGGGGGTATGTTCGATGACGTCCAGACTCTCGACGAAAAAGACCCGCGGCTGGAAAATTCGTCCGCCTGCGATCCGGTCCAACAGCCGTTCGAGGGCCGCGGGAACGGGCACGCCGAGATGCCGGGCGAGCGCATAGGTGCAGACCGGGGAGCGGTCGTGAAACTGAACAGCTCCGGCGGCCATGTCGATCCGTTTCTCCTGAAGCCGGGCGATTGCATCGACAAAACCGGGGCATGTCCAGGGCTCCCCGATTCCCTTCATTTGGTCGTGCGCGATGATATCGGTCGCCGCTTCGGGCACGGTATCGAAACCCTGCCCGGCAAGCAGCCGGATGATGGTAGTCTTGCCCGCGCCCGGAGCGCCGGTGAGGATGAATCGTTTCATGATGGTCCCCGAAGGAGACAGGCGGACGGGCCGCCTGGGTTCAATAGGCTCGCGCCACCGCGAACTGCACGGCTTCGGTCAACGTCGCCTTGGCCTGACTTTTGGCGAACGGGCCGAGCGCATCGATGGCGCGCTGGCCGTAATGCCGGGCCCGGGCCATCGTATCGGCGATCGTATTGTGATGGATCAGCAGGTCCTTGGCATGGGCGAGGTCGTCGTCGCCGACCCGCCGGCCTTCTATTGCATCCCGCCAGAATTGCTTCTCTTCATCGCTGCCCCGCGCATAGGCGAGAATCACGGGCAGCGTCACCTTGCCGTCGCGGAAATCGTCGCCGACATCCTTGCCCATCGTCTCCTCGTCCGAGACATAGTCGATCGCGTCGTCGACGAGCTGGAATGCGATGCCGAGATTGCGGCCATAGCTGTCGAGCGCCTCCTCGACCTCCTCGTCGCGCTCGGCCACCACGGCGGCGATCCGGCAGGCAGCGGCGAACAAGGCGGCGGTCTTCGCGCCGATAATGTCGAGATACCGGTCCTCGCCGGTATCGATCCGCCGCTGCGCGGTGAGCTGATTGACCTCGCCTTCGGCGATTACGGCCGAAGCGTTGGAAAGGATCTTGAGCACCTTGAGGCTGCCGTCCTCGACCATCAGTTCGAAGGAGCGCGAGAACAGGAAATCGCCGACGAGCACGCTTGCCGGGTTGCCCCAGATCAGGTTCGCCGTGCGCTTGCCGCGCCGCTGGTCGGACATGTCGACGACATCGTCATGAAGCAGCGTCGCGGTATGGATGAACTCGACGCACGCCGCGAGCTTGTGATGCCGGTCGCCCGGATAATCGAGCAGCTTGGCACAGGCCAGCGTCAGCATCGGCCGCATGCGTTTTCCGCCGCCGGCGATCAGATGGCCGGCCAGTTCCGGGATCAGCGGCACATCCGATTGCATGCGATCGAGGATCACCGCGTTCACCCGGTTCATGTCGGCCGCGACCAGCGCAATCATCGGATCGAGCGAGGGCGGCGCATCGTCGCCGCGGATGGGAGTGATGGTGGCGCTCATTGCGGGACGGCTCTGACCGGATTCCTGCGCAAAGGCAAGGGTTGGCGGCCTCGTTGCGATACTCGTCGATTGCGGATCTTCGGACGGTTGCCGCGAATGACGGTGCGGGGCCGGCAATCGATCCGGCGCGGCGATATCGCAACCCGCCGCCGCCCGTAATGCACAGCTCAGGGGTTATCTTTGCGGTACCGGATTATCGCGCGGGCCAAGGCCTCGCCGGCACGGTGCGACCAGACGGCCATATCCTGCGGCGGCGGATTTGGCGGTTCTTGATCATGCATGAAATACATCTCGGCGAGTATCGAGACCGGCACGCCGACATCCTCAGCGCCGGACAGCACGGATAACCCGGCCGGCTTGGCGCCGCGATCGGGGATGGCGAGCTCCTTCGCCATTTCCGCCGCCGCCGTTTCCGCGAGCGTGCGGTCCGCCGTGTCGCCTTTCTCTCTGTGGAACAAGGCTTCGGATCCCTGTGCAGGGGCGCCGTGGGAATTATGATGGATGGACACGAAGATATCCGATCCCTTCGCCGCTTTGCCCGCCGAATAATTGTGCCGCGAGAGATCGTCGATCGTCACCTGAAAACCGGCTTCCAGCAACCGCGCTTCGCAGGCCTTGGCCGCAATCGTGTTGAGGCTGTGTTCGCTGATATTCGCGCTCTTGTGGACCGCGCCGGGATCGAAACGATCCGGCTTCGGGCCATGACCGATATCGATATGGATACGCTTCCCGTCGCTGTCCTGCGTTTCGGTCAGCGGTGCCGGGACGTCGACCGGCCCGCCGAGATGCGCGAGCACGGCCTGCAGCGTTTCGCTCTGGTCCCAAAAGGTTGGCGGTCCGAGATCGCCGTCGATCGCGATGTCGAACCCCTTTTCGCGGAGCCGCTGCTGGATGTGCCATACGGTTTCGTTATTTTCGGGGCGTTCGGCCATTGTCGCTCTCCTCGTGACGATGAAGAACGAACCGACACCGGTTTTTCCAACATTACCAGTCCAGACACGTCCGTTTCGGCACGGGTTAGGACGCTTGGAAGCTGACCGGCAATTCGGTGATCGCGTGGACGAAATTGTTCGGCGCACAGACCATCTCGCCGTCCATATGCATGTCCGGGAAACGGACCAGCAGCTGGCGATAGGCGGCTTCGAGTTGCATCAGTGCGATCTGGCGGCCCAGGCACACATGTTTGCCGAAGCCGAAGGCAAGATTCTTCGCCGCATTGGTGCGTTCGATATCGAAGCGGTGCGGATCTTCGAACATGGCGGGATCGCGGTTCGCCGCGCCATACCACATGACGACCTTCTCCCCCTCGGCGATCTTCTGCCCGCCGACTTCGGCGTCTTCGAGCGCCGTGCGCTTCATATGGATCACCGGCGAAATCAGCCGAACCGCTTCCTGGATCGCATTGGGGAGCAGGTCGAGATTATCGACGAGCTTGGCCTTCTGGTCGGGATTTTCGGTCAGCAATTTCATCATGCCGGATATGGAGTTGCGCGTCGTGTCGTTGCCGGCGATGAAGATAAGCTCCCATGCGCCGTTCAGATACATTTCGGGCATCGTGTCGCCGTCGACCACGGCATTGGCGATTGCGCTCATCAGATCCTCGCGCGGTTCCTCCTGGCGTTTGCGGATCTCGTGCATGCCATAATCGAAAAATTCGCGAATCCGGTCTTCCCAGCCATTGTAGACGCCGATCATCTCGGGCGTCGGCTGGAGCAGACCCTCGCGGATCGCGCCGAAATAGGGCGCCATCTCGAGATCCGTCATCCATTGGACGAGCTTGGGCCGGTCCGCCTGGTCCACGCCCAACAGCTCGGCCAGCGTGAACAGCGGCAGTTGGGCCGCGAATTCGTCCACCAGATTGCAGTGCGGCGCTTTTGCGGCCAGCTCGTCGAGCAGTTCGCCGACCTTGACGTCGACCTTCTCCTTCAGCGTGGCGATATAGGCCGGGGTGAAGAATGGCATGTGCTGGCGGCGCAGTTCGAGATGGGGTTCCCCGTCGAGCGCGATCATGTTGTCGAGCGCGGCCGGCGAGAGCAGCGGATGCATATTGTCCGGATCGCCATAGGAGATGTTCACCCCGCCCTTCTGGCTGGAAAAAATTTCGGGTTTCTTGGAGATCGTCTTCACATCGGCATAGCGGGAAAAGGCCCAATAACCCGGCTCCTTCTCCATCGGCTCGTCCTGCCAATAGACGGGCGCCTTTTCGAGCAGCTCAACATAGCCGTCGATCGGCTGGCCTTTGCGAAAAAGATCGATGTCGGAAAGGTTCACGATCTCCCCGGCATCATAGACCGGCGGATTGCGCGGCCCGGTCCAGTCCACGCGGCTATACTGTTCATGGTTGAGCTCGAGCATCGGGGCATCCTCCGGTTGGGTCTCTGGGGACTTTGGCCGATATGTACCCCAACCTTACGTTCACGTTAAGGGGAATATTGGTGGGAGCTTGACTGAGAGATCTCTGCTTCGCTCAGACGCGGCAGATTTATTTTTCAGAATTTTTCCCGAGCGGAAAAATCGCCGCACCGGTCCGCACCCCCTCCCGGCCTCCCACTTGATGGTACGCTGTTGGGAGGCCGGGGAGCGGGCGGAGATGGCAAAAGGCTCCAGCGGCGCGAAGCGTCGTTGGATGCCATCGGAGGGCGGTATAGCGCTCGACCGCGAGGTCGAGTCTGACATAAGAATCAGCCGCGGACTTCCGTCAGGAAGTTTCTGACGAATAAAATGGCCGATCCCCTTTGATCGTCGCGCGCTCCATTATGCGTCGCTCGGGGAAATAGTCGGACGCAGCGAAATGCTGACAAGCGCGATTATCCCAGAAAGCGACCGATCCCGGCGCCCAGCGGAAGCGGCACTGGATTTCGGGATTTCCGGCCTGGGCGTAGAGATGATGGAGCAGGTCCGCGCTTTCCTGTTCGGACAGGCCCTTGATGTGGCTGGTGAAGGCGGTGTTGACGTAGAGGCCCGGCAACCCGGTTTCGGGATGGGTGCGGACGACCGGATGCTCCATTGGCGGATAGCGATCGTGGAGTTCTTCGGGCTTTTTGCCGAGGCGCTTGGCGAAGACTCGCGCGATATCGTGCACGGCCGTCAACCCGGTGATGAAGCCCCGCATTTCTTCGGAGAGTCCCTCAAGGGCCGCATGCATATCAGCGAACAATGTATCGCCGCCAACCTCGGGCACTTCGATGGCGCGCAGGATCGAGCCCAAGGAAGGCTCCGCGCGCCAGGTCACGTCGGAATGCCAGGCATTTTCCTGGCCTTTGCTTTTGGGGCCATGTTCGATGCGCAGGATTTCGGGGTGCTCCTGATCCTTGGGTGTGGCCGGGTGGATCTCCAGTTCGCCGAACATTTGCGCAAAGGCGAGATGCTGTTCGCGGCTGATATCCTGATCGCGGAAGAAGATGACCTTGTAATCGAGCAGAGCCTGCCGAATCGCGGGGATGGAATCGCCGATATCGGGGGCACCGATATCGATATCGAGCAACTCGGCCCCGATCGCGGGCGTTAGCGGGCGGACGGTGAATGGCGTTTCGGCCTGCGCTCTCATTTCGGTTGCGGCATCGATATCGGCCATTGCACGACTCTCCTCTATTTGCGGCCGACAGACTGTACCCAAAGACCGGTCCGCGCAAGCAACGGGAATGGTTGGGGGGAACCCTGTAGCGGCTTCATGCGCTTCTCTCCTGTCCCGGGGCGCCGCGGCGCGCCG
>JBCDDN010000068.1:0-14949 GCA_039180285.1 Pseudomonadota bacterium | reverse complement strand
GTGACGGACAGCGGCGGCACGGAGATCGGAGCCGGAGAGATCGACTTTACCGGCAGTCAGATCGATCCGCGCGACGCGATCATCACCGTCACCAGCGGCGATCCGGCGAATGGCGGGTTTCAGGTCGATCTGGATTTTTCCGAGAATGTCACATCCTTCTCGTCCGGCACCGTCTCGACGATCGCCACGGCCGAGATCGACGGCAATGCCGAGGGCAGCCTGACGGCCATCGCGGTAACCGAGCAGGGCGCGATAGAGCTCAGCTATTCCAACGGCGAAACCGAAACGCTCGACCGGATAGCGATGACGAACTTTCCCGAACCGCAACGTCTCGAACAGATTGGCGACGGGCTGTTCGCCAATCGCGGCGATGGGACGCCGCGGCTGAGCTCGAGCGGCGAGGACGGGCTGGGCCGGTTGGTTTCGGGCCAGGTCGAAGCCTCCAATGTCGATCTGTCCCAGGAGTTCGGCAATCTCATCCTCGTGCAGCGGGGCTTTCAGGCATCGTCCCAGATCATCAGCATCTCCAATGAGATGATCGAACAACTCTTTGCGATCAGGAGCCAGGGATAATGGCGGACTATCGCCCCTGGATCCCCGATAGCGCGCATATCGACGGTGTCGTCGAGCGGGCCGCGACCGGGATCTTGCAGGATTGGTCGCAGGACTGGTTCGCATCATATGGCGGCGTTCGGCTCAACGGCCTGCTGAGCCTCCGGGATACCGACACGGGCGGTGGCAAGAATGACGCGCCGAACGCCGGCATCGCGATTGATGCGCCCGCGGCGACGCGTCAGGCATTTGCCGATATCGCGCTCGACCGCAAACCCGGCAAACGGGCCGATACGCCGGCCGATCGGCGGCTGCTCGCCGCCTTAGGAGATCGCCTCTTCGCCGATCTCGAAAGCCGGGTCGCCGATATCTTCGGACAGCCCGAAACGGGTGTGCAGCCGGCGGCGGGGCCGTGCGTCCGGATTCCGGTATCGGACGCCGCCAAGCGCAACGGCTTTTCGATCGGAATTTCGATCGACCGTGTCGCCGCGTTTCGCAGGGCCGCGGCCGCCCAGTCCGATCGTCGGTCCGAACCCGTCACGAGCCGGGTGCCGATCGCCGCGGCGGCGGTCGTCGATCTGGCCGCCAATCTCGGCGCGGCGCGCATCTCGTTGCACGCGCTGGCCGATCTCGAAATCGGCGATGTCATCCTGCTCGACCGCAAGGCCGAAGACGGCGTCGCGCTGCACATGGCGGGTCGGCCGGAGCCGCTATTGTCCGGGCACATCGTCGATCGCGGCCAAAACATCGAACTGAATATCGCATTGTGAACGAACGGGAACCCTTATGACCTCTTTTCCCAATGGCACCGACATCGTCGAACCGGCCTCCGATACCGAGCAGCCGCCCGGCAAGAACGGGACGGCGCACACGCTGGCGGCGAAACAGGATTCGATCTTCGCGGCGGTCGAGGTGGATATCGACGCGCGGCTCGGAAATGTCAGTCTCCCGGTCAGCGAATTGCTGGCGCTGAGCCGGGATTCCGTGCTGACGCTCGATCGGACGATCACCGATCCGGTCGATCTGCGGGTCAATGGCGCGGTCGTCGCGCGCGGCGAGATCGTAACGGTGGACGACAATTTTGCGGTTCGCATCACCGAGATCGTCGATCCCGCGTGAGACGCGCCGTGCCTTGGCAATCGAATTGCGCGCGATGGCCGGTTCGCGGCACGTGCGCCGCCGGCCTGTGGTTTTTGGCGACCGTCCCGGCCGTCGCGCAAACACTGGGCCAGGGCGACGGTGGTCCCGATATCTCGATCTGGCGGGTGATCGGCGCGCTTCTCTTCTGCCTCCTGCTGGCGGCGGGCGCGGCTTTCGCGTTGCGGCACCGCATGCGCGGCGGCGGACAGCTGCTCCCGCTCGGTGAGCGCCGGCTGCGGCTCATCGAAACGCTCCGGTTGAGCCAGCAGACCGATCTGTGCCTCGTCGATTGCGATGGCGAGATCCTGTTGCTGGGCATCTCGGCCGCGGGTGTCGTGCGGCTCGAGCGGCAGGCGGACGCGAAGCTCTCAACGCCGCGGGGCGACGAAGCGAGCCTATGCGCGGATATCTGATCGGTATCGCCTTGCTGGCGATCGGGCTGTTTGCCGGCCCGGCGGTCGCGCAGGCGCCCGGGGCCGGCGAAGCCGCCGACGCGGTCGAAACCGTGGCATCGGGCGAAACGTCGCAGATCGTGCGCGTCGCCCTGATCCTGACTCTGATGGCGTTCATCCCCGCGATGCTCGTCGCGATGACGTCGTTTGTCCGGATCATCATCGTGCTCGCGATGATCCGCCACGGCCTCGGCATGCCCGAAACGCCGCCCAATATGGTGCTGGTCAGCCTCGCCATCTTCCTGACTGGTTTCGCCATGATGCCGACCTTCGAAGCGATGAACGACGATGCGCTGCAACCTTTCCTTGCCGGGGAACTGACCACCGAGGCGGCGGTCGACGCCGGTTCCGAACCGTTACGCGATTTCATGCTGCGCCAGGTCAGCGACGAGGATATCGAAACGGTCTACGCCATCGCCGGCGAGCCGCTGCCCGAGCGCGCCGAGGATGTCGATCTGCTCCGCCTCGCGCCGGCCTTCATGCTCAACGAGTTGCGCGTCGCCTTCAAGATCGGTTTCATCATCCTTCTGCCCTTCCTCCTGATCGATCTGGTGGTGGCGAGCATATTGCTGTCGCTCGGCATGCTGATGGTGCCGCCGACGACCCTTTCGCTGCCGATCAAGGTGTTGATGTTCGTCCTTATCGACGGGTGGAGCCTGGTGTTGGAGGGTGTGCTCGGCAGTTTTCGATGAACCGGCCGCTCGGTCAGAAAAGCGGAGCCGAAAGCGCGGCGACGGCCGTGTCGAAAGAGGCCGCGCTCTGGGCACGGCTGACGCAGGGCGGCGCGGCGGCCGGAGAGGCGCGCCGTGCGCTGTTCGCGGCCTATCTGCCGCTCGCCCGCGGCGTCGCCGGTCGACATTTCGCGCGGCGCTCCGGCGGCGATATCGAATATGCCGATCTCTATCAGTTCGCCTGTGCGGGATTGCTGGAGGCGATAGACCGGTTCAAACCCGATCTGGGCGTGCCGTTCGCCGGTTTCGCCCGCAAGCGGGTGACCGGCAGCGTGCTCGACGGCATCGCGACGACCAGCGAGATACGCGCGCAGCTCTCTTTCCGGAATCGGCTGAAACGCGAGCGGAGCCGGTCGCTGGGCGGCGATGCGCTCGACAGGTTGAGCGGCGAAGATGCGATGCAGGCGCTGGTCGATATGTCGATCGGGCTCGCCATCGGTTTCATGCTCGAAGGAACCACGCTTTATGTCGACGACAATGCCGCCGATCCGATGCCCAACGCCTATGAGAGCGCCGCCTGGAGCGAGATGGTCGAGCGGGTGCTCGCGGAGGTTGAAAAGATCGGCGGGCGCGAACGCGACATTATCCGCTATCACTATTTCGACGGCCTGGATTTCACGCAGATCGCCTCGCTGCTGGATTTGAGCAAGGGCCGGATTTCGCAACTTCACCGGCAATCGATGCTGCTGCTCCGGAAAAGGTTGCGCAATGCCAATATCTTCCGGTTGAAGGGATAGGAGAACATGATGAGCGAGACACCAGAAACGGGCCGTTGCTCCGATGCGGCGCTGAGCGATCTCCTGGCGGTGATCGAAACCGACGAAGAGGCGGGGCTGAAAGATCTGAAGGGTTTGATCGACGCCCATCCGGGAGATCCCCGCCTGCATTTTCTGCGCGGATCGCTGCTCGCCGGATCGAAACGGTATGACGATGCGCGCCCGGCGATGCGCCAGGCGATAGAGCTGGACCCGGACTATGCGATCGCCCGCTTCCAATACGGTTTTCTGGAGCTGAGTTCCGGCCACGCAGACGAGGCGGAGCGGATCTGGCAGCCGCTGTCCGCGCTGGATGCGCAGGACCCGTTGCGGATTTTCGCGATCGGGCTCGGCCATCTGATCCGCGACGAGTTCAGCGAGGCGCTGGTGCAGCTTGAAAACGGCATCCTCCACAACCGGGAAAATCCGGCGCTGAACGGCGATATGCAGCTGATCATCGACGAGATCGGCCGGTTGTTCGGATCAGACCCGGCCGAGGGTTCCGAACCATCCTCTTCGGCCCAGGCGCTGCTCAGCCAGTATGCGGCGCGCCGGACCCGGCATTAGCGGATAGACGCGATGGCGATGGATCCGATCAACTCGGCCGACCGGCTGGTCATGATCCTGCGGCAGAAGCTGCAGGAACGGCGCAAGACGGAAAACCGGGACAGGCTCGCGGCGAAAACGAGCCGGGGCGTCCGCAACATTCATGCGCTCGCCGCGGCCGACGGCGCGCCCGAGAAACAGCTGCGCCGCCGCTTCCTGCAGAATATTCTCGCCGGCGAGCTGGGCACGAACATGATCAACGAAGCGCAGTTCCAGCAGATGGTGGACCGGGTCCATGATGCGATCGAGAGCGATCCGGACAGCGCGGCACTGCTTTCGCAAGTGATCGCGGATCTGCGCGGCTAGTAAGCCGCACGTTCCGATCCGCGAAGCGCCTAGCGCCGCGCGGTGAATGCGGCCAGCGCCTCCCCGATCGTTTGTCCGTCCGGGCCGGCGGGCGCGTTCATGGCGAGCTGCAACACCCGTTGCCCTTTGTCTGGATCGCCCTCCCGTTCCAGCAACAGGCTCTGGGCCATGGCCGCGCCGAAACAGGCGCGATCGAGCCTGAGCGCGGTTTCGATCCGCCGCCGCGCGGTGTCCGCGTCGCCGTCCAGAATATCGAGCACCGCCAGGCCGCCATGATTTTCGGCGAACGTGTCGTCGATGGCCATCGCCCGGTCGAACCGCGCGCGGCTCTCGGCCCGGTCCCCAGCGATCAGGCGCAGCCAGCCGGCCGCGACCCAGGATCCGACATGGGTTTCGAACAGTTCCGCGCTGCGCTCTATTCCGGCGAGCGCGTCCCGGGTGTCGCCCCTGGCCAGTTGGGCCATGGAACGGCCGAGCAGCGCCCGCGCGCTGTCGGGCCGTTGGACAAGGGCCGCGTCGAACAGTTCGAGCGCTTCGTCGGGCCGCTCCTCGGTCAACAGGGCCGTGGCGCGAACCGTCCGGCCCTCGGGCGTATCACCGGCCTTCTCGGCAAAGCTTCGGGCCAACACCATATCGTCCGCATCCATCGCGGCGCTGGCCAGGGCGGCGAACAGCGGGTGGTGGTCGGGAAAGCGCTCGGCATAGGCCGGCGCCAGGGCGAGGGCCGCGTCCAGCTCGCCGTTGCGATATAGAAGCTCGATATGCAGGGTGGCCGCCTGAGGCTGCGCCAGGGCGGCTTCCCCGGTCAACAACGCGATCGCCGCTGCGTCTTCCCCCGCCATTGCGTGGCACCAGGCCCGGTTGAACCGGATGGCCGGATCGTCCTGTCCGGCATCGAGCAGGGTTTGAAAGTCGCGCGCGGCGGCCGTGAAATCGCCGTCCTGCATGGCGATCAGGCCGCTCAGATTTTGCAGGTCCGCGGGCAGCGAACCGAGTGTTCGACAGCGCGCCAGCCATTCGGCAGCCCGTTCGGATTGGCCGTCGCGCCATGCCTGCCGCGCGGCGTCGGCGGTCAATGCGGGATTGTCCGGGTCCCGTTCGATAAAGCCGAGCAGGGCATCGAGTTCGGGGCTCGTCGATGGCAGGGCATCGGGCATCGGTCCTCGCTTTCGCGCCGTTGATCCCCCTTGCATCGGGGGCGTGTCAAGCGCGATCCGGTTAATATCGCCATAGATGAAAATATCGCTAAACGCGCGCGCCATTCCGCCGATCTGTTTTTGATATGGGCGCGGATCGTATCCGGCCGGCACTCGGATTTGGCGAAGGATGGTATCGGATGGTTGCGATTGTCACGGGCAACGGGCTGGGGCTGGAAAACACATCGGCGTTCGTTCTGGGATCGGCGGGACAGCTCGGCCAGCCGGGCATCGGCCGCACGGGTCACGGCGCCTATGTCAACGCCGCGACCGGCAATCTGGTGCTGCAGAACCGGGACGAAATCCTCAGCGCCCGGCACGGCGATATCGCGATCGCGCGCACCTATAACAGCCAGGGCCTGCTGACCGACGATAATGGCGACAACTGGCTGCCGGGGATGACGCGCCATCTGGTCGGGACGACTGCCACGCCGGGCGGCACCGGATCGACGATCACCCGGGTCGACTGGGACGGATCGGAAACCGTTTTCACGCGTGACGCCAGCCGCGACTATACGGCCGCCAACGGCGATGTGCATAGCGTTTACGTTTCCGGCGCGGGCGGCGGCGCCTATGATACCGTCGAACATGTCGAACGCGCCACGAGCGGATATTTTTGGCGCTGGGTCGACGGCGATACGCAGGCGTCCGACTCCTATACGTCGAGCACGAACTGGTCGGTGACCAATCACTATGACGCCTCGGGCACGCGCATCGATTTCACCTATAACGCCAACGGCCTGCTCGAAACGGTAAGCGCCTATGACAGCGCCACGCTGCAGAACGATACGGCGACCTATTTCTATGACGGCAATGACAATATCACGCGGATCGACACCGTGGTCCGGGATCTCTCGACGTCCGATCCCAGCGATACGATCACCCAGACGCGCGTCTATTACGAATATGACGGTTCGAACCGGCTGATCGCGGTCAAGGTCGATGTCGATCTGGACGGCAGCGTCGCCGATACCGACAATGACGGCGACGGCTCGGTCGATCTGAACGGCGTCTACGTCACCCAATATGAGTATGACGGGACGAGCCGGCGGATCTCCGCGGTCACGCAGAGCGACGGATCGCGAACGGAGTTCGATTATTCGCAGATCGGCGGCAGCTATCGGGTGACCGAGCTGCGCGAGCTGGCGAACGCCAACGGCCCGGGCACAACCGACGACGACTATCGCGTCACGACCTTCGAATATGACACGGTGGCGCGCACCACGCTGATCACCAGTCCGCTCGGCGAGGGTGTGACCGATCCGGTGGAAAAAGCCCGGTTCCAGACCAAGCTCTTCTATAACGCGAACGGCGAACTCTACCGGATCGAGGAGCCGCGCCCCGATCCCGGCGAGCCGCTTCGGGTGACGCGCTTCTATTATTCGGCCGATGGCGATCTGGAACAGACGATCACGCCCAACGGCCTTTACACCTATTACACGCATGACGCGAACGGCAACGTCATCAAGGAGTATCAGAATAATCGTGGCACCATCGTCACGCGCATCTATGACGACGACAATAATCTGATCAACGAAACGCTGTACCGCCTCCGGTACACAGATGTCGGCGCGCCGAGCACCATCGACGATGTCGACGAGCTGACGACGCGCTTCGCCTATGACGCCGATCATAATATGCGCTTTTCGATCAGCGCCGAAGGGCTGGTGACCGAATATGTGTACGACGCCAACGGGCTCGAGCAACGCCGCTTCGTCTATAACCGCACCGCCTATGATTTCGCCGCCAACGGCATCACCCAGCTCGATCACACCGTTTCGCTGCAAGATATGGAGAGCTGGGCGGCGGCGATCACCGACCATAGCGAGATCAACGCCACCGATACGACCTACGACTATCGCGGCAACGTCACCCGGCTCACCAGCTACGGGCTCAAGACGGACGGCACGCCCGATGTCGCCGGCGGCCGGACCCGCATCCATTATGTCTACGACCAGCAGGGCCTGCTACTGAGCCGCAACTATGACGGCGAAATCGCCAGCGAGACCTTCGTCTATGACGGCCTTGGCCGGCTGATCTCGTCGAACGATTTCAACGGCGATACGACGCTGTACGATTTCCAGACCAGCTATACGCTGTCGTCGCAATCCAACGGGCTCGACGTCTACACCTATTATAACGACAAGGGCGAGGTCGTCCGGACGGCGGTGCGCAAGGATGCCGGGACTGCAGGCCAGTCGATCGGCGCGCCCGACACCTATTATCATTACGATCCGGCCGGCCGGCTGCGGATGGAGGAGGATGCCGAGGACGGGCTGACGCATTATTTCCATGACGATGCGGGCCGCAGGATCGCGACGGTTTCGCCCGAGGGCCGGGTCAGCGAATTCCGCTATGACGATGACAATCGCCTGATCGCGACGATATATTATGCAACTGCGATCGGCACGACCGGTCTCGGCACGTCCGGCAATCCCGCCGATATCGCCTTTTCGACGATCCGCCCGACCGCGCATGCCGACGATCGCTGGGAATGGATGCTCTACGACTATCACGGCAATCTGTGGCGGACGATCGATTCCGACGGAGCGACCGTCGTCTATTCGTACAATGCGGCCCAGGAACTGACCGGCATGAGCGAATATGCCGAGCGCTATGCCGCGCAATATATCGCGGATTTCAAAACGACACTGCCGGAATATTCCAACATCAATACGCTGGTGCCGCTCGCCGACCGGCCGAGTACCAATGTCGATAACCGGATCACCCATTATTATTACGATCAGGACGGCCGGCTGGTCGGAGTGCGCGATCCCGAAGCCTATGTCACCCAGACCGTTTACGACGCCGCCGGGCGCGAGATCGAGACGATCCGCTATGCCGATCAGTCAGCCGTGGCCGGCAATTCGCCGTTCGGCGATATTCTGGCCGGCCTGACGACGGGCGCCGACGATATCCATGACTATTATGTCTATGACGGCCGCAATCTCCTGCGCGCCACCATCGACGGCGAGGGCAATCTGACCCGCTACGATTATTCGCCGACCGGCCATCTGACCAAGGAAATCCGCGGCCAAGTGCTGAGCGCGTCGCAGCTGACCGCGTTCGCGGCATCGGATCGTATGCTGGCCGATCTGCCGGCCGCCGGCTCCGAGACGCTCGACGAGACCGTCTATGAGCGTAGCCTGTACGGCGATGTGACGAAGGAGACCCGCACGGTCGCCGGCGGCACGGAGGAGACGATATTCGCCTATGGCGCGAACCGGCAGCTGATCAGCGTCACGACTGCCAACGGCACCGCCGATGCGCGCGAGTCCGTCCGCCGTTATGACGTGCTCGGCCGGTTGATCGGCGAGATGTCCGGCAAGGGCGTCGACCTGCTCGACGGGCTGACCGAGGCGAACGACCATGCCGCGATCGACACCATCTATTTCGAACACGGCACGAGCTATTATTATGACGAGCTCGACCGGGTCACGCAGGTCTATACCGCGCATGGGACGAGCGGCACGGCCAACCGCACCAACTATCATTATGACGATGACGGCAATCTGCGCTTCGCCATCAACCGGCAGGGCGATGTCGTCGAATATCGCTACGACGCCAAGGGCCAGCAGACCGATGCGATAGCCTATGCCGACCGGCTGAGCGCGGGGAGCCTGCCCTTCGCCAACACGGCAGCCGCCGTGACGGCCGTGGCCGCGATCGCCGACAGCGCGACCGACAGCCGCCGCCAGACCGCCTATACGGCGCGCGGCACGATCGCCAGCACGACCGATGCCGAGGGCGCGGTCACCAGCTTCGACTATAACCCGTTCCGCGAGGTGATTTCGCGCACCGCGACGCTCAACGCATCGACGGCGCTGACCACGACGATGGTCTATGATTATGACCATCGCGGCCTGGTTACGAGCGAAACGCGCGATCATGGCGGCCTGGGGCTCCAGACCCAGTTTTCCTATGACGCCTTCGGCCGGCAGATCCAGACGATCGATCCCAATGGGGTCACCCGAACCACCGGCTATGACCGGGCCGGGCGGATCGTCGAAACCATCGATGGCGCCGGGGAAACTACGGCCTTCGAATATGACGGCCGCGGCAATCTGGTGAGTCTGACCGATCGGCTGAACAATGAAACCACCTACAGCTATGACGCATTCAACCGGTCGGTGACCGTTACGACGCCTTGGGGTGTGGTGACCGTCACCGAAGCCAATGCCCATGGCGAGACGGTCAGGATCACGGACGGCGAGGGTCGGATCACGGCCTTCGACTATGATGTCGACGGCAATCTCACCAAGACCATCCTCGATCCCGACGGCACGCCGATCACGGTGACCGAGAATGTCTATGACCGCACGGGCAAGCTGATCGAAACGATCGACGGGCGCGGTACGAAAACCAGCTTCGCCTATGACCGGGCCGATCGGGTCATCGAGCAGATCGTGGACCCGGGCGCCGGCAAGCTGAACCTGACGACCAGCTATGCGTTCAACGGCAAGGGCGAGACGGTCACCACCACCGATCCCGAGGGCCGGGTGACCGAGACCAGCTATGATCGCGAGGGCCGGATGGTCGAGCAGATCGTCGACCCGGCCGGAGAGGCGATCACGACGCGCTGGGCGTATGATGAGGGCGGGCGGCTCTTGACGCTGACCGAGGCCGATGGCGGCACCGGAACGCGGGTCACGGAATATCATTATGACGATGCCGGGCGGCGCACCAAGACGATCGTCGATCCGGCGGGTGCTGCTCTCGAAACCGTCTACACCTATGATGCGAACGGCAATGTCGTCGCGCGCACCGATCCCGCCGGTCATGTCAGCCGCTTCGTCTATGACGAGGAAAACCGCCAGATT
Source organism: Pseudomonadota bacterium (assembly GCA_039180285.1). Lineage (GTDB taxonomy): Bacteria > Pseudomonadota > Alphaproteobacteria > Sphingomonadales > Sphingomonadaceae > Parasphingopyxis. The sequence goes on along the minus strand of JBCDDN010000068.1, from coordinate 4,391 downwards.
TATGCAGTCGATCTGACCGGTGCGCTGACCCGCACAGATTATGACGAGGAGGGCCGGGTCGTCACCGAATATCGCCACGCCACTCTGGTCGGTGGCGGTTTCCCGACGGCGCTGGCGCTCAGCGTGTCGGATGTTAGTTCCAACGCGCCGGCCCCCGTATCGGCCGATCGCAGCACCCATTACGCCTATGACAATGACGGCCGGTTGCGCTTTATCGAAGACGCCGAAGGCTATGTGACGCAATATCTTTACGACGATGCCGGCAACATCGTCCGAACCAACGCCTATTCGACCCAATATCCGGGGGCGAGCGCGAAAGACTATGCCACCTATCAGACCTGGGACGATCCCGGCCTGGCCCGGATCAGCGATGCCGTTTTCGACGCCGCCAACCGGCAAGTGTACAGCATCGATCCGACGGGTGCGGTTACCGCTTACGACTATGACGGCGCCGGCAATATCATCGAACAGACCCGGTTCGCCACGCTGCGCACCATCGGTTCCTATCCGAGCGAAGCAACCATGGACGGCTGGGCGGCGGCCAATGCCGGCTCCGGCGATCGCGTTACCGGTTACAGCTATGACGATGCCGGGCGTCTGGCGTCCGAGACCGTCGATCCGGCCGGCCTCGATCTGCAAACCCGATACGCCTATGACGATGCGGGCCGCGTCAGCCGCGTCACCGATCCCGCCGGCATCCATACCGATTATGCCTATGATACGCCCGGGCGGCTGATCTCCGAGATCGTCGATGTCGGCGGCCTCGCGCTGACCACCACGCACGCCTATGACGATGCGGGCAACCGGATCACGACCACCGATCCCAACGGCAATGACAATTTCTTCTTCTACGACGCCGTCGGCCGCCTGACCCATGAAATCGACGGTGAGAAATATGTCACCGAAACCCGCTATACCGCGACCGGTGAGGTCAAAGACGTCATCCGCCATGCCGAGAAATTCGCCGGTACGGTCAATCCGAATGTTCCGCCGGCCATGGTCTTCGATGGCCTGGTCGATGCCAAGACCAGTTTCGGCTATGACGATCTCGGCCGGCTGACCTCGGTCACCGATGCCGAAGGCGGAATCGAAAGCTATGTGCTGGACGCTTTCGGCGATCGCGTTCAGATCACCAACAAGCTGGGCGGCGTCACCACCAACATCTTCGATGCGCGCGGCCTGCTGGTTCGCGAGACCCTGCCGATCACGTCGCAGGGCGAGGATGTCGTCAACCGCTATTATTATGACGCCTATGGCAATATGACCCGGAGCATCGAAGCCCTGCTCCAGGACGCCGCCGGCGAAGAGCAGCGGATCACCGATTTCACCTATGACGCGAACGATCGCCTGCTGACGAAGAGCGGCGAAGCGCGTTCGGTAGTCGCCGCGAACGGCACCATAATAACCGGCTTCGTACCGGTTGAAAGTTTCGCCTATGACGCGCAGGGCAATCTGACCGAACTGGTCGCCGCCGACGGCGCGAAGACGCTTTTCTATTATGACGACGCCAATCGCCGCACGCATCAGGTCGACGCCGTCGGCACGGTCACCCAATGGACGTTCGACGCCAATGGCAATGCGATCACGCAGCGTATCCATGCGACCCAGATCGCCCATGGCGCGGCGCTGCCCGCCAATAACGCGAACGACCGCATCACCAGCTTCACCTATGACGCGGCCGACCGGATGCTCACGGAAACGGTCGATGATCTCAGCTGGGGCTATTATTCGGGGAACGGAGATTATGTCTTCCAGACCGGTGCGGCGACCCAATCCTATGTCTATGACGCCAATGGCAATGTGATCCGCGAAACCAATGCGATGGGCGGCCAGACCCATCATTATTACGATGCGGCGAACCGGCGCATAGCGACCGTCGATCCGCTAGACTATCTGACCGAATATACCCATGACGCCGAAGGCAATGTCACCCGCGAATGGCGCTTCAGCGCGGTCGCCACGGGTGTCTCGACGACCGGTTACACGGCCCCGGCCGGCAACAGCCAGACCGATCGCATCACCAATTTCACCTATGATCTGAACGGCAACCGGAAGACGGCCACGCGCCGCTATGTCGATCATATGACGATAAACGGTGGGACGGGCGCGCTGACCCAGGTCGACAACGCCGATTCCACCATTACCTATGCGTATAACGCGCTCGGCCAGATCACGAAAAAGACCGAGGCCAATGGCGACGTCACCGATTATTTCTACGATTCCATCGGCCGGCTGCTTTCGACGACGGGCGCGGAGTTCAAAGAGTTTCTGAACGGTACCGATATCCGCCAGCGCAGCGTCAACGTCTATGACGGGCTCAACAATCTGGTCTCGACCACGGTCGGCAGGGCGGGCTCGGTCAACGGCACCGTCCTTGTCACCTCGAGCCACAATCGCGAAACGCTCTACAGCTATGGCGCCGGCGGATTGCTGACGTCGATGACGGACGCGTCCGGTTTCGTCCGCACCTTCGCCTATGACAAGGCCGGCCGGGTCGTGCGCGAAAGCTATACACGCAGCCGGGCCGACGGGACCAGCGTCAACGAGCGGGTCGCCTATGGCTATGACGCGCTCGGCCGGGTGACGAGCCAGGCGGTCGAAACGCAAAGCGGCGGGACATGGTCGTCCGGCGAAACCCGCGAGACCGCCTATACCGCGTTCGGCGACATCGCCTCGCGCGGCATCAATGGCGGGGCGCAGGAATTCTTCGAGTACGATAATGCCGGCCGGCTCTGGCGCAGCAACCAGGGCGACGGGGTCGCGAAAATCTACGTCCGCGACCGCAACGACCGCGTCACGCTCGTCGCGCAATCCAACGGCACGTTCGATGTCTCCAGCAATGCCAATTATGCGAGCGTTGGCGCCTTCCTCTCCGCGATCACCGACTCCGGCCATGCCGATTATGACAGCGCCACGAAGCTCGTCGACGACGACCGGCTCAGCCTGACCTCGACCCAATATGACGCGCGCGGGCAGGTGGTCGGCGAACGCGCGCTGTTCCGGGAGATTGACGATGGCAGCGGCGGCATCACCCGCGCGACGCTCTTCGACCGCTATGACTATGACGCGCACGGCAATCTGATCGCCCATACCGATGCGCGCGGCACGAACTACGAGACCGAATATTTTTACGACACGCGCGGGCAGCTTATCAAAACCGTCACCCCGACGGTCGGCGTGACGGGCGAGGATGGCGTCACGACGAACCAGCGGCTCTCCGAATATCGCTATTACGACATTGCCGGGCGGCTGATCGGTACGCAGGATTATGCGGGCACCCGGACGACGCAGACGCTGATCGCGGGCACCGGGCATGACGGAACGCAAGCCAAGGTCGCCACGACCTTCAACCCGGACGGCGGCCAGCCGGTTAACAGCTATGACGTGTTCCACGAACTGCGCTACGAAACCGACGCGCTGGGCCGTACGACCTATCACATCCATGACAAGATGGGCCGCGTCATCGAAAGCCGCAGCGCCGCGATCCAGGACACGGTATCGTCGAGCGACGGGCTGATCTCCTACTTCGCCTATGACGGGCTCGGCCAGGTGACGCAGCGCTGGAACAACCAGCTCGGCGCGACGCATAAGGAACTGACCGAGTATGACGCACAGGGCCGCGTGATCAGCGTCATCGATTATGAAGATCGCGAAACGACGTACAGCTATGCGTGGAGCGGCAGCGTCACCACGACGGGGCTCGACGATTATAACGGCTGGATCAAGACGACGGTCAAAAACGCCGATCTCGCCAGCATCTATCGCCAGACCATGACCGAGGAGATCGGCTATTTCGGCCGGATTTCGGCGGGCAAATATTATGGCGGCTATGATTTCCGGGTGACCTTCGACAAGGCCGGGCGCGAGACGCTGATGGAGAAGGACACGAGCTGGGGCGATTATACCCAGGATACGGCGACGGCCTATTTCAACAGCGGGCTCGTCTCCAAGATCACCGACACCAACAGCCGCACGGGCAGCGATCTGCGCCTCTTCATCTCCGACTTCCGCTATGACGCGGTCGGAAACCGCGTGTTCGAGAAGTATCGGGCGCCCTATACGGAGAATGATTACGATCCGGTACTGGGGTTGATTCAGGTGACGTCGACGGTGACGTATCAGGAGGCGGATGCGGGGTATGACGCGCTCAATCGTCTGGTGTCGGTGGACGATGCGGGTGGCGCGGGCTGGCAGGACGGGCGCGACCATGTCTATCTGGACTTCACCTATGATGCGAACGGCAATCGTCGGTCTGTGTCGTATGACTATGGTGCGAATGGCGGGGCGACGGGATCGCACTGGTATCTGTACGACAGCATGAACCGTGTGACGCTGTCGCGGGGCTGGCTCGACGCGGGCAGCATCGTGCGCAAGGAGCCGGGGGCGGGGAC
>JBCDDN010000067.1:0-15317 GCA_039180285.1 Pseudomonadota bacterium | reverse complement strand
GGCGGAGCTCACCGCGCGTCTCAACAGCCGGTGGCGCCGACGCCGGTGCCCTCGTCCGCAATCAGGATGACGACAGTTTCGTACAGGAAATCCGGCTGCGCTATGACGATGGCGGCCCATTCCGAGCGTTGATCGGTGCCTATTACGGAACCTTCGACAATCAGAGCGTCGACAGTTTCTTCATCCCGACATCTTTTGTCAGTCCGCGGCTCCCGCCTGGCACCGTATTTCAGGATCGCACATTTTCCACACAAGAGGAAAATATCGCGATCTTCGGCGAAATCGAATGGGATGTCATCGATGCGGTCACGCTGATCCTGGGTGCGCGATATGACGATGAATCGCGCGATTTCACTGCCTTGTCGACAACGACATCCGATCCGCAGCTTCCGCCCGGGTTTCTGCCGCTGGACGAGTTGATCGAAAACAGCACAAGCTATGACGCGTTTCTGCCCAAATTCGGGGTACGCTTCAATCTGTCCGACTATGTGACGCTCGGCGCCACCGTCCAGCGCGCCTATCGCGCGGGCGGCACGGACGTCGCCATCGTCAGTGGCGAAATCAACGAATTCGATCCCGAATATACCTGGAACTACGAGATGTCGGTGCGCGCGCAGACGCCGGACAACAGCTTCGCGGTTCAGGGGAATGTGTTTTATACGAAATGGACCGATCAGATCGTCGAGCAGATTACCCTGTTCGGCCAGACCAACGGTGTTCCGATCGATACGCTCGCGGTAAACGCCGGTGAAAGCGAGGTCTATGGCTTCGAACTTTCGATGGAAGCCCGCCCCTCGCGGACGCTCGATACGTTTCTCTCCCTGGGTTACGTCCATACCGAGTTTACCGACTTTGTGACCGCGACGGGCGAGCTGGCCGGCAACAGGTTCAACAACGCATCACCCTTTACGGTCAGCGCCGGTTTCGATTGGGAGCATCCGACCGGATTTCGCGTGCTCGGCGACGTTAACTTGCGCGACGGTTTCTTCTCGGTGATCGACAATGACACGGCACGTATCACCACCGAACCGATCCTCGGTCCGGGAGGCGCCGTCGTCGGGCAGTTCGAGCGTTGCGATCTCAGCCCCTGCAACGATCCGCGGACACGCGTCGAGGCTGCGGTCGTCGTCAATCTGCGGGCCGGATATGAGGCCGAGACTTGGTCGATCTACGCCTTTGCCCGCAACCTGCTGGACGAGGACTATATCACCCAGCGCAACGCACCGAACAATTTCAGTCCGCTCGGCCTGGTCCGCACCGGCGAACCGCGCGTTCTGGGAGTAGAGTTTAACGTCAGCTTCGGCGGTTGATGGTATGTCTACAGCCGGCATGGGGCTGAAGACCGGTCTGACCCCTCGCTCTTTGTGTGCGCATGTTTCGATCTTGCGAAGGGGGCAAGATCGAACTGAACGTCCGAGCCGAGTTTGACGATTCACCCTAAGGCTCGAGGTGATCCCGTCATTCCTCGCCGATATCGCTGTCGATCAGCGGCGACATGCGGTCCAGCCAGCGATTGAGTCCGGTCACGGCGTCCAGCGTTAGCGTCACGCGAGGATCGCCGGCATCGTTGGCCAGCTTCTCGCATGTCACGAGTTGCCGCGATCGCAGGATCTTGAGCCAGCGCTGCCCGGATGTTTGCGAAACGGCCGCTATCGCGCCGATCGCGGATGCCTGAATCGGCCTTTGTTCCGACTGAGCGACATAGAGACCCAGTAAGATATCCCATGCCGGATCCGAGAACAGGCCATTGGGGAATTGCCATTCGCGCTCACGTCGCGCTTTGAGATAGTTTTTTATGAACTGAGCGCCTTGCGTATAGACAAGATTGGGAATCCGGTATCGGCCCGAACTTTCGGAATCTTCGACTTCGATTTCCGTTTCGATCGGCGACATCGCCGGCCGGGATGAGAGCTGAGAACCCCGCTCCACGTGATGGTCGATAGGGATTGGATCGTCCGAGACGTCATTGGCGGGTTTGCGCGGTGTTTCGGTCATGGCCGATAACTCCCAACCGGATATGCCGCGCCACGCGAAAATCGGCGGTCGTCATGGGCGATCATGGTCTCGCCCGCTATGACATGTACCTCGTCAGCCACGAAAACGCCTGATATTCTGCTGCACGGCCTCATGCTGTTCGTTGGTGCTGGCTGCGATCGACAGCTCGAGCGGCCCGAGATCTTCCCAATATCCTTCCTGACGGATGAGAATGAGAGGATCGGAATCGATGTCGATCGCATCCTGGTGCGGTTCAAGGTCAAGGGTCATTTCCTGATATTCGATATTGGCGAAAGAGAAGGGCGGTCGCCCCGGCGCGGGCTGGCAGCCGAATCTTTGATAATAAGGGATAAGATCGTGCCGGGCATGGCCGTAGATCTTCCGGAAACCTTTGCGCCGGCAATGTTCGATCGCCGTCCGCATCAATTCCGCGGCCAAATTGGATGTGCGGTATTGCGGCCGGACCGCGATGCGTTCCAGCTTTGCAAACCCGCCGAAATAGCGCAGCCTGGCACAACCAGCGGCATCGCCGTCGACCAGGCCGAGGAACTGCGTCCCGCAGAAATCGTTGCCGTCAAACTCTTCTTCGTAGCGGCACAGCTGCTCGGCGATATAGACGCTGGACCGCACGGTCGCGACCTGCATGAATTCGTCGATCGTCCGGACGCATCGCACCTCGATCTTCTGGCCGCTCGGCCGATCTTCTCGGGATGCGGAACCACCCGGTTCCGTCATGATGAGCCATTCCGGAGCGCCCGGATATCGGTCTTGCGCCGGCCGGAAGCCCATCCGCCTCTGCAGACGCTGGGAGTGAGGGTTGACCGCTCGGGAGAATAGCGGACAACCCTCTGGCGCGAGTTCGTCGACACAGGCGAATATGGCGTTGATCGCCCGGGCGAGATTGCCGGGGGCGTGAACGAGCCAGGTATAGACGGCGGTGGGCGCTTCATCGGGGCGGCAGATCAGATCGGTATCCGGAGCGGCACCGTCCAGACCGCCGGATACGATCGCCATTGCGCCGCGCGCATTGAGCGGGAGATAGGCGAACAGGCCGATATCGGCGTCCGTCCGCCGGTCGTGTATCAGGCGTGCGATATCAGGATTGTGGACCAGGACCCGTCTAATCGTATCGTCGTCGGTCAGCGCGACCGCTTTTCGTGCATCTTCAAGTACCGGTTGGAGCCGGTCCCAGCTGGCCTTGCGCAACCGAATGGAAGAATGGGTCGCGCGTTGTATCGATCGGCCGACTACTCCTGAAAATTGCTGTATCGCCGGCGCCTTGTGTAGCGTATCGGGGCACGGTTCATGCTTCATCCGGTTGAATCCTCCTACATAGATGATCTGCATCCCCACACTTGATAGCTAGCGTATCTATGTGCGAAGCAGGTGGGGCTTTGTTTCGTGCATGGTGAACGAGGGTGGGCATGTCGCATTCCATCGAAATTCCGAAATATTCCATGGATCAGCTGAACGCAGTCTATGCGGTTGGAAAAGAAGGCGCTTTTCGCGCCGGTGCACGGGCGCTCAATACGAAACCGAGCACGGTCAAGTCGCGGGTCGAGAAAGCGGAAGAGCTGGCCGGCGAACCGTTTTTCGTTCGCCAGCGCGATGGCGTGCAGCTGACGCCAGCCGGCGAGGCCATGTTGCGATACGCCGAGAAGGTGCTTTCGATTTCGCCGGGCGGCGACCGGCCGGAGGAAGACATATTGTTCAAACCCGGCCAGGTTACGATCGCCGCTCCCGGCGCCATCGGCACATATTGGCTGACGCCGCATCTGTCGCGCCTGTGCGACATGCTGCCGGTGCATCTGGCTCCGGCTATCGTCAACGATACCGATCTGGAGAAAGACCGCAGCGCCGAGGCCGATATCGCCATCCGCTATTCCGATCCGACATTCTCGGCCGGCTTGAAAAAATCCTATCTCGGCACCGTGCATATGATGCTTCATGCTTCGCGCAACTATCTTAAGAAGCATGGAACGCCGCAAACGCCGCGGGAAGTTCTCGACCACTGGTTTATCGAGCAGGATGCGATCGGCGCCCATGCCTTTCTCAGAAACCAGATTTTCGGCAATCGGCTGAACGACGACAATCAGCTCGACGAGAGCTATGTCCGGATAAAGACGCACAATGCATCCGTCGTCTACGAGGCCGTGCTCCACGATCAGGGCATCGCCGCCATCCCGACCTATGTCCGGGAAGTGGATTCCCGCATCGTACCCATCGAAGCCGTTCCGGCGCTCGACTGGCCATTCTATTATTATCTGCGGCAGGAGGCGGCCGAAAGTCCGTCCGTCCGCACGACCATCGAATGGCTGACCGCCTGTTTCGATCCCGTGCGCTATCCCTATTTCGCGCCTGAATATGTGCATCCCGACGAAATCGAGAAGCAGCGCACCGCGGGCACGGTGGTGCCACTGTTCAGCAGCCGGTAGCGCCGGCGCGAATCCGGCGGCGCAGGCGATCGCGGTCTAACCATATGGCCCGGACTGCCGCGCACGGGTAACGCCTTCCCATGGACATCATTCGCCAAACCCTTGATTCGCAATCCGCCTGGGTCGGCCTGCTCGTGCTCATCGGCCTGTTCATCCTGTTCATCTCGGAAAAACTGCCCCCGGTGATCATCGCGGTCATCGGCGCGGCGGCCATGCTGATCCTCGGCTATCTGCCGCGTACGGAGATGGAGCAGGTGTTCGCCAACCCGGCGCCGATCACGATTGCCGCGATGTTCATCCTGTCGGGCGCGCTGATCCGGACCGGCGTGGTGGAAGCGCTGGCGAGTGCGGCCGAACGGCGCGCCGAAGGCCGGCCGACGCGGTCGATCGGCGAAGTGCTCGGCGGCGCTTTTTTCGCTTCGTCCATCGTCAACAATACGCCGGTCGTCATCGTCCTCGTGCCGATCATGCGGCGGATCGCGGCGGTCGCCGGCACGACGGCGCAGCGGCTCTTGATCCCGCTTTCATATCTCTCGATCATGGGCGGCACGCTCACGCTGATCGGCACCTCGACCAATCTGCTCGTCGATGGCGTCGCGCAGCGCGCCGGCCAGCCCGCCTTTGGCATTTTCGAGCTGACCGCCGTCGGCCTTGTCGCGGCGTCGGCGGGTATGGTGCTGATGCTGCTGACCGGCTGGTTCCTGTTGCCCAAGCGCAGCAAGGAGGACATGGACCCGCGGCCGGTTGACGAACGCTTCCTGTCGGAACTGGCGATCGACGCAAATCATCCCGGTCTCGGGAAATTCTACGCCGAGACCGGCGAGTTTGCGCGGTCCGGCATCCGGCCGATCGCGCTGAAGCGCGGCGGCGAGCTGATCCGCCATGATATCGATCGGTTGCTCGTCGAGGCCGGCGACCGGCTTGTTATCGCCGCCGACGAGGCCGAGCTGCTCTCGCTCGAAATGACCTATGGCCTCGGCGTCGGCGTGGTCAACCGGCCGCTGCCGCCGGCCGAAACCGATCGCGTCGTCACCGCCTCGATCGCGCCGACGCATCCGGCGATCGGTCGCAACCTCTCGCAGATACCGTTTTTGACGCGCACCAATGCGCGCGTGCTCGGCCTGATGCGCTCGCGCCATATGCCCGGGCCGACGCTTGGCGAGGCGAAGCTGCGCGCGGCCGATAACCTGCTGATCAAGGGCAGCCCGGCCTGCATCGCGGCGATCGAGGCCAATGTGAACCTGATCGCGATCGAAGAGGCCGAGGTTCGCCCCTATCGCCGGCTGCGCGCGCCGATCGCGGTCGGCACGATGCTGTCGATCGTCACGCTGGCGGCGCTCGGCGTCTGGACGATCGAATTGCTGGCGATCGTCGGCGTCGCGGTCGTACTGGCGACGCGCTGCATCGATCCCGAAGAGGCGTGGAAGGCAATCGACGGCAATGTCATCGTGCTGATCTTCGGCATGCTCGGCGTAGGAGTCGGGCTGCAAAAGGCCGGCACCGTCGATCTCATCGTCGAAGCGGCATTACCATTCCTGACCTCGGCATCGCCGCTCCTGTTGCTGATCCTGATCTACGCGCTGACATCGGTGCTGACCGAGCTTGTGACGAACAACGCGGTCGCGGTGATCATGACGCCGATCGTGCTGACGCTCGCCGAACAGCTCGGCATCGATCCGCGGCCGCTGCTCTTCACCGTGATGTTCGCCGCCTCGGCGAGTTTTGCGACTCCGATCGGCTATCAGACCAACACGATCGTCTACGCCGCCGGCGGCTATCGCTTCGCCGACTTCCTGAAGATCGGCCTGCCGATGAATATCGTCGTCGGGCTTGTGACCTGCTGGGCCATTGACCGGATGGTGTGAGGGGCAGACCGACAAGGCTCCGGCTCCCGGCGTTTCCAACATTCCATAGCTCTACCAACTCCGCTCACCCTGAGCCTGTCGAAGGGTTCTTCGCCGACTGACCCTTCGACAGGCTCAGGGTGAGCGCAATTTTTGGGAGACCTCTCATATCGGAAACGCGCTACCGCCCGAAGAGCTGCCGCCCGGCCAGGTCGAGCATGATCTCTTCCGAGCCGCCGCCAATCGCATTGACCCGGACCTCGCGATAGATGCGTTCCACCTTCGAGCCTTGCAGATAGGAGGCGCCGCCCAGCACCTGCGCCGCATCGCGCGCGACGCGTTCCAGCATCTCGGTCGCCTGCACCTTGAGCATCGCGAAATCGGCCGGCTGGCCCTTGCCCTCGCTTTCGGCGAAGGCGCATTGATCGACCCAGGCCTGGGTCGCGCCGATCCGCCGCGCCATATCGGCGAGCTTCACGCGGATCACCTGATGCCCGGCGAGCGGCTTGCCGAAGGTTTGCCGCTCGCGGGCCCAGCCGGCGGCCTCTTTCAGGCAGACCCGGGCAAAGGCGCAACAGCTCATCGCCATGCCGAGCCGCTCCCGATTGAAGTTGCGCATGATGCCGATAAAGCCGCTATTCTCCTCGCCGATCAGGTTGGCGGCGGGCACGCGGACATCCTCGAGATAGATCGCCGCCGTGTCCGAGCAGTGCCAGCCCATCTTTTCGAGCGGCGTGCGGCTGACGCCCTCCCGGTCCATCTCGATCAGCAGCAGCGATATGCCGCCCGCGCCCTCGCCGCCGGTGCGCACGGCGGTGGTCATATAGTCGCAGCGCATGCCCGAGGTGATGAACATCTTCTGGCCGCTCACGATATAGTCGCCGCCGCTTGGCCCAGACCCCGATCCGGGGTCGCGCACAGCGCGCGTCTTGAGGTTCGCAACATCGGACCCGCCCGACGGTTCGGTAATGCCCAGCGCGATGATCTTGTCCCCGGCGAGGACGGGCGGGGCGATGCGCTGCTTGAGCTCGTCGGAGCCTATGGCGAGGATCGGCGGCAGGCCGATACCATGCGTCATCAGTGAGGCACCAAGCCCGCCCGCGCCGACCCGTGCCAGTTCGTCGGTAACGACCATGCCGTGGAAGATATCGAAGCCTTCCGAATGGCCGCCATATTCCTCGGGATAGTTGAGGCCGAGAATGCCGGCCGCGGCCGCCTTTTTGTGCAGCTCGCGCGGTAGCTCCCGTTCGGCCTCCCAGCGATCGATATGCGGTTCTATCTCACGCGCGACGAAGGCGCGGACGCTGTCTGCGAGCGCGTCATGGGTCTCGTCGTAAAAGGGCGACCGCGCCCGCCAGGCGTCAAAGTCATAGGTCATGCATTATGTCCCAGCTTGGCATCCCTGTAGTCGAACAGTCGTAGCCAGGCGTATCGGCATTCAGGGCAGAGTTGAACGAGCTAAATCTTCCCCGGAACGGGGAGGTGGCAGCCCGCAGGGCTGACGGAGGGGTCTTCTGCGATGCCGGCGCGGACCCCTCCACCGTTTTCGACGGTTCCCCTCCCCGTACCGGGGAGGATTTCAACGTTCAATGCCAAGCTGAATGCCGATACGGCCTAGCCTGCCCGGTGCATCGCGCACAGCTTGTTGCCGTCCGGATCGCGGACATAGGAGAGGTTCATATTGCCCATGCTGGATTCGCGCAGGCCGGGAGGGTCTTCGATCGAGGTGCCGCCGGCCGCGACGCCTGCGTCATGAAAGGCCTTCACCTGTTCGAAGGACTCGCAGGCAAAGCCGATCGTGGCGCCGTTCGCGCAGGTCGCCGGCTCGTTGTCGATCGGCTCGCTGACGCCGAACACGCCGCCATTATGGATCCAGAACAGGCGCGTATGGCCGGTGTCGCTGACATTCTCCATGGGCTCTCCGGCGCCCAGCGTGCCGAGCACCGCGGTATAAAATGTCTTGGCCTTTTCGACATCGTTCGTGCCGACCATGATATGCGAAAACATGTAGATATCTCCTTCGGTTGAAAGCGGTTTTCTCAGTAGACAACGACGCTGCGGATGCTTTCACCCGCATGCATCATGTCGAAGCCCGTGTTGATCTCTTCGAGCGAGAGCCGGTGGGTGATCATCGGGTCGATCTGGATTTTGCCGTCCATATACCATTCCACCATTTTTGGAATATCCGTCCGTCCGCGCGCGCCGCCGAATGCCGTGCCCTTCCACACCCGGCCCGTAACCAGTTGAAAGGGGCGGGTGGCGATTTCCTTGCCGGCTTCGGCGACGCCGATGATGATGCTCTCTCCCCAGCCGCGATGGCAGGCTTCGAGCGCGGTGCGCATCACGTCCGTATTGCCCGTGCAATCGAATGTGTAATCCGCGCCGCCATCCGTCATCTCAACGAGGTGGGCGACGAGATTGCCCGATACGTCGTTCGGGTTCACGAAGTCGGTCATGCCGAACTTGCGGCCCCATTCCTCGCGGGTCCCGTTGATATCGACGCCGATGATCTGGCTCGCCCCGACCAGCTTCGCGCCCTGGATCACGTTGAGCCCGATGCCGCCTAGGCCGAACACGATCACATTCGCCCCGGCCTCGACATCGGCGGTATTGATCACCGCGCCGACGCCCGTCGTCACGCCGCAGCCGACATAGCAGCTCGTCTCGAAGGGCGCGTCATCGCGGATCTTCGCGACCGCGATCTCGGGCAGCACGGTAAAGTTCGAAAATGTCGAGCAGCCCATATAGTGGTAGATCGTTTCGCCCTTGTAGGAGAACCGGCTCGTGCCGTCCGGCATCACGCCCTTGCCCTGCGTATCGCGGATCGCTGTGCAGAGGTTGGTTTTCTGCGAACGGCAGCTTTTGCACTGGCGGCATTCGGGGATGTAGGCCGGGATCACATGATCGTCCGGCGCGACCGACGTGACGCCGGCGCCCACTTCGCGCACGATGCCTGCGCCCTCATGGCCGAGGATGGACGGGAATATCCCCTCGCTGTCGAAGCCATCCAAAGTGTACGCATCGGTGTGGCAGATGCCCGTCGCCATCAGTTCGACCAGAACCTCGCCTTCTTTCGGGCCCTCCAGGTCCAGCTCCACTATCTCGAGCGGCTTTTTGGCTTCGAACGCGACTGCGGCACGGGTCTTCATCCAGCGCTTCTCCCTGGCGGTATTTGTCGCGGGTTATGGCCGTTCCGAACGTTCGACGCCAGCATCGATTTGCCGAAGTCTGGAGGCCCTATTCCGGCTCGGCCGGTTCCCATAGCTCGATCGGATTGCCTTCGGGATCATAGGCCCGTGCGAAGCGGCCGTTCGGATAGGTTTCCGGGTCGATTTCCACGTCGATACCGTTGCCGCGCAATTGCGCCGCCATCGCATCGAGGTCCGCCACCCGGAAATTGACCATCCACATCTGCTCGTCCCGCCCGAAATAGTCGGTAGCCTGGCCGAACGGCGCGAATACCGTCGGCCCGGCTTCCTGTTGCCAGGGCTCCACATCGTAGGATTGCGGCGTGAGATCGATCCCCAGATTGTCGCGATACCAGGCCGCCAGCGCCGCCGGGTCTTCGCTGCGGAAGAACAGACCGCCGATACCGAGTACGCGTTGCATGGCGGGTTCTGTCTCGGACTGCGCGACAGCGGTGTCCGTGGTGCCGGTTCCCAACGCGATACACAAAATGATCGCCAATGACCGATGCGTATAAATTGTCATGCTTCCCCCGTTTCACCGCGACTGTGCGGCCGATCATGCAACCTATACCCCAATCCCGCAATGCGCGAGCGGTGTTCGGCAGATGGCCCTGATGTTCGACAAGAGTTGGAGGTCTGGCGCACCCGAGAGGATTCGAACCTCTGGCCTCTGCCTTCGGAGGGCAGCGCTCTATCCAGCTGAGCTACGGGTGCGTGGGGAGAGCGCCTAGCAGGAAGCGTTCCCCCTCGCTAGCCCGTTTTTCGCGGGGTTGTCCGCCTAGCCGCGTTCCGGCAATTCGATCGGTTCGAACTGGCCGAGGCCGCAGCTGGGACCGGAGATCGAACCGCCGGCCCGGATGACCGTGATGATGTCGGTCGAGCACAGCCGGTTCAGCGAAGTCCGGTAGCTGAACGATTCCTCGAAGCCGAGCCCGTTGCATTCGTTGGGCAGGGTGTTGCGGTAGATATTTCCGCCGCTCATGTGGAAATCGATCGTGCGATCGTCATGCACCCGCGTGTTGCGGATCCGGTTGAGCGATATGCAGTTTTCGGCGGTACCGACCGAACGCGCCTGTTGCCAGAGCGGCACCTCGTCTTCCGCGATCGAAACGGACGGGATCGCGAGCGCGGCGACGGCGGCTGCGGCGCCCGTAGCGGGTAGGGCGAGAAATATTTTACGCATGGCTTTCTCCTTGAAAGATTCGCATAGCGTTTTGCAGATGAACGCCAGTTTAAGCGGTTTTCCGCTTAGCCGCCGGTTCGGGCGTTTTCGGCTTGAAGTTACAGAGTTCCGCGACCGGGCAGCGCCAGCATTCGGGCGTTCGCGCCTTGCACAGATAGCGGCCGTGCAGGATCAGCCAGTGATGGGCATGGCGCTTGAAATCGTCCGGCGTCACCTTTTCCAGCTTTTTCTCGACCGCGAGCGGCGTCTTTCCGCGGGCGAGGCCGGTGCGGTTCGAGACCCGGAAGATATGCGTGTCGACTGCGATCGTCGGTACCCCGAACGCCTCGTTGAGCACGACATTGGCCGTCTTGCGGCCGACTCCGGGCAGCGCCTCGAGTGCGTCGCGATCGTCGGGCACCTCCCCGTCATGTTCGTCGACAAGGATCCGGGCGGCGCGAATCACATTCTTCGCCTTGGTGTTGAACAGTCCGACCGTCTTGATGTGCGCTTTGAGCATCTCCTCGCCGAGATCGAGCATCTGCTGCGGCGTGGACACTTTTTCGAACAATGCCTTGGTCGCCTTGTTTACGCCGACATCGGTCGCCTGCGCGGACAGCGCGACGGCGACGAGCAGGGTGTAGGGATTGGTATAGTTGAGCTCGGTCTTCGGCTCGGGGATATTCTCGGCGAGGCGCGCGAAAAATTCGTACCGGTCGGCGGCTTTGACCATATTCAGTCGGCCAGCCCCAGCACGTCGCCCATCGTGTATCGTCCGGCCGGCTTGTCGCTCAACCAGAGCGCGGCCCTGATGGCCCCGCGGGCGAAGATTTCGCGGCTTTCGGCGCGGTGACCGAGTTCGATCCGCTCGCCTTCTGCGGCCAACACCACCTGATGGTCGCCGGCGACCGATCCGCCGCGCAGGCTCGCAAAGCCGATCGCGCCCTCGGTCCGCGCGCAATCGAGCCCGGCCCGGCCTTCTTCCCGCGTTTCGCCGAGCGTGGTCCCGCGCCCCGCCGCCGCGGCTTCGCCGAGCAGCAGCGCGGTGCCGGACGGCGCATCGACTTTATGCCGGTGGTGCATCTCGACGATTTCGATATCCCAGTCGGTCCCGAGGCGCGCGGCCGCATCGCGGACGAGATGCGCAAGCAGGTTGACCCCGAGCGACGTGTTGGCGGCCTGCAGGACAGCGATGTCTTTCGCCGCTTCGTCGATCAATGCATGATGCGCATCGCCGAGCCCGGTTGTGCCGATCACGATCGGCGTACCGGCTTCGCGCGCCGCGGCGAGACTGGCTTCGAGCGCGGACGGCGCGGAAAAATCGACGAGGACATCGCAGGAACCGGCCAGTTCGCCGACATCGCCCTCGGCATCGACCCCGCCGGCAAGACGATCTTCGCCGCCGAGCAGCGCGGCAATCGCCCGGCCCATCCGGCCCTCGCTGCCGACTATTCCGATATCCGTCATGATCTTCCTTTTCAAAAGTCACGAAAATAACAGGGGTCAAAACCGGAACTTCCATCCCCTCGATCGGCCATCACCCATGCTATCGCGCCGGATATGGCAGAAAGTCCGACCGTAGGACAGGGCCGCTTGCCCCGCTTCTGTCGGGGCGTATGTAGGAATGCATGACCAACATCCAGAACATCGTCGTCCTGACTGGTGCGGGTATTTCCGCCGAGAGCGGCGTGCCGACCTTTCGCGGGCCGGACGGACTGTGGGAGGGGCACCGAGTCGAAGATGTGGCGACGCCTGAAGCCTATCGCCGCGATCCCGATCTGGTGCTCGACTTCTACGATCAACGGCGCGCTAAACTCGATACTGTCCAGCCCAATCCGGCCCATGAAGCGTTGGGCCGATTGGATGCTGAATGGCCGGGCGAGTTGCTGATCGTAACGCAGAATGTCGACGATCTGCACGAACGGGGCGGGGCGAAACGGCTGCTCCATATGCATGGCGAACTCAAATCCGGCTGGTGCCTGGCTTGCAATGCGCGCTGTCCATGGCAAGGGCCGATGTATGCCTCAAGCGCTCACCCTGAGCCTGTCGAAGGGTCGGATGCGGGCAAGAAGGAAGGCTTCGACAGGCTCAGCCTGAGCGCAACAGAGGGGCCGAGTGTCCCATGCCCCAAATGCGGGACTTCGGGCCATATCCGCCCCGATATCGTCTGGTTCGGCGAGATGCCGTACGAGATGGAGCGGATCGAAGTGGCGCTATCGACCTGCGACCTGTTCGTCTCCATCGGCACGTCCGGTGCCGTCTATCCGGCCGCCGGCTTCGTCCAGACCGCCCGGCAGTTCGGCGCGGAGACGCTCGAGATGAATCTCGATCCGAGCGAAGGCAGCTTCTTCTTCCACGAAAGCCGGATGGGAAAGGCCGGCGACCTGGTGCCGGAATGGGTGGAAGGGCTGTTGAAAGCGTAAATTGTGCTCTCGCGGAGGCGGGAGCCCAGTGCAGTTGGCTTTGTCTTTGCGGCCTTAGGCTCCCGCCTTCGCGGGAGCACTGCAGGTCACTCCACCCAATCCAGCCCGATATCGCGATACAGCGTCCGATCCTCTTCCCAATCGGGTTTGACCTTCACATGCAGGAAGAGATGCACCTTGCGGCCGAGCAGCGCCGATAGTTCCTTGCGGGCCGCCGATCCGATCTCCTTGATACGGCTGCCGCCCTTGCCGAGAACGATGGCTTTCTGCGTCGGGCGGGCGACGAGGATTTGCTGGCGGATTTCGATAGAGCCGTCCGTGCGCTCGGCATAGCTCTCCGTATCGACCGCGCTCGCATAGGGCAGTTCGTTGCGCAGCTGATGATAGAGCTGTTCGCGGGTTACCTCGGCGGCGAGCAGGCGCTGGCTGGCGTCCGACACCTGGTCTTCGGGAAAATGCCAGGCGCCTTCGGGCATGGCCTCGGCCAGCGCTGCCTTTACATCGTCCACGCCATCGCCGCTCGTCGCCGAGATGAAAAAAGTATCCTGCGGTTCGAGCAACGCGTTCAGGCCGCCGGCAAGGCGCAGCAGCTCGTCCTTTTTCGCGATATCGACTTTGTTGAGGATCAGCAATTTGGGCTCGGGCCGCTTGCGCAGCGTTTCCACCATCGCCTCGATCCCGCCTTTAAGGCCCGCTTTCGCATCGACGATCAGCGCGATCAGATCCGCGCCCTCCGTCCCGCCCCAGGCCGCCGCGACCATCGCCCGGTCGAGCCGGCGTTTGGGCTCGAATATGCCCGGGGTATCGATGAGCACGATCTGCGCATCGCCCTCGATCGCGACTCCCATCAGGCGCGTGCGCGTGGTCTGCGCCTTGGGACTGGTGATTGCGACCTTCTGGCCGACCAGAGCGTTGACCAAGGTCGATTTGCCCGCATTGGGCGCGCCGACGATGGCGACGAAGCCGCAGCGTTGGGTTTCCGCATTCATGGCCGTGCCCAAATTTTAGTCTGAACCGGTTTTTGTTTTTCAGAGACTTCCGGTGCAGCGCCCGAGGCGAAGCCGAGGGTCTGACAAGAAAAACTCATATCAGCTTTTCCAGCAACGCCAGCGCAGCCGCTTTTTCGGCCTCCTGCTTGGATGACCCTTCCGCCTCCGCGCTGTCGCGATTGGGAATCTCCACATGGATCGTGAAGCGCGGATTATGTTGCGGGCCGGAACGATCGGTGATCGTGTAGACGGGCGGCTTGGTGCGATGGGCGGCCGCCCATTCCTGCAATGCGCTTTTGGGATGTTGCGGTGCGCGGTCCATCTCCTCGACGCGGTCTTCCCAGGATCGGTACACGAAGGATCGCGCCGCATCGAAGCCGCCATCCCGATAGAGCGCGCCGATCAGCGCTTCCATCACGTCGCCGAGCACATTGTCGCTGTCCGCACTGCCATCGTCGCGCGCCTGTTTGCCGAGCCGGATATGCGGCGCGACGCCGATCTCCCGCGCGATGGCGGCGCAGGTGGTACGCGACACGAGCGAGGCGAGCCGGCTGTTGAGCTTGCCTTCCGGATCCCGCTCATGCCGTTCGTAGAGCCAGGTCGATATGATCAGGCCGAGCACCCGATCCCCGAGAAATTCGAGCCGCTGATAATTAGGCGCATCCATGCTCGGATGGGTGAGGGCGCGGGTGAAGATAGCGATCTCTCGCGGCTCATGGCCGAGCGCCTCGGCGAGCCAGTCCGGGGTATCGGGGTTATCGGTCATCGCGTCGCTCTTTAGCCGGATGGGGCGGGAGCGCCAATTGTTCCTTTGTCAGGGCTAGTGTCGCACTCGGTGTCGTTTGTCAGACCTTCGGCTTCGCCTCAGGCGCGGCACCGGGGTTTGTTTGTCAGACTCGACCTTGCGGTCGAGCGCGGCACCGGCCCTCTCCCCTAGCGCCCTCGACAAAACAAATGAAGCCCAACTCTACGAACACCTCAGCAACACCCATACCGCTTATATCAGCGTCGGTCACCACGAATCTTTAGAGGCTTACCATAAGTCTCTGTTACAACTAGCTGAAAACCACACTTGGAAACTCACGACCTCTATCACAACCTAAAAGACTGTCGTTCGAGACTGTCGTTGTCATGCCATTAAAATCACGGATTACACGGTTAAGGCAAACAACCCTTCCAGCGTAGATAGTCACGTTTAGTACTCTACGGTCACGGGCGTATGGTCACTGGGTCTTTCTAATCCGCGTGGGGTCGTATCAATGGTGCAACTCACTGCCTGCT
>JBCDDN010000066.1:0-16410 GCA_039180285.1 Pseudomonadota bacterium | reverse complement strand
GGAAACCGTCCATATCGCCGCCTATTCCCACCTGCTCGATACGATCGGCATGCCGGAGAGCGAATATTCCATGTTCCTCGAATATGAGGAGATGGGAATAGGCGGCGATATGGACGGTTTCCATATTGCTGAACGCGGTCAGCATCATCTTGACTTCGGTCGGCTTGAATACGCGGCCATATTTGTCGTGATAGCAATCCTGCACCTCGACATCGGCCTGGGTGAAGAAGCGGAAAATCTGGGTGAGCAGCGCGCGCTCATGATCGGTGAGCTTCTGCGCCCAGTCCCGACAATCCTCGCCCAGCGGCACTTCCTCGGGCATCCAGTGGATCTGCTGCTGGCGTTTCCAGAAGTCGTACGCCCAGGGATATTCGAACGGCGTGTAGGTTTTGCGGGCTTCGAGAAGGGACATCAATCAAACTCCAAATCAAAAATTTGTCCGTTACTCCCTCTCCCCCTGTGGGAGAGGGTCGGGGTGAGGGGTGCCGGCCTCAGGCCGGCGCGCGACTTCGCCGCGCACCCCTCATCCGGCCCTCCGGGCCACCAGCGCTGGGTGAATAGCGCCCCGCGCTATTCAGGACATACCGGGGGTATGTCCGACCCTTCGCTCCCACAAGGGGAGAAGGAAGGGTGGCGGCAATCCGTTCCAGAACGCCATCGGTATTGGACAGCACGTCATTGTTCCAGAAACGGATCACGCGATAACCTTCGCCTTCGAGAAAGCGCGTCCGGGCGGCGTCCTGTTCGATCCGTGCGCCATGCTGTCCGCCATCGACTTCTACGATCAGCTTGGCGCGATGCGAGGCGAAATCGGCGACATAGCGGCCGAGCGGCACCTGCCGCCGGAATTGCGCGGCGGGCAGTTTCTCGCGCAATGCATACCACAATACGGATTCCGCCGTCGTCGCGTTGCGCCGCAGGGAACGGGCGCGTCCTGTGGCGTTCGCGGGAAGAGTATCGCGCCTCATCGCTTCGCGCTCCGGGCGCCGACGCCGAGGAAGACGATGCCGATGAAATAGCCGAAATCGTACCAGCCGCCATTGTTCGGCACCGCGTAGATCGCGACCTCGTCGACGAACAGCGAGATCACCCAGGCGACCGGGAAGATAAAGCCGTGCCAGACGCCGAGCAGGAATCCGGGCGCGTCGGCGGTGACGCTGCCGCCCGATTGCTGCGCCGCGCAGGCGGTGAGCAACAGGGCGATGCCGAGAGTGGCTAGGAGGCGGGACATAGATGTCCCCATAATCTAAACGCCTTGCCCATACGTTGCCGCAAGAACTATGATTGGCGGAACCGAAAACATAAACGAAAAATACCCTATTATCCTATCAGTCTTGTCGTCTTTCAAAAAGAAGGCAAACAACGTTCCAAAAACCAAATATACTACAATCATACAGATTAACTCGAAATTCGTTATCGGGAATCCGGAACATAATATCGCTGCATTTATCGTAATTAGAATCACGCCGAAAAAAAGGCGCGCTGACTTGAGCTGCTTATTCCCCGTATGAGCAATTACTAAGACAGTTAGCCCCCAAACGATGCCTCCAAATCGCACGGCCATCATCGAGAATGCTATTATCACCCATCCTAATCCTGCCATATCAAACCAATATATTGCTCCATCTCGCCGTCGTGCCGAATAAGAGTCAGCCGGTGCTAACCGTCGGCCCTGTCACTGACATGCCAGGCACTCGTCATAATCGGTGGATTCCGCGGTCGCGAGTTCGACCTTCGCCGGATCGAGCGTGTTGTCCGCATCGACGCCGCCGGCGAAGCCCGCGCGCTGGACCGACTTGCTCCGCAGATAATAGAGCGACTTGATACCGAGCTCCCAGGCGCGGAAGTGCAGCATCAGCAGGTCCCATTTCTCGACATCGGCCGGGATGAACAGGTTGAGGCTCTGCGCCTGATCCACATAGGGCGCGCGATCGGCGGCGAGCTCGAGCAGCCAGCGCTGGTCGATCTCGAAGCTGGTCTTGAAGCTCTCCTTTTCCTCGGCGCTGAGGAAGTCGAGATGCTGGACGCTGCCGCCTTTCTCGAGGATCGAATTCCAGACATTGGCGCTGTCCTTCGATTTTTCCTGCAGCAGCTCTTCGAGATATTTGTTCTTGACGATGAAGCTGCCCGATAGCGTCTTGTGCGTGTAGATATTGGCCGGGATCGGCTCGATGCAGGCGCTGGTGCCGCCGCAGATGATCGAGATCGAGGCGGTCGGTGCGATCGCCATCTTGCAGCTGAACCGCTCCATCACGCCCTGATCGGCGGCGTCCGGGCAGGGCCCGCGCTCGTTCGCCAGCATCATCGAGGCTTCGGACGCCTTGGTCTGGATATGTTTGAAGATTTTGAGGTTCCAGCTTTTCGCCAGCGCACTCTCGAAACCGAGCCCGCGCGCCTGCAGGAAGCTGTGGAAGCCCATGACGCCGAGGCCCACCGAGCGCTCCTGCTCGGCGCTGTATTTCGCCCGCGCCATCTCGTCCGGCGCCCGGTCGATATAGTCCTGCAGCACATTGTCGAGAAAGCGCATGACATCCTCGATGAACAGCTTGTCCTCGCTCCACTCGTCCCACATTTCGAGGTTGAGGGAGGAGAGGCAGCAGACGGCCGTGCGGTCCTTGCCATGCTGGTCGATGCCCGTCGGCAGGGTGATCTCGGAGCACAGATTCGACGTGGAAACCTTCAGCCCCACATCGCGCTGATGCTTGGGCATCATGCGATTCACGGTGTCGTTGAAGACGATATAGGGCTCGCCCGTCGCGAGCCGCGTCTCGACGAGCTTCTGGAACAGCGAGCGCGCATCGACGGTCGCGCGAACTTCGCCGGTCTTGGGCGAACGGAGATCGAATTCCGCCCCGTCGCGCACGGCCTCCATGAACTCGTCGGTTACGAGCACGCCATGATGCAGGTTCAGCGCCTTGCGGTTGAAGTCGCCCGACGGTTTGCGGATTTCGAGAAACTCCTCGATCTCGGGATGCGAGATATCGAGATAGCAGGCGGCCGAGCCGCGCCGCAGCGAGCCCTGGCTGATCGCGAGGGTCAGCGAATCCATCACGCGGACGAACGGGATGATGCCGCTGGTCTTGCCGTTGAGGCCGACCGGCTCGCCGATCCCGCGCACGCTGCCCCAATAGGTGCCGATGCCGCCGCCGCGGCTGGCGAGCCAGACATTCTCGTTCCAGGTGCCGACAATGCCTTCGAGGCTGTCGGAGACGGAATTCAGATAGCAGGAGATGGGGAGGCCCCGCCCGGTGCCGCC
Organism: Pseudomonadota bacterium; assembly: GCA_039180285.1. Lineage (GTDB taxonomy): Bacteria > Pseudomonadota > Alphaproteobacteria > Sphingomonadales > Sphingomonadaceae > Parasphingopyxis. Next base: position 13,154 of record JBCDDN010000066.1, on the reverse strand, counting down.
GTTCGAGAGGACGGGGGTCGCCGGCATAAACCAGAGCTTCGAGATATAGTCGTAGAGCCGCTGCGCATGCTCGGCATCGTCGGCATAGGCCGAGGCGACGCGCGCGAAGAGATCCTGATAGCTTTCGTCGGGGAGGAGGTAGCGGTCCTTCAGCGTTTCCTTGCCGAATTCGGTCAGCAAGGCATCGCGCGATTCATCCTGCTCGATCGGATGCATTTGCGGGCGGATCGACTTGCTGGTCAGCTCCTCTTCCGCTTTCTCATCCGTTTTCGGAGTGTCCATCGCCTCGATCACATCGTCCACCGTGACTTCGCCGTTATTCGCCAGATCCATCGCCCTAATACCCCTTTTACGCCATCCCCCATATAGGGATGTTCCTACTTCGTTCGAGTCGGAAACTTCGTTCCTACACCCCTTTGCCGGACTTGCGGGAACTCATTTCCATTTGTCCCCGATATCCACATCGGTGCGGTTCGAGGGGCAAGTTTCCATTATCGCCCATCACGATAGAAACACCAGTTATAGCGTGACCCCCCGGCCGAACCACTATCCATAGTGTCTTAACCATGAGTCGCAGACAAGGGGGGTTGCGGCAAAACGGTGACTCGTTTCATCGCACGCATGATTCGCTTCGTCGCCGGCGAAACGGTGTTCAGGGACCGCGACGCGCGGGAAGAACTGGCCTTGCGGAATTACAAGGGAACGGACCGGGAACGAAAAAATTTTTGGCCGTTATGCGCCTCCTCCACGAACGCAAACGTCATTGCGGGCCGAGCAAAGCAATCCGGAGCGGCTAGCGATGGCGTTTGCGGCTCTGGATTGCCGCGTCACCCCGAAACACGTTCGGGCCTCCTCGCAATGACCAGTGATCAAATCCTCAGGGCGTGAAGCTAATTTGACATATTAGATAGATAGCTATCATATAGCTATATATTGAATAGGAGATTTATCATGCCGACCCGCCGCAAGATCCTCGTCACGGGCGCCGCCAGCGCCGTCATTATCGGCGGCGGCCTGTTCGCCCATGACATCTTCTCGCCCAGCCTGTCCGAGGCGCGCGAACCCTGGCGGCAGGCGGCGCAAGGATTCGGCGATACGCGGCTCGACATCCTCGCCTATGCGATCCTCGCGCCCAATCCGCACAATAAACAGCCCTGGCTGATCGAGCTGATCGGGAGCGACCGCATCCGCATCACCGCCGATCTCGATCGCCTGCTGCCCGAGACCGATCCGCCCTGCCGCCAGATCACGATCGGCTTCGGGGCGTTTCTCGAACAGCTGCGCATGGCGGCCGCCGAAAAAAGGTATCGCGCGGAGATAACGCCCTTCCCCGAAGGCGAACCGCAACCCGTGCTCGATGCGCGGCCGATCGCCGATATCCGGCTCGTCCACGATCCCGACGTTGCGCAGGACCCGCTGTTCGATCTCGTGCTCGAACGCCACACCAACCGCGAACACTATGAGCCGCGCCCGGCCACCGACCGACAGTTCGCGGCGATGCGCACGGTGTTGCCCGAGGGGGTCACGCTGGACTGGGCCAATAGTGGCGAAACCGTCGCGCCGCTCAAGCAGATCGCCACCGATGGCTGGCTCGTCGAATATCGGACGCCCCATACGCTGCAGGAGAGTATTGACGTCATGCGGATCGGCGCGGACGAGGCGAATGCTAATCCCGACGGCATCATCCTCGATGGCCCGATGATCGAAGCGGCGCGCAATATCGGCATGGTGACGCGCGAGACGCTGGCCGATCCCGAGAGCTATGCCTATTCGGAAGGTCTCGCCATGTACGCGGCGCTGATCGACGCGAGCCCTTCCCTGTGCTGGCTAACGACGGTGGACAACAGCCGGGCGACGCAGCTTAATACGGGCGCGGCATGGCTTCGCATGCAACTTGCCGCTACACGCGAAGGGTTGGCGATGCAGCCGCTGAGCCAGGTCTTGCAGGAGTTTCCCGAAATGGCCGAGCACTATGCACGCCTTCACGATCATCTCGGTATCGCGGCGCCGGCGCGGGTCCAGGGCCTGTTCCGGATCGGCTATGCGCCGGCCATCCAGCCTTCTCCGCGCTGGCCGCTGACCAGCCGGCTGATCGACGCCTGATGGCGAAAAGGAAGACTCCCAAGCGCAAACCCAAAGGGCCGGGCCTCAAAGGCGATCCGCTCGGCAATCTGGTGATGACCGAGATCGGCATCATCGCCCAGCTCTCCGGCACGCTCTTTGAGAGCGTGCTGCCGGACGGGATGACCCGCGCCCAATATGGCGTGCTCAACCATCTGCTGCGGATGGAGGCCGAGCGCACGATCGGCGAACTCGCCAATTCCTTCCAGGTGCGTCAGCCGACCATGTCGTCCACCGTGCGCAAGCTGGAAGACAAGGGGCTCGTCGAGCTGAAGCACGACCCCGGCGACCGGCGCATTCGGCGCGTCGCAATCACCAGGGCCGGCAAGGGCGCGCGCCAGGCCGGGCTCGATGCGCTGGGGCCGCTCTTTGCCGAGCTTATGCAGCATGTATCGGAAAAGGAGCTGAAGGCGATCCTGCCGACGCTGACCAAATTGCGCGAATTGCTCGACGAACGGCGGCCCGCTTGATCCCGCTATTCAATCCTGTTGCCCGCCTGCCCCAGACATGCGTAAAGACGGGGTCAGGGAGGCAGGCAGATGATCTACCAGAGAATTTTGCGGGGAGCACTCGCACTCATCGGCACTGCGGCCATTGCTGGATGCGTCACGCCGCCCCACCGATCCGGGGCGCCGCTCGGCAGTCAGGCCAATCCGGTGCGCGCCGACCAGCCACAGGGGCAGCGCGCTTATCTTGACCGGCTGCGCTGCACAAACGGGCGTCCTCCGCGCTATGAACGCGCCGGCAATTTCGGTCCCGGTCCGTACCGCACAATCATCGACGGCTATGAAGTGGAATGCGCGGGTTCTGCGCCAGCAAGTGTCATGATCTTCATGGATATGTATCATCGCGGCCATCAGGAAGATGAGGCCGTGCCGGGGTTCACTATCGTGAACGAATAGCAGTGCTGCCATTATGGTCGTGGCTGCGGCGCGGTGCTAGGAGCGCCGGATGATCTGGATCGTCTTCGCCATGGGCATCGCCAATTTTTTCTTCCATCGCAGCGTGATGGAAGGGCACGGCCCGGTGTTCGGCGAAATCGCACAGACGCTGCGCCGCTTCGGCGGCGGCTGGGGCAGCTATGCGGTCGAATTCGTGATCCTTGTCGGCGCCCTCTGGTTCGCGCGCGCCGGTCAGCCGATGATACTTTTCTTCTATGGGGCGTACACCGCGCTCAATATCGGCGCCTATGTCGTCCTCAGCCGGATGAATAAGGGATAGGGATTCGGTTTGTCAGACTCGACCTGTCGGTCGAGCGCGGCACCGGGTTTTGTTTGTCAGAATTTCCCTATCGGGAAATCGCCGCACCAGCCCTCTCCCCCTCCCGACCTCCCAACAGGGTACACTCAATGGGAGGTCGGGAGGGGGAGAGGGCTGGTGCGGCGCTCAACCGCAAGGTTGAGTCTGACAAACCTTAAGCCGCTTCCCGTTCCGCGATCAGCGGCAGCAGGCGTTCGTCTACCTCGAGAAACGCCATCGGATCGAGCTTCGCGTTGGCGGGCGTGCCGTCGACCGCGAAACCGGCATAGCCGTTCCCGGCCACCCAGTCGCACATCCGCCGATATTCGGGCACGCCGCCGAGATAGGCCATGAAGATACGCGGTTTGCCCGGGATATTGTCCCCCAGATACCAGCTTTTGGCGTAGGGGTAGACGGTCATGCTGGCGATCAGGTTCGTATGTTCGACCCATTCCTGCTCGGCCTGTTCCAGCGGCTCGATCACGCCCGCGCCGACCGCGCCGATGCAATCGGCGATCCATTCGACATGCTGCTCGATCGACACGACCATGTTGGAGATGACCGACGGGCTTTGCGGGCCGGTAACGAAGAACAGGTTCGGGAAACCCGCGCTCATCAGGCCCAGATAGGTGAGCGGGCCGCCCTCCCATTTTTTTCGCAGCTTCTCGCCGTCCCGCCCGCGGATATCGATCTTGGCCAGCGTGCCCGTCATCGCATCGAAGCCGGTCGCGAAAACGATGGAATCGAACGCATATTCCGTCTCGCTCGTCTTGACGCCCCCCGCCGTGATCCGCTCGATCGGCGTGGCGTTGATGTCGACGAGCGAGACGTGATCTTCGTTGAACGTTTCGTAATAATCGATATCGACGCACATCCGTTTCGCGCCGGCCGGATAATCCTTCGGGCAGAGCAGCTCGGCGGTTTCGGGATCGTCGACCCGCCCGCGGATCTTGTCGCGGATGAACTCCGCCGCCATGGCGTTCGCCTTCAGGCTGACGCCCATATCGGGATAGCTGGCCATGAAGTTGAGCCCGCCCCGCGCCCAGCGTTTCTCGAGTTCCGCGCACACCGCATCGGGCGGCAATTCGGTCGCCAGCTCTTCATGTTCGGTTTTCGAACCCACAAAGCCCGCCGCCTCCTCGCGCGCCTGATCCCGGATCGCGCTATACTCGGCTTTGACCGCGGAGATGGCTTCCGGATCGAGCGGATGGTTGTGCGCGGGGATCGCATAGTTGGGCGTCCGCTGGAACACCGTGAGCGACGCGGCCTCCTTAGCGATGATCGGGATCGACTGGATCGCGCTCGAACCCGTGCCGATCACGCCGACGCGCTGCCCGGTAAAATCGACGCCCTCATGCGGCCACAGCCCGGTCAGATAGGTGTCGCCCGCGAAATCCGCTTCGCCCGCGAAATCCGGCTTATTGGGTGAGGACAGGCACCCGGTCGCCATGACGACGAAGCGCGCGCTGACCGTCTCGCCGCTATCGGTAGTGACCGTCCAGAGATCGGTCTCCGCGTCGAAGCGGGCGGCGGTGACGCGGGTGGAGAAGCGGATGTCGCGCCGAAGATCGAAGCGGTCGGCGACATGGTTGAGATAGTCGAGGATTTCGGGCTGGGGCGAATAGCGTTCCGACCATTCCCATTCCTGTTCCAGATCCTCGTCCCAGCTATAGCTATATTCCATGCTTTCGATGTCGCAGCGCGCACCCGGATAGCGGTTCCAGTACCAGGTGCCGCCGACACCGTCGCCGGCCTCGAAGATCCGTGCCGACAGGCCCATCTTGCGCAGCTTGTGCAGCATATACAGGCCGGAAAACCCCGCGCCGACGATCGCCGCATCGATCCGCGTATCGCTCATATCATCCTCTCCCAAAGACGTAAGAGAGGATGGCGCAAGCGTTCCGGAGAGTCGAGACGCGGGATCAATCCGGGAGAGCGATCGTCATCGGTATCGGTGCGCCGTCGTCCGCACCGTCGAACAGGACCAGCAGCGATACGCGGTCCGCCTCCACCCCGACGACCGCCATCGCCTCCGCCTTGCCGCCGCGTGGCGCTTCGACCGTGGCCAGCAGCTCCGCGGTGCCATCGCCGCTATGCAGATGGATGTGATAGGGGAGGGGCTGGTCCTGGGCGGGACCGGACAGGATCAGCAGGCGGCCGTCGGGGAGAAAGGCGAGATCGCGGATCCCGGTGTCGGTGCCGAGCGCGATCGGCCCGGCACGGCCCGGCCCGACGATATCGGGCGAGAAGAGCGCCGTAACGCTGGTCTCGAACAGGAATGCCCGGCCATCGATCACCGGCGCGCGCAGACCGAAGACCATGCGTTCACCCCGCACCGCCAATCCTTCGATGTTGAGACCGTCGGCGTCCATCAGCGACGTGCCGAAAAAGGGTGCGAGCACCGGGTCGCGCTGGATCATGCCCGACAGCCTATGGCTTGCGACGATGGAAACGGAACCCGGCAATATCTCGCCGCGGGGTTCGTCGGGCGCGATCCGGACGACGACGAAGCTGGCCGGGCGGTATTCGTCGCTCTCGCGTGAACAACCATGCGAACCGCTGATGTAGAAAGCGCCGTCGCTGAACGCCGCGGCCTCGCCGTCCAGCTCGTCGCTCTCGGAATCGGCGTCGGAACAGATGCCGTCCGGCGCCGTGCCGAGCGGCGCCCCGACGCCGAGCAGATCGAAGCGTTGACCCGCGCGCAGGATCGCGCCGTCAAAGCTTGCCCATTGCGCCTCCCGGCCTTCGTCCTCGATCGCTAGGCACCGCATCTCCGGAGCGCTGTCCTGCCAGTCGCAGGCGAGACCGCTGACATCCTCGGATGCGTCCCCGTCTTCGCCGAAATGTCCGGCGATCGTGATGCCGGCTTCGAGCAGCGCCGGCTCCCCGCCCGTATCGCTACAGGCGGCGAGCAGGATCAGGAGAGCGGGCGTCAGGCCGCGCATGACACGCATTGCGTCGCCATCGGATCGATAGCCAGTCGCCGCTCCGCGATCGCTTCGCCGCACGTCAGGCACCAGCCGAATTCGCCCGCCTCGATCCGCTTCAGCGCGGCGTCGATCCGCGCGATATCGGACTGGCGGCGGCGGCCTTCCGCATCCGCCATCGCCTGTTGCTGCATCGCATCCATCCGCGAGAGCCGCCCGACCGATTGCTGGTCGAGGGCCACCGGTTTGCGCCATTCCGCCGCGCTCTCATCCTCGCCCGAAAGCTGCGCGCGCAGCGCAACGAGCCGTGCGCGCCATTGGGCCGTTTCCTGGTCTGCGTCGGTCATCGATCGATAGTCGGCCTTGGCCCTGCCAAGATCAAGCGCTAGGCGGTTCCACCATGATCAAACGGTTCCTTCGCTGGCTCGGCACCGGGCTGTTCTTCCTGATCGTCGCGATCGTGCTGCTGCCGGTTCTGGTGCCGCCCTTTCTCGATCGCCTCTACTATCAAGGTCCGGTTTCGGAGAATTTCGACGGTGAGCGCTTCTTCAATCCGGACGAGGGCGAAGGTGAATGGGTCGGCGATCCGACGCGTGTCGGCAATCCGCGTCGTGGCAGTTTTCTGCTGCGGTTCATTACGGGCGACGATCGGCCGGACTGGCCCGATCATGTGCCGGTCAATCCGATCGTGCCCGATGAACGTGTCGCGGGCGATCGGATGGTGACGACCTGGGTCGGCCATGCCACGGCGCTCATTCAAACCCAGGGCGTCAACATTCTCACCGATCCGATCTGGTCGGATTATGCGTCGCCGTTCCAGGGGGTCGGCCCGCGCCGCGTCGCCGCGCCGGGCATCCGGTTCGCGGACCTGCCGCCGATCGATGCGGTGGTGATCAGCCATAACCATTACGATCATCTCGACCTCGATACGCTGCGACGGCTGTGGGAGCGGGACCGGCCGTTGATCATTACCAGCCTCGGCAACGATGCAGTCGTCGCCCAGGCCGGGGCGGAAGCCGTTACGCGGGATTGGGGCGGAACGGTGGAGGTTTCGCCCGAAATATCGGTGGTCGTGTCGCGCAGCCACCATTGGGGATCGCGTTGGTTCCGGGACCGCAACCGCGCGCTCTGGTCGAGCTTCGTCATCACCACGCCGAGCGGTAACATCTTTTTCGCCGGCGATACGGGGCCCGGCGATATGCGCTGGCCCGAAGAGGCGGCTTCCTATGGCCCGGTGCGCCTCGCCTTTATCCCGATCGGCGCTTTCCGTTTCCAGGAGGGCCAGGACTGGAGCGGCAGCCATATCGGCCCGATGCACGCGATCCAGGTCTGGAACCGGCTCGGCCGCCCGATCTCGATCGGTGTGCATTGGGGCACGTTCCGGCTATCCTGGGAGGGTTTCTGGACGCCCGCCCGGATGCTCCACATGCTGCAGGAATGTGCGGGCATAGAAGACGGCTTCTTCCGTGCCGTCCGCCACGGCCAGCGTTTCGAAATCCCGGCGGTGCGGGCGGTGCCGGAGATCGACGAAGCGCAGGTGGAGCAATGCGCGCAGGAGCCGGAGATCCGGGCGCTGGATTGAGTTTGGCCTTTGGTTTGTCAGTATCAACCTGTCGGTTGAGCGCCGTAGGTTTTGTCTGTCAGAATTTTCTTTGCAGAAAATCGCGGCACCGCCCTCCCGACCTCCCAAACAGGGTACACTCTATGGGAGGTCGGGAGGGGGAGCGGGCCGGTGCGGCGACGTTGCAAAAGCAATGTTCTGACAAACTGAACCCCGTGCCGTAAAACCGACAGGTCGGGCCTCGCAAAACCGCTTACCCGACTTTAAACGCGCACAGCTTGTTACCGTCGAGATCGCGGAAATAGGCGGCGTAAAAGCCCATCTCTTCCGGTTCGCGAATGCCCGGCGCGCCTTCGTCCGCGGCACCGAGTTCGAGCGCCTTGGCGTGCAGCGCATCGACCTGGGCCCGGTCTTCGGCCTGCAGTGCGATCATCATGCCGTTGCCGACGGTCGCGGCTTCACCGTCGAAAGGCGGGGTAACGCACAGCATCGGCTGGCCCATCTCCTTGCCATAGCCGGTAAACCCCTCGTCGAGTTGCATCAGGCGCTTGGCGCCCACGGTTTCGAACAGCGCATCGTAAAAGCCGCGAGCCTTTTCCAGGTCGTTGGTGCCGACGGTCGTATAGCCTATCATCGTTTCAGCCTTTCATGATCGAGAAGAAATCGCGTTATATCATGCGCGCGACACGCGCTCACCGTCAATTATCTCCAAGGTAAGACCATATCGCGCCGGGCTCAGCAGGTTTTGCCCGTATACAGATAGTGAAGCTCCATTTCGTACACGCTCAGTTCGCCCTCCGCATCTCTGATCGTCAGATTGCCGTCGGCCAATATCTTGGTGTGGCGCTGCGGTGTGATGTCGAGTGCAAATGTCGCGGTGCCGCCGTCCAGCGTCTCGGTCAGTATCGGGATCGGGCGGGGTATCGGTCATGCCATCCGCCCGCCGATCACTCGCAAGGCCCTAGATAGCGGCCCCTCTGGTTGGCGACGAAGCGGAATTCCGTCGCCGTATCGGTGAAGAAGGAATATTCGGCCTCGGTCGAAATACTGGTCTGGCTATATTCGCCGCGCATCCAGACATTGAGCGCCCCCCCGTCCAGATTGTCGGGCCGGCATTCGAGCTGGACGCGGAATTCACCGCCGTCCATCACCAGATTGCTCATCGCGCAATTGTTCGAACGGTCCGGATCGAAGAAATCATTGCCGGGTGAACGGGCCTGGGCCTCGCTGATGCACTGGGTCGAGACGTTGGATTCGAACTCTTCCAGTTCGCCTTCGAGCTGGGCCTCGGATAATCCCGTTCGGTTGATGAGGATGCGATCGACCTCATATTGGGTTTCCCATTCGCCCGGCCGGATCTTGAACTCGGATTCGCCGGCCATTCCGTTGATCGCCAAGGCCAGAACAACGGCCGCGAGTATCGCGACGCCGCCGATCGCGATCCAGCCGTTGCGGTTCAAAGGGATGCCCAGAAATTTGGCGGGGCCGTCGACGCGACTACCGTCATCGCCGCCACCGCTCGTCAGCCCGACCGGTGGCGTTGCGGCGGGTGGTTCGGGGACGGCGGATTCGGGCGTCGCCAGAGGATCGGCCGGCTCTTCGGTCTCGGCGTTCGCCGTTTCCGCTTCGGCAGGGCCGACCTGGCGCTTGATCGTGTCGATCATCCGTTGGATCGTCGCGTCGCGCCGGTCGATCCAGTCGATCCATTGATAGTCGTTGAGCCAATAGGCGAGGCCCTTGGCGTCGATATCTTCGAGCCGGACCGGATAGATGAGCTTCTTGTTGTTCTCCGCCATCATCAGTTCGCGCTTCACATGGCGCGACTGATCGGATTTCGAGCAGAAGAGCAGCACGATCAGATCCGAGCGCTCGACCTGTTCGATGATCGCCTGGTCGAACGCGACGCCCGGTTCGATATCGTCGGGCGCCATCCAGCCGGTGACGCCGTTGCGCTCGAGAACGGTCTTCAGGTGACGCGCGGTCTGTTCTTGCGAGCTATGATGGCTGATGAAGGCGATCGGGCGCCGCGCGCCGTTCGACTGCCCACCATCCTGCGCCATCAAAGCCCCCTTATCGCCCGTGTGTCGCCGCTTGCGATATACCGTCGCGACCCACCCTATCGGCGGGACGCGGCGGTATCAATGCGCGGCCGTCAGCCGTCGGCGTCGGCCGCGCAATCCGGACCGAGGAAGCGTCCGCTCACTTGCCCGGCCATGGTCATCGGTCCCATCATGCCGGTGTCTCCGCTCATGTTCATCGTCATGTCGTAGGTGGTCGGCGTGTAGCTGCCTTCCATCCGCATCGTCATCGCGCCCGGCATGCCTTCGGACTGGCAAGTGCCGGCGATCAGGATGGTCCCGCCCGACATGTCGAATTCGCTATAGGTGCAATCGTCATTATCGCCGAACATCGCGGCCTGCGGCGCTTCGGCTTCTTCGGGCGTTATGCACGACGTGCTGGTCTGGGCCTGGCCCATCTGTTCCTGCATCATGCCGCGCATCTCTTCGGGCATATCGGGCATGTCGAACTCGGTCAGCTGGACGGTGGCCTCCCATCGGCCGGGCGTGATGTTCGCGCTCGCGCTTTCCATTTCGGCCGCCGCTTCCTCGCTACTGATTTCGCCGTCGCCATCGGCATCGGCGCCCCCGGACGAACAGGCGCCGAGCAATGCAATCGGCGCGGTAAACGCAAGAACGGTTTTCAAGGCAGAATTCTTCATCATTGTCCTCCCGGAGCGCAGTCTAAAGTGCGGCTCGGTGATAGGCGGCCTCGAGTGCGGCATCAATCCCGCATCGGATTCGCCGGGAAGCCGGGTCAAACGCAAGGCGCCGCCGCGACGATCGGGTCGCGACGGCGCCTGGCGTCATCACAAGCGGATCGGCCTTAACCTTCGGCCGTGCACTCGCCGGTGCGCTCGGCCGTCATATTGCCGGACATGCGCATTTCCATCGGGCCGCCTTCGACATTCACCGAAAGTTCGGCTTCCATCGTGGTCGGCGTATAGGTGCCTTCGATCGCCATGGTCGCATTGCCCTGGCCGTTCGGCGCTTCGCAGCTGCCCTGAATATTGATCACGCCGCCTTCGACCGTCGATTCGCCGAAATCGCAATCTTGGCTCGCATCCTCCGGCGCGAAGAGATTGGCGCCCGGATCGGCCGCTTCTTCTTCGGTGATGCAGCGGGTGGTGCTTTCGGATTGCTCGCCCATCTGGGCGCGCATCTGTTCGACCATCTCTTCGGGCATGCCCGGGACTTCGATCTCGGTCATTTCGGTGGTCATCGTCCATTCGCCGGCCTGCAGCCCATCGCTGCCGCCACCGGAACATGCGCTAAGCAGCGCGAGCGGCGCTGCCGCCATCAATAACTTCTTCATGCTGAATAACCCCTCGGTTTGAAATTGGGAAATGAGCGAACCCTTCATCCATGTCTCTGGCGGAGCGCGCGGAAAGACGCAAGGATAATTCGTTGTTTCAGGATATGACAGTAGGCCTTGAAAGTGCCGTGCAACGCCGTTGCGGAACCTGTTGGGCCACGCCATATATCTCCGATGACGATCGCCATCCGCACCGGCCTGGAAGAACCCGAAACGGACGAAGGCTTCGTTCCTCACCGGCCGTCGCGCCCCGATAAAGCGGAGGGCGGCAAGCGGTTCGAACTCGTCTCCGATTACGAACCGTCCGGCGATCAGCCGACCGCGATCGCCGAACTGGTTGAAACCGCGGAAGCCGGCGAGAAGGACCAGGTGCTGCTCGGCGTTACCGGATCGGGCAAGACGTTCACGATGGCCAAGACCGTCGAGGCGCTGCAGCGTCCCGCGCTCGTGCTCGCGCCCAACAAGATCCTCGCCGCGCAGCTCTACGGCGAGTTCAAGCAGTTCTTTCCGAACAATGCGGTCGAATATTTCGTCAGCTATTACGATTACTACCAGCCCGAGGCGTACGTCCCGCGTTCGGACACGTATATCGAGAAAGAATCGAGCGTGAACGAGGCGATCGACCGGATGCGCCATTCGGCGACGCGCGCGCTGCTCGAGCGGGACGATGTGCTGATCGTCGCCTCGGTCTCCTGCCTCTACGGCATCGGTTCGGTCGAGACCTATGCGGCGATGACCTTCGATATCAAGAAGGGCCAGACGGTCGATCAGCGCGATATTATCCGCAAACTCGTCTCGCTCCAGTATAAGCGTAACGATGCGGCGTTCGCGCGCGGCAATTTCCGCGTACGCGGCGACAATCTCGAGATTTTCCCGAGCCATTATGAAGATATGGCCTGGCGGATCAGCATGTTCGGCGACGAGATCGAGGAGATCGCCGAGTTCGATCCGCTGACCGGCAAGAAGGGCGCGAAGCTCGATCGTGTCCGCGTGTTCGCGAACAGCCATTACGTGACGCCCGGCCCGACGATGAAACAGGCGATGGAGGCGATCAAGCGCGAACTCGAAGTGCGGCTCAAAGAGCTACAGGACGCCGGGATGCTCCTGGAAGCGCAGCGGCTCGAACAGCGCACCAACTTCGATCTGGAGATGATTGCGGCCACCGGCAGCTGCGCCGGCATCGAGAATTACAGCCGCTTCCTGACCGGTCGCCTCCCCGGCGAACCGCCACCCACGCTGTTCGAATATCTGCCCGACAATGCCTTGCTCTTCGTCGACGAAAGCCATCAGACGATCCCGCAGGTCGGCGCGATGGCACGCGGCGACCATCGGCGCAAACTGACGCTCGCCGAATATGGCTTCCGCCTGCCGAGCTGCATCGACAACCGGCCGCTGCGCTTCAACGAATGGGACGCGATGCGCCCGCAGACGGTCTGCGTGAGTGCGACCCCCGGCCCCTGGGAGATGGAGCAGACGGGCGGTGTGTTCAGCGAACAGGTGATCCGCCCGACGGGCCTGATCGATCCGCCCGTCCTCATCCGTCCGGTCGAGGAGCAGGTCGACGATTGCATCAACGAATGCCGCGAAACGGCGAAGAAGGGCTATCGCACGCTCGTCACAACGCTGACCAAGCGCATGGCCGAGGATCTGACCGAGTTCATGCACGAAGCGGGGCTGCGCGTGCGCTATATGCATTCGGACGTGGAGACGCTCGAGCGCATCGAACTGATCCGCGATCTGCGCATGGGCGTCTATGACGTGCTGGTCGGCATCAACCTGCTGCGCGAGGGGCTCGACATTCCCGAATGCGGGCTCGTGTGCATCCTAGATGCGGACAAGGAGGGGTTTCTGCGCAGCGAGACCAGCCTCGTCCAGACGATCGGCCGCGCCGCGCGCAATGTCGAAGGCCGCGTGATCCTCTACGCCGATCGGAT
>JBCDDN010000065.1:0-16886 GCA_039180285.1 Pseudomonadota bacterium | reverse complement strand
GTCGATGAAGAGATGCGCAAGGCGATGGGCGAACAGGCCGTCGCTCTGGCTGCTGCCGTCGACTATCACAGCGCCGGGACGGTCGAGCTGATCGTCGGCGCCGACAAGAGCTTCTACTTTCTCGAGATGAATACGCGGCTGCAGGTCGAGCATCCGGTAACGGAGTTCATCACCGGGGTTGATCTGGTCGAGCAGATGATCCGCGTTGCGGCGGGCGAAGAGCTGCCTTTCGCGCAGGACGATATCGCGCTGACCGGCTGGGCGGTCGAAAATCGCGTCTATGCCGAGGATCCCTATCGCGGGTTCCTGCCGTCGATCGGCCGACTCGTGCGTTACGATCCGCCCGACGAGAGCCACGAAGAAGAGGGCTGCACGCGCGTCGACGATGGCGTGGCCGAAGGCGGCGAGGTGTCGATGTTCTACGACCCGATGATCGCCAAGCTGATCACCTGGGCGCCGACTCGCGAAACGGCCATCGACCGCCAGATTGCCGAACTCGACCGGTTCGAGCTCGAAGGGCTCGGCCATAATCTCGATTTTCTTTCGGCCCTTATGCAGCATCCGCGCTTCCGCTCGGGCGAGATCACGACCAATTTCATCGCCGAGGAATATCCTGACGGCTTTGCGGGCGCGCCGGCCGATGAACGGCTCGTGAAACGGCTGGCGGCGATCGCGGGGTTCGCGGCCGCGGCCCATTCGGATCGTGCGCGGCGCGTGTCCGGGCAGTTGGACGGCCCGCTCCAGCCGCCCGCCGATTGGATGGTCGAGATCGACGGCGAAGCCCATGCGGTCCGGATCGATCTCGACGATGTGTCGGTCGACGGTGAGGCCATGGAACTGGCGATGGCCTATGCGCCGGGCGACCGGATGGTCGAGGCCGAATTTGGCGAAGACTCGCTGACCGTGAAGATCAGGCCGGGCCGCTATGGCTTGTCGCTGACGACCCGCGGCGCGACCCATGAGGTCCGCACCCTGCCCAAGCATTTCGCCCATCTCGCCGAGCATATGATCGAGAAGGAACCGCCGGACCTGTCGAAATTCCTGCTCTGCCCGATGCCCGGGCTGATCACCGCGCTCCATGTGAGCAAGGGCGATACCGTCGAAGCCGGTCAGCCGCTCGCGGTCATCGAGGCGATGAAGATGGAGAACATCCTCCGCGCCGAAAAGGCGGGCGTGGTGAGCGCGGTCGCCGCAGTCGAAGGCGACAGCCTGCAGGCGGACGATGTGATACTGGAGTTCGAATAGTCTCGGTATTCCTGCGAAGGCAGGAATCCAGTCCGGACGGTTCAGGTCTGGGCTCCTGCCTGCGCAGGAGCACTATAGGCTATCATATAGATCGTTCCATTCCGGGTTCAGTTCTTCGATCACCTGGAGTTTCCAGGAGCGCTTCCATCTCTTCATTTGCAGTTCACGGTGTCGTGCCGCTTGGACATCGTTATGAGCTTCGCACCAGACGAGCTGCCTGCAATCATGCTGCTTTGCGAAACCGTCTATCAGCCCGTTTCCGTGTTGGTGGGCGCGTTGCGGCAGGTTGCTCGTGGACCCAAGATACAACGTTCCGTTGCGCCGATTGGCCATGATGTAGACATAGCTTTGACCGGGCATGAGAGCTTTCCTCGTGCTCCTGCGCAGGCAGGAGCCTAGTTTCACCGCCTGATCTGGGCTCCTGCCTGCGCAGGAGCACGGCGCTAAATCTTCAACTCGCGCTCGATCGTCTTCTTCGTCGTCTTGCGATAGGGCGGCTTGAACCCGCCGAGCTTGGCGACGTCCATCTTGGGCTGGCTGTAGACGCTCTTGGCGTGGCTGAACGTCTTGAAGCCTTCATGGCCGGTATAGGCGCCCATGCCCGAAGGCCCGACACCGCCGAAGGGCAGCTCTTCCATCGCCACGTGGAAGATCACATCGTTAACCGTTGCGCCACCCGAAATCGTCTTCGACAGCACTTTCTCTTCTTCGGCTTTGTCGCTGCCGAAATAGTAGAGACCGAGCGGGCGATCATGATCGTTCACATAGTCGATCGCCTCGTCCACGGATTTGTACGTCTTGATCGGCAGAACCGGGCCGAAAATCTCTTCCTGCATCACCTGCATATCCTCGGTCGGGTTACGGACGATGGTGAGCGGCATCTTGCGCTTGTTCGAGGCGCCGAAGTCCTCATTGCCCGGATTGACCTCGACGAGCTCGGCACCCTTTTCCTCGGCATCCTTCAGATAGCCCTGGAGCCTATCATAATGGCGGTCGTTGACGATGGAGGTGTAATCGTCATTGGCGTCGAGCGTCGGATATTGTTCGGCAACCGCGGCGCTCAGCCCCTGAATGACATCGCCTTCCTTGGCTTCGGGCACCATCATATAGTCGGGCGCCAGGCAAATCTGCCCGGCATTCATCATCTTGCCCATGGCGATCCGGCTCGTGCCGCGTTCGATATCCGCGCTCTCCCCGAAGATCGTCGGCGACTTGCCGCCGAGTTCGAGCGTCACCGGAGTCAGGCTGTCGGCGGCGGCGTGGAGGATATGCTTGCCGATGCTCGTCGCGCCGGTGAACAGCAGATGATCGAAGGGCAGGGCGGAGAATGCCTGGCCGACTTCGGGTCCGCCATTGAACACCGCGATCTCCTCGGGCGAGAATGCCTCGCCGATCAGCTTTTCGACTAACGCGCTGGTGACCGGCGTAAACTCGCTCATCTTGATCATCACGCGGTTGCCCGCGGCCAGCGCATCGGCGAGCGGGCTGAAGGTCAGCTGGACCGGAAAATTCCACGGCGCGATGATGCCGATCACGCCCATCGGCTGATAGTCTATCCGCGCGCGGGCGCCGAACAGGCCGAGCGGGAAGCGCGCGCTGCGCTTTTCGGGCCGCATCCATTTCTCGACATGTTTACGCGCATATTTGACTTCGCCGAGCGCCGACACGACATCGGTCATCATCGACTGATCCTTGGAACGATGGCCGAAATCCTCGCTCATCGCGTCGCACAAAGCGTCGGCGTTATCGACGAGCAGCCGGCCGACCCGGGTCAGCCGCTCTTTCCGCGTCTCCGCACTTACCGGCAGTTCGGCGGTAAAGGCCGCGCGCTGCTTTTCCAGCGCGGCGCGCATCGCATCCTGGTCTACGATTTGCGGGTCGGCATCGGCCATCGGGTCTCTCCTGTTGCAATCTGCAACTTTTCTAGCGCGGTCATGCTTTTTTGGCGAGTCGTCCCGCTTTCCGGCGAGCCTGCGCGTTGAGCCCCAAGCAGCGGGATCGGTCGAAAATTCATTCATCTTTCCGGGTGCAGAGCTGAATAAGGAGACATAGTCGCCACGTATGAAGGCTTTTTTTGGCGACTATATCGTTTGCAAACAGCACCATCTTGCGCTCACCCTGGTGATCAGGTTGCCAAGCCTCCCAGGCTTGGCTGGGGATTGCTGGGGGCAATCCTCACCTGTTCACTGTCGAAGGGTCGGGCATTCCGACCGCAACGAGGCTTCGACAGGCTCAGCCTGAGCGCGGTTTTTTTGCAAACGATGTAATCGCCTTTTTTTTGCGCTCCTTTTCCCTGAATCGCCGAACAAAGATGCCACGTTGCGAAACGCGATGTGCGGGCCGGTGATGGCTTTGGCGGTCATGATTACACTCCTCACGGCAGGGTCGTGGATCGGCAGGGTACAGGATGATTTCCAACATTTGGGGAGAATCTTCTTCGGATGGCGCGTGCGGATGCGTTGGCATTGACAGCCGATTTGCAGGGATAGATAAGAACAAAGAAAGAACATGGAGGGTCGCATGCGCGGCGATTGGCATCATATCGATTTCACGGTCAGCGATGTCGAAGCAGCGCGGCCCGTCTATGAAGTGTTCCTGACGCATATGGGTTATCGCGAAACGCGCCGGACCGAAGGCGGGCCGACCGAATGGAGTTTGGGCGAGGGGCTTTTCCCGTCTGTCGGAATTCGGCCGGCTACGGAAGCCAACAAATCGGCGAAGCATGACCGCTATGCGCCGGGGCTGCACCATGCCGCCTGGCGGGCCGAGAACCGGGCCGATGTCGATGTGCTGCATGCCAAGCTTGTGGAAGCGGGTGCCACGATTCTCGATCCGCCGGATTACTATTATGGCGATGACTATTACGCTGTCTTCTTCGCCGATCCGGACGGGCTAAAGCTCGAATATGCATGGACGCCGTTGCCGAGCGGGAACGCATAGCCGCCACGCCATATTGGTGGGATGACGGGCGGGCGGCGCAACGTTACTAACCTTGTATGACCGAAGAACTCCTTACCCGTATCGACGGCAAGGCCGCCCGCCTCCGTCTCAATCGTCCCAAGGCGCTCCACGCGCTGACCACCGCGATGTGCGAGGCGGCGATCGATGCGCTCATGGCGTGGCGCGAGGATTTGTCAGTAGAAGCCGTGCTGATCGACCATGCCGAAGGCCGCGGTTTCTGTGCGGGCGGCGATATCCGGATGCTCGCCGAAAGCGGGGCGGCAGATGGCGTGAAGGCGCGCGAATTTTTCCACACCGAATATCGGCTCAACCATCTGCTCTTCACCTACGCCAAGCCGACGGTGGCGTTCATGGACGGGATCACGATGGGCGGCGGGGTCGGCGTGTCGCTGCCCTGCCGGTATCGCGTCGCGACCCAGCATACGCGCTTCGCCATGCCGGAAACCGGCATCGGCCTGTTCCCCGATGTCGGCGGCGGCTGGTATCTGTCACGCCTGCCGGGGCGGACCGGGCAGTTCCTCGCCCTGACCGGCGCCCGGATCGACGGGGCCGAGTGCATTGCGCTGGGCCTCGCCACCCATTATCTGCCGTCGGAATCGCTGGACGAGGTGAAGGCGAAGATCGCCGACGACCCGCAGGCGATAGCGGCGATCCTCGAAGACGCGTCGGTCGAGCCGCCCGAGGCGCGGATTACGGCGAATCGCGAAAAGATTGACCGTCTGTTCGCATCGGATCGGTATGAGGATATCCTTGCCGCGCTCGAAGAGGATGGCTCGGAATGGGCACAGCAGGAATTGGCAACGCTCCGCACGAAATCGCCACAGACCTGCAAGGTTTCGCTCTATCTGCTCTGGCAGGGTGCGCGGCAGGAAGATTTCGCGGACGAGATGCGGGTCGAATATCGGGTCGGCGCGCATGTCGTGCAGCGGCACGATTTCCTAGAAGGTGTACGCGCCGTGATCGTCGACAAGGACAACGACCCAAAATGGAACCCGGCGACGCCCGAACAGGTCAGCGATCACCTGATCGACCAGATTTTCGCGCCGCTGTCGCCGGACGAGGAGTGGAAGCCGCTCAGGCTTTAAGGAAAAAACCGATGGCCCTGAGCCTGTCGAAGGGTTGTACTTTTTCTTCGCCGTCTCAAAGGAAGTGCAGGGCTTCGACAAGCTCAGCCCAAACGGATTTGATTAAGCCAGCGTCTGTTTAAGCGCTTTGCGCCATCCGGCGAGGAGTTCGTTCCGCTGATCCTGGGCCATTTGCGGGTCGAAATGCGCATAAGCCTCCCATTGCGCGCCGAGCTCGTCCAGCCCATCCCAGACACCGGTTGCCAACCCCGCCAGATAGGCCGCGCCGAGCGCGGTCGTTTCATGGCTTTCGGGGCGTTCCACCGGCGCGTCCAGCACATCGCTCAGAAATTGGGCGAACCAGTCATTCTGCGCCATGCCGCCGTCGATGCGCAGTGTTTGCGGGTCGTCCGCGCCGTCGGCGCGCATCGCATCGACCAGATCGCGCGTCTGATAGGCGATGGATTCCAGCGTCGCGCGGACGATATGCCCGGCCGTCGTGTCGAGCGTCATTCCCGAAATGAGGCCGCGCGCGTCCGGGTCCCAATGCGGCGCGCCGAGCCCGACAAAGGCAGGAACGAGATAGACGCCGTGATTGTCGGGTGCGGCCTGGGCGATCGCCGCCGTCTCGCCCGCCTGTTCGATCAGGCCCAGCTTGTCCCGCAGCCACTTGATCGCGGCGCCCGCGACGAAGATCGATCCTTCCAGCGCATAGCTGATGTCCGACCCGATCCGATAGGCCGGCGTGGTCAGCAACCGATTGCGCGAGGTCACGGCTGTGTTGCCGGTGTTGAGCAGCAGGAAGCAACCGGTTCCATAGGTGGATTTCACCATGCCCGGCTTGAAACAGGCCTGGCCGATCAGCGCCGCCTGCTGGTCGCCCGCCATGCCGGCGATCGGGATTGCGCGGCCGAACAGCGCGGGATCCGTTTCGCCGTAAATCTCTGCGTTCCCCGCGATTTGTGGCAAAAGGCTGCGATCGATTTCGAACAATTCCAGCAGCTCGTCATCCCATTCGCCGCGATGGATGTCGCAGAGCATGGTGCGCCCCGCATTGGTGATATCGGTCGTATGCACTCGCCCGCCGGTCAGCCGCCAGAGCAGGAAGCAGTCGATCGTCCCGGCCGCCAGCTCGCCGCGCGCCGCGGCCTCCCGCGCACCATCGACATGGTCGAGCAGCCAGGCGAGCTTCGTGGCGCTGAAATAGGGATCGAGCAGCAAGCCGGTTTTCGCACGGATCGTGGTCTCATGCCCGTCCGCCTTGAGGCGGCGGCAGGTATCGGCCGTGCGCCGGTCCTGCCAGACGATCGCATTGTGCAGCGGCTTGCCGGTTGCACGATCCCACAGCACGATCGTTTCGCGCTGGTTGGTGATGCCGATCGCCGCCGTTTCGTCGGACAGAACGGCCTTTACCGCCGTTACCGTATCGCGCCAGATATCCTCAGGATCATGCTCGACCCAGCCATCCTCGGGATAATGCTGGGGAAATTCCTGTGCGGAACTTGTGAGCGGTTTGCCGGTGTCGTCGAACAGGATCGCCCGGCTCGACGTCGTGCCCTGATCGATGGCGATGATATGGCGCATCATGCCCCGACCCCTTCGCAACCGATCGCCATATAGTCGGCGAGCCGCGCCTGTTCCTCTTCGGTCATCAACAGCCCCAATTTGCTTCGCCGCCACAGAATATCGTTCGGGGTCTTCGCCCATTCATGTTCGATCAGATAGCGTATCTCGCATTCGGTCAAGCCGGCGCCGAAATGTTCGCCCAGATCGGCCATGCCGGTCGCATCGCCGAGAATGTCGGGCAACAACGACCCATAGGCCCGCGCCAGCCGCTGCGCATGCTGGCCGCCCAGGAAGGGATAGCGCTCTCTCATCCGCTCGAGAAAGTCGTCGAAGCCCGGCCCCATATCGCCGCCCGGGAGCTTCGCATCGCGCGTCCAGGCTTCGCCGCTAAAAGGTGTGAGCTCCGTCAGGCGATCCACGGCATCCTCGGCCAGCGCGCGGGCCGTCGTTATCTTGCCGCCGAACACCGAGAGCAGGGCGGGCGTTGAACCACCGCCGTCGATTTCGAGCACATAGTCGCGCGTGACCTCGCTCGCATCCTCCGCGCCATCGTCATAGAGCGAGCGCACGCCGGAGTAGCGCGACAAGACATCGTCCGGCGTGATCTGCGCGGCGAAATACATGTTCACGGCCCGGCACAGATAATCGACTTCGTCGGCATCGATGACGACGGCGGCGGGATCGTCCACCGGCGCGTCGGTCGTGCCGATCAGCGTGAAGCGATCGAGATAGGGCATCGCGAAGACGATCCGCTTGTCGGGCAGCTGCAGGATATAGGCCTGATCGCCCGCATGGAGCCGGGGAACGATGATGTGGCTGCCACGAACCAGCCGGACACCGGCTTTCCCTGTCAGGCCGATCTTATCCTCGATAATATCCGATACCCAGGGGCCGGCGGCGTTGACGATGGCGCGCGCGTCCACCGTGCGACCGTCGCTTAGCGTTGCGGCCCAGACCGGGCCGGCGCGCGCCGCGGAGACAAGGGTGGTGCCCGTCTCGATCTCCGCCCCCCGGTTCGCCGCGTCCCGCGCGTTGAGGACGACGAGTCGTGCGTCATCGACCCAGCAATCCGAATAGACGAAGCCCCGGGTTCGCGGATCGGCCAGCGGCGACCGGTATTGCGGGTCGGCCTTGGCGAGCGACCGCGTGCCCTTGAGCGTGCGGCGGCCGCCGATAAGATCGTAGAGAAACAGGCCGGCGCGGATCATCCAGAAGGGTCGGACCCGGTCATTATGCGGAAAGACGAAGCGCATCGGCCAGATGATATGCGGCGCGCTTTTCAGCATGACTTCGCGCTCTTTCAGCGCTTTGCGCACCAACCCGAACTCATAATATTCGAGATACCGAATGCCGCCATGGATCAGCTTGGACGAGGTCGAACTGGTATGGCTTGCCAGATCGTCGCGTTCGACGAGCAGGGTCTTCCAGCCGCGGCCGGCGGCGTCCCGCGCAATCGCCGCGCCGTTGATACCGCCCCCGACGATCAAAAGATCATAGGTCATGATGCCTGCTTAGCGGAATTTTCGGGCGCGTCACTATTATATGTTTAGTCAATACTGGCTCATGGCAGGAGGCGGGGCGGAACGGGCAAGGGATATCGCCGATCGCGGGCCATTGTCGAGGGCGCAAGTTCCGCATGACGCGCGGCAGCGATTGCGGCTATGGCGGCCCTATGCCTCGCAAGCCGCCTTCCGGTTTCCCGACCGAACAGCAGATTCTCGATTTCGTCCGGAGCAGCGATCGCCCGGCCGGGAAGCGCGAGATTGCGCGCGCCTTCGGCCTGAAAGGGCAGGACAAGATCCAGCTCAAGGCGATGCTCAGGCGAATGGCCGAGAAGGGCCTGGTCGCGAAGGGCGCCGGACAGGCGCTCCACAAGGCGGACGGACTGCCGCGCGTCACGGTCTTGCGGATCGTCAGCGTCGACGATGACGGCGATGTCTGGGCCGAACCCGAACGCTGGGACGGCGACGCGCCGGTGCCGAAGCTGCGCGTCAAGGAGCGCAGCCGCCGTCATCCGCTGGGTGTCGGCGACCGCGTGCTGGCGCGGACGGAAGAGGCGGGCAAGGGCTGGGTCGCCCATCCGATGAAGAAGATCGCGCCCGCCCAGGATCAGTTGATGGGCGTTCTTCACGAAGAAGGCGGCAAGCTCTGGCTGAAGGGGCTTGAGAAAAGCCATCGCCGCGACTTTTTCGTTTCGGATGCCAATCGCGCCCGGCCCGGCGATCTCGTCATGGCCGAGAAATCCGGCCGGCCACCGCGCGTTTCCGCCCGCGTGACCGAGATTCTCGGCGACCCGTTCGAGCCCCGCGGCTTCTCGCTGATCGCGATCCACAAACATGAAATTCCGGTCGAATTTTCCGAAGAGGCGATCGCCGAGGCCGAGCGCGTTGCCGCGCTGGATCTCGGGGACCGCGAAGATCTCACCCATCTCCCGATCGTCGCGATCGATCCCGCCGATGCGCGCGACCATGACGATGCCTTCTGGGCGGAACCGGACGGGGCCGAAGACAATGAAGGCGGTTGGCGGGCGATCGTCGCGATCGCCGATGTCGGCTATTATGTCCGGCCGGGGTCCGCGCTGGACAAGGAAGCCAGGAAACGCGGCAATAGCGTCTATTTCCCGGACCGTGTCGTGCCAATGCTGCCCGAGCAGCTGTCCGCCGATATCTGTTCGCTCAAGGCGGGCGAGGATCGCGCGGCGCTCGCCTGCCATATGGCGATCGACAGGAAAGGCCAGTTGAAAAGCTGGCGCTTCGCCCGCGTCAAGCTGCGGATCGCGGCGAATATCGCTTACGAAGACGCCCAGGCGGCGATCGATAGAACGGCGGACTCAACATCCGCTCACCCTGAGCCTGTCGAAGGGTCGGGCACGGTCGGGCGTGAGAAAGGCTTCGACAAGCTCAGCCTGAGCGCGGATGGGTTGGACTTGGCCGAGGTCGCGCTCAAGCCGCTCTGGGACTGTTGGAATGCGTTGTACCGTGCGCGCGACAAGCGGGCACCGCTCGATCTCGATCTTCCGGAGCGCCGGATCGAACTCGATGAGACCGGCCGCATTCTCTCCGTCGCCCCGCGCGAGCGGCTCGATGCGCACCGGCTGGTCGAGGATTACATGATCGCCGCCAATGTCGCGGCCGCCAAGGCGCTGGAGGCCAAGGCCGCGCCGGTCATGTATCGCGTGCACGAACCGCCGAGCCGCGAGAAGCTCGTCGCGCTCAAGGAGTATCTGGCGAGCCTCGATGTGCCCTTCACGCTCGGTCAGGTCATCCGGCCCGGCACCTTCAACCGCATCCTCGAGCGGATCGGCGACAGCGATTTCCGGCCTCAGGTGATGGAACAGATCCTGCGCAGCCAGACCCAGGCCTATTATACGCCGCGCAATGCCGGCCATTTCGGTCTGGCGCTCGGCAGCTACGCGCATTTTACCTCGCCGATCCGCCGCTATGCCGACCTGCTCGTCCATCGGTCGCTGATCGGCGCCTATGGCCTCGGCCCCGATATTGCTGAAACGAAGCTCATGGGCGCCGAGGCGGAACGGATGGAGGCGACGGGCGAGGCGATCAGCAAGCTCGAACGGCGCGCGATGGAGGCCGAACGCGATACGGTCGACCGCTACGTCGCCGCCTATCTCGCCGAGCGGGTCGGCGAGATTATGCCGGCACGGATCACCGGGGTGCAGAATTTCGGTTTCTTCGCGACGGTCGAGGGTCTGGGCGGCGACGGGCTGGTACCGGCGCGCGATCTGGGACGCGAATATTATCGTTATGACGAGCGCGTTCATGCGTTGATCGGTGAGGAGACGGGAACCCGCTATGCGCTCGGCGACCGGCTGGACTTGCGGCTCGTCGAGGCCAATCCGGTCAGCGGCGGATTGCGCTTCGAACTGCCGGAAGGGAAGGGTGGCGGTACGTCGGCGCCCGGCCGTCGACGCGGGCGTTCCGACCGGACGCGTCGCCCGGCGCGCCGCAAGCGTTAGCTTTCGGCGCCGTCCTCTTCGCCCGCCTCCTCGCTCTCCTCTTCGCGCGCCGATTCGAGTTCGCCGCCGAGCTGCGCGACGATCGCCTCCAGGTTGCGGCGCAGCTGAGCCGGCCGGCCGGTCACGCTTTCCCAGCCCGGATAGTTGGTGCGGATCGCCGTGATCGCGGCATTGATCTCGCTTTCGGTGGCGATATCGTCAGACAGAATCTCCCGTTCCACCTGACCGCGTACGAAGGAGATATAGGCGATCTGGTTGGCGGCCAGCAGACTGACCGGCCCCGGTTCGCCATGGCCGGGATAAAGTGTGAATCCGCTGAAATCGCGGGTCAGGCGATTGAGCGCCCGCGGCCAACTGTCGATATCGGCATCGGCGAAGTCGGGATGCATGCGATGGGCGACGAGATCGGATGCGAGGATCGCCCGTTCGCTCGGTATCGACAGCATCGTTATCGTTTCGGCTTCGGTGTCGCTGACGATATGGACGATGAGGGGCACGCCCGACACCGTCAGCTCTTCGCGATTTTCGATGAATCGTGCCGGTTCGGGCGGCGCGCGATATTCGTCGCCCTGCGCCTCGCGCAGTCGTTCGATATAGCCCGATAGGTCGCGGCTTATCTGTTCGGCCACCGCTTCCGCCATCAGCAGTTCGGCGTCGGGAAATTCGTCCATATAGACCTGCAGGCCGCCGAAATGACCGGGATCGTAATGGCTGACGATAATCGTCGTGACCGGCTTGCCGGTCTCCTGGATCGCGGCCACGACGCGCTCGGCCAGTACGATGTCGCGCTGGGTATCGAAGACGAGGATCTCGTCCGGTCCCTCGATCCAATAGCTGTTGACCGAGCCCGGGCCGCGGCGGAAGGGCCGGTGAATCTCCAGATCGGCAACGGCTTCGGCCGCCGGATCCTCCGTTGCGCCGGAGTCTCCGCCCGAACAGCCGGCAAGCGCCAGGGCCGTGGCGATGAGTCCGATCGTGAACGGCGCGGCGCGCATCTTCTGGGGTCTCTCCGGGCTGCCTCGCGCGGACTATATGCGGTCGGGCGAAAAGCGCAATTTCGAAGCGGCGTAACGCGCAGTTGGTTGGGGATATATGCGCGGACGATGTTGTCTCTGCGCGTAAAAATCGCTTTTTATCAAACAGATGAGGAGATGGGCGGCCGGCATGTCCACAGGATTTGTCACATAAGATTTACATAATCGTCACATAAGTGTAATAATAATGTCATTCAAACGAAATGTGGAGAGAGAGAATGACGAAATTGCTGGCTGTAATGGCGGTTTGCACTCTTCCGATGGCAGCGCAGGCCGCGCCCTATCCCGAAGCCCATCCAACCGGTTTTGACCCCTATGCCGCCGAAGCGATCCAGCGCGCCGATTATGCGGCGGCCGAAGACCGGTTGATGCGCCGGCTGAGCGAGAATGCGGACGATGTATCGGCGATGCTCAATCTGGCCGTCGTAATGATGGAGACGAATCGCGCCGCCCGGGCGTCGTCGATGCTCGAACGGGTGCTCGATTCCGAAAATGTCCAACTGGGCAGCACGGACGGCACGGCCGTCTGGTCGCACGACGCGGCAACCGCCGGTTTGCGCGGCCGCGTGACTGTGGGTTCGCGGTAAACCGAGAACGCAGATTCGATTTCGGGGCGCAGTAACGCTGCCGGGTGAGCGCAGGCTCTACAGCTTCGGCAGCGTTACGCCTTTCTGGCCCATATATTTGCCGGCCCGGTCGGCATAGCTGGTCTCGCACGGCTCGTTGCCTTGCAGGAACAGGAACTGGCAGGCGCCTTCATTGGCGTAGACCTTGGCGGGCAGGGGAGTGGTGTTCGAAAATTCGAGCGTAACATGCCCCTCCCAGCCCGGCTCGAGCGGCGTGACGTTCACGATGATGCCGCAGCGCGCATAGGTCGATTTTCCGAGACAGATGACGAGAATATCCTCCGGCACGCGAAAATATTCGACCGTCCGCGCCAGTGCGAAGCTGTTGGGCGGGATGATGCAGCAATCGGTCTGGCGATCGACGAAGCTGTTGTCCGAGAAATTTTTCGGATCGACGATCGCATTGTCGACATTGGTGAAGATCTTGAACTCGTCGGCCGCGCGGGCGTCATAGCCATAGGAAGAAAGGCCATAGCTGATCGTTCCGTCCCGCCTTTGGCCGTCCTCGAACGGCTCGATCATCCCGTCTTCGAGCGCGCGTTCGCGAATCCATCTGTCGGCCATAATACTCATGGCATGAGTCCTTAGCCCGACTGTTCCGGGCGCACCACATTCCAGCGCACCGGGTTTTCCACACCGTCGATCTGCCGGATATCGCTCGCCTCCCACATCACCCAGGGCACCGCACCGAAATCGGGTTTGAACAGGCGGCGGGGCAGCCAGAAGCTCCGCTCGACCCGGCTCGTAAGCTCATATTCCGCGTCGAACTCGCGGGTCACGTAGAGCAGGGCGGGGCTTTCGGTATGCGCTTCGACCATCTCGAGAAAAACCGCCAGTTCGGAGATGAAGACCGCGAGACCGGGCCGATCCGCGCAATTGCCCGCGAAATCGAAGACGATCGCGGGGGGCAGGGCGTGCGCGTGATCGGGAACGGTCGCGATGAAATTGGTCGCCTGGTCGGCGGCGAGCCGGCACAATTCCCAGACATGGATCGCCCCGCGGCGGAGTCCGGCCTCATGGGCCGCGTTCCAATGCGCGGCGAAGGCGGGGTCGCGATCGGTATCGCCGTCGGTCGCATGGATATAGGCGAAGTCGGCCCCGGCCGCGCGCACGGTCGGCCAATGCACCTCGCCCTGCGCCGCGCCGATCGTCGGACCCTGTACCGGATATTGGCTGGTTACCGGATGCCAGCGGATCGCCGCCTGCCACAGCGCCACCGCCGCGACGGCCGCGAGCAGCAGCCAGAACGCCGCCCATCTCATCGCTTTCATTATCCCCCCTGTCCGAATTATCTGGACATCATCCCTTGATATGCAGGACGCAGATCAGTGTGAAGAGGCGGCGTGCGGTATCGAAATCGACATCGATCTTGCCGTCGAGCCGTTCCTTGAGCAGCTCGGCCGCGTCATTGTGAATTCCGCGCCGCGCCATGTCGATCGTTTCGATCTGCTGCGGCGTCGCCTGGCGAATCGCCTGGAAATAGCTGTCGCAGATCGCGAAATATTCGCGGATTGGCCGCCGGAAGCGGGTGAGGCCGATGATGATCGTTTCGAGCAGCGCATCATTCTCCGCCGCGATATCGAGCGCCAGCCGGCCCTCCTCGACGCGCAGCGTCAGCTTGTAGGGACCGGCATAGTCGTCCGGATAGTCCTTGGCCGGCTCGAAATGATTGCCTTCGAGCAGATCGAAAATGGCAATGCGCCGCTCCTGCTCGATATCGGCATTGCGCCAGATGATCGTGCGCTCGTCGAGCTGGACGTCTATGATCCGCGGGTCGGCCATGGGTGGGGCTTATTGTCAGAACGTTGCTAGCGCAACGTCGCCGCACCGCCCTCCGATGGCATCCAACGACGCTTCGCGCCGTCGGAGCCTTTTGCCATCTCCGCCCTCTCCCCCTCCCGACCGCCCACGAGTGTATCCTGAATGGACGGTCGGGAGGGGGAGAGGGCTGGTGCGGCGCTCGACCGACAGGTCGAGTCTGACAAACAAACCCCGGTGCCGCGACATTGCGACAGCAATGTTCTGACAAACAAACCACCCACACCATTTCCACAGCCTTGCTGACTTGAGACAGAAGCCGATCCGCGCGACAAGGGACGGATGGCAGATCCCGCTCCTCTTATCGGCGATAACGAAAATGGCATCATGGCGCTGCCGCACAATGTGGAGGCGGAGGCCGCGCTGCTCGGGGCGCTGCTGATCGACAACCGGCTGGTCGACGATGTTCAGCGGATATTGCGCGAGGATCATTTCTTCGACCCCGTCCATGGCCGCATCTATCAGGCGATCATCCGGATGGTCGTCGACAAGAATATGGTCGCCAATCCGGTCACGCTGAAGCCGATGTTCGAAAGCGACGAAGGGCTGAAGGAACTGGGCGGCGTCGGCTATCTGGTGAAGATCACCGAAAGCGGCGTCGCGCTGATCGGTGCGCGCGATTTCGCCACGCAGATTTACGAGCTCGCGCTGCTCCGTGCGCTGATCGGCGTCGGGCGCGAGATGGTCGAGAAAGCTGTCGATACGAGCGACGCCGTCGACCCCAAGGCGCAGATCGAGGAAGCGGAGGTCGAGCTGTACAAGGTCGCCGAAGCGGGCGGCGAAAGCGGATCTACCAAGACCTTCGCCTCGGCCGCCGCCGAAGCGGTCACGATGGCACAGCGCGCGCTCAATTCGGGCGGCAATGTCTCCGGCTACACGACCGGTTTTTCGAGCCTCAACCATCATTTCGGCGGGCTCCATAAATCCGATCTCATCATTCTCGCCGCGCGTCCCGGCATGGGCAAGACGGCGCTGGCGACGAATATCGCGTTCGAGACGGCGCTTCGTTATCAACGCGATCAGGATGACGGGATCGAGGAATCGATCGGCGCTCCGGTCGCCTTTTTCAGCCTCGAAATGTCGGCCGACCAGCTCGCCACGCGTATCCTGTCCGAGCGTTCGCGGATCAGTTCGGAAAAATTGCGCAAAGGCGCGATCAGTCAGGAAGAGTTTCGCAATCTCGCCCGCGCGGCCGGCGAACTCGAAAGCCTGCCTTTCTATATCGACGATACGCCGGGTCTCACCATCGCCGCGCTGCGGACGCGCGCGCGGCGGCTGAAGCGGCAGCGCGGCATCTCGATGATCGTCGTCGACTATCTCCAGCTGCTGCAGGGCTCGGCGCGGACGGGTGACAATCGCGTGCAGGAGATTTCCGAGATCAGCCGCGGCCTCAAAACGCTGGCCAAGGAGCTGGAAGTCCCGGTGCTCGCGCTCTCGCAGCTCAGCCGCGCGGTCGAACAGCGCGAAGACAAGAAGCCGCAGCTCTCGGACCTGCGCGAATCGGGGTCGATCGAACAGGATGCGGACATCGTCCTCTTCATCTATCGCGAAGATTATT
Organism: Pseudomonadota bacterium; assembly: GCA_039180285.1. Classification (GTDB taxonomy): domain Bacteria; phylum Pseudomonadota; class Alphaproteobacteria; order Sphingomonadales; family Sphingomonadaceae; genus Parasphingopyxis. The sequence goes on along the minus strand of JBCDDN010000065.1, from coordinate 1,041 downwards.
ATCACGGCTTTGCCGAACCCCCGATGATCACCGAGCAAAGCTCGCCGGAAGACCGCGAGAAACGGTCCGCCTGGGAGCTGAAGAATCAGGAAGTGGCCGGACAGGCGCAGGTTATTATCGCCAAGCAGCGCCACGGCGCGACCGGCACGGTGACTTTGCGCTTCGATCGCGAATTCACCCGGTTCAGCGACATGGCCTATGAGGATCGGCCCTCGGGCTATTAGAGCGCTGTCGTTCCAACAGACTCCTCGTCATTCCCACGCAGGCGGGAATCCAGCAATGGCGGAACGCAACTGGCGAGATTGTCGATTTCCTCAAACGGGACGCAGTTACTGGATTCCCGCCTGCGCGGGAATGACATAGGGTTGGGATATGCAATTGAGCACCCGCGCCCTGGTCTGCGCCATTCGCCCGCATGGCGAACATGGCGCCATCGCCCGGCTGATGACGCCGGCAAACGGTCTCGTCGCGGGCTATGTGCGAGGCGGCCGGTCGCGCCGGATCCGTCCGGTATTGCTGCCCGGCAATATCGTCCAGGCCGAGTTTCGCGCGCGTACCGAAGACCAGCTCGCCGGATTGACCGTCGAACTCGTGACCAGCCGGAGCGGGCTTTATGCCGAGCCGCTGGCTGCGGCCGCCATCGAATGGGCGTGCGCGCTGACCGCAGCGGTGTTGCCCGAAGGCCAGGACTATCCGCGCCTCCACAGTGCGCTCGATGGCGTACTTGCGGCGATCGAGGCGGCGCCGAGCGCACGGCGGTGGGCGTCCGGGCTCGTGCGCTATGAGCTGTTGATCCTGCGGGAGCTCGGTTTCGGTCTTGATCCCGAAACGACGAGCGTCCCCGAACCGATGGAGGATTGGGAAGCGATTTTCGACGGTTTTCGCCTGACCGGCCATTTTCTTGGTCGCGACCTGTTGGACGAGCGGCGCAATGATGTAATGGCGGCACGCGAACGCTTGGTCGAACGCTTGAAACGGGCGGCATAGCCTTTGTGCTCCTGCGCAGGCAGGAGCCCAGAGCGGCTAGCGTTGTTCGTTTCG
>JBCDDN010000064.1:0-17101 GCA_039180285.1 Pseudomonadota bacterium | reverse complement strand
TCTCCCCCTCCCGACCGCCCATTAAGTGTACCCTGTGGGCGGTCGGGAGGGGGAGAGGGCAGGTGCGTCGACATTGCGACAGCAATGTTCTGACAAAAGACTCTCCGCTACCGCGCTGCACCCATCCGCGCCGCCATGATCGCCGAAACCGTCATCATCGGTACATAATAGACGAGCAGCGGCACGATGATCAGGCCAGCCTCGGCGCCGGGAAACAGGATGCGCGCCATGGGCGTCCCCGAAATGACGCTTTTCTGCATGGCGGCGAAGAGCAGGGCGGTGCCGTCGCCATAATCGAAGCGGAACAGGCGAGCGGCGAACATCGCGGACATGATGACCAGCACCAACAGCACAAGCATCGCCGCCAGAAGCAGGAGGAAGCGGCTCAGCCCGAGCCCCTCCAGCAAACCGCCGCCGACCGCCGCCGACAGCGCGACATAGATGGCGAGCAGGATCGTCAGCCGGTCGAGCGTGCGGCCGATCGCCGGATGCGCCTCGATCCAGGCGCCGGCCAGGGGACGGCACAGCTGGCCGACGGCAAAGGGCAGGGCGAGGATCAGCACGACCGTGCCGATGCCCGACACATCGATCAGCGCGCCCGATGTCGACAACAACGCCGCGAACATCAGCGGGGTCAGCACCACGCCGAGCATCGAAGACAGCGCTGCGGCGATCACGGAGGCCGCGACGTTGCCCTTGGCCATGGACACCATGGCGATCGACGAGGCGACCGTCGTCGGTAGCGCGCAGAGAAACAGGATGCCGGGCACGAAAGCCGGGTCGACGAAAGGGGCTGCGGCCGTCGTCAGTGCGAGCCCGAGCAGCGGAAAGGCGAGAAACGTGAAGGCGATGATGACGAGGTGTAACCGCAGTCGCCTGAATCCGCCGAGCACCGCCTGGCGGCTCAGCCGTGCGCCATGAACGAAGAAGAGCGTGACGATGCAGGCGGTCGAAACGATACCGAGCCAATCGAGCGCCGCGCCGCGCGCCGGCAGCAGCGCGGCAATGCCGACCATGATCAGCAGGACGATGATGAACCGATCGGGGATCAGGATCGACGCGAGACGCTGCATCGCGCCGCCATAGCCCAGAATCGCGCAAACGCCACTGCTCGGCCCGTGTCGGCCATCCGCAGACATGTCTTGTTGCGCCGCACCAAAGCCTCTATAGCCCGCGCCAAGTTTGACGCTCCTGACAACCCAAGAGATTTCCTATGGGCCTTCGCAACGTGGCCATCATCGCCCATGTCGATCACGGCAAGACGACGCTCGTCGATGAGCTGTTCAAGCAATCGGGCATGTTTCGCGAGAATGAACGCGTCGAAGAACGCGCGATGGACTCGAACGAGCTCGAAAAGGAGCGCGGGATCACGATCCTCGCCAAATGCACGAGCGTCGAGTGGAACGATCATCACATCAACATCGTCGATACGCCCGGTCACGCCGATTTCGGCGCGGAAGTCGAGCGGATCCTCTCGATGGTGGATGGCGTGATCCTGCTCGTCGACGCCGCCGAGGGGCCGATGCCGCAGACCAAGTTCGTCACCGGCAAGGCGCTGGCGCTGGGACTGAAACCGATCGTCGTCGTCAACAAGATCGACCGACCCGATGCGCGTCCGGCCGAAGTGCTCGACGAGTGTTTCGAGCTGTTCCTGGCGCTCGACGCCAATGACGAGCAGCTCGATTTCCCGACTCTCTATGCGAGCGGCCGCTCGGGTTATGCGGGCCGCGAGGATAGCGTACGCGATGGCGATCTGACGCCGCTGTTCGAAACCATCGTCGAGCATGTGCCCGAGCCGGACGCCGATCCGGGTGGCGAATTCAAGATGCTGGCGACCCTGCTCGACCGCGACAATTTCATGGGCCGTGTGCTGACCGGGCGGATCGAAAGCGGACGGCTCGAGATGAACATGCCGATCAAGGCGATCGACGCCGATGGCAAGGTTGTTGAGAGCGGCCGCGCGACGAAAATTCTCGCATTCGAGGGGCTTGAGCGTGTCCCGGTGGAATCAGCGAAAGCGGGCGATATCGTCGCGATCGCGGGCTTGACCGAAGCGACGGTCGCCAACACGATCTGCGCGCCCGAGGTCGAAACGCCGATCGACGCGCAGCCGATCGATCCGCCGACGCTGGCCATGACCTTCGCCGTCAACGACAGCCCCTTTGCCGGCAAGGATGGCGAAAAGGTGCAGTCGCGCGTCATCCGCGAGCGGCTGGAGCGCGAGGCCGAGGGCAATGTCGCGATCCGGATCAGCGAGAGCGCCGAGAAGGATGCCTTCGAGGTCGCCGGGCGCGGCGAGCTGCAATTGGGCGTGCTGATCGAGACGATGCGGCGCGAGGGGTTCGAGCTGTCGATCTCCCGCCCGCGCGTGCTCTTCCGTGAAGGCGAAAGCGGTCGCGAGGAACCCTATGAAACCGTCGTCGTCGATGTGGACGATGAATTCTCCGGTACCGTCGTCGAGAAGATGGCGCTGCGCAAGGCCGAGATGACGGACATGTCGCCCTCGGGCGGCGGCAAGACGCGGATCACATTCAGCGCGCCCTCGCGCGGCCTGATCGGCTATCATGGCGAATTCCTGTCGGACACGCGCGGCACCGGCATCATGAACCGGGTTTACGAGAAATACGGGCCGTACAAGGGCCCGATCGAGGGCCGGGCGAACGGCGTGCTGATCTCGATGGAGCAGGGCGCGGCCGTCGCCTATGCGCTGAACTCGCTCGAGGAGCGCGGTACGCTCTTCATCTCGCCCGGCGACGCGCTCTATCAGGGCATGGTCATCGGCGAGAATGCGAAGCCCCAGGATCTCGAGGTCAATCCGATCAAGACCAAGCAGCTCACGAACATCAGGTCTTCCGGCAAGGACGACGCCATCCGCCTGACCCCGCCGCGCCGGATGACGCTGGAACAGGCCATCGCCTATATCCAGGACGACGAGCTGGTCGAGGTTACGCCGAAGGCGATCCGCATCCGCAAGCGCCATCTCGATCCGCACGAACGGAAGAAGGAAGCGCGCAAGGCGGAGGCGGTTTAGTCGCTTAATCCCACCAGAAATACCACCAATCAGATTCCATAAGAATGGCCGCGAGGTTTGCTATGGTTTCCGTTCCCTGATCGACCACATCGCTGCAAAACGCATAGTGTTCTCGGGCGAGCGTCATTGCTTCCTCATTGGATTCTGGCCTGTTTTTGACCTTTAGCTCAACTACGTCCCCACTGACTGCAACCAGTTCCGCGCCGTAACGCTCTTCCCAGCTCCGAATTGCGGCCACATGGTAAGCGGCATCCGGGCAATCGTTCCAGCCACCGCACCTCAGATAAGCCGACACTTCATGACCGAGTTTTGTCGGGATTTTGAGGATATGAACGCGATCGTGGAACTTACCATCTAGAAGGTTGCTCACGATAACGGGGCCTATCTGAGCTTCAGGCCTTTCGTCCGGCCATGTTCCCTCTGGCGGCTGAAACGCGGTCTCGTCCTCGGTTATTCCGGATGAGGCGAGATACTCTTTCTCCATCTGTAGTTCTTTAGCTCTTAACTCGTGCATCGACGCAGGATGCTGTAATTTTGCTGCGCGTTCGAGGATCTCCTCTACACTTTCACTCATCAGCGAAAAGTGTTCGGCGATGCGGATCAATTCTTCATCGGGCCCGACAATAATCGGATAGACTGCTTCGTTCCTGCGAATTTTCTCCCAGCGTTCCGGTGCCGCCCAACCTGCGACCGAAACCCTTTCGAAAGGGAGATGTTCAGTCAAAAATCGGTCGCTTTCCGACAACCCTTCTTCGGGGAGCCTTTGGTGCCAGTTTTCGGGTTCGGCACCTCCGCCGAATATCTTCATCAGCCGACTGAACCACGAGTTCGAGCTACTATCTTCAGTCACGGTCATGCCTTCAAATCTATCTTCGTTGGGTCCGGCATGATTGGCCGGTTAGTCGGCGGGTGCAATGGCCTATTTGAGCCAAAATCGTCTTCTGGTTGGAAAAATATGGCGCCGCCGATTGGATGTTGGTTTGCCTACTCGCATCCGCAAACGCTTCCTCGATCCGCACGAGCGCAAGAAGGAAGCGCGCAAGGCAGAGGCGGCTTGAACGTCTGACTCGCTGTTCGCAGCAGGCACGTCAAAACCGCGTCGTGAACTCCACCAACGATTGCGGCATGGCATCGAGCACCCAGATCTCGATCATCCGGTCAAATCCGGTCAGCACCATCACGCCGACGAGAAGCACGGCGATCGCGAACATCGGCTTGGCATAACGCGCGAGCGCTTGCAGCGTCTGCCTGCGCTGGCCCAGCGCCTTGCGCGAACCATAGGCGAAGGCGAGGATCGAGGTCGCCACACCCAGCCCGAAGATGAGGAAGATGCCGAAAGCGCTGAGCAGGTTTTCGCCCTGGCTTGCCGCGGCAATGGCGATTCCGAGCGTCGGTCCGACACAGGGCGCCCAGACCAGGCCGAGCAGACCGCCGACGACGAACTGTCCGGCGGCGCCTTCGCCCTCGACACGGCCCAGCATGCGCTGCCCGGCGCCGGTAAGGGGCGCCGTGGCCGTGGTCAGCGCCGCTTGCGCCTGCGGCACCAGCATCACGCCGCCTGCCAGTACAAGGAGTCCGCCGGCAACGACGCGCAACAGTCGCTCGTCAATGCCGACGCTGAAGCCGAAGGCGAGGACGAGCAGGCCGAATATCGAAAAACTCAGCACCAGCCCGGATGCCAGCGCCAGCGGCCCCCATTTGCTCTTGCCGATCGCGGTGGCGATGATGATCGGCACCAGCGGCAAGACGCAGGGGTTGAGGATCGTCACCAGTCCCGCGACGAAAGCAAGGGCGAGGCTCGTTAGCATGGCGCAGCCATCCGGTGCTGAGTTTCAGGTCGCGATGGGCTCAGAGATTGCCGAGCACGAAGGCGCGCAGGCGATTACGGTCGGTTTCGGCGATCGAACGGCCCTGTTCTTCCTCACCATTGAAAACCAGGATGGTCGACTGACGCGGAATGCGGTGGGCGCGCAGGAAGGCGCGGTCTTCATCGAAGTTCACGCGCACGAAAAGCGCATCGGCCAGCCGCGGATGCGAGCGAAGCTCATTCAGGATCGGTCGCTGCGCGCGGCATGTCGGGCACCAGTCGGCATGTACGTCAACGATGATGGTGCGGCCCGCCTCCTGCGCGGCGCGGAAGCTGCTCGCCGAATAGTCGGTCCATGCCACCTGCGCCGAAGCGGCGGCGGGAACGAACAAAAGCGCCGTGAAGGCGAGCATAAGCGTCTTGATGAACGTCATTGAGATTCCTCTCTGATTGCAATCCTGAAGGGGCATTGGAACAACAGCATTCGGACAAAGGGGAATCGCGGTTACAGCCGGTCCGAAATTTAATTGCGACGCTGCGCATTATGCCGGAAACCGAGATTCGACGAGTAATCTTGCCTGTTATGCGTCGTCCGGCCGTTCGCGGTTACGATCGGGGCAGGGCGTTCTTCCGTGAGCAGGCGATTGACCGCTCCGCTCAAATCCCTATTTCCGGTTCAGGCCGTTTTTGGAGGTTGTGTGAAGCACGGGTCGGTTTTCGCGATGGTGGCTGGGACGCTGGCCCTTACCGCCTGCAATCCGGATGTCGAACAGACCAGCGGGTCGGGGACGGCGCCGCTGGATCGCGGCGAAGTGAACAGTTCCGATGAGCTGGTGCAACCGGTTGTTGTCGGCCAGTTCGGACCGCGCTTCGATGCATGCCAGGCCACCGGGCAGGTGCGCTCGCTGGGCGGGCAGGCGGCGTTGGGGGTGCGGGCCGCGCCATTCGATCGGGCGCGTCAGATCGATAGCATCACGGTCGGCATGCGGGTCTTCGTCTGCAATCGCAGCCATGACCAGAGCTGGCTGGCGATCGTCTATACCGAAGAGGGCGAACTGTCCCGCGCGTGCGGCGTATCCGAACCCGTCGGCTCCCGGCGCGCTTATGAAGGGCCGTGCCTGAGCGGTTGGGTCAATTCGGCGTTCATCCAGCTGCGCGAGGCGCGCTAGTCGGCGCGACGCAGTTTCCGAAAAATCCGCGCTTGCAATGTAGGACGATGTCTGGCCTGCTGCGTAACGGGCTGGCGCGACGGACCGATCGGTCCCGATGCCGGAAAAGATGGGCGAATTTGCTGCTCTACGTGTGCACTATGTCTACTTTCGCCATAGCGCGACACGCGAATCGGAGTTGGAGCGCCAGGGCTGTAGGTCGATACGGCTCCAGTCGGAGCTCTAGTCGAGATCCTCGATCAGCTGGCCGATCCGGTCGCTCGCATCGGGCTGATAGCTTGCGAGAAGCGCACGGTTGGCTTCGACCTCGGTCGATGCGATCTGGACTTCGGGCTCGGCGGCTTGGGGATAGATGAAACCGTAGACCGGATAGTTGGTGATGCCGAGCTGGCCGGTCGGCGTATGCCAGACCCTAACCACGCTCCAGTCGTTGTTCGGCGAGACATCTTCGGCCAGCACATTGCTTTCGACCATGCCGCGGCGCGACCAATTGGCATGATTGAGGCGAATCTGCCGGTCGTTGACCACTTCGCGCACCATCGCGACATGGCCGAGCCGCATCCGGCCATGCGGACGGAGCACCATCACGGAGCCGGCTTCGGGTGTGCTGCCACGCTCATAGCGGCCTTCGGCCGAGGCCCACCAAGTGTGTGCATTACCGCGGATTTCGATGTCCGAGACGCTGCGGGCGTAAGTCACGCATTGCCAGCGCGGATCCCGCGCTTCAGCGGCGGTAGTGACGCCCAGCGCCAGCAGCGATGCGGCTACAAAGCTGAAAAAGCCCGGTTTGCGACCCGGTTTCATATGCGACCCTCTTATTATCAGATGCCTTGAACCGGCGTCCGATAGAGCCCTTTCCCGAGAATAGGGTGAAGCGAAAGGGTTAACGCGACAAGCGGTGGGGAGTCGGCGTTAAGCTGCGGAACCCGTTTTACCCATCCGACGGGCGGACCGTTTCATCGACGGTGTTCGCCGTGATGGCGTGATAGCGCGGCCGCGCCTCGGCATAGATTCGGCGCGCAAAGGGCTGTCCCCAGTCCCCCTCGGCCATCAATGCCTCGAACAGCGGTGCAACGAATTTGCGCCGTCCCATGCTGAGGAGGAACTCCTCGACCGAATCCCGGGCATCGTCGTAGCGATTGGCGATGGCGAGCTTGAGCCAGGCGAAGCGGATTTCGCTGTTCCGCGCGTCGTTGAGGCTGAAGGCCGATTCCAGCGTTTCGAGCCGTTCCGCGTCCATCTCACGCGGCAGACCGTCGATAAAGCGCAGCCGCTCCTGGGTGGTCCATTCGGGCCAATTGACAACCGTCACCTCGCCGCTTTCGCCGAAACTGGCGATCGCCCGATCGACGGCGCGGAACCGGTTCGATTGCACATGGACAGCGTTTTCGGGGAGCCCGGGCTCGTAAATCCATCGTTCGAGCCCAATCGTATCCGCCTCGTCCCCTTCGAAAAGGTTGGCGCGCATATCGGCGATCAGCCCGGCGCTGGTCTGCGGCTGGAAGGCGTTGCGATCGAAATAATCGCGCAGCCAGGCGTCGAAGCGCGCGCGGCCGACCGTCTCTTCGATGGTGCGCAGGAAAACGGCACCCTTTTCATAGGCGATATCGGTCATCCCGTCGTCGGGATCGCGGCCCTCGAGATCGAGATGCAGCCGGGTATCGGGCGAAGTCAGTCCGCCCAGATCCTCGACATCGGCCATCATGTCGGCCCAACCGAGATCGGCGAGCATAGCGGCGCGTTCGCGGCCATAGACCGCCTCCATGATACGGTTCTCGAAATAGACGGTGAAACCCTCGTTGAGCCAGAAATCGTCCCAGCTTGCATTGGTCACGAGATTGCCGGACCAGCTATGCGCGAGCTCGTGGGCGATCAGGCTCACGAGCGATTTGTCGCCCGCGAGGATGGTGGGCGTTACGAAGGTGAGGCGCGGGTTTTCCATGCCGCCGAACGGGAAGGAGGGCGGCAGCACCAGAAGGTCGTAGCGCCCCCAGCGATACTCCCCATACAGTTCCTCGGCCGCGCTGATCATCTCTTCCAGATCTTCGAATTCGCTGGCCGCCGCGGACAGCATGGAGGGCTCGGCATAGACACCGCTGCGCTCACCGAGCTCCTGAAAAGCGAGATCGCCGGCGGCGATCGCGATCAGATAGGGCGCGACTGGATCGGTCATCCGGAAGCGAAAAGCGCGGCGACCGGGTTCGCCCTCGACCGGTTCACCCTCAGGCGTCAGCATTTCCGCGCTCATGACGACGCGCAAGCCCTCCGGCGCGGTGATCCGCGCGTCCCAGGTTTGGCGAATGCCCGGGCTGTCCTGGGTCGGGATCCAGGTGCGATTGAGAATCGCCTGGCCTTGGCTGAAGAGGAACGGGTCCTCGCCGCCTGCCGTCTGCTCCGGCGACAGCCATTGCAGAGCCGCCGCGCCGGGAGCGGAGGCATAGGTGATCTTCACCCGCTCCGCGCCTTGGAGGGCGATCGTCAGCGGCGCGCCGTGCACATCGCCGCTATCCTCGCCCATCTCCCAACGCAGGGTTTCACCCTCGCCATTCACGACTTCGCGTATTTCGAGGCCCTTGCTGTCGAGCACGACCTCTTGGGCGTCGTCCGCGACGACCAGATCGAGCGTCGCCGATCCGACCATCCGTCGTTCCTCGAAATCCGCGTTGAGATCGAGCGAGACATGGGTGACGCGCGCCTCGAGGGGATTGGCATAGCTATGCGTATCGCGGCCCTCCTCGGAGGCATATATGTTTTCGCCGTCGATCATCGGCGCCGCACTTGCGTCCCGGGTTTCCGTGCTGCTGCCGCAAGCGGTCAGCAAAGCGGTCGCGGCAAGGGCCATGAAGAAACTGGCGGCTCTGAACATGATAGTCTCCGGTCGGATAACGCGATGCCGTCTGAACTAGCCAATCGGTTCCCGCGCGTCACCCCGAAGCGCCGTCCGGCGATCGGTCTGCGAATCGATGAGCCTGTTGGCCGAGGCGAGGCTAACAGGGGCTGAACCGATGATCCCAAAGAGTAAGCTCCGCGATCCAGCGTGCCTTTGAGCGATGAAAAGGACACAACTTCCGTTGCCAGATCCCGACTTTCTGCCGAGTAAATGCCGCATTAATCGATCAGGCGCGAATCCAAAGATCTCATGATCTTGAGGCAGGATATTTTTGCAGGGAGCCAAAGATATGCAACTCCATTGGACGACAAAAGGCGAGGGGGAACCCCTTTTGTTGCTGCACGGTTTCACCGGCGTCGGAGCCGATTGGGAGGTGATCTTCGACGGGAAGGATATCGGATATGAACGGCTTATGCCGGACCTTCCCGGCCATGGGCGCTCGCCGTGTTTCGACGAATTTTCCTTCCGAGATTCCGCGGAGCAGATTCTGTCCGACCTTCTGGAGATGGGCCATGTGCATGTGCCGGCCATCGGGATGAGCGGCGGTGGGCAGGTTTTGCTGCATATGGCGACGATGGACACGCAACGCATCGGAAAGACGGTCCTGGTGAGCGCCGCACCCTATTTTCCCGCCACGGCTCGCAAGTTGATGGCCCTTTCCGGACCGGAAAATCAGACCGAAGAGGCTTGGGCTGCGATGCGGTTGAAACATCCCGGCGGCGATGACCAGATACGCGCTCTTTTTCAGGCATCGCGCGCGTTCGAAGACAGTTTCGACGACGTGAACTTCACGCCACCCCTGCTTGGGCGGATCAGGCATCCGACGCTGATCGTTCATGGCGATCGGGATCCGCTATATCCACCGGCAATGGCCTATGCGCTCTACGATGCGATCCCGAAGGCCAATCTCTGGATACTTCCCGGAGAAGGCCATTGCCCGGTTTTCGAAGATCATGCGGAAGCCTTCAGGAAAACTGCCGTCTCTTTTCTGCGCCGCTGAGAGGCGGAAAGAGCACAGACCTCTCGGGATTCGGTTTTCGCGCGGGCCATTATCCGTGATCCCTTGACCTTGTATCGGGTTTAGCCGACAATTGACGTGAACGTAAAGCAGAGCCTTTTTTTAGGAGAGTCGCGATGGCCGATGCCGAACCTTTGGAATCCTTCCGCACGGAGGTGCGCGATTGGCTCGCGGACAATTTCGATCCCGCGTTGAAGGGCCGGCACAATCCGATGGGCATGGTCGACGGCCCCACGGATATGACGCCGGACATGGTCGCTTGGCGTAAGGCTCTGGGCGAGCGTGGTTTCGGCACGCCGACCTGGCCGAAGGAATATGGCGGGGCGGGGCTGTCTTCGAATGAAGCGGCGATCCTCGACGAGGAGATGCGCAAGATCGGCGCTTACAATCCGATCGGTGGTCTGGCCGTCGGTATGTTCGCTCCGACGCTGATGGAGTACGGCACGGAAGAGCAGAAGCGCCAATGGCTGCCGCCGCTATCCGACGGTTCGTTGCGCGGTTGCCAGGGCTATTCGGAACCGGGCGCCGGGTCCGATCTCGCCAACGTCCAGAGTTTCGCGGAGGACAAGGGTGATCACTATCTGATCAACGGCCAGAAGACCTGGCAGTCCGGCGGCCAATGGGCCGATTTCTGCTTCGGTCTGTTCCGCACCGACAAGTCGGTCAAGCATGACGGCATCACTTTCCTCATCGTCGACATGGACCAGCCGGGCGTCGAACGCCGTCCGATCAAGATGATCTCGGGCCTCTCGCCCTTTTGCGAAACCTTCTTCACCGATGTGAAGGTGCCGAAGGAAAATCGCGTCGGCGAGGAAGGCAAGGGCTGGACGATCGGCAAGCGGCTGCTGCAGTTCGAACGCGCCGGAATCGGCGGTGGTGGAGCACGGGCCATGATGCGCTCGCTGGCCGATCACGCGAAGCAATATATCGAAGTTACGGACGACGGCGAGATCGCCGACAAGGAATTGCGTCTCAAGGTCATCAAGCACGAGATGGCGGTCCGCAACTTCATGGGCACGGTCGGCCGCGCCCAGCGCGAAGCGCGCGAGCAGGGCGGGCCGAGCGCGACGAGTTCGGTGCTGAAGAATGTCGGCGCCAAACTGGCCCAGGAACGCACCGACCTCATGGTCGAGGTGATGGGTATGCAGGGCCTCGGCTGGGAAGGCGAAGGCTTCAATGAAGAGGAGCTGAAGACGACCCGCACCTGGCTCTGGAACCGCGCGGTCACCATCTATGGCGGCTCGACCGAGATCCAGAACAATATCATCTCGAAGCGCGTGCTCGGGATGCTCGACCACCAATAGAGATTTCCCGGCTGGACTTCGATGCCGGTTCGGGTAGCGCGGCACTGAACCAATATGCGCACTCGAATCGGGAATCGGATCATGAAACGCCTCGACAATAAACGCGCGGTCGTGACGGGCGCCGGGCGAGGTATCGGCGCCGCTATTGCGCGCATTTTTGCCGACGAAGGCGCCGCGGTCGTCGTCACCGACATGGACGAAGCAAGCGCTAAAGCGGTCGCTGCGGAGATTGGCGGCGAGGCGCACCGGCTGGACGTGGGCGAAGAGAGCGATTGGAATGCGCTCGCCCAAGCGAGCCCCGCCATCGATATCGTCGTCAACAATGCCGGCGTGACCGGTTTCGAAGACGGTACACGTCCGCACGATCCCGAACATGCAAGCCTCGACGATTGGCATCGCGTTCACCGCGTCAATCTGGACGGCACCTTTCTCGGCTGCCGCTATGCGATCCGGGCGATGCGCGAGAAGGGCGAGGGATCGATCATCAACATCTCATCGCGATCCGGCATGGTCGGTATCCCGGCCGCCGCGGCCTATGCTTCGTCCAAGGCGGCGATCCGCAATCACAGCAAGACGGTCGCGCTCTATTGCGCCGAGCAGGGGCTCAACATCCGCTGCAACTCCATTCATCCGGCAGCGGTGCTGACTCCGATGTGGGAGCCTATGCTCGGCGACGGGCCGGATCGCGAAGAGCGGATGGCAGCTTTCGTTGCCGATACGCCGTTGCGCCGGTTCGGAACGGTCGATGAGGTGGCGGCGCTGGCGCTGCTGCTCGCCAGCGACGAGGCGGCCTATATGACGGGCGCGGAATTGACGATCGATGGCGGTCTGCTCGCCGGGTCGGCCGCAGCACCCGCCCGTGACTGATCCTCTGTTCCAGCCGGTGCTCCAACCACTGGCCCGGCTGGCTAGCTTGTCATAAAACGTCCGAAATCAGAATAAACGGACCACTATCAGGAGAGAGTATGACCACCGCCGCCGAGATGCTGCAAAGCGAGTTCGCCTCCTTCGCCGATGTTATTCATGCCCATGCGACCGAACGGCCGGACGATATCGTGGTCGTCGCAGGCGACAGGCGGCTGAGCTTTGCTGAGTTCGACGCTTATGGCGACCGGATCGCCGCCGGGCTGCAGCGGGACGGCGTACCGGCGGGCGAAGCGGTGTCGATTTGCGGACTCAACGGCTGGGCATATGCCGTGCTCTGGCTCGGCATTTTGCGGGCCGGGGGAACGGTCGCCCCACTCGCGCAGAGTTCGACGCCCGAGGCGCTGGCGCTGATGGTCGAGGATTGCGGAACGCGACTCCTGTTCGCGGACGTTTCGATCCTCGATACGCTGGCCTTGCCCGGGTGCGTTACGCCGGTGGCGTTGGATGACGATGCGGCGTTCGAAGCATGGTTGCCGGAAGAGGGTGCTACGCCCGAGCCGGTCGCGATCGATCCGGAGCAAGGCTTCAATATCATCTATTCGAGCGGCACGACGGGCACGCCCAAGGGTATCGTCCATTCGCACCAGATGCGCTGGCGGCAGATCACGGCCTTTGGCGGTCTGATTTTCACACCTGCCGCGACCGCGATTCTCTCGACGCCGCTCTATTCGAACACCACGCTCGTCACCTTCCTGCCGTGCATCGGCAATGGTGGGAAAGCGGTGTTGATGCAGAAATTCAAAACGAAGGAGTTTCTCGAACTCAGCGAGCGCGAAAAAGTGACGACCGCGATGCTGGTGCCGGTCCAGTATAAGCGCCTGATGGAGGAGCCGGATTTCGATCAATTCGATCTCTCTTCCTATCTGATGAAATTCTGTACCAGCGCGCCCTTTGCGGCGGAGCTGAAGGCGGACATCCTCAAACGCTGGCCGGGCGGGCTGGTCGAATTTTACGGGATGACCGAGGGCGGGGGCAGCTGTGCGCTGCGGGCGCATGAATTTCCGGACAAGCTGCATACGGTCGGACAACCCATGCCGGGCCATGAGATTCGCCTGATCGACGAGGACGGTAAGGAAGTGCCGCAGGGCGAGATCGGCGAAATTGTCGGGCGCTCGGGCACGATCATGAAAGGCTATCATAACCGCCCCGAACAAACGCGCGATACCGAATGGTATGATGAAGCGGGCAACCGTTTCATCCGCACCGGCGATGTCGGGCGGTTCGACGAGGACGGGTTTCTGACGCTGATGGATCGCCGCAAGGATATGATCATCTCGGGCGGATTCAATATTTATCCCAGTGATTTGGAAGCGGTTGTTGTCGAGCATCCAGAGGTCGACGAAGTCGCGGTGATCGGCGTGCCGAGCGAGGATTGGGGCGAGAGTCCGGTCGGTGTCGTGGTCGGCCCGGACGATGCGGAGGCGATCAGAGACTGGGCCAACGCCAAACTCGGCAAGACCCAGCGGCTTGCGGCCGTTCACATCGTCGACGAACTGCCGCGCAGCGCGATCGGCAAGGTGCTCAAGCGCGAATTGCGTGATCGGCTAAAGCTTGGCTGACCCGATCACCGTTCGGGATTGCCACCTGCCTCGATCGCATCGCTCACGCCCTGCATCGCCGCGGTGATATCGTCCAGGGCTTCGGCCTGCGCCTCGGCCGCGTCTTCGGCGCGTGCCCGGAGGTCGTCATTTTCCGGTGGCGCTTCGCCCTCGGCGAGGATTCGGATCCGCGATTCATGCATGTAACCGCGTGTGCCGTCCGCCGTCATGATTTCCCACCAATCGGCAATCTGCTCCCGGGTTGAAAACACTTCCCCTTGGGGCACGCTTCCGATTACGGCTGCGCCCCGCGCCGGAGCGTTGCGGATATAGGTGAAGCCGTCGGCATCGGCGATCACGGCGTCGAGCGGGAACTCCTCTTCCGCCGCTTGTTGCGCGACGGGCCCTTCTTCTTCCTCGCCGCCGTCCTCGTTGCCCGGCAACCAGAGAAACAGCGCCCAGGCGATGGCGGCCGCCGCTGCCAAGAGCGCCGCGATCAGAGGCAGCCTGTTGACCCGCTCCGGAGGCTCGGGTTCCGGAAATTCGGGTTCCGGTTCCGGCGGCGGGCTGTTCGGCATCGCATAGCCGGGCTCCGTCCCGACGGCATTTTCATCGGGCGGGCCGCAAAGCTCGGCCAGGCTTTCCCGGACCTTGCTCCAGCCGAAATGATCGTCCTCGCCCGTCCAGTCGTCGAGCATGACGAACTGGATCTGGTTGAAGGGGAGGGGCGGCCGGGTATCGTCGAGTGCTGTCTGGATCAGTTTCTTCTGGTTGCGCGCGACATCGGCTTCGGCGCGCACCCATTCCGACGCGACGGCATGTTTCGACCAGACGACGATCGCCGCCTTGGCCAGCCCGATCTTCTCGGTGATGACATCGCCATAGGATTTGTGCGGCGGCAGCTGGTCGTCCCACCAGACGGCATAGCCCAGCGCCTTGCATTTGTCCGCGATCAGCCGAACCTCGCGCTGATTGTCGCGCGAATAGGAGATGAAGATATCGACCATGGTTGCTCCGCTCGGATTGGCCGCAGGGTAGCGGCTTGCCGTGACGACTTAAAGGGGAGCATATGCCCGGACCGGTACGGGGCCGGCATCGGCTGACGGATATGGGCGTCTATTCGCTTTCGGTCACGCGGTCGCAATTGAGCCGCGGTGCACCCGTGACATCGGTCGTGTAGCGGCAATCGACCTGCATTTCCGTCCCGCTTTCCGGATCGCGGACCGTCGCCCGGCCTTCGTAGCGCGCTCCGTTCGGGCTCAGCGCCATGGAAATGTCGGTGACTTCCGCACCCTCATCCTCATAGGCGCTGCGCACCGCATCTTCGACTGCGATCCGTTCCTCTTCGGCCGTGTTGTCCGCATCTCCGGCCTGATCGGCCGCCGGTGCATCCGGTGACGAGCAGGCGGTAATGAACAGGGCGGCAGCGCCCAGCGCCAAGGCGATCCGGTTAGGTTTCATCATAATCCTCAACAGCTTTGCCGACGACATTAACGGACATGCCGTGCGAATTACCAGTGCGAATTGGGCGGATCAGGGCCTGCATTGCCACGTAGCGTCGCCGTCTATCAGATCGACTGTGCAATCATGACGGACGCGCTGGCCGGTCTGCGGATGATCGAATTCCACATAGCCGGTATATTGCGTTTCGGTCTGCGCCGTCAGTTCCGAGTAAACGCCCTTGGCGCCGCGTTCCGTATAACTGTCGACGACAAGCTGTGCGAGATCGGATGCTCCCGGCCCGCAGCGCCAGGCGGCTTCGCCGTCTTCGACCGGATCGACGACGCATTCCAGATTGCCGCGGACGTTATCGTCGCCCGAAACTGTATATGTTACGATGCCGGTATAACCGCCATCCTCGGTTTCATCGAGCTGGACCGAAAGACCTTCATAACCCTCGGATTCGTAGTGATCGACGATCGATTGCCGGATATCGTCTTCGCTCGGCCCGCCGATACTGAACTCGCAGCCGGTCAGCGCGATTGCCGCCGTCGATATCGCGAGAAACCCAAAAGCCCGTTTCATCTTGTGCCCCCAATCATGATTCGCGCCCGGACCGAACCGTGCGGCAAGGCTTTGGGCAAGTCAAAAAGGGGATGCGGTCAGGCAAGCGCCGAATATATGAGCGTCTTCAGCTCGCGGCGGATCGGATAGATGTTGGACGGCTGGAGTTGAGTCATGAAGACCATCGTCAGATCCTCGACCGGATCGACGAAGAAAGCGGTCGAGTACATACCGCCCCAGTAGAATTCGCCCTTCGATCCCGGGATCATCGTTCGTGCGACATCGTCCGTTACCGCAAAGCCGAGGCCGAAACCGGTGCCCGCATTCTGCGCTTCGCTGAACAGCGCCCGAGACATATCGGTCAGGTCGCTGCCGCCAGGCAGATGGTTCTGCGTCATCAGCGCGATCGTCTTGCGGCCGACGATCCGGGTGTCGCCAAGCGTGCCCTTGCCGAGCAGCATCCTGCAGAAGCGATGATAGTCGGCGCTGGTCGATACGAGCCCGCCGCCGCCGGACAGCAATTTGGGCGGTTTCGACCACAGACTCTTTTCCGCTCGATCGAACATCACCGGCGCTTTGGGGTTCCTGGTCCAGCAATCGCCGAGCCGACCGAGCTTGTCGTCCGGCACGGTGAAGAATGTATCGGTCATGCCGAGCGGCCCGAAGATATGCTCGGTGAAATAGGCGTCGAGTGTTTGGCCGGACACGCGCTGGATGACCGCGCCGACCACATCGGTCGAGACCGAATAGTTCCAGGCCGTCCCGGGCGAGAATTCCAGCGGCAATCGGCCGAGCTCGGCGACGAAACTGTCGAGATCGTGATTGCCGTGCCAGTTTTCGAGTTTGCGCTCGCGATAGGCGAGATCGACATTGGACCGGTTCTGGAAGGCGTAAGTGAGCCCGGATGTGTGGCGCAGCAGATCGATCATCCGCATCGGCGTATCGGTCGGTTCGGTCGTGAACGGCAACTGCCCGCCGCCGCTCGCATAGACGCCGATATCTTTGAATTCCGGCAACAGGCGGTGCACCGGATCGTCGAGCGCGACCTTGCCCTGTTCGACAAGCTGCATGAAGGCGATCGACGTGATCGGCTTGGTCATCGACGCGATGCGGAAGAGCAGGTCGTCGGCGACCGGCATGCCGTCCTCGCGCGCGATGCCGCCCGACGCGAACAGCGCGACATCGTCGCCGCGCCCGATCGTCAGCTGGAAGTTTTTGAGGCGACCGCTGGCGATATAGCGGTCGTTGACGAAGTCGGAGATGTAACTCAAACGCTCGGGAACGAAGCCGAGTGCGTCGGGATATGCGGTTTGCATTGCGTTTTCTCTTTGCTTTCATGTGCTCCTGCGAAGGCAGGAGCCCAGAGCCGCAAATGCTGTCCTTGGCCGCCCTGGGCTCCTGCCTTCGCAGGAG
>JBCDDN010000063.1:0-17924 GCA_039180285.1 Pseudomonadota bacterium | reverse complement strand
CCGGTGTATCCGGCGTTGATGGTGATGGCGGCGGAGGAGGAGGGGGTGGAGGTGGAGGAGGAGAGGGCGGCGCGCCACATGTCGTTGGAGCGGCGATCAGGCAGCCATTGATAGTCGAAGCGGCTGCAAAACCGGTGGTGAGACCGGTCTGGGCTATCATATCGATGCCCGTGACCGTCGTCCCGCCGCTCAGGCGCTGAATCCCATTGATGACGATCCCGGGTTGACCGCCTGTCGTGAGGCTGCCGATCGTAATCCCGCCATCGCCCACCAGGAAGCCACGGCGATCATCGAAATCCGCACCTCCAGCGCTATTTTGTATGTAGATCCCGGCATCCGCGAGGAAGTCGATCGCTCCCGCTTGGAAGAAGCCATCGGCCCGAACGATTCCGTCATTGTTACCCAGCCGGATATCGGCATCTGCCACGCTCGCGCCCGCGATATCGGAAGCGGCGGCATCCGTCGCGGCGACTATATTTTGGGCAGTAACGCTCAACTGACCGGACAAGCCGCCATTGGCGTCGATCACCGCGACATTACCGCCATTGGCGTTCAAGCGGAGGAGTTGACCGGCCAGTATGGTCAATGTGTTTGCATCGTTTGCGCCACCAAGCGTCATGGCTCCGTTGATCCGAGCATCGCCTTCGGTCGCCAGTGTCAAAGTGCCGGCCGTGCCGATATTTCCATCCTGCGGTCCTCCAGACCCGGCCGCGACCCGTGCGGTCAGATCTTCAATGATGAGCGAAGGGCTCGTCGAGCTGGCAAAGGCGGCGAAAATGGAAAGGTCGCCGCCGGAGAAGATACGGTTGAATTCGTCGGCATCCAGGCTGAACGCTCCGGTGCTCCCTAGACCACCGAGTATGACAGGGCTGCTTCCATTGCTAAAAACTTCAATGATTTGAGTGAGGTCGGACGTTCCGAGTTGTCCAGTGCTGGCGATGTTGAAATCCGCGCTGGACGTCGAAACCGTTTGGCCTGTGGCAAGGGCTTGCAAATCGATCAGTCCGCCGGCGGAAATCAGCAACAGATTATTCGCTATCGCATCGGCGGTAATCACGGCATCCGTGGCTGCGGTGATGGTGATATCGCCGACGCCCGGAGAGCCGACGACCCGGCCGAGCGGCACCTGAATACCCGGCCCTGCGGATGCCGGAGTCACGGCGATCAGCCCGGCCTCTAGATTGCCCGCGCCGACGCCGCCGCCGGTACTCGTCAGGTTGATATTGCCGACCGATTGCGCCGCGTTCACATTGAGATCGCCGCCGGCGATGATATCGATATCGCCGTTCGTTGCGCGGGTATCCGAAACGTCGAGATCACCCAGCGCGTTCAACAAGACCGCGCCGCCGCTTGCGAGGACCGTGCCTCCTGCCGAGATGTCGATATTGACGATGACGGCTCCTGCGGACGAACGCAGTGCTGCGTTCGTCCCGGCTGCCATTGCGTCCGTTTCCACATCGTCCGTGGCCCGGAAGTCGATAGCGTTCGCGGCGGTTACGTCACCGCCGACAATCGCGCCACCGGCATTGAAGATTACATCCGCGTTACTGGCTGCCGATGTGAAATCGATATCGCCGCCTGCATCGGCGGTAAAATCGCCTCCTTGCGCGTTCAGCGATCCGAATCCGATATTGCCCGTCGCGTCGAAATCGACGCCGCCGGCTACCGTCACGGCACCGTCACCGTCGATATCGCCGGCGAGGGCGTTGAGCGTCAGCGTACCGCCGATAGTGCCGTTCTGGAAAGTGATCGCGGCACCGGTAACGCTGGTATCGCCGCCGCTGATAGCATTTTGCAGGCTGGGATTGCCGGCTGCGACGATGGTAATGTCGTTTGCCGCGTCCACCGTGCCGAAGCGCGCATCGCCGGTTGTGGCGTCGGCATCGACAGATCCGCCGGATGTCACGTCGCCGACAGCGATATCCTGAGCCGACAGCGTAACGTCGCCATCGCTGTCGATGTCGCCATTTCCGACATTGGCGCCGATCGTTCCATTGGCCGCATTGAGGTCGACAGCATTGGGTGACGTTATGCTATCGAACACAATGTCCAGCGCGCTCGTAAAGTCTATGAAGTCGCCCGTGGCGTCTCCGATTTCTATCGTGCCGCCGTCGAGAGAGAGTGTTCCTCCGGCCTCCAGATCACCGCCAAATATCCCATCGCCCGCCGTCATGAAAATGTCGCCGCCGCTGAACGCGTCGCCCAAAACTATGTCGTTGAAAGCGTCGGCGGTGACCGAACTGCCAGCGTCGACCGTGCCGATATCGATAATGCTGCCCGAGACGAGATTGATATCACTTCCGGCCGATACGAAACCCAGCAGGATTTCGCCGCCGTCGATATCGATATTCTGGGCCGATGAGCTGAAGTCGATAGCGACGGTCTGCGGAGCCAAAAGGAATATATCGGTACCCGGTACGGTAATCGATCCGAACAGCAGATCGCCGCCGGCGTCATAATTGACGTCCCCCGTGCCGACCGACAGGTCCTCGACGACCATGCTGCCCGGAACGCTGTAGAAGCCCTCGAGCGCTCCGCCGATATCAGCAACTGTCGTCAGTTCTCCGTCCGTATCGATGGCGGTTGCGATCACGTCTGCGCCCACGGTAATCCCGACATCGTTGGCACTGGAGATCGAGCCGGTGCCGAGCAGGCTGCCGGACGCTGCGACGATCTGTACGAGATCGCTGGATATCGATGCATCGCGCAGATCGACATTGCCCTCGAGACTTTCGAGTAGAATTTCCGAGGTGGCATCGAAGCTGGATGCGTTACCATCCGTACCTACGATGATATCCCGCCGTGTCGTGACGAGGATCGTATCAGCCGAGACCATGCCGCCTTCGATCATTGTTTGGATGACGTCATTGTTGCTGGCTTGGCCGATTTGAACGATATTGTCCGCGTTCAGCGTTCCGAGGCAGACATTGCCCTGAACGCAGGCGGCGCTCAGCAGGCCGTCATCGTCAGATTGGGCAAAGCCGTTGGGCGGTGCGTTGCGAACATCGGCGCTGATCGAGCTGGCATTGATCGTACCGCTCAAGCCGTCGATCGCTTCTGCATTGAGTATTACAGATGAATTGAGAGCCTCTATGGTGCCAGCCGTCACGATCGAGGAAATTGGTGTAAAAATGGTCGTGAGGAGGCTGAGTGACGGGTCGCCCGCATTGAGATTTACGATGGCGAAGTCGTTGAACGGATCGCCGGGATCGGGAGCGACGTCAGGATTGAGTGCCGCGCGGATCGTTGCGCCGCTCTCCACGACGATGTCGTCGCCGGTCGAAACCTGAATGCGATTATCGATACTCGCAGAGCTACCACTTTGGAATATCGCGTTGCCGCCGGCAAAAATAAGCAGGCTGCCGGTCGACGTTACGGTACCGGTAACCGTTGCATTAAAGAGCGTATCGTAGAGCGGGTTGACCGGATCGTCGTCCGAGCCAGCATCGATCCGGATGTCGCTGGTTGGTCCGCTAGTCGTGGCACCATTGCCCAGCGCCGCATTTTGACCCGCTGATAGGTCTATGCCGTCGACAGCCGTCAAGTCTGCGGCGGATGCGTTGGCTTCGGCTCGGATATCGATCGCGCCCCCGGAAGCGATGAGCGATCCGGCCATCGCGTCGAAATCGCTCTGTGCGGATGCCGTAAAGTCGCCCGCGACGTCGATCGAATCCGTGGGCACCGTATTGTTGGTATGAGTGACGAGGATGGACGCCCCGCTGTCGACGGTCATATTGCCGCCCACCGTCATCTGGCCGTCTCCGTCGAAATCGAACTCGACATTGTTGGCGGAATCGATGTCCGCGTTTCCGATTACGGTTATCGCGCCGCTATTCGAGCTGATGAATACGCCACCGCCGGGAGCCCCCGGAGCGGACAGGGCCGTGATGTCCAAAGTGTTAAACTGAATGTTTCCGGCGGGATCTGTCGATGTATCGGAAATGATCACCGTGCCAGCCACGCCCGTCACGGAGAGGAAATTGTTTGCGTCGCGACCATCCGCTACGATGACGACATCGTTCATGGTTATGATGCCGGGGCTGCCCTCCTGCACTTCGATAATGCCGGTGCCGCCGGTTCCGACGCCTTCAACGCCGTCCGCGCCGTCAGTGCCGCCAAAGCCGAAGGTGCCACCGTCGCCGGCTCTACCCGCGTTGCCGGTGACCAGAACAAGCACGTCGTCGCTGACGATCTCGCCACCTTGCGCCAGGAATTGCACCGTACCGCCGCTGCCATCGCCGCCGTCACCGCCATCGCCGGCGATGCCGCCATATGTATAGGCGCCATCACCCCCGGCACCACCTAACCCTCGGCTGTAGAAATTGCCTGCCGCAGGCCCATTGCCTGTCGTCAACGTTCCACCCGATCGCACGATCAGTTCGGACCGGCCGCCGGTGCCATCACCGCCATCACCGCCATCACCGCCATCGGCACTGAAGTCGGAATAACCATCGGCGCCATCGCCGCCATAGCCGTTGCTTCTCAGGGTGACCGAGCCGCCATAGCTCGTAGCCATATCCAATATGGCAGCCCCACCGGTGACTTCGACCCGTGCGGTGCCGCCCGTGCCATCGCCGCCATCGCCGCCATCGCCGGTAATGATATCGGGCGCACCGCCGTTGCCGCCTCTGCCGATGGCGGCGATGGTGGCGTCGTCGAGTGTGATCTCGACATTGTCGACCACGATCTGCGCCGTGCCGCCGGTCGCATCGCCGCCATCGCCGCCGCGCGTACCGCTGCCGCCATCGCCGCCCGTCGCATTCGCCGACACCGTATAGTCGGGCGCGGCCGGGTCGGGCTGGTCGAGGTTGAGCGTTGCCGTACCGCCGATACCGTCGCCGCCACCGCCGCCGACATCCCGAGCGTCGGCGATCGAGTTGCCGAAGTTGCTGCCGCCCAGGCCACCCTGGCCATCGGCCGAGATCGTGAGATTCGTGAATGTCAGCGTGCCTGCTATATTGTTGAATATCGCATCGCCACCGGTCCCGGTGCCGCCATCGCCGCCCGGCCCGCCGTCGATACCGGTGCCGACAGTCACTCCGGCATCGCCGCCGGCTCCACCATAACCGGTGGTGCTGACGATGATATCCGTCGCGGCGATCGTTGCCGTTCCGTCGAGGTTGAAGGTTGCAGTGCCGCCGATCCCGTTGCCGCCGGCGCCGGCATCGGTGCCTCTGCCGAAACCGCCCTCGGAACCGGAAACCAATCCTGAGGATAGGACGTTGCCCGTTGCGGATACGGTCAACGCGTTGGTAACCGTGAACGTACCGGATATCGCGTTGAAAGTGGCGCTACCGCCAAAACCATCACCGCCATCGCCCGCGCCGATGCCCAGATCGCCATCTCCGTCACCGCCCGCGCCGCCTATGCCATTGGCCGAAACCGTCATATCGGCAACCGTT
This sequence comes from Pseudomonadota bacterium, assembly GCA_039180285.1. Classification (GTDB taxonomy): domain Bacteria; phylum Pseudomonadota; class Alphaproteobacteria; order Sphingomonadales; family Sphingomonadaceae; genus Parasphingopyxis. The sequence continues at coordinate 12,522 of JBCDDN010000063.1, read as the reverse complement.
GCGGTGCCAGCGCCCAAGTCCAGGTTGAACGTTATAGTTCCGCCGGTACCGTCCCCACCACGTGCGCCGGACCCGACGCCGCCCCGCGCATCGGCAATAAAGCTCGCTTCACCGGAGACATCCATGGAACTGCCATTTGCGATGGTGATCGTGATGTCGCCCCCGTTGGCGTCTTCGCCGATTGCGCCGACATCGCTCGTGTCGACCACAAGATCGCCGGTGACCGTCAGCGCGCCGCCATTGTCTACAGCAATGGCTATGGCGTCGTCAGCATGCAGCTCGAGACCCAGCTGCGCATCGAGATTGGAGCCATCCAGATCGAGATCGATTTCGCCGCTGGCCTGGGCAGCGAGGGCGTTCGTGAGGATAATGTCCTGTCCGCCGATCAGCATATTCGCCGCCGCCGCACTCGACGGGGTATCGGCGAACTCGATCACAGGATCGGAACTGCTTCCGCCAACCGAGACATCATAACCGGCGCTGAGGACGATCTCGCCATTTTCCTGGCTCACGCCGACGGCTCTCGTATAGCCTAGGCCGCCGCTGACCAGCATGGTGATCGCGTCGTTCTTCGGAACGGCGACGAGATAGATAGCATGTGGATCGGGGGCCGCGGGCGGGATTCCTCCGGGGCCAGCCGGAGTCGGCATTTCCGCCGGGCCGGTCGTACTGCCGGTATGGACGACCCCGTTGGTGTCCTCGGTTCCCACCACCACCGTGATATCGAATAGGCCGTTGTTGATCGTCAGATCGGCCTGTTCCGCCCCGACATAGGCGACCGATCCGTCGACTGTGACGCTGCCCCCCTGCACGACGCGCGGCGCGACCATCGCGACATAGTTGGCGGCGTTGACGCCGGTTGTCAGTGCTTCGATCGTCGCCCCGGCCTGAATCTCGACCGCCGAATTGCTGTCGGCGGCTCCGCGGAACCGGATTTCCCCACCGCCGCCGAACAAGCCGCCGGCCGTATCAATATCGTTCGTCGTCAAGATTAGGCTGCCGACGTCGAAGCTGGCCGAAGAATTCACCAGGATACCGCCGGGGCTGTAGAACCAGACCGTTCCGCCCTGCGTTCCGTTCACCCGGCTTTCGACCGTGCCGTTGAAGACGATACGGCGCGACGGGTCAGTGGGCACGATCCTGTTGAGGACGGTATATTCCCCGGCTTCGTTGAACTGCAGCAATCGGTTGGTCGGCAGGAATTCGATATCGCCGGTTCCCGCCGTGTCGAAGAGCGTCCAATCGATAATGACTTCGGAATCGCCCAGAAAGACGGTGTCCTGTGTCGGCGTGGAACTGAAGCTGCCATCGCCATTCGGAAACACCGGATTGCCCTGAACCCGGGTATTGGGCGGAAGCATCTGCGCATCGGCGGGCACGGCGATGCCCGTCGCAGCGACCAATGCGACGATGGCGCAACCCTGACGAAAGGCTGTCTTGGCGGAGCGGCGGGCGGCCGGTTTTGTATCGCTCATACTCATCTCGTCCTCTCGCAACCCATCGGGTTGCTTATCGTGCAAAGCGCACGAGAAATGTCAGCAGCAGTCTCGGGTCAGGCGTACTCGTCTGGAAATCGGTTCGGCGCAGCGGGATCGCGAACGTCGCATCGAGCCGGGCGCGGTCACCATAATTGGCGCGCAGACCGACCCCGGTCGAAAACAGCTCGTCGCTGCCGCCGCCGAGCGCGGGCGGGTCTTCATTGCCGACCCATACGGCATCGAAAAAACCATAGGGTTGAAAGGCCCAGCTTTCCCGCGTGCGGGGCAGGGCGGTCCCGTATCGGATCTCATACCGGAAACCGAAACCCCGGTCGCCGATCACCGAGCCGGGATCATAGCCCCGACCGACCGTATAATTGCCGCCCGAAAACTCCTCGTAGGAAAGCAACGGATCGCTCGTCCATTGCAGCCGCGGTTCGAGCACGAACGCCAAATTTGGCGTCGGGCGCAATTCGGCGAGCGCATCGATACGTACGACGGTGGCGTCTGCCTCACCTGCGGCGCGCGTTTGCGGTATCGCGATTGTCGGAGGCAGGCCTGCATCACTTGCATCGAAGATATTCAGGCCCTGGCGGATCTCGCCACCGATGCCGAAGCGCCAGCGGGGTTCCGCGGCGCTGTATCCGCCGATGCCGTCGATGCTGCGCCGATCGGTGGTGAACAGATCGGCCCGCGCGAAAAACACGCGGAGTTTGTCGCGGTTCAGCGGCGTGCCGGTGAAGCGGATATCCTGATCGATGAAGTCGAACCCGGCGGAACCGATCAGCCGTGTTCCCTGATCCAGAATGAATGGATAGCTGAGGTTGAATCCGGCGACGAGCGTCTCGGTATCGAACGGGCTCGCGCCGGCGATCGTCGGGTCGTTCCAAGCATAGGTGAACTCGCCGGCGAAGCGCAACCCGTCGCTGCCGATCGCGAAACTGTGCCCGGCATTGAGAACCAGTTGCTCGTCGAAGTCCGCGCTGGAGAATACCGCCAGGGTCGTGCTGTCGCCCAGTCCCGTCAGATCGTTAATCTGTGCGCGGATCTGGCCGCCCCAACGCCCGGTCGAACGCGACGCATAATTCTGGACATTGGCTTCGACGACGAACGGCGTGCGTTCCACCCGCACATCGCCGATTACCTCGCCCGGCGCGCCTTGCGCAGGGCGCAAGGTCAGCCGTGTATCGAAACCGGGCAGGTTGCGCGCGAGCAGCAGGTTGCGTTCGGCATCCCGCTGGTTGAACACGCCCATTGCGCGCAGCGGTTCGAGATAGCCGGCGATCAGCTCTTCCGAGTTGCCCGCATTGCCGCGCACCTGAATCCGCGACATTTGGGCCATCAGCACGTCGAAGCGGACGATGCCGTCATCGCCGATCTGCTGCGGCGGAACCTGAACGGCGGCAAGATAACCTTGCGAACGCAGGATCGATGCCGCCCGATCCCGGATTTCGCAGACTATGGCGATCGGAACGTCCTGGCCCACAAAGTCGGCAAAGGCCGGGCGCAGCGCCTCTGTTGGCACATCTCTGAGATTGGCAAAGGTGACGTCGTTCAGCTGAAAGCGGACATTTGCATATTGCGGCTGAGCCAGAGGGCAGGGCGCCCGCTCGATCCCGTCTTCGACCCGAAGACTGCCCAGCGGACGGTTCTGTCCCGGGTCCAGTCGATCGGGTTGGATTTCTTCGCGCGTGGGAACGGGGCCGGCTTGGGCGTTCGCAATATCCGGCGACACGGCCGCAAAACTGCCCAGCGCCAATATTCCAATGTTTCGCATCGCCACGCTGGCCATCCCCCTTGGATCAGCATCGCCGCACTATTCTCTCTGCCTGAATATTGGCCGGAATATTGACGGTCGCTTTCACTCCCACATTCGCGAGACACCATAGCCTCGTTTCTCGGGTCATGCCGACGTCATCCACCTTTGCGACCGACAAGGCGGTTTCGGTCATTGACCCGAACTCATGGCTTTAACGGATAGCCTAGCAAGCGGCGTCGGCCCGTTCAACCGGCTCAACCGCCCGCTTCTTCCTCATCCGGATCGACCGTTTGATAGTTGGCCGTATACGCTTCGAGTTGCACTTCGCATTGGTTGGACAACAGCGCGGAGCCCAATGCCAGCGGATCGTTGGGATCCGCGTCGATCGGCACGAAACTCACCTCGGCCGGGGTGTCGTCACCGGTGGCGGCGATCGTGTAACCGCCGCCGCTCGGCGCGAAATTTTCCGGCCAGCTATGGGAGAACTGACCGACCGGCAGGTTGACGGTCATGCTTTCGCCATCGGCCGTCCGGGTGATGACCAGTGCAACGGCCTGCGATGCGTTGGCTCGCCAGAGCGAAACCGGCTCGGATTCCAGCGTGCAAAAGGCGCCGGGTTGTTCGATATCCAACTGCCATACCGTCCGATTGGCTGCGCTGATCGGCGCGGGCGCGGGAATGCCGCGGCTCACTCCTGTACGAGCGACTCCGTTTTGGCCCATCGTCGTGACGCCGCTTGAAGCCGTGCGCAGCGGAGCGCCGATCCGATACCGTCCCGGCCGGTTATACTGGCGGGTGCCGCTGCGGGTCAGTACGGTGACGCTGTCCCCGGTACGCAGCCGAATCACTTGATTATCGGCGATTCGCGTTCCGCGGGGGTATTCGCGGGCGATTGCGCCGCTCGAACGCGTTACGAGCGCATCAGCCATTGCGGCACTGCCCATCGACGCGAGCGCGAATCCGGCGACGGCATAAAGTGCTGATTTATTTGCCCTGTAGAACATAACTGCCTCCTGGTTCCGTCGTGATCAGGCGTTTTGCAAAGTTTTGCAATGCTGCATCGTCAGCATTTTCCGCTGCCAACTGTGCAATTTTCTCTCGCGCCTGTTCATCTCCCTGTTCGAATTCTTGATACAGTCTATGCAGTATTGCAGCTGAACCTGCGGTGATTTCCGACACAGGTTCGTAGATTTTCACCGGAGTGGCCCTGCCGGACAGCGTAACCCGGCCGAGACAGCGAAACTCGGCTTCACTAACCGTTCCGATCGCCTCTTTGCTGGCAAGCATGACCGTGTCGGTCCGCTTGTTAGCGCTTTCGAGACGGGCAGCGGTATTCATAGCATCGCCGAGCGCAGTATATTGGATACGCTCCTCGCCGCCGAAATTGCCGACAATGGCCTCTCCAAAATGCAATCCCACGCGGGTTCGGCCGATCGGTGGCACGCCTTCGGGCACGTTGTGGCGAAATTCTTCGCCGAAGCGCCACATCGCGATACCGCATTGCGCCGCACGATCAGCATCGTCGGGTCTGGCGATCGGCGCGCCCCAGAATGCGACGACCGCGTCGCCGACGAATTTGTCGATCGTGCCGCCATATTCGAGAACGATCTCGCTCATCTTGTCGAGATACTGGTTGAGCAGCAGCGCAACCATCTCCGGCTCGATGGCGTGGCTGAGTTTGGTGAAGCCCTCCAGATCGGTGAAAACGGCATAGATTTCGCGTTTCTCGCCGCTCAGCGACAGTCGGTCGGGATCGTCGACGATCTGCATGGCGACGTCCGGCGGAAGATATTTGTTGAGCGCGCCTTGCACATATTCGCGTTTCTCCGCGCCTACCGAGCGGGCGGCCGCGCCGATGGTCATAAAGGCGATAATCCATCCGCCGAGCCAGCCGAAGACCGGGAGGCTTTGGGTGTCGACGCCGATACGGTGCAGCGTAAAAGGCGCCACGACGATGAAGGCCGCCTGGATCGTGATCAACAGCGCAAGCTTCCAGAGTCTGAGATCGCTGAGGCTGGTCAATGCACCGCACAGCACGACTAGCATCGCTGTCGCCCATAGCACCCAGGGCGCGACGCTTCGCAGCATCGTGCCATCGAGCATCTGGGCCAGCAAATGACCATGAACCTCCACCCCGGCGATCGGGTCATTGCCTTGGAGTCGGGTTAGCGGCGTTTCGAAACGGTCGATATCGGGGAGATCGGTGCCGATGAGAATGTACCGGTCGGCGATGAAATCCTGCATAAAGGCCGCTTCTTCGTCGTTCGCGAAGAAATCGATCGCGAGCTTCATGAAGGGCGGTTCATTCTCGAAAAATGGCCGCCGATAGGCGATGCTGCCCCGATGGGTGCGATAGGCATCGTTTCCCGGCACCAGCGAATTTGCCATCAGCGGAGGGAGATCGTCGGGTTGTTCCGGCCAGCTCCGCTGCACATTGTCATTGTCCGCGCCCAGCTTGACACTCGTTCGCTGGACGAGATCATTGGTGATCCGACGATGGAAATCATCGATAAAGTCGACCTGGCGTGGCCGCAGACGAAGATTGGGATTACTCTCGGGCGTGACGAAGGCCAGAAATGTGGGGGTGCGCATATCGTTGAGCGCGTCCACCAGCATATCGTCATTGTCGGTCGGCTGATCGATAAGGATATCGATCGCTATGGCGCGTGGTTGCATGGCATCGAGCGAACGGAGCGCGTTGGCGAGGATTTCGCGATCCAGCGGCGATCGCACACCGGTGTTGAGCAGCGTTTCCTCTTCATAGGTGACGATGGTGATCCGTTCGTCCTGCTCCACCTGTTCCATCGCATAGCTGGCCCGCACGTCGAACAGCACCCGCTCGATCTCGTCGGTGAAGGGCAAGGCCCAGCTGAACCGGGCGATGAGCAGGGCGAGGATGAGCAAGACGGCGCTGGCCGAAAATCGCAGCGGACCGACCTCGCGCCAGGCCCTTCGGAGCCGCCCGGCTCGCTCCGGATTGCCGCCGGCCACTCCTGGACGAGAGACCGATTCGCTATCCACTGCGCCGTATGGGGTCGTGCATCAGGATGTTCGGCTCAATCGGTCCGGACGACCGGCTGCGTGCCGTCGCCGATAATGGCGAATCCCGACCAATAATAGGGATGCGACGTCGCGGGATCGTCCATCAGCTGGAGCTGCGCCGTTCGCATCGCGGTGCCGAGCGTGATATCCGACCGGCTTTCGAAAAGGCCGGTTATCAGCCGTTCGGTGGCGGAGAAATCATCGGGAGCCGGCCAGTGACTCGCGATGACCGTTCGGCTTCCGGCACCGACAAAGGCGCGCACGAGCCCATCGAGCGCGGAGCCACCGCCTGTCACGCCGGCGGCCTCGGAGGCGACCACGCCAGCCGCGCTGGCTGTGTCGCAGGCCGAGAGAATGACAAGGTCCGCGTCGAGCTTGAGATCGAATATCTCACTGAATTCCAGCAACCCGTCCGATGCTTCATCCGCGTCGAACGATGTGAGCAATGCCGGTAGCGGTGGGCAATCGGGGCGTGGTTGCGTCACCAGTCCGTGCGTGGCGAAATGCAGAATCCGGAATTCGCCCAGATCGCTCCGATCCATGATGGCAGTGTCGGTGAAATCCTGTCCGGTGATGACGGCGGAGGTATCGTCCCCGATCAACCGACGGGCGGTGCGTAACTCCGTCGCGGGGATTGGGGAGTTCCAGAAATTGGCTGGCCAACTGCATCGCGGGTCGATCGGCCCACGCTCGAAACTGGCGCGGCGAACGCGGGCAATCGGCGGTGCATTCTCTCCGAAGCCCAGATATTGTCGCGTTGCCGATGATCGCGGCAAGTTGCGCACGTCGCGAAAACCTCTGGCGGAAAGCGCGGTACTGATCGCATGTTCTCTGCCGAACCAGGCGATGCCGGAAAAGTCGAATGGGTCGGCGCCGGCAATCGTCTGACGCTGCTCATAGGCGCGCACGCCGGCCTCGTCGGTGATCAGCAGATTGGCGGGCAGTCGAAGCATCGCGCCATCGGGTTCGAAGACTAGATGATCGATCCCGGCGAGCTGGTCGGATGCCGGGCCGAGAAGGTCGACGAACAGCTGATGGGCCAGCCGGACGTTGAACGGATAGGTCAGGCGCACGCCATTTTCGATCGTCGAGATGGTGTTGCGCAGATCCGTAACGCGTCGGTCGAGCGTGGCGGCATCGATCCCGACGCGATAGGCCATGGCGGAATCCTGGGTGGCAAAAATGGCGTAGACCTGACCCGCCGCCTCGTTGAGCTTCAAATAAGCTTCGCCCGGCCGCAGCGCGGTCTGCAGATCGGTAATGGTCAGCGCTTCGGTCGAGACGGCCTGATAGCGCGGGAAACCGGATAACGCCGCCTGGGTTGCGGCCTGCTCGGCCGTTAGTTCGCCGAGCTCTGTTTCTAGCGCCATGACCCGAAGATTGGCGGAATCGTCACGATCCTCGAGCGTGCGTAGACGGCCCAGTTCGATCCGCGCGCTTTCGACGGCGCGGGTTAGGGTAACGGATTGGCGAAAGAGACGGGCTGCCTCATCATTGCCGTTGCTGAGCTCGCGCGCGAGCACGGCCTGGGTATTGGCGACGCCCGGCCGGACCAGGGTTTCGCTGGCGAGAAAGAAATCGCCGACCAGTCTAGGATTGCCGGCCATCTGGTCGAGAAGAAGTTCGAAATAGGGGGCGAGTTGGTTTTCCAGGCTTGTCCGCGGTGTTGCGCGGCCGCGACTTTCATCGACGACTTCGGCGAAGAGCGTCAACGCGACGTCGGTGCGGCCCTGTCGCGCTAGAAAGGCAGCGAGTCGTGCTTTGGCGGCGCTCGTGGCGATGGCAAGCGGATACTGCGCTTCGAGCAACCCGAGCGCCCTGCGCAGTCGCGCTTCGGCGGTTCCGGTATCGCCTTCGCTTTCGGCGATCTCCGCCAGTTCGGTAAGTGCCTGGGCGCGTAAACGGGCGGTTGATCGTACTCGGCCATCCCGCACCGACGCGACGGTGGTCAGGGCATCGGTAAGCGCCTCGGTTGCCGCCGTATTCTGTCCGCGCGTTCTGAGAATAGCCCCTCGAAGTTGACGGGCTTGTGCGTCGAGGATGATGGCGCGTTCGGCAACGGTCAGCCGCTCGCTCTCCTCGCCGCCCAGTTGGCGCGCGAATTCGGAACCGCTGTTGATCTGCTGCGATATCGAATCGTCGATGGCCGCACCGTCCGTGCCGGCTGTGGGTGTCATCAAGGCGGCCAGTCCTTCGTCGAGAATGGCGAGCGCCTCGTCCGTGCGCTGCTGATTCAACAGGTGCAGTGCCTGGAAATTCCGGCGTAGGCGCAATTGAGTCGGGCTGGCGCTCGGAATGGCCAGGGCCCGGGCATAGGTCGCGTCTGCCGTTTCGAAGGCGCCGAGATTGGATTGTTGGAGCGCCTGGTTGATCAGATACTCACCCGCCCGTTCGGCAGCTTCGGGCCCGCTCGCGGCGGCATTGCGCCGGAACAGGGTTTCGAAGAATTCCGCCGCCTCGGCATAATCCCCGCTGTTATTCCGGCGATAGCCTTCGGCCAGCGCTTGATCGGCATCCAGCGTCCCCGCCTGGACACGGGCGAAGGCGGCGGCATCGCCCATACCGGTCGTCGCGATAGACAAGGTGCCAGGCAGAATCCGGTCTGTGACGATCGTTCTGAGGCCAAGGCGGAGGGCGGAATCATAACCTGACAGACCCTCGGCAACATAGACGGTGTCGCCGCTCTGATAGCGGTACAGACTATAGCCGACCGGCGCGGCGCTCAGCATGCAATCCTGCCGTCGTGCTTCGCCGATGGTTTCGAGCGTCACATCGTTGTCAGACGATGGGCATCCGACCTTGCCGCTGCGCAGTGCGGCGAGCCGGGTCAGCGGATCGGTATCGGCGCGCAGAGCATAGATATGACCTACCGGCTCCGCGGCATCCCGGCAGACGATCGCATAGGCCCGGTCGAACATGGTGGCGAGTGCGGGGTCGGTAAGGCGAGACTGAACGCGGCATAACAGGCCGGTGCCCGATCCGAGACGGAAACTGTCTTCCAGGCTGGGTCGCAAATCCTGGGCCTGAGCCGGTATCGCCGACCCGGCCGCGCAAAGGGCGAAAAAACTCCCCAAAGCGATAGACCAGCGCATGTCACCCCCTCCGCATACCGATATGTGTCGGCCGACAATGCGCCTACCCCATATCCAAATCATGCGACCATGATCCATTTATACCGACCATGTCCGCAGAATCCAGCGCTTGTTCGATCAAGGAGGGAGCGGCTCTGGCCCCTTATGGTCGATTATCGCCATCGGGAAGTGCCTAGCTACGACTCCGTGTACTCCGCAATCGGGCCATCAAGGACGGTCTGTGCTCTGCCAGTCTGCGCAGTTGCGGCAGTTGCGGCTCACGACGCTCGCCGCCAAGCAGCGCCAACATTTCATCGAAATCCCCGTCCCAGTAGATCGGACTGCGGGCACTGAGGAAATAGATATCCTCTTCGATCCGTTGGACGAGGACCGAAGCGAAACGCTGTTTCGCGCCGCGGGTGAACTCGATGCGGAGGCGCAGCCGGTCACTATCTTCGAGTAGCGGCAACAGATCCAGTCTATCGCGAGCGAAAGCGCCACGCGTCCCGAAGTGCGTATCTTCGCGGATCGGTTCGCCATTGGCGCGGATCAGCAGCGCGCCGTCGTGAAGGACTGCGAAGTCCAGCTGCGCGGTCGTGCGGTCGAAACCGAGCAGCACGTGATGGCGGTTGGGAGGGACTGCGGAAAGCTTGCCCATCTTCTCGACATTGGTCAGCCAGGCGGTTTCACCGTCCTCGCGATGTGCGCGCCCGAGAATGATCCGGCCACTGTTTCCCGGGGCACGTACTGCGGCGGGTTTATGGAGCAGCAGCTTCTTGGCGGGAAGGGAGGCGTCATCAACCAGCGCCTTTTGGGCAAGATAGGCTCCATGTCCCGATTGTTCGGTAATCGCGGCATAATCGCCGAAATGTTCGATCCATATTTCCGGCACGACGAAAAGATCGCAGCCCTGCTGTGCGGCGCGCGTCACATATTCGTGCGTCGCGCCTTTGGGTATGCGATAGGCCTCGAAATCTCCCAGAGTCGCGAAGGTTTCGCGGCGACCGGCCAGAAGCTCCAGCCCATAGGCCGCTCCTGTCAGTGCCTGGCTTGCTGGATCGGCGCCGAGAGGTGCGAATACCGTATCCGGCACACCGCCTTCGGCATCGGCAGTGAAAGCGAACAGGCTGGTGAGTAATGCTTTTGGCTGCGCGGCGCTGGATATCCGGAGCGCCTCGGCGAAACCTGCCTTGAATACCGTATCCGATGCGGACTGGAAGACGAGAATGTCCTGTATGCATTGGTCGCGCGCATGATTGAAACAGGCGCCGGGGGACGTGCCGATTACTTCGTTCAGTTCGATCCGAGAATCGTCCAGCTCGTCGAAAATCTGACGTTGCTCTTTGCCGATCGGGCTGCCGGCATAGATGACGATCCTGTCGAAACCGTAACAATCGGAGGTCTGACGGAGTGCCTGATCGATGGCCTTGGGCGTCGCCGCATGCACAATCAGTGCAATGGTGTCCCGGGTCTCCGGCTCGATGATTTCCGGCATTAAAGACCGGCCACCCTCGGCCGCGACATAGCGATGAAAACCGTACCACATCGACAGATTGGCGTCATTGTCGAACGCCGGTCGGGCGAGCGGTTGGCCGTCTTCGAGCGCAGTTTTGAGCCTCAACGCCAGCGCTTCGGTGTCGGGTGGCACCAACGTCGCCGCATGGTCTGCGGGATCGATCAGTTCGGACGTGCCGCCGACGGCGCTCGCGACGAACGGGATTTTGTGCACGAGTGCCTCATAGACTGCCATCGTCGAATTCTCGATCAGCGACGGCATGGCGGCGATCATGTCGCGTGAGCACATCAGCGACAGGGCTTCGGGTTGGTTGAGATCGGTGATGATATCGGCCGGGAAGGGCCAGTGCCGCGCATGGGCTTTTATGAAATCAAGCGGTTGCATGTCCTGATGATTGACGAGCGGTTCGCCGGGCTTGCCGAGTAACGTGACCCGATCGATCGTGACACCGTGTGCGACGAGCATATCGACAGCCAGTACGAACAGGTCGAGACCCTTGCGCGGTTCGAGGCGACCAAAGAAAACCAGTTCGCGCGCATCGACACGATCGCCGAAATTGCGTGCGGGTCGCTTATCTTCGACAGTCACCTCGGCGAAATCGACGATGTTGGGCTGTACGAAAGTTCGGCCCTCAGGCAGGCGATAGCCGATATGGTCCATGAAGCTGAGTAAATGCGCGCTGCCGCCGATCACCATATCCGCCCATTCGACGCATTTTTGTTCCGCGAAACTCGCGATCAGCAGATCGACATTGTCGATCGGCTGCATTTGATAGTGCCTGTTCCAGATATAAGGCGAAGAGGTTTTGGTGACGAACAGCGTATCCTGAAACGCCAGACCCAGCCGCTTGGCCTGGAGCGCATAGAAAACACCACCGCGCCATTCGGAACTGTGCACGATATCAAACCGTTCGCTGTCCCTCAGCCAACGATAGAAACCCAGCCATCGCGCCTGCCATTTGGTGCTCGCCCCTGCCAAAGGTTCTCCGAGATTGGGCAGGGGCACGAAATCGATGCCGAATTCGGCATAATGCGCAATCCAGTGCTCGGCCGTCTCATTTTCAACCTCGCGGCCTTTCAGATAGCAGACGGTGACATCATGCCCGTCCGCGGCAAGACCGCGAGCGAGATGATAATAGGTGGACGCGATCCCCCCATTGCGCACCGGACCGACGATTTCCTCGGTTGCGATAAGCACGCGCAACTTGCCGGGCGCTTCGCTTTGAAAAGCCGCCAGCGAGGGAAATTGCCGAACTTCGAAATCGTCACGTTGCATGGGGTTGCCTAGTCTGCGGGATGGCCGAATGGCAATGCTAGGCCGGTCGCCGAAGCAGGCACCACATCTTAGTGGTATTGATTTCGGTGTCCGGCATATCGGACCATGGCGGCAGGAGTGTTTCCCTGGCTTCTTCAGGGATCGCTTTTGATTTGTGCCGTTCCTTGATGATTTCGAAGCCCGCTTGCTCGAGAAGTGCCCGATGTTCCGACACCCGCAGGCGGTTTACATTGTCCGGTCCGGTTTCTTCAGAAAGAAAGCTCCATTCGTTGAATTCCCCGGTACCGAAATAATATCGATGATCGACGAGATCGATAAAATGATATTGCACGCCCCCGGGCTTGGTTTTGCGGAACAGCCATTCATAGACACTCTCATAAT
>JBCDDN010000062.1:0-18683 GCA_039180285.1 Pseudomonadota bacterium | reverse complement strand
CCATCGTCGACGCGCGTGCAGCCCTCTTCTTCGTGGCTCTCGTCGGGCGGATCGTAACGCACGAGTCGGCCGATCGACGGCAGGAACCCGCGATAGGGATCCTCGGCATAGACGCGATTCTCGACCGCCCAGCCGGTCAGCGTGATATCGTCCTGCGCGAAGGGCAGCTCTTCGCCCGCCGCGACGCGGATCATCTGCTCGACCAGATCGATCCCGGTGATGAACTCCGTTACCGGATGCTCGACCTGCAACCGCGTGTTCATTTCTAGGAAATAGAAGCTCTTGTCGGCGCCGACGATCAGCTCGACCGTCCCGGCGCTGTGATAGTCGACGGCAGCAGCCAGAGCGACGGCCTGTTCGCCCATCGCCTTGCGCATCTCTTCATCGACGAATGGCGACGGAGCTTCCTCGACGACCTTCTGGTGGCGGCGCTGGATCGAGCATTCGCGCTCGCCCAGATAGACGATATTGCCGTGTTTATCGCCGAGCACCTGGATCTCGATATGGCGGGGCTGCTCGATGAACTTCTCGATGAAGACGCGGTCGTCGCCGAAGCTCGCCAGCCCCTCGCGCTTCGTCGCCTCGAAACCTTCGCGGACATCCTGCTCGTTCCAGGCAAGCCGCATGCCCTTGCCGCCGCCGCCGGCCGAGGCCTTCATCATCACCGGATAGCCGATCTCGGTCGAGATCTTCACCGCATGTTCGGTATCGTCGATCTCGCCGACATGGCCCGGCACGACGCTGACGCCGGCCTTTTTCGCGAGCTTCTTCGATTCGATCTTGTCGCCCATCGCCGCGATCGCACCCGGCGGCGGGCCGATGAAAACGATATCGTTCTCCGCGCATGCCTTGGCGAAGCTCTCGCGCTCGGAGAGGAAACCATAGCCCGGATGCACGGCTTCGGCCCCCGTATCCTTGCAGGCCTGGATGATCGTGTCGGCGAGCAGGTAGCTTTCGGCCGCAGGCGGTGGCCCCAGATGCACGGCCTCGTCCGCCATTTCGACATGCGGTGAGCGCGCATCGGCATCCGAATAGACGGCAACCGTCGCGATTCCCATTTTCTGCGCGCTGCGGATCACCCGGCATGCAATTTCGCCGCGATTGGCGATCAGGATTTTCTTGAACATGACGGCTCCCTCAAGCCGTCACCCTGAACTCGTTTCAGGGTCCATCTCTCAACACGCGAAGGCGTCGCTAGCGGAGGGATGGATGCTGAAACGCGTTCAGCATGACGGATGCTAGTTTGAATTCTCGTGCAGGCGGAAATCACTGGTCCTCCACCATCAGGTCGCGGAGTTCGGTCACCCGCTGACGCGTCATGCCGGTGCGGCAACCGTGATAGAGCAAGGGCTCCGCACTGCCGCCGCGCATATGGTAGGACCAGGCCGCGCAATGTTCGTCGCGCAGAATGATCCAGGCGCGCTGGGCGGCAAGCAACCGCTCCGCGCCGCTCGGACGCCCGTCGTTCATTTCGTCGAAACTCAAATAGTTGCGCGCATAGACGATCGCCTGCTCCCAGACATCCTGCAATTCGGCATCGGCCAGTTCATATTCCCAATAAGCGCAGGCGTTCATCGGCTGTTGCGGCAGATTGCCATAATCGGCGCAGGTCTCGGCATTGGCCTCGAACTGCATCAGCGCGAAAAGAGCTACCTTCAGCATCGCCTTACTCGGCCGCCACCAGATCGGCGCGCGCCGGTTCCTCGCCGTCCAGCGGCACGAGTCCGAGCTTCTCGAACAGCGCCGCATCGGCATCGTCACCGCGATTGCCGGTGGTTAGCAGCTTGTCGCCGGTAAAGATGCTGTTCGCGCCAGCGAGGAAACAAAGCGCCTGCACAGCTTCGCTCATGCTCTCACGGCCCGCCGATAGCCGCACCATCGAACGCGGCATCGTAATCCGGGCCACCGCGACCGTGCGGACGAACTCCAGATCGTCGATCTTCGCGTCGGGCACGTCGTGAAGGATGTCGCCGAGCACCGTGCCCTTGACCGGCACCAGCGCGTTGACCGGCACGCTTTCGGGGTGCCGTTCGAGCGTCGCCAGTGCATGAAGGAAGCCGACACGGTCTTCCCGGCTCTCGCCCATGCCGACGATCCCGCCCGAACAGACATTGATCCCGGCCTCGCGGACATTGTCGAGCGTTTCGATCCGCTCCACGAACGTCCGCGTCGTGATCACCTCTTCATAGCGCTCGGGCGAGGTATCGATATTGTGGTTGTAATAATCGAGCCCCGCCTCTTTCAGCATCACCGCCTGTTTCGGTGTGAGCATGCCGAGCGTCATGCAGGTTTCCATGCCCATCTGCCGCACACCCTTCACGATCTCGACGATCGCCGGCATGTCGCGATCCTTGGGGTTGCGCCAGGCCGCACCCATGCAGAAACGCTGCGATCCTGCATCCTTCGCCTGCGCGGCGGATTGCAACACTTGGCGCACGTCCATGAGTTTCGTCGCCTCGACACCGCTATCGGCGTGAACGGACTGCGAGCAATAACCGCAATCTTCCGGGCAACCGCCGGTTTTGATCGACAAGAGCGTACACAATTGTACCTCGCCCGCCGCATGATTGTCGCGATGAACGGTCTGCGCCCGCCACATCAGCTCGTGAAAGGGCAGATCGAACAGTTCCGCGATCTCGTCGCGCGTCCAGTCGGTGCGAATGTCGGTCAAACCAAATTCTCCGTTCGGGCTGAGCCTGTCGAAGCCCTGCTTTTCCTCTTGATAGCGGATTAAGTGAAGGACAGCCCTTCGACAAGCTCGGGGCAAGCGGCCTTTTGCGTTGTCACTCGGCAGCCTCGTCCAACGGTGGCAGGTTATGGCCGAGCAGCTTGAGGACTTCGCCCGCCGCGTCAACCAAATTGGTGCCGGGGCCGAAAATCGCCCTCACGCCCGCTTCGCGCAGGAAGTCGTAATCCTGCACCGGAATCACACCGCCGGCGATCACCTGAATATCGGAGCGACCCGCCTCCTCCAGCTTCTGGATCAATCCGGGAATCAGCGTCTTGTGTCCGGCGGCCAGGCTCGAAGCGCCGACGACGTCGACATCCTTTTCCACCGCCCATTCGGCCGCCTCGCCGGGTGTCTGAAACAAAGGCCCGCTGACGATTTCGAATCCCAAGTCCGAGAACGCGCTGGCGACGAGATTGGCGCCGCGATCATGGCCGTCCTGCCCCATCTTCGCCACCATCATCCGGGGTTTGCGGCCGAGCCGGCGGCCTACCGCCTCGACGCCCTCGCCAGCCTGAAGCCAGCGCGCATCGTCTTCATAGGCCCCGCCATAGATACCGCTGACGGGCGTCGGGACCGTATCGTAGCGGCCGAACGCATCTTCCATCGCAGCGGAGATCTCACCCAGCGTGCAACGCGCCCGCGCAGCCTCGACCGCGAGCGCGAGCAGATTGGCGTCACCTTTCGCGCCTCTTCGAATTTCCGTCAGCGCGGCCTCCGCCGCTTCGTTATCGCGCTCCTTGCGCGTCTGTTCGAGTCGCGCGATCTGATCGCGGCGGACCCGGGCGTTGTCGATATCGAGAATGTCCATCTCGTCTTCTTCGGCAAGACGATATTTGTTGACGCCGACGATGACCTGTTCGCCGCGATCTACCGCGGCCGCCTTCGCCGCCGCCGCTTCCTCGATATTCTTCTTGGGCAAACCGGCGGCCACCGCCTTGGTCATGCCGCCCGCCGCCTCGACTTCCTCGATCAACGCCCAGGCCTTGTCGGCAAGCTGTTGGGTGAGCTGCTCGACATAATAGGATCCGCCGAGCGGATCGGCGACATGGGTGATACCGCTTTCCTCCTGCAGGATGAGCTGCGTATTGCGCGCGATCCGCGCCGAGCGATCGGTCGGCAGCGCCACGGCTTCGTCGAACGCATTGGTATGGAGGCTCTGCGTTCCGCCCAAGGTCGCGGCCATCGCCTCGATGGTCGTGCGAACGACATTGTTGTACGGGTCCTGCTCGGTCAGCGAGACGCCACTCGTCTGGCAATGCGTCCGCAACATCTTGGACTTCGGATTCTTCGCTCCGAAATCCTCCATGATCGAATGCCACAGCTTGCGCCCGGCCCGCATCTTGGCGATCTCCATGAAGAAGTTCATGCCGATGCCCCAGAAGAAGCTGAGACGCGGTGCGAAACTGTCGATATCGAGCCCCTTGGCCATAGCTGCGCGGACATATTCCATGCCGTCGGCAAGCGTATAGGCGAGCTCCTGAACCGCGGTCGCCCCCGCCTCATGCATGTGATAGCCGCTGATCGAAATGCTGTTGAATCGCGGCATATGCTCGGCGGTATAGGCGATGATATCGGCGACGATCCGCATCGAGGGTTCGGGCGGATAGATATAGGTGTTGCGCACCATGAACTCTTTGAGGATATCGTTCTGGATCGTGCCCGAGAGCTGATCCTGCGACACGCCCTGCTCTTCGGCCGCGACGATGTAGAAGGCGAGCACCGGCAGCACCGCCCCGTTCATCGTCATCGAAACGCTCATCTGATCGAGCGGAATCTGATCGAACAGGATCTGCATGTCGGCGAGCGTGTCGATCGCAACCCCCGCCTTGCCGACATCGCCGACGACGCGCGGATGATCGCTGTCATAGCCGCGATGCGTAGCGAGATCGAAGGCTACCGAAAGCCCCTTCTGCCCGCCCGCCAGATTGCGGCGGTAAAAGGCGTTCGATTCCTCGGCCGTCGAGAAGCCCGCATATTGGCGGATCGTCCAGGGACGGCCGGTATACATCGACGCGTAAGGCCCGCGTGTAAACGGTTCGAAGCCCGGCAGGCCCGGATCGATCGCGTCGCTGGCATCGTACATCGGCTCGACGGCGATCCCTTCGGGCGTCTTCCAGGTCAAGTCGCGGCCTTTCACTTCCTCGGCCGCACGCTCCTGCCAATCGGATTTGGTCGGTTTTTCGGTCATGAAAATGTTTTAGCCCTGTTCGACATCAATGTCGAAACATTGTGCTCCTGCGAAGGCAGGAGCCCAGGGCTTCGGGCGACGATGCTTGCCGCACTAGGCTCCTACCTTCGCAGGAGCACTATTGGCCAATAAATTGCGCCTTTTCTTTCTTCAGGAAGGCCACCGCGCCGATCATCGCATCCTGGCTGTTGCCGGCCTCGCGCTGGGCATTGGCTTCGGCATCCAATGCGTCGGAATAACTGCGATCGAGATTTTCCATGGCCGTGCGGCGCATCAGGCCGAGCGCCAGTGTCGGCCCCTTTGCGAGCCTTTCGGCCAGGGCCCGCGCCTCGTCCATCAGCGCATCGTCGGGGACGACCTTGTGCACCATGCCCCATTCGAGAGCCTGTTGCGCCGCGATCTTCTCGCCCAACATCATCATCTCGAAAGCGCGGGCCTTGCCGATCAAGCGCGGCAGCATCCATGTCGCGCCGCCGTCGGGAACGAGCCCGATATTGACGAAGGCCTGGAGGAAATAGCCCGATTCGCCGCAGATCACGAAATCGCCGGCGAGCCCCGCCGAACAACCGACGCCGGCCGCCGGACCTTTGACCGCGGTGATCAGCGGCACCGGCAGCTCCGCGAGCTTCTTCATCATCGGGTTATAATGTCCGTCGAGCGACACCTTGGCGCGATCGCCGCCGCTGATATCGCCGCCACCATCGCGTCCGCCGCCGGCCAGATCGGCGCCCGAACAAAAGGCCCTGCCCTCGCCCGTCATGACAACGCAGCGCACATTCTGCTCCAGCGCCTCGTCAAGGGCCGTGGAAATCTCGTCGGCCATGGCCGGCGGCATCGCATTGAGCCGTTCGGGCCGGTTCAGCCTGATCGTCGCGATATCGTCCACAACGTTCAGTGTGATCATTTCATAATCGACCATGATGCAGTCTCTCCCGGGGAATGGCGTTGGTTTACGTTAACGTAAACCATGCGAAGGCCGGCAAGTCAAATTCGACAGGGGAAATCAATGCGCCTCTTTCGGCGTCTCCATAATCTCGGTGAGGACGCCCCCCATATCCTTGGGATGGACGAAGAAGATGAGCGTGCCATGGGCACCGATCCGCGGTTCGCCCAACACGCGCTTGCCCATGGCTTCGAATTCTGCCTTGGCGACGTGAATATCGGGCACTTCGAAACACAGATGATGCTGCCCGCCTTTGGGATTATGTTTGAGGAAACCGTGGATCGGCGATCCCTCGCCCAATGGCTCGATCAGTTCGATCTGGCTGTTGGGCGTATCGACGAAACAGACCTTCACGCCCTGGCTCGGCATATCGAACGGCTCGTGGATCGTCGTCGCGCCCATGACATCGCGCCAGAAGGCGATGCTATCGGGGATGGACGGCGTGGCAACGCCGACATGGTTGAGGGGACCGAGTTTCATTGCTGTGCTCCTGCGAAGGCGGGAGCCTGGTCCCGCCACTTGAACTGGGCTCCGGCCTCGCCGGAGCACGATCCGGTATTTGGCCTAGCGCGCGATTGCCCGCAAGATGCTCTCCGGCACGCGGCCCACCGTGATATGCTTCGGTGCCCGCCCGACGTCGAGACGCGCCACTTCCGTGCGCGCGGCGATATCGACCAGCGACACATCGTCGCTGCGGTTATTGGCAACGAGGCATAGCGCGCCGTCGGCGCTGACCGCCGACCAACTCGGCGCATTGCCGACGGGCACGGTGGCGAGCAGCTCCAGCCCGTCCGCAGCAACCAGCGCCGCATAGTCGGACGCTCGCCCCGCCGCGCACAGCGTCTCGCCGTCCGGCGTCAGGACGAGACCGTGGTGCGGCGCTTCGAAGTCCCAGTCTTCCTCGCTCACTCCTTCGGCGACCGGCAGATCGATGCGATCGACGATCTCGCGGCGGAAGAGATGATAGGCGACGATCGAATGTTCGTTCGAGAGTTGCGCGAAGATCGTCGTTTCGTCCGCGGAAAGCTGGAAGGGGCGGATGCCGCGCGGGAAGCGATAGCGCTCGACCTGCTCCAGCGTCGCCGCGTCGTAGACGGTCAGCTGATAGGGCCAGGGATCGTCGCCTTCCTCGGCCGCGCCGCGCGCCGCCTCGTCCTCCTCCTGCATATCGCCGAGGCTGGCGTTGAAGATGCGATGATTGTCGGGCGTCGCGTGGACATCGTGCGGCCAGACGCCCGTGGGCAAGCGCGCCAGCCGCTCACCGGTCCGTGCATCGATGACGTCCATGACGTCCGAAATCGTGCCCGATACATAGAGCCGCGACCCATCGGGCGCGATCGCCATATGATCGGCACGAACGCCGGCGACCCGCGTCCGCCAGCGCAACCGGCCGCTCGCCAGATCGAACGCGGCGACGTCGCCGATATGGCCGCGCGCGACATAGAGCGTGCGGCCGTCGGGCGAGAGATCCGTGTCCTGGGCATAGTTGAGCCCGCCGCCCCGCTCGATCAGCCGTTGCCCGATGAGGCCCTGGGTGAAATCGCGAAAGACGGAAACACGGCGGCCGTCCGGCACGATATCGAGTTCGCCGATCACGCGGCGCGCATCCAGATCGACAAGACTGATCGTTCCGCCGACCGCATTGGCGACGAAAGCGATCTCGCGAGCCGGTTCTTCGGGCGCCACCGCGACATCGACGACACCGGCGCCGACCCGCGATTCTTGCCAGATGCGATAGCCGGCGAACAGGGCGCCGACGGTCAAAACCAGCAAGACGATGCGCCTGATCACCGGACGGTCAATGCTCCTCGCCCTGATGCGCGTCTCCATGCGGCATGAACCGGTGGACGATGGGCGCGATCACCGCGCCGATAGCGACGCCGCCGAGCCCAGACACTATGGCAAAGACCAGCCAGTCCATGAAGCCATGTAGCCCCACGGGCATCGCGCCGGCCAAGGGATGCGCGACCGCTTCGATCCAGTGTTCGGGTCCGTGCCAGCCGATCGCCGCGATATTGTGGACGAGCAGCCCGCCGCCGACCCAGGCCATCGCCAGCGTGCCGACGACCGAGACGAACGCCAGCAGCTTCGGCATGAAGTCGACCAGCCCGCGGCCGAACGTCGCCATCCAGTCCTTGCGCGTCGTGGCGAGATGCAGGCCGACATCGTCCATCTTCACGATCAGCGCGACCGCGCCATAGACGACGACCGTAATCACGATCCCGATCAGCGCGAGGATCAGCGCCTGCGTCCACCAGACCTGGTCGGTCACTTCGGACAGCGCGATCGCCATGATCTCGGCCGAGAGAATGAGGTCCGTGCGGATCGCGCCGGAGACCATCTGCTGCTCGCGCTCCGGCCCCGCCTCGATGACGGGTTCCTCATGCACATTGGTCTCATCGACATGGAACCATTCGAGCACCTTTTCCGCCGCCTCGTAACAGAGGAACAGCCCGCCCACGATCAGGATATATGGAATGAGAAACGGCGCGAACTGGCCGAGCAGCACTGCGGCGGGCAGCAGGATGACGATCTTGTTGAAGATCGACCCGCGCGCGATCCGCGCAATCATCGGCAGCTCGCGCGACGGATCGAAGCCGGTGACGTAGCGCGGCGTTACGGCGGCATCGTCGATGACCACGCCGGCCGTCTTCGCCCCGGCCCGCGACGCGGCAACGCCGATATCGTCAAGCGACGCAGCGGACGCCTTGGCCGCGACGGAGATATCGTCGAGCGAAGCGGCGGATGCGCGCGCTATGGCCGCGACATCGTCAAGAAGGGCGACTAGGCCTGAAGGCATGAACTATCCAAAGTTAGCCATTCTCAGATGCGCCTTTTGGGACGTCTAGTCGCTTTCCATCCAAAGCACCTCGACAAGTTTGGATAAAGCCAATCCCCAGCATTGTTACAAGCACGCCTTCGACAGCAGTTTCATAAGGCTTCATGGAGTTAGTAATATCAAACTTTTCGAGAAGACCGAGGCGTTCCAGATTATCGAAAGCAGCGAACTGGTCCGGCACACCTCCGGATACCGGAAACTCCTTTTTGTCTATTCTATAGTGAATTCTTGCCGACGTAATCCGTCCCGGCCAACCGAGATCGGCCTTCAACAATCGCTGCAATTCTTCTTGAGCTTCTTGTTCGGATTCGGAGATATTTCGCATGCCGTTCGTGATTCTCAACCGCAGTTCGACGCGTAAATTGACAGGTGCCGACATCGCTGGATCGTAGAATTGATCCTCTGGAACGAGTTCGGCCAACACCTTGGCATCAAACGCGGTCAGTTGAGATAAAATTTCTACATATGCCACATGTCGGTTGGTGAAATTTGTAGCAGCGGTAGAAAGAAGGTTGGCCCACATTTCAGTCAAATCGTCATTGTCTTCCGAAAATGAGGCCTTCTGGAAGAATACCATTCCGAAACCGGGCGGAAGTGCCCGAACTTCGTCAGGATCAGTTTTATCAGCCGCCGAGCCCAGTATTTTTTCTATCCTA
Source organism: Pseudomonadota bacterium (assembly GCA_039180285.1). Classification (GTDB taxonomy): domain Bacteria; phylum Pseudomonadota; class Alphaproteobacteria; order Sphingomonadales; family Sphingomonadaceae; genus Parasphingopyxis. Next base: position 9,326 of record JBCDDN010000062.1, on the reverse strand, counting down.
GCGGTGCCGTAGTTTCTAATTGCGTCGCCCATCGCGGCGACCGAAGGACCGAACAACTTGTTGGTAAACCAAGCAGCGGCCCCAACTAACGCCGCACCGGTGGTGACTACAGGTTCAACCATGAAGCCTCACAACGGAATATTATCATGCTTCTTCCACGGATTTTCGAGCTGCTTGTTCCGCAGCTTCCGTAGGCCCAGCGCTACCCGTCTCCGCGTCGAATGCGGCATGATCACTTCGTCGATGAAGCCTTTCGCGGCCGCGACGAAGGGGTTGGCGAAGCGGTCTTCATATTCCTTCGTTTTTTCGGCGATCTTGTCGGGATCGTCGCGGTCCTGGCGGAAGATGATCTCGACCGCGCCCTTCGCGCCCATCACCGCGATCTCGGCGGTCGGCCAGGCATAGTTCAGATCGCCGCGCAGATGTTTGGACGCCATCACGTCATAGGCGCCGCCATAGGCCTTGCGCGTGATGACCGTGATCTTGGGCACCGTCGCTTCGGCATAGGCGAAGAGCAGCTTGGCGCCGTTCTTGATGATGCCGTTATGCTCCTGCCCGACGCCGGGAAGGAACCCCGGTACGTCGACGAACGTGACGATCGGGATATCGAAGGCGTCGCAGAAGCGAACGAAGCGGCCGGCTTTCTTGCTCGCCGCGATATCGAGCACGCCGGCGAGCACCATCGGCTGGTTGGCGACGATGCCGACCGTGCGGCCCTCGACCCGGCCGAAGCCGATGATGATGTTCGCGGCATGGGCGGGCTGGAGCTCGAAAAACTCGCCCTCGTCAACCGTCTTCCGGATCAGTTCGTGCATGTCATAGGGCATGGTCGCGCTGGCCGGGACCAAGGTGTCGAGGCTCGGTTCCTCCCGGTCCCAGGCGTCGGCCGTCGGTCTTTCGGGCACCTCTTCGCGATTGGAGGCGGGCAGATAGTCGATGAAATCGCGCGCCGCCATCAGCGCCTCGATATCGTTTTCGAACGCGACGTCCGCGACGCCGGACTTGGTCGTATGCGTGACCGCCCCGCCCAATTCCTCCTGCGTCACGACTTCGTTGGTAACCGTCTTCACGACGTCCGGGCCGGTGACGAACATGTAGGATGAATCCTTCACCATGAAGATGAAGTCGGTCATCGCCGGGCTGTACACCGCGCCGCCTGCGCAGGGGCCCATGATGAGAGACAGTTGCGGCACGACACCGCTCGCCAGCACATTGCGCTGGAACACCTCGGCATAGCCGCCAAGGCTCGCCACGCCCTCCTGAATGCGCGCGCCGCCTGAATCGTTAAGCCCGATCACCGGCGCGCCGACCTTCATCGCGGTGTCCATGACCTTGCAGATCTTTTCGGCATGGCGCTCCGACAGCGAGCCACCGAACACGGTGAAATCCTGGCTGAAGGCATAGACGAGCCGGCCGTTGACCGTGCCCGATCCGGTGACGACGCCGTCGCCGGGCACCACCTGCTCCTCCATGCCGAAATCGGTGCAATTATGCTCGACGAACATGTCGAGTTCCTCGAACGAGCCCTCGTCGAAGAGGACCTCCAGCCGCTCACGCGCCGTCAGCTTGCCCTTGGCGTGTTGCGCATCGATGCGTTTCTGGCCACCGCCAATACGGGCGGCTTCGCGACGGCGTTCAAGATCTTCGAGTACGTCCTGCATGGCTTTCCCCTTTCCTCAGCAGAAAGAAGAGCAGGCCCGAATTGTCAATCCGTCGAACTGGTTTCGAGATATTTGATGATCCCGGAAAAATCCTTCTTCTCGCCGCCATGCTTGACGAATTGCTCGTACATCGCCCGCGCCTTGGCGCCCATCGGGGTGCGCATGTCCGCCTCGTCCGCGGCCTCCATGGCGAGTTTCAGGTCCTTCAGCATGAGCGGCGCGGCAAACCCGCCTTCATAATCGTTATCCGCCGGGCTTTCGGGGCCGACCCCGGGCACCGGGCAATAGCTCGTCATCGACCAGCTCTGGCCCGAGGCTTTCGAGGAAATGTCATAGAAAGTTTGCGGATCGAGGCCGAGCGACTGGGCGAGGTTGAAGGTCTCGCAGGTCGCGATCATCGTCGCGCCCAGCAGCATATTGTTGCAGATCTTGGCCGCCTGCCCCGCCCCCGCTTCGCCGGCATGGATCACGGCCTTACCCATCACGTCGAGGATCGGCCGGGCGCGCTCGAACGCACTCTCACCGCCACCGACCATGAAGGTCAGCGTGCCGCCCGCCGCCGCCGCGATGCCGCCCGAGACCGGCGCATCGACCATAAGAAAGCCCTTGCCGGCCGCCTGCTCCGCGACATCACGCGCCGTCGCGACATCGATGGTCGAACAATCGAGCAGCAGCGTGCCCGGATCCGCATTGTCGAACACATCGTCGATATAGACGGCCTTCACATGCTTGCCCGCCGGCAGCATGGTAACGACGGCTTCCGCGCCCTTTACGGCGTCCGCCCCCGAATCCGCGATCCGGCAACCATTGGACTTGGCCGCCTCCAGCGCCGCTTCGGAGATGTCGAAGGCGGCAACGTCATGCCCGGCTTTGGCGAGGTTCGCGGCCATCCCGCCGCCCATATTGCCGAGCCCGATAAAGGCGATTGTTGTCATCTTACCGTCCCTTCCAATCCGCATCGCGCTTGTCGATGAACGCGCCCATGCCCTCTTGCTTATCCCCGGTCGCGGTCAGGATCTGGAACAGTCGGCGCTCGTGCACCACGCCCTGATCGAGCGTCGTTTCAAAGGCCGCATTCACCATCTCCTTGTTCACCATCGCGGCCATCGGCGCCTGCGAGGCGATCTTGTCGGCCGTCTTGAGAGTCTCGTCGAGAAGATCGTCATGCGGTACGACGCGCGCGACGAGGCCCGATCGCTCGGCTTCCTCGGCATCCATCATCCGCCCGGTCAGGCACATTTCCATCGCCTTCGCCTTGCCGATCGCGCGGGTCAGACGCTGCGAACCGCCCATGCCGGGCGCCACGCCGAGATTAATCTCGGGCTGGCCGAATTTCGCTTTGTCCGACGCGATGATGAAGTCCGCCATCATCGCCAGCTCGCACCCGCCGCCGAGCGCGAAACCGTTAACCGCGGCGATCCACGGCTTGCGCACCGCCTTGACGATATGGCTCGTCCATTTGGCGAAGAAATCTTCGAGATAGAAATCGGCGGCCGCCTTGTCGTACATTTCCTTGATGTCCGCGCCCGCCGCGAACGCCTTGTCGCCGGAGCCGGTCAGCACCGCGCAGCGCTGCCCGTCATCGGCCTCGAACGCGGCAAAGGCATCGATGAGCTCTTCGAGCACATGGCTGTTGAGCGCGTTGAGCGCCTTGGGCCGGTTGAGCGTAATCAACGTGACCGCGCCGCGCTGTTCGACGAGGATGGTTTCGTAATCGGACATGTTTTCTCCTTCCCGTATTCCTGCGAAGGCAGGAATCCAGGGCGGCAAGCGATTTCGCCCACGGCCCTGGGCTCCTGCCTGCGCAGGAGCGCATTTCTACTGCCGCAGCATATCGCGCGAGACGATCATGCGCATGATCTGGTTGGTGCCTTCGAGGATCGAATGCACGCGCAGGTCGCGCCAGAAGCGTTCGATCGGATAATCCTGCAGATAGCCGTAACCGCCGAACAGCTGCAGCGCGTCGTTGACGATCTTGCTGCCATTATCGGTCGCGAGCCGCTTGGCCATCGCGGCGAAGCGCGTTTTGTCCGGCGATCCGGCCGTCACCTTGGCCGCCGCCGTATAGAGCAGCATGCGCGCCGCCTGGAGATCGGTTTCCATATCGGCGAGCATGAACTGCGTGTTCTGGAAATCGGCGATCGCCTGGCCAAACTGTTTGCGCTCCTTGGTATAGGCGACCGCCTCGTCGAGACAGCGTTGCGCGCCGCCCAGCGAACAGGCGCCGATATTGAGCCGCCCGCCGTCGAGCCCCATCATCGCGATGCGGAATCCTTCCCCCTCGTCGCCCACACGGTTGTCCACAGGAACGCGCACACTATCAAAGTTTACCTGCGCGGTCGGCTGGGAATGCCAACCGAGCTTCTTTTCGAACGCACCGAAGGACACGCCGTCCATATCCTTCTCGATCACGAGGCAGGAAATGCCCTTGGGCCCCTCCTCGCCCGTGCGGACCATCGTGACGTAAATGCCATTCTCGCCGCCGCCCGAGATAAAGGCCTTGGAGCCGCTGACGACATAGTGATCGCCGTCCCGCACGGCCTTGGTCTTGAGCGCGGCGGCGTCGGAACCCGAGCCCGGTTCGGTGAGGCAGTAACTGGCGACGCGCTCGCAGGTTACGAGCTCGGGCAGATATCTCTGTTTCACTGAGTCCGATCCGAACGTGTCGATCATCCAGCTCGCCATATTGTGGATCGAGATGAAGGCGCTGGTCGAGGGGCAGCCATAGGCCATCGCCTCCATGATCAGCGCGGCCTCCATCCGGCCGAGCCCGATGCCCCCGCTCTCCTCGGACACGTAGATCGCGCCGAAGCCGAGCTCGGCGGCCTTGCTGATCGTGTCGCGCGGGAAGATGTGTTTCTCGTCCCATTCGGCGGCGTGCGGGGTGATTTCGTCGGCAGTGAATTTCTGCGCCATCTCCTGGATCTGGCGCTGTTCGTCGGTCAGGTCGAATTGTGTTGTCATGGCGCGCCTCTTAATGCCCCCTGCCGCCAAGCGCCAGCCATCACCTTGTCGTGCTCCTGCGAAGGCAGGAGCCTAGGGCGGTCAGGGGAATCGCATGCAGCTCTAGGCTCCTGCCTTCGCAGGAGCACAGTCACGCTATGACGGCTTCCGCCTCGATCTCGACCTTCCATTCCGGTCGCAATAGAGCGGCAACGACAACCATCGTCGCCGCCGGTCGGACATCGCCGAAAATCTCGCCATGGACCGCACCGATCGCCTCACCGTCGCCCGCATCGGTCACGAACATCCGCGTCCGCACGACATCGCCCATTGTGCCGCCCAATTCTTCGATCGCCGCCTCGATGATCGCGAAACAGCGCCGCGCCTGCGCCGCCGCATCGCCGGGAGTGGAGCTGCCGTCCGGTTCGATCGGGCCGGTGCCGGAAACGAGGACCCGATTGCCGGTGCGGATCGCCCGGGAGAAGCCGAAGGCCTTTTCGAACGGCGATGCGGAGTCCGCTCGCTGCCTGCCGGAATCGGACATGGATATCGCCTTTCGCTCAACAATGCGCTCGTGGACACGCGGCGCGCGCCTCGGGCAAAAGCCATAGCCTTTTCTACATCCGCTCGAAATGCTCGACGGCACAACTTTCTATTAGATGCTCCATGCCCACCGGGATATGCGCTTCGTGCCAGGCGCTGCCGAGTGCATCCTGCAAAGCCTGCAGCGACGTCCATTCCGACACCATCACATAATCCTCGGGCGTCCATTCGGTGGGCCGGCCGATGGAGACGGACTCCGTGCCCTTGCAGGATTCCATGAACGGTACCGAGACGGTCCGGTATTTCTCCTCGAATTCCTCGGTCAGACCCGCCTTTATACGTGCCCTGAACACGCGGATGATCATGTCAGTCTCCTATTTGACGATATCCGCCGGCACGGTGCTGCCGACTTCGGCATTCACCGTTTCCTCCTCGACTATCTCTCGCGTCATACGAAAGCCGCCAGCAAAGTCTTCGAGCATCCAACGGCCTTCAACCTACCCGCCGTCTGCCGACAATGTGCCGTCATAGTCCACGCGATGCGCTGCATCGCTCGCGCCGTCATAGGTCTTGGCAAAGCTGACCGAGCGGCCTCGCCGCGTACCACTCACGAAGGCGTTCAATTCTCTCGATGATAAACCGATGGTATTGGGCTCGCTAATGGTCCCGCTCAGCGCGGTATTATCTTCGGTCAACACGGCAAGAAACGAAACGGGAGCGCCCATCCAGCTGCGGTCGTAGCTGAACTGCCCGATCCAGAACCCCGACATATCCAGCCGGTTCACCACGCGGTCACCCCATGGTCGGGATCACGAACGCGTTGCCGCCGTCCGGCGATCCGTCAGGCCAGCGCTGGGTGATAGTTTTGATCTTTGTCCAGAACTTGACGCCTTCCATGCCGTGCTGGTTGGTGTCGCCGAACCCGGAGCGCTTCCAGCCGCCGAAGGTGTGATAGGCGACCGGCACCGGGATCGGCACGTTGATACCGACCATGCCAACATTCACCCGCGCCGCGAACTCGCGCGCCGCATGGCCGTTGCGGGTGAAGATCGCGACGCCGTTGCCATATTGATGGTTGCTTGGCAGTTCGAGCGCCTCTTCGAAGGAATCGGCGCGAACCATCTGAAGAACGGGCCCGAAAATCTCCTGTCTGTAGCTCTCCATGCCCGGCTTTACATGATCGAACAGCGACGGACCGATGAAGAAGCCGTTCTCATGGCCCTGCAGCCTGAAACCGCGCCCGTCGACGACCAGCTCCGCGCCCTCGTCGACGCCGGTCTGGATCCAATTTTCGATCCGCTGCTTATGCTCGGCGGTCACTACCGGACCGTAATGGGCATCGGGGTCGGTCGAAACGCCGACGCGCAGCGCATCGATCGCCGGGATCAGCTTCTCGCGCAGCTTGTCCGCCGTATCGTTGCCGACCGGCACGACCACAGGCAACGCCATGCAACGCTCGCCCGCACTGCCGAACGCCGCGCCCGCCAGATCGCCCACCACCTGATCGAGATCGGCGTCGGGCATGACGATGCCGTGATTCTTCGCCCCGCCCATCGCCTGGACACGCTTGCCGTTTTCGGTCCCGCGCTGATAGACATAATGGGCGATATCGGTGGAACCGACAAAGCTCACCGCCTTGATGTCGTCATGATCGAGGATCGCATCGACCATCTGCTTGTCGCCATGGACGACCTGCAGGATGCCGTCGGGCAGCCCCGCTTCCTTCATCAGTTCGGCCAGCCGCATCGGCACGCTCGGATCGCGTTCGGAGGGCTTGAGGATGAACGCATTGCCGCACGCGATCGCCACACCGAACATCCACATCGGGATCATCGCCGGAAAATTGAACGGCGTGATACCGGCCACGATGCCGAGCGGCTGACGCATCGAATAGACGTCGATGCCCGGCCCGGCACCCTGAGTGTACTCGCCCTTCAGCGCATGCGGGATGCCGCAGGCGAATTCGATCACATCGAGCCCGCGTTGAACGTCGCCCTTCGCATCGGCGATCACCTTGCCATGTTCGGACGACAGCAATTCGGCCAGCTCGTCCATATGCGCTTCGACGAGCGCCTTGAACGCGAACATGACGCGCGCCCGCTTTTGTGGATTGGTCGCGGCCCAGGCCGGTTGCGCGGCACCGGCCGCATCGACCGCCTTTTGCAACTCGTCGCCCGTGCCGAGCGATACCTTTGCCTGCACCTCGCCGCTATTGGGGTCCCAGATATCGTGCTGGCGCGATCCGCCGCCCGCCGCATTGCCACCAATGAAATGCTCCACCGTGCGCATTGCTTTCCTCCAAATTCCAAATAAAGTCGCGTTCGCCATAATGCGCAAAAGCAGACAAGGCTATGCTATCTATTTTATGAAGACATAAGAAATAGTTGGGCACTGGAAATATCGGGGTCGAGGATGCACGAACCACATACCGCGCGAACGCTGAACCAATTGGCCGACTATTGGGCCGACACGAAACCGGATCATATCGGCTATCGGTTCGAGGGCCGGGAAACGAGTTTCGCCGATTTTCGCGACACGACCGTCAACCTGTCCCGCGCTCTGCGGGCAGCGGGTATCGGCAAGGGCGACCGCATCGCCTGGATCGGCAAGAATAGCGACCGCTATTTCGCGCTGCTTTTCGGCGCGGCGCGTGCCAGCGCCGTGACGGTGCCGATCGGCTGGCGCCTCGCACCCAAGGAAATGGCGTTCATCCTCGAAGACTCCGGCGCGGTTGCGCTCGTCGCAACGCCGGAATTCGCCGAACTGGCGCAGCAGCTTGCCGACGAAATTCCGGCGATCCAATGGGTTCTGGCCAGCGAACCGGGGGGCTGCGACATCGACAGTCCGGAGGACTTCATGGCGAAATATGGCGATGCGCCGGAACTCGAGGCCCTGCCGAGCAGCGACGACGCGCTCGTCCAGCTCTATACGTCGGGCACGACGGGAAATCCCAAGGGCGTCGTGCTGTCCCATGGCAACTTCTTCAAGGATAACGGCGAAGCGCGCCGGGAAATCCCCGACTGGGATATATGGGACGAGCATGAGGCGGGGCTGCAGGTCATGCCGATCGCGCATATCGCCGGCACCGGCTATGGCATATCGCCGATGAACCGGGGGGTGTCCTGCAATATCGTGGCCGAGTTCAACCCCGACGAGATACTGGATCTCATCCATCACAAGCAGCTCACCCGCTTCTTCCTCGTGCCCGCCGCGCTGCAGATGCTGATCAGCGTCCCCAAAGCGCAGGAGATCGACACAAGCGGCGTCGTGCAGATCAATTATGGCGCATCGCCGATGCCGCTCCAGCTGCTGCGCGATTGCATGAAAGCCTTTCCCAATGCGGGCTTCTGTCAATTTTACGGGATGACCGAAACGACCGGGACGATCGTCGTCCTGCCGCCCGAAGACCATGACCCCGACGGCAACGAGCGGATGCGCTCGGCCGGTAAGCCGGTGCCGGGAGTCGAGGTGAAGATCGTCGACGAAAATGGCGAGGAAGTGGGCGTGCGCGAGGTCGGCGAGATCGTGACGCGGTCTGGCTCCAATATGGCGCACTATTTCAAGCAGCCCGAAAAAACGGCCGAAACCGTGGACGCGGATGGCTGGCTGTACACCGGCGACGCCGCCTATCGGGATGAAGACGGCTATATCTACATTCACGACCGGATGAAGGACATGATCATCACCGGCGGCGAGAATGTCTATCCGGCGGAAGTCGAGAATGCGTTGTACGAGCATCCGGCCGTTTCCGAAGCGGCCGTTATCGGCGTACCCGACGAGAAATGGGGCGAAGCGGTCAAGGCGATCGTCGTGCCCAAGTCGGATCAGGCGATCGACGAAGATCATGTCATCGCATTCTGCCGGGAGCGGATCGCCGGTTTCAAAACGCCCAAATCGGTCGATGTGATCGAGGTGATGCCGCGCAATGCGAGTGGCAAGATTCTGCGAAAGGATTTGCGTGCGCCTTATTGGGAGGGCAAGGACCGGCAGGTGAACTGAACCGCCAAACACCGCAACCGCGCTCACCCTGAGCTTGTCGAAGGGTTATGTACGACCCTTCGACAAGCTCAGGGTGAGCGCGGTTGTGAAAGCCTCCAGAAAGAAACTTGTGCAGAAAGAATACCCTCTCGAACTGATGATCGACCTTGCGCTCAAAGCCGGGGCCGCGATCGATGCGAT
>JBCDDN010000061.1:0-18999 GCA_039180285.1 Pseudomonadota bacterium | reverse complement strand
CTGGGCCGGATTGTGCGTCATCGTCGTGAACAGCACATTGTCGGTCTCGGTGATCGTCCGCCGGATCGGATGATCGAAGGTCTGCCCCACTTAGAGTTCGTCGAACCATTTGCCTGCCATTGTCGGTGCTCCGGAATAGTGGTTTCCACCCGTCCTAGCCCGCGCCGCACGAAGTTTGAAGCGGCGGGCGCGGGGAGCCGGAGTGGTCGGTTGATGGTGTTTCGGTCTGGATGTCCGCTGGCGGCGCGATTGCGCACATCGCTAGGCTGGCGGACTGAACGGCGACGCTTCAAGCAAGACCCATCGCAAGCTGCTGCCAGCGTCGACTCTATACGTGCCGGAGACTCCGATCTTCAACAACCGCTTTGCACCAGGATATGGAGCAATCGCCGAAGCGTCTTCGATGATGCTCGCGTCCCCGTTCACGTGAAGCAGATCGCCGGTTTCAAAGTCGATAAACAACAAATCTGCGGCGGGGTTCGCAAGCAGATTGCCGAGCGTGTTGAAGAGATTGTTCCCTTGATAGTCGGGAATGATCAACCGGTTGGCGTTCTCAACCCGAACGAAGCCCGGATGGCCGCCACGATGAGAAATATCGGCTCCCTCATAGGGCTGGCCGCTACCGTCGAGATGATGGGTGGCGATGAAGAAAGTGTCGGCCTTCTTGATCAGCGTGATATCTTCCGAGGTTAGTTCGGCTCGCGCAACCGGCCTGGTCGCTGCAGGCGTTCCCACCCGCTCGACGATCCGGCGCGTGCTGATATATTTCGGGCAGTTTCCATAGCTCTGCGCCACCGCGACATCGAAGCCCCCTGCGTCGATACGGGCAATCTTGCCATGCATCCGGTTCCTTCGCCGATTGGTAAAGTCCAGTCCGAGCACCCCCATGGGCGATCCGATATCCAGCGCCGCGAAGGCCGGATCGCTTCGGTCGAGAGGACGGGTAACTCGCAGCGTTTTGGGGTCGGGCGATGCAAGGAAACCGGACGGTCCGGTGACTAGAGACGCCCAAGGCTTTCCGTCTTCTCCAACTGTGCCAATGAACGCATATTCGAGACCGTTGAAGAACTCCCTATGCTGTTCCGGCATATGGTCACGCATCATCACTTCGGCAGCACGATCTATCTGCTTGCGCATGCCCATCTTGTTTTGAAGGGCCAGCTCACCCTCGTGAAAATGCCGGTTCGTCACGATTTGTCACTTTCCGCGGTATCAGGAGGACCGTTAGGACAATCGATCAGATAGCCCCAACCGCCGTTTGGCAGCTTTCTTGCGACCTCCATCGACCGGCCTTCGGCCATAACGGAACCGTCGGGTGCGATAACCCGCCAGTTGGCGCGGAGCATTGCCGTGTCGCCGGCTATGATCTCGCTAAAGACGTTGCTTTCGATCTTCGGCCGCACATTGATGAATGCTTCGAACGCCTGTCTGGCGCCGTCGAGGCCGACACTGGGCGGGACGCCAGGAGGGAAGAAGACCAGACAATCAGGATGAAACATCGATACGACGCCATCCAGATCGCCTTCCTGCAGATATGCACTGACGCATTCGGCAATCTCACATGGCCGGTACGCAATATGTCGAGCAGCAATGGTCATTGTCTGGGACTCCCATATTTGCTGGCGACTCAAGCCGGGCCGTTATTGTCGATATCGAGGATCATCTTCCAAGCACCGTTCTCATCGCGCTTGTAAACGAGAACGAGACGGCCCTCGGGGCTGCGAACATCGCCTGTGTCGCGCATTTTCATGGTGCCATAGAAACGACCCGATACGATAGCGACATCGCCAAAGAACTGCAGTTCCTCGATATCATAGCCCGATATAATCTCGGCGGCCGCGATACGAGGCGAATATTTATCGCGAATGCCTTGCGTGCCGATCGTCACGGGCTGGCGTTCATTCACGGTCATGGCATTGGGATCGCATGTTGCGATCATCGCCTCGATGTCACCATTATCGAGCCCGTTGTTCCAGGCGTCGATGGTGGCTTCGATCTCTTCGCGTTCGGTCATCTGATTGCTCCATCTGTTTGCGGTTTCGGCTTGCCAACCGGTATAGGATGCTTAAATTGATCGGATAATACATGTTTTCCTGAACACAGTGATCGGTTTTTCGAACAATGGAACGGCACCAGCTCAGTGATGTGAGCGTATTTGTGGAGGTGGCGCGCGCTCGGGGATTTCGCGCAGCGGCCAATGTGCTGAACCTCGGACCGGGCACCGTGAGCGAAGCTGTGCAGCGTCTCGAAGACAGGCTTGGGGTTCGCTTGTTCGAACGGTCTACCCGGTCAATTGCCTTAACGCCTGCCGGGCAACGTCTGTACGAGCAGAGTATGCCGGCGATCGCCGATCTTGAGAGCGCGGTGCGCGAATTGGAAGATGCCCGGGATGGAGTTTCGGGCACATTGCGATTGAATGCTCCGCGGACGGCAGGCCCGTTCTTTCTCGACAAGCTGATAAGCGATTACGCAGATAAACACCCTGAAGTCGCTGTTGAGCTGATCTATGATGACAGCAAGGTTGATCTCGTAGCATCCGGGATAGATGCGGCCATTCGTTCGGCCACGATGTTGGAACAGGATAGCTATGCAATGCCGATCGGCCCGAAGCTGGACATGTCGGTCGTGGCTTCGCCGGAATATCTCAAACGCTCCGGTGTGCCCAACGCGCCCAAGGACATACTGTCGCACGAAGGGATCTGTTTTGCATTTGATCAGACCGGGCAACTGGCGTCATGGAATTTCAAAGGCAAGGACGGCGTCGTAACGATCATGCCCAAACCCCGTATGGTCACCAATGATCTTCAATCGGCGCTAAGGTTTGCGGAAGCCGGTTTGGGGTTGGCATATGTGTACGCCGAGGCGGCCAAGGATTTGATAGCCGATGGCAGATTGTTTTCCTTGCTGGAAAAGAAAACACTGTCCCTTCCGCGCTACTCTCTCAACTATCGCAGCAAGCGCCACGTACCCGCTCGACTGCGCGCATTTATCGATTTGGCGAAAGCGAAGGCAAACTAGGGGACATCGGATGCCCCCCTCAGCCGAAACGGACATTCAAACGCGATATCGTCGGCCACCCTCGACGCTTGCAATGTAGGACGATCCCTGGCCTGATCCGGCGCAGGTCAGGACGGGTATCGCCGCGTGATGCGGCGCGGGAAAGGAGTGAGCGAAAAGAGCCGTCGTCGTGTGCACTATGTCTACTTAGCAACAATGTTACGTCCAGCCGGGGCACGGCGCCGGGACATGCGCCGTTCCGGGCTTGCGTGCGGCCCGCAAGCCCATACAGTCCGCCGCACACAGGATGAGGATCGCGATACGATGGATTTCCAGCTGACCGAAGAACAGGCCGAATTGCAGGAAGCGGCGCGCAAGTTCGCACGAGCCGAGACCGTAGAGCTGGCGCGCGAACTGGAGGCTACGAACACGCCCGTCCCGATCGAGATGCGCCGCCGCTATGGCGAGATGGGCTTTCTCGGCGTGAATCTGCCCGAAGCACATGGCGGGATGGGGCTCGGGCATCTCGAAGCCCTGCTCGTGCTCGAACAGTTCGCGATGGTCTCGGTCGCCGTCGCCTTCCCGATCTTCGAGGCGCTGACCGGGCCGGTCCGCACGATCCAGCATTTCGCGTCGGACGCGCTCAAGGCAAAGATCATCCCCGAGGTGGTGAAGGGCGAAACGGTCGTCGCGGTCTCGATGTCCGAACCCGATGCCGGGACGGCGCTCACCGACCTGAAAACGACCGCGCGGATCGAGGGCGAGGAGATCGTGATCAGCGGCCAGAAACGCTGGACCTCGGGTGCCGGGCATTCGGACGTCTATATCGTCTATTGCCGCCTGTCCGACGCACCCGGCGCCAAAGGGATCGGCGCAGTGCTCGTCGAGAAGGATCGCGACGGCATGAGCTTCGGCAGCCAGGAAGAGCTGATGGGCTTTCGCGGCATTCCCTCGGCCGACATCTTTCTCGACGAGGTGCGGGTGCCCAAAGACAATATGATCGTCCCCGCCGGCGGGTTCGCGAAGCTGATGCAGGCGTTCAGCCTCGAACGCTGCGGCAATGCGACCATGTCGCTGGGCCTCGCCGCCGCGGCGCTCGAAGAGGCGACGGCCTACGCTCAGGAACGCGAACAGTTCGGCAAGCCGATCGTCGATTTCCAGGCGATCCAGCTGAAGCTCGCCAGCATGGCGATGAAGGTCGAGGCGTCGCGCCTCCTCATCTATCGCGCGGCAGTCAACGCCTCGCAGGGCTTGCCGAATATCTTCGAGAGCAGCGTCGGCAAATGCTTCGCCAACGAGATGGTCCGCGAGGTGACGGCCGACGGCATGCAGATCATGGGCGGCTATGGCTATTCGAAGGAATATGGGATGGAGCAGCGCGTCCGCGACGGCTTCGCCTGGGGCATCGCCGGCGGCACGACCGATGTGCAGAAGACGAATATCGCCGCCGCGTTGATCGGGCGGCGGTTTAATCAAAGGCGCTAGTTTGTCAGGTCTTCTATCTGTCAGACTCGACCTAGCGGTCGAGCGCCACACCGGCCCTCACCCCCTCCCGACCTCCCAAACAGGGTACACTCGTGGGAGGTCGGGAGGGGGTGAGGGCCGGTGCGGCGACATCGCGCTAGCGATGTTCTGACAAAGACAAACCCACCCGCTTCCCCTCGCAGCTCCACCCCCCTATATCCGCCCCATGCCGTCCGACACCCATGATTTCCGTACCGGTTCCGACAGCCGCACCCTGCGCGATGCGCTGGGCTGTTTCGGCACGGGCGTGACTGTCGTCACGACGCTGGACCGGGACGACCGGCCGGTCGGGCTGACTGCGAACAGCTTCACCTCCGTATCGCTCGATCCCGAGCTGCTGCTCGTCTGTCTGAACCGCCAATCGGCACAGCTGCCCTGGTTCGAGCGCGCCGAAGCTTTCGCGGTCAATGTCCTCCATATCGGGCAGCGCGAGACCGCCCAGTTGTTCGCAACCCCCGATGCCGACCGGTTCAAGGATACCGACTGGGAAGCCTGGTCGACAGGCGTCCCGATGCTCGGCGATTCGCTGGCCAATTTCGAATGCGCGAAATTCGCGGAATATGACGGCGGCGATCACCTGATCCTGCTCGGCCGCGTGATCCGCGTCCGCTTCGACGCCGATCTCGATCCGCTCCTCTACTATCGCGGTAGCTATCGGGAGCTGCACTTCGATTAGATTGGACCTCTCTCCACCGGCCATACGTCATTGCGAGCGAAGCGAAGCAATCCAGAGCGGCTAAGGATGTCGCTCGCGGCTCTGGATTGCCGCGTCGCCTGACGGCTCCTCGCAATGACGATTAGATGAAGCGGAAGAGGTTGCGGCCGCCTTCGGTCCGCACCGTAATTGTCCGCCCGAACGGCGCGCCCTCCTCTAAGACCGCCAGCGTCTCCGCATCGTCGGGCGCGGCGTTTGCAGCGATCCGCGCATCCACGTCGGTCCGGGCGACAACCGTCGCGACCGTCCCCTGCTTGCTCGGCACGATCGTATAGGTGTCGATCACCGCCTCGCCCGCATATTCGTCGCGCACGTCGCGCTTTTCGATCTGGTCGGGCAGCTTCCGGAAGCGCGCATCGCCGCCCCAATCGGCAGGCCGCCGGGAATAGATGCCGGTCGCATATTTGCTCATGAAGCCGCCATTGGCGCCGACCAGTGCATAGGCGTCCGCATCGGCGCGAACCTTCTGCACAGCCTCGGCAATCGCGTGTGCGGAATAGTTGTTCCCGGCCCCGCCGAAAAAGGGCAGCCCACCGGTCAGCGTCAGGCCGCGCGGGTCGTCGGGCGCGATGCCGAAGGCCTCGGTGATGTTGGTCACGGCGATCGCGAAACAGCTGTAGAGATCGAAATAGCCGATCGCGTCCGTATCGATCCCCGCAATCTCCAACGCTTCGCCCACCGAAGCGATCGAAGCCGGGCTCGTCGCCATGTCCGAGCGTTCGAGCACCGACAGTTCCTTCGCATCGGTGACGGCATGGATATGCACCCATTTCTCTTCCGGCACGCCGAGCGCACGCGCCTGGCCGACCGAGGCGATCAGGATCGCGGCGGCCTGGTTCACCTGGTCGCGCGCGACCGTCATCCGCGTATAGGGTTCGGCGACGATCCGGTTCCGCTCGGTGACGACCGCCAGTTCTTCCGCCGTCCGGGCGACGGGTGCCGCCGCATAGGGATTGCCCGCCGCGACGTGGCTGAACGGCGCGAACAGTTCGCCGATCTCACGGCGATAGGCGTCCAGCCCCATGCCCCGCTCCGCCCGCCGCGCATTCTCGAACAGCGCGTAGAGCGAGATCGGCGTGACAAGGCCGTGAGCGATCAGCGTTTTATCCAGCAACCCGCGCATGCCGAGACCGCGATCGTCGAGGCTCCCATCGACTTCTTCCGACCAGTCGGGTTTTTCGCCGGCCTTGCTCAGCGTCAGCACCGTCGAGATCGCTTCGGACCCGACAATCGCCGCGACGCTTGACCTCCCCTCGGCAATGTCCGCCGCCAGTTCGCCGACCAGTTTCTGCGGCCCCTGCCCGCCGACGATCTCGAGGATCGCGCGCTCCGGGTCCGCGCCGACGCGCCTGCCATAGGAGCGCGGCACGTTGTTCGACTTGCCGAACGGCGCGGCGGCACCCGGCGTCGAAATCTCGAACTGACGGATTGCGGCGATCGTGTCGATCGCGCTCGCGATGTCACCGCTCGCCCCGCAGTCGGCGATCGCCGCGCCGAGCGCCTTGCCGCCGAGATCTACCGGCGAGAGCGCGGCATAGTCGGCATCGTCCGGGCGTTCGGCGAACTGGCCGACACCGATGATGACAGGCGTGTTGTCCGTGATCTCGCTCATATAGAATTCCCTCGGCTTTCCGCGTGAAAACACGACCGGACGGAAAAGCGCAACCGCCAATTGCCGCGGCTGCGAGCAGTTTGCAGAGCGCAGTGCGGACGGCTATCGCGATGGTAGCGCATTCATATCCTGACCGGGGGACAACCGATCCATGTTGAAGAAACTGGTGCTGGCCACACTGATCCTCGCTTCACCCGCAGCAGCCGAGATGCGGGAATATCGGGTCCTGTCGGGCGGCAACGATGTCGGCCATCTGCGCGCCGATGTCGAAGCCGAACGCGTCGTGATCGATTATGATTTCAAGAATAACGGCCGTGGCCCGACGATCGCCGAAACGATCGCGCTCGATGCGAACGGCCTGCCAACCGCCTGGACGGTCGAGGGGTCGACGACTTTCGGCAATCTGGTCGACGAGACGTTCAGCTGGGACGGCGGCAATGCGAGCTGGCGCGACGCGACGGGGGTCGGCGCTGCCGACGGTTCCGACGCGCAATTCTATATCCCGCAGAGCGGTAGCCCCTGGACTCTCGCGCTGCTGGCGCGCGCGCTGCTCGCCGACGAAGATCGCAGCCTCGCCGTCCTGCCCGGCGGCACGGCAACCCTGACGCCGCATGCGACGACGACCTTCGAAGGACCGGACGGTCCGGTGGAGGTCACGACCTACGAGATTGCCGGGCTCGACCTCAACCCCAGCTATGTGATGCTCGACAGCGACAATGTGATGTTCGCGGTGGCCACTCCGCGTTTCGCGATCGTTCGGACCGGCTATGAGGAAGCGGATGCGCAGCTCCGCGATTATGCCCAGACGCTGTCGACCGAGCGCTTCGTTCGCATCCAGGCCGAAGCCGCGCGCAATTTCAACGGCCCGGTCCGGGTTCGCAACGTCCATATCTTCGATCCGGAGAGCATGACGCGCACCGGCCCGCGGGCTGTCGTCTGGCACAATGATCGGATCAGCTCGATCCAGCCCAACAACGCGCCCGCAACCGAGGGCGAGACGATCATCGACGGCGCGGGCGGCACATTGGTCCCCGGCATGTACGAAATGCACGGCCATATCTCGCAGAATGTCGCCCTGCTCAATATCGCCGCAGGGGTGACGTCGGTTCGCGATATGGGCAACGAGAATGATGTGCTGGACGGGCTGATCCAGCGGATCGCGGATGGCACGATCGCGGGCCCGCGCATCACGCGCAGCGGCTTTATCGAAGGGCTGAGCGAGTTCAGCTCGCAGACCGGCGAGCTTGTCGAGACCGAGGAAGAGGCGCTCGATCAGGTCCGCTGGTATGCGGCGCGCGGCTTCCATCAGATCAAGCTGTATAATTCCATGACCCCGGAATGGGCGCCGCGGCTCGCCGAGGAGGCGCATCGGCTGGGAATGCGCGTTACCGGCCATGTCCCGGCCTTTTCCAACGCCAACGCCATGATCGCAGCGGGTTTCGACGAACTCACCCATATCAATCAGGTGATGCTCGGCTGGGTGCTGGAGCCCGACGAGGACACGCGCACTTTGCTCCGGCTAACCGCGCTCGACCGGCTGCCGGCGCTCGATCTCGATAGCGAACCCGTCCAGTATACGATCACTCTCATGGCCGAGAACAATATCGCCCTCGATCCGACGATTACTATCCACGAGGCCTTGCTGCTCAGCCGCAATGGCGAGATTTCGCCCGGATTCGTCGATGTCTTCGATCATATGCCGATCGGGCAGCAGCGCAGCCTGCGGCAAGCCTGGTCCGATGTGTCGGCGGAGGGTGCGGACGAACGCTATCGCGGCGCGTTCGACCAGATCATGCGAACGATCGCGATGATGCGCGAGCGCGGTATCTTCCTCGTGCCGGGCACCGATATGGGCGGCTCCTTCGCCTATCATCGCGAACTGGAGCTGTTCGAACGCGCCGGCTACTCGGCGCCCGAAGTGCTGCGCCTCGCGACGCTCGGCATGGCCGAATATCTGGGGCAGGACGAGGATCTGGGGTCGATCGAAGGCGGCAAATATGCCGATTTCTTCCTCGTGCCCGGCGATCCGACCACGGACCTCGGCGCCATCAAATCGATCGCCATGGTGGTCGCCAACGGGACGGTCTATTTCCCGGCCGACATCTATCCGCATTTCGGCATCCGGCCATTCGCCGAGCCGCCGGCAGTGACGGCGGCCGACTAGGGAACAATCGGTTCAGATCGAATCGTCATTGCGAGAAGGCGAAGCCGACGAAGCGATCCAGGGCGGCGGACGCCACCGCTTGCGGCTCTGGATTGCCGCGCTCCCATTGAACAGGTGCACAGTGCCCCGCACTGTGCAGTCATGTCCGGGGGACATGACGACCTGCTCAATCGCTCGCAATGACGATAGTGTTGCAACCAAAGATGATCGCGATTTAGCTCAGCCGGAAATCGAGTCCGCCTCGATCAGCAGTACCTGGCACTCCGCACATCCCTCGCGCAGCTTCTTCACCTCCTGATATTCGGCGGAGTTCCAGAAAGCCTTCGCGGCCGCCTTGTCCGACCATTCGGAGATGACCATCGAAGCGCCGTCGCCGAAATAGCCCTCTAGCAGTTCCGCACCGGGGCCTCGCAGTACATATTTGCCGCCGAATTTCTCGACGAGCGCCGCGGCGGCTGCGCCATATCCCTGAATAAAGGTCTCGCGATCCTCGATCTTGGCGGTGACGATCATATAGGCGGGCATGGCGGCTCCTCAGTCGATAGGGCTTGGGGGATAGGTGAAAACACGGTCGGCAATCGGCGCGTTGATCTGGGTCTCGGTCCAATAGACGGTGTTCGATACGACACCGTTGTACGACAGCGTGACGGTTCCAGCCTGCACCCAGTCCGGATCCGTCAGCGTATAGAAATCGTCATAGACGCGCATGTGCCAGCCGCGCGGCGTCGCGAATTCCATGGTACGGATATAATGGCTCTGCTGATCGATCCCGAAGATCGTCTCGGCCCCGCCAGGATCGATGATGCGGATCTTGTACGTGTCATGTCCGTTCGAATTGCCGTCAGGGATGCGCGTGAGCGTGAAATCCTCGCCCAGCGCGCGGCGGATGATGCCGAAACCGAAGGCCGAAGCCCAATAGGCGTCGGCCTCCGCGCGCGGCATGATCCCGTCCTGCGTCCAGGTCGTCTCGCCATCATAGCCGACCTCGAACATGACTCCGTCGCCGACACCTGCGCGGATGCGGACCTTGCCCTGCGCGTTATGGCTCGCCGTGCGGTCGGGATCGAACACGCGCCACATGCGATAGTCGTCGGATCGGGTGCGCGGTTCGGCGCTGTCGGGGCCGTAGAACACGGCATGGCCGGTGAGTTGGAGCGTTGCGGGGTTCAGCCAGTCGTCTCCGCCCGCCGCCTCGGTCGCGCGTTCGAGGATCGTACGCGCATCGAGCGCCGACCCATCCTGCGCGAGCGCCGGCGCGGCGAACAGAAAAGCCAGAAACCCAATCCAGTAGCGCATCGTCGCGATCCTCCCGCCGACACTCTTTGCCGGATTCGCAAAGACTGTCAAAATTTGTCCGGACATCTTTGCATTTGCCCCGCATCGCTATAGCGTACAAGCATCGCAGAGGAGGGTCGATAATGCGTTTCATCCTGACATTGGCGGCAATGGCTGCACTACCGGCGACCGCCTCGGCACAGGAACTTGCCGGCCTCATACCCGGCACCTACGCCAATACCGAACAGGTCTATTTTCAGGGTGAGGCGGGTGAACCGCAGGACCGCTGGATCAGCCTGCGGTTCAGCACCGACGATGGCGGTGGGATGGTGCTGCATTCGCTCGATCCGTTCGGGCAGCCGCTCCAAGGCGTCGAGGGCCAGCCGGTGACGATCGAAGCGCGCGGCGCACTCACTGCGCTCACCGCCGGCGACTGCACCCGGTTGATGCGGCCCGAGGGCGCGGATTTCGTGCTGGCCGGCAGCGAAGGCGATTGCGACGATCTGCCGGTCCGTATGGAGCGGGTCAGCGCTTCGGGCATGACCTTCAGCTGGCCCGATGGGCGGATGATGGAGATGCGGCGGGCCCACCCCGTCTCCTGCTGGATATCGGTACGCAAGACCGACCCCGTTCCCGAAGGCGAAAGCGAGTGGACGTTCGATAACGGCCTGATGATGCACGATCAGGGCGGGCGCATCCGCGCTGGCGGCGGCGACAGCGGCGCGCCCGTGGCAATAATCCGGATGCGCAATGTGATCTGGCCACCGCCGACCCGCAACCGGCCGAGCCTCGTCCTTTACGTCCATACCGAAAACGAGCCCGAGCGGGCGGTTTCCTATAGCTGGGCCGACCCCGGCGCGAACCGGATCGGCATCAACTTGCGCTGGATGCAGGCGAGCTGCACGGTGCAGCGGAACGAAAACCGAGCAGACTCATGAGCGAGCGACGTGCTGAAATCACCGCGCATGGCGGGCCGGACGTGATAGCCTGGCGGGATGTCGCTCTTCCCGATCCCGGCAAAGGCGAGGTGCGGATGCGCAACATGGCGGTCGGCCTCAACATGATCGACACCTATCATCGCAAGGGCATCTATCCGGTCGAACTGCCGGCCGGCCTCGGGCTGGAGGCGGCCGGGGTCGTCGAAGCCGTCGGGCCGGGCGTGAACGGTTTCCAGGAAGGCGATCGCGTCGTCACCTTCGGACCGCAGCTTGGCGCCTATGCGACCGCGAGGAACATCGCCGCCGACCGGCTGTTCGCAATTCCCGAGGGCGTGGCGGACGATGTCGCGGCGGCGGCCTTTCTGAAAGGCTGCACGGCCGAATTTCTCGTCGAACGTTGCGGCAAGGTCGAGAGCGGCTGGCCGGTGCTCGTTCATGCCGCTGCCGGCGGCACCGGGCAGTTGCTCGTGCAGTGGCTCAAACATATCGGCGCCGAGGTGATCGGCACGACGAGCAGCGTGGAAAAGGCCGAGAAAGCCAAGACGGCCGGCGCCGATCATGTGATCCTCTATACCGAGGAAGACGTCGCGCCCCGGGTCCGCGAGATCACCGGCGGCAAGGGCGTGCGCGTCGTTTTCGACGGCGTCGGCAAGGCGACCTGGGACGCCTCCCTCGATTCGCTTGGTCAGCGCGGTCTCCAAATCAGCTTCGGCAATGCGAGCGCGCCGGTCGGCGAAACCAATCTCGGCATCCTCGCGCAAAAAGGATCGCTGTTCACCACCCGGCCCACGCTGTTCGACTATTATTCCGATCCCGCAGAAGCCCGGGCCGGCGCCGAACGGCTCTTCTCGCTGATCGGCCAGGGCGTGCTCGGCGTCGAGATCGGTCAGACCTATCCGCTCGATGACGCGGCGCAGGCGCATGCCGATCTCGAGGCGCGCAAGACCGCCGGCTCGACGATCCTCGTCCCCTAGGAGAACAGGCGATGGCGCATATCGATCCGCTGCCGTTCGACCGGCTGCCCGAAGAGCTGCAATCGCGGCTCGGGGCGGCGGAAGAACGGATGGGCTTCACCTCCAACGACATCATGACGATGGCGCGCTGGCCGGAACTGCTCGGCGCGCTCGAAGGTCTGATCGGGACGATCTACGGGTCGCAAGAGGTCGATCTCGGTCTCAAGCGGATGATGGCGATGGTCGCGAGCAGCGCCGCCGGATGCCGCTATTGCGAGGCGCATACGGCTCATGGCGCGGCGCAGATGTCGGGCGTCGACAGCGAGAAGGTCGCCGCGGTCTGGGAGTATCGGACGAGCGATCTCTTTTCGGACGCCGAGCGTGCCGCGCTCGATCTGGCGCTCGCCGCCGGTCAGACTCCCAATGCCGCGACCGAAGATCATTTCGCAGCGCTGCGCGCGCATTGGAGCGAACGGCAGATCGTCGAGATGGTCGCGTTGATCGGCCTGTTCGGCTTCCTCAACCGCTGGAACGACACGCTGGCGACCCCGCTCGAAGATGCCCCGCTCAGCTATGCGCTGGAGAATTTCGGCGGTGATTGGTCGGCGGGGAAGCACGGCTAGAGGCCAAGAAGAAACCCGCTCGCCCTGAGCCTGTCGAAGGGCTGCTCTTTCCTTTTAAACGGTTGATAGGAAGAACGAGGCTTCGACAAGCTCAGCCTGAGCGGATTTTATCCACCAAGCGCTCTCACCAGATCTTGCCGCCGATCCATGCGCCGGCGGCCGGCAGAAAGGGGCGGATATCGACGCTCTCCCAGATATCGGCGCCCGCATAGGGATCGCGGTCGAGCAGGTCACGCGCCTCGGCTTCGTTCACGGCATCGAAGACCAGCATAGAGCCGATCGTATTGCCGTCCGCGTCCCGCACCGGGCCGGCGACGCGGATCTTGTCCATGATCGTCTCGATATGCGCGAAATGCGCTTCGGCCAATTCCTTACGCAGCCGTTGCGGCTCCGGGCCCGGATGGTCCGTGCACCAGGCGACATAAGCGGTTTGCGGCGCAACCTTGGTCATCGTCCCGTCTCCACCAGTTCGAGCAATTCGCCGGCCGGACCGATCACCGCGGCGGCGCGGCGGCCCTCATAGAGCGGGCCTTGGCGGGCCGCAGGTGGCGCGATCCAGTCGCAATCGAGCGCATCGAGATCGTCGGCGGCCAAAGTCACCAGCGCATTGCCGGGCGGCAGCATATCATCATGCCGCGCCCGGGCCGTCGCTTCGACCGGATAATCGTCGACCTCGACGATCGGCAGCCGGTCGTTCTGCACCATGGTCAGGTCGGACTGCGTACCGGGTGGAGCGCCGAACGCGTCGTTGATCATCGTATATTCGAGCGTGTAGGTATCGCCTTCGTCCAAGCCGAGAGTCTCGCGATACCAGGCGACGGTGCCGGCCCGATCCGGCGTGGCGAGGATCACGATGA
The DNA here is from genome assembly GCA_039180285.1 of Pseudomonadota bacterium. GTDB lineage: Bacteria > Pseudomonadota > Alphaproteobacteria > Sphingomonadales > Sphingomonadaceae > Parasphingopyxis. Next base: position 5,341 of record JBCDDN010000061.1, on the reverse strand, counting down.
AGATATGATCGGTCAGCGAGCGGGCGTGCGGCAGGTCCGACGACGGCGTATTCTCACGCACCTCGTTCAGATAGACCATCTCCCGCCCGCGCCCGAGCACCTGCATCGGCACGAAATAGGGGAGACCCTCCAGTTCCTTGGGCGGGCCGACGATATCGAAACCGCTGCCCGCGAGCCGCTCCGGCCAGCCGAACACGTCTTGGACCGTAAGCTCATAAGCGGCCCAGCCATAGGTGCGGGTCGGCCTGAAATCCGGATGATCGGGCTGTTCGACGAGGCGGATGAAACAGGGCGCACCGCTTTGCGGTTGCAGGATCGCCATGGACCGCCCCGCGCTCGCGGGCACACCCCAGCTCATGGCGAGATCATCGGGCAGTGGACCGCGGTCGAGCAGCTTCAGGCCGAGCGTTCCTTCGTAATCGGCCAGCGCCATGTCGAGATCGGGCGTCGTGACGACCCCGCCGAGGATGGTTCCATGTTTCAATTCGCTCTCCCAGCTCTCGCGGCAATGTCCTTCGCTAGTACCGGCTCACCGTCACCCTGAACTTGTTTCAGGGTCCACTGTGCCATCGGTACCGTCTTCGCAGAAGGAAAAGTGGATGCTGAAACACGTTCAGCATGACGAAGCGGCACAAGCACTGGTTCACTCCCTGTCCCAACGAAAGATGACAGATTCACACCGAACGGCTTTTTCGATTTGTGTGACTTTTGCCGCTGTTTCTCAGAAAACCTGTGGTTCGGGATACCCGCCGCGGCGTCGAGTGTGACCTTCCAAATCGGCGCTGTGTGAAGAGATAGGGGGCGAGCATGCATGGCGGAGGCGAGTATAGCGCGACGCGGGTCGTGTAGGACAGCATGGCGGGAAGGATATGGCGAAACCGCCCCCCGCCTGCGCGGGGGTTGACGCGGCGGAACGCTGCGCATTCCGTGGGGTCTTTCCTCCTCTTCGTCATTCCGACGGAGTCGCAAGACGGGCGCAAACCCAATGCTGGAATCTTTGGCCGCAAGATATGCCGTAGCCGCTACAGACCCCCGCCTGCGCGGGGGTTGACGCTGCGGAACGCTGCGCATTCCGTGGCGCGTCAAAACTCTGCCTTTCGCTTTTCGAGGAAAGCGCTGACGCCCTCGGCAAAATCTTCGCCTTCGAACGCACCGTCGAACTGCGCGGCGGTCTCGCTATCGTCATCCGCCTGCCCGTCGAGAATGCGCCGGACGATCGCCTTGCTCATCTTCTGGCTGTGCGACGACACCGACGCCATGGTCCCGGCCAGCGCCAGCGCCTCTTCATGCGGCTCCCCGGCGAGGATCGTGACGAGGCCGATCCGCTGTGCTTCCTCCGCCGACAGCAATTGCCCGGTAAAGAGGATGCGCTTCGCCTGTGCCGGCCCGACCAGATCGACGAGCAGCTTGGTGTCGTGCAGCGAATAGACGAGGCCGAGCTTGGCGGGCGTGATCCCGAAGCGCGCCTTTGGCCCGGCGACGCGCATGTCGCAGGCGATCGCGATCCCGCAGCCGCCGCCGATACAATCCTGGTCGATCACCGCGACCGTCGGCTTGGACGCGCGGGCGAGATCGTGCTGGACCTTGCGGATCGCGGCCTGGTTCTTCGCCCGCCATTCCGGGTCTTTCGCCCCCGCCGCGAACTCCGCGATATCGGCGCCGGCGCTGAACGCGCTGTCCTGCGCGCTGGCGCTGACGATCAGCACGCGGATCGCCTCGTCGTCCATCGCATCGGCGAGCAGCTCCGGAAACAGCTCCCACATCGCCTGTGTGAACGCGTTGCGCTTGTCCGGCCGGTCGATCAGCAGCCGCGCGATCCGGCCATCCTTTTCGAGGCGGAGGGTCATCTATGCCCCTCCCCTGAAGGGGAGGGGTTGATGTTGGTTGCGAAACTCATACCGGCTCCACCTTAGCGAAATGCTGCGCGATCGCGTGCCGCGTCGTCACCCAAACATCCGCATGCGCGCGGACATGTTTGAAAAATTCCTCGAGCGCCCAGATGCGGCCCGGCCGACCGATGATGCGTAGATGCAGGCCAAGGCTCATCATCTTCGGATGGCCCGCCTCGCCCTCGCGATAGATCTGGTCGAAATTCGCCTTGGCGTAGTCGAGCCATTGATGCGGGGTCAGCGCCGGATCGGTCCACATCTTCATATCGTTATTGTCGAGCTGGTATGGCACGATCACGATCGGTTTTTCGGGCACGGTCTCGCGATCCCAGTACGGCACATCGCCCGAATAATCGTCCATATGATAGGCGAAGCCTTCCTCGATCAGCAGCCGCCGCGTCTCGTCGGTATGGAAATAACGCGAGAGCCAGCCATAGGGGCGTACGCCGACGGTCTTTTCGATGGAAGCGACGGCCTTGCGGATGAATTCGCGCTCGGCCTCTTCGTCGAGCTTGAACTGGTGGACCCAGCGCCAGCCATGGCTGACCGGCTCATGGCCTAGCGTGGCAATGGCTTCAGCGATCTCGGGGTGGTTTTCGAGGCTCATCGCCGCGACCGTCCAGCTCGCCATAATGTCGTAGTCGCGCAGCAGCTTCACGATCCGCGGCGCACCGGCCTTGATACCGTAGAGATAATTGCTCTCATTGCCGTAATTGCGGATCGGCGCGCGGATATGGATGCCGAGCTCGTCGACCGGCTCCATGCCCTTGTCGCCGCGCGCGACGGTCATTTCCGACCCTTCCTCGACATTGACGACGACACTCAGCGCCATCTTCGCCCCGTCCGGCCAGTCGATCCGTTCTTCCTGCATTCACACCTCATTCCCTCTCCCCTTCAGGGGAGAGGGTTAGGGAGAGGGGGTGTCCGTCTCCACCATTGTCCAAGTCGCGGTGAGAGACAGCCCCTCTCCCCGACCCTCTCCCCTTCAGGGGAGAGGGAGTTTAATGCATTTCCTCTCCGCCCGACACGTTGAGCGCCTCGCCCGTCACGTAAATCGCCTCGTCGCTGGCCAGCCAGGCGCAGGCGGCGGCGGTGTCCGAAGGCAGGCCGGGCCGGCCCATCGGATTGCGCGCCTTCATATTCTCCAGATAGGCCTCGACGCTGGGAAAGCCGAGCAGCTTCGAGAAATACTCATTCTGCTTTTGGCCGAGCCCCGTCGTCACATGGTTGGGACACACGGCGTTCACCGTGATCCCGTGCCCGCCCAGCTCCAGCGCGGTCGACCGGGTCAGCCCGACCACCCCGTGCTTCGAGCTGCAATAGGAGGCCATGTGCGGAAAACCGGTCTTCGCGGCCTGGCTGGCGATATTGATGATCCGCCCGCCCCCGCCTTTGGCGACCATCGCCTTGGCCGCGGCTTGGGTACAGTAAAAGGCGCCCGAAAGATTGACGGCGATGACGGTTGCCCAGTCCTCCGGCTTCACCTCGAGCAGCGGCGTCATCATGAAGCCGATGCCCGCATTGTTGACCATGATATCGACGCCGCCGAACCGGTCGACCGCACCATCGACTAGCGCCTGACATTGCGCCGGATCGCTGACGTCGCAGGCGATCGTCGCGACCTCGGCACCGCGCCCGCGCAGCTCTTCCGCCACACCTTCGGCCTCGGCGTCGATCGCGATGTCGGAGACGACGCAGTTCGCGCCATCATCGGCGAAGCGCTGGAGAATGCCCTGACCCAGCCCCTTTTCCTTGCCCGAGCCCGTCACGACGATGGTCTTGCCTGAAAAACGGCCCATAGCTTCTCTCCTAAAGGTCTTCGGTCAGGATGAATTGCGGATTGTCCGCATAGTCCTGGAACGGCGCGGCGGCGGCCTGGAATTCCTCGGTCGAGATATCGGCGACGAAGGCGTCCATGCCGGTAATGTCGATGATCTCGAAATAGTCATAGGCTGGCTTCGCGCTGTCGTCGCCGAACACCCCCGCCGCCTTGTGCACGGTGAAACCGTCGACCGATCCAAGCGCGTTGACGCCCGGGATGTCGCGCGTCTTCGCCCAATTCTCATACTCTTCGACGCTCACCCCGTCTTTCAGGTTGAACAATACGATGATTTTCATCCGCCTCTCCTTTCCAATGCGCGCAGTACTTTATCTACTAACACCGTTCGGGCTGGGCCTGTCGAAGCCCTGCCCTTTCTTTTCCATCGTCGGAAAGAAAGAACAGCCCTTCGACGAGCTCAGGACTAACGGTTTATGTGTCGGCATCTCAAAACATCTCCGGCGGTTTATAGGCATCCAGCGCTTCGTCGAGCCGCCGCGCCAGATCGAACAGCCCCGCCTCATTGCTCGCCGCGCCGATCAGCTGCACCGCCACGGGCAGGCCGCTGTCATCGGCGCCCGCCGGGATGCTAAGCGACGGCAGGCCGGCGATATTGGCAAGGCAGGTGAAATCAGCCTGATTGGCGGGCGCCTTGTCGCTGTGCGGGAAGGCGGCCTGCGGCATCGTCGGCAACAGGATCGCACCATGGGCATCGACGGCCGCATGCAGCGTTTCGCGGGTCCGGGCGAGCACCGCCTCGTCTTCGGCGAGATCGGCATCGGAGCGCTTGGGCCCGATATCGATCAGAAACTTGAGAGTGTCGGACAGCCCGTCCGGATCGGCGGCGCGCAGACCGGCCAGATGATCGTGCAGTGCGCGCGACGCGCGGATGAAACCGGCGAAGCGGATTCGCGACAGCGGATCGGGCAGCGCGAAGCTCTTGGTCGCGACGAGCAGCCCGGCTGCCTTTTCCTGGGCCGCAACGATCGCCGGCTCGCATTCGACATCGCCGAGCCTCGCCAGCGTCACCGGCGTTTCGATGGCATCCGACTCGGCCATATCGATCAGCACGCGCGACACGATTTCGAGATCGCTGAGCGAACGCGCCAACGGGCCGATCGCGTCGAACGACCCCTCGCAGATTTCGAGGCCGTGCTGGCTGATGGTGTTGTAGGTCGGCTTGAGGCCGTAGACGCCGCAATAGGCGGACGGCACGCGCACCGAACCCAAGGTGTCCGTGCCCAACGCTATCACACACAGCCCGGCCGCCACCGCCGCACCGCTGCCGCCCGAGGAGCCGCCCGGCGTATGGCCGATCCGGTGCGGATTGTGCGTGGGCCCAAGCCAGGGGTTATCTGTCTTCGCGCCGAGCGCGGCCTCCTCCATGTTGAGCGTACCGAGTATAGTCGCGCCGGCACTGCGCAGGCCTGCCACGACCTTCGCGTCTGCCGCGGCGACGCAATCCCTGCGCGCCTTGATCCCGGCGCTCGTCACCAGCCCCTCGACATCGATATTGGCCTTGATCGCCACCGGCACGCCTTCGAGCGGGCGCGGCGCGGCCGACAGGATCTGCCGGTCGCTTTCGGCCGCCGCCTGCATCGCGCCCGGTTCGTCGAGTTCGACAAAGGCGTTG
>JBCDDN010000060.1:0-19685 GCA_039180285.1 Pseudomonadota bacterium | reverse complement strand
CGGTGCCGCGATTTTCCGCTAGGGAAATTCTGACAAAAGAATCTGCCGCGCCGAGCCGGAGGCGAGGTCTGACAAACTAAGCGCCGTGCAGCGCCTCCAGCACGTCATCCAGCCGCGCCGGATCGCCGAGTGCGATCACATTGCCGTCGCTCGACCCGGATAGCGGTTCCCCGTACCAGTCGGTCATATGCCCGCCCGCGCCCTCGACGACCGGGATCAGCGCGGCGAAATCGTGGATGGCGAGCCCCGCCTCGATGACGATATCGATATGGCCGGAGGCGAGCAGGCCGTAGCTGTAGCAATCGCCGCCATAGATCGGGCCCTGCCGCTTTTGCGCCTGCGCCTTGGCGACGACGCGCAGGAACGCATTACTCTCCTCTCCGGAGAAACAGTGCGGGCTCGTCGTCGCGACCATTGCGCCCGCTAGCGCGCGGCAGCGCCGGGTTTCGGCCGGTGCGCCGTTGAATTCCGTCGCCTGCCCCATCGCGCCGACCCAGCGTTCGCCCGCGATTGGCTGATCGATCACCCCCAGCACGGGCCAGCCATCCTGCATCAGTGCGATCAGCGTGCCGAAGGTCGGCCGGCCCGCGATAAAGCTGACCGTGCCATCGATCGGATCGAGCACCCATTGGCGCGACGCGCCCTGGCGCTCTCGGCCGAATTCCTCGCCGATAACGCCGTCTTCGGGCCGCTCCGTTTTGAGGATTGCGCGGATTGCGGTTTCGGCCGCCCGGTCCGCTTCGGTGACTGGCGAAGCGTCGGCTTTGTCCTCGCGTTCGAACTCGGCGCGGAAAAAGGGGCGGATCGCTTCGCCGGCCGCATCGGCAAGGCGTTGCGCAAGAGTGAGATCGTCATTGAGTGTCGGCATGATGCCCGCCTGTTAGCGCGGCCGATGTTCGGTGCCCATGCCCGCCGTGATAAAAAGTGCGGATGCCTCGCCGTCGATATCGGCCGTATGCCAGCAGCCGGGCGGGTTCACAGCATATTCGCCCGGGGCGAGGGTGACCGTATTCGTCGAACCGTCGGCCATTTCCTGATGCAGCGTCATTTCGCCCGACAGGCAGATCACCGCCTCGTCGCCCTTGGGATGCATCTCCCACATATCCCAGTTTTCAGTGAAACGGTGCGCGCTGACGAGCCGGCCCTCGGCGCCGTCTTCGGCGACGCGCTGCGCATATTCCGCATACCATTCCATCCCGGTGAGCGCGGATTGCGGCACCGCCGTCGCGCCGAGGCCGAGATGGATCGGCTGTTCGAAGATATTCCGATTCGCCATCTTCAAGGACGATAGGGGGCGGGCGATGCGCGGGTCAAACCGATAAGCGTCAGCGCAGCATCGTCCATTCGAAATCGACCAGCTTCTCGCTTTCGTCCCAGAGCCACTTCGCTCTTTCTGCATTGCGGCCGCGTCGTGCGACGAAAGAATCGCCGACCGGCCCGCGTGCATCGCCCCAGCCGGTCGGGCCGTAATAGGCGCCCGATTGCGCCTCCGCGCCCGCAGCCGCGAGTACGGTCGGGATTGCACCGAGCTTAGAGGGCTGCGCCATTATCGGATTGAGAAACTTGTAGAAGATATTGAGCGCGCCGGACGGGCCGGTGTCCTGCAGCGCGGTATTCGAATAGCCGGGATGGCAGACGATCGATTTCACCATACTGCCCTTGGCCTGCAATTGCCGGTGCAGCTCCAGCCCGAACAGCATATTGGCGAGCTTCGATTGGCCATAGGCCTGGGTCGGCGAATAGCGTTCTTCCAGCATCAGATCGTCTGTAGATATCGTGCCGAATTTATGGGCGATGCTCGACACAGTGACGATCCGGCCGTCGGCCTTTTCGACGAGATCGAACAGCAGTCCAGCCCAGAGGAAATGGCCGAGATGATTGGTTGCGAGCTGCAGTTCATAGCCATCGACCGTCCGGGTTTCCGGTGTCTGCATAATCCCGGCATTGTCGATCAGGGCATCGATGCTTTCGTAGCGTGAGCGGACCGTCTCCGCGGCTTTGCGCACATGGGAAAGATCGGACAAGTCGATTTTCACAGTATCGATCTTGCCGGCCGCGCTGCCTTGCAAAGTCGCCGCCGCGGCAGTGATTTTTTCCGCGTTGCGACCGGCAATGACGATATCTGCGCCCTTTCCCGCCAGCATCCGCGCGGCATCGAAGCCGATCCCGCTATTACCACCGGTGATGATGAAGCGCTTGCCGGTCAGATCGGGCAGCGCGTCGGGCTTCCAGTTGCGAATGCCGCTCTTGGTGACCGCGAGCATCGATTCTCAATCGAACAGGCTGGACACCGAGCTTTCGTCCGCGATGCGCCGGATCGCTTCGGCAAATAGCGGGGCTATCGGCAAGTGCCGGATTTTCTCGGCATCGGTGATGGCGTCGTGATTGCCGATCGAGTCGGTGATCACCAGCTCCTTCATGACCGACCCGTCTACCCGTGCGACCGCGCCGCCGGACAGCACGCCGTGCGAACAATAGGACACCACCTCTTCGGCGCCCGCTTCCTTCATCGCGGCGGCGGCGTTGCACAATGTGCCGGCCGAATCGACGATATCGTCGACAATCACGCAAAAGCGGCCTTCGACATTGCCGATGATGTTCATGACCTCGGATTCGCCGGGCCGCTCGCGGCGTTTATCGATAATCGCGAGCGGCGCGTTGTCGAGCCGCTTGGCGAGGGCGCGGGCGCGCACCACGCCGCCGACATCGGGCGAAACGACGGTGATATCTTTCTTGGAGAAACGTGCGGAAATATCCGCCGCCATGACCGGCGCGCCATAGAGATTGTCGGTCGGGATATCGAAAAAGCCCTGAATCTGACCGGCGTGCAGATCCATGGTCAGCACCCGGTTGGCGCCCGCTACGGTAATCAGGTTGGCGACGAGCTTCGAAGAGATCGGCGTCCGCGGCCCCGGCTTCCGGTCCTGCCGCGCATAGCCGAAATAGGGCATGACCGCCGTGATCCGCTTGGCCGAGGCGCGTTTCAGCGCATCGATGATGATCAGTAGCTCCATCAGATTGTCGTTTGCCGGATAGCTGGTCGACTGGACGACGAACACATCCTCGCCGCGCACATTTTCGAGGATCTCGACGAAAATTTCTTCGTCCGCAAACCGCCGGACATTCGCCTCGGTCAGCGGAATCTCGAGATATTGGGAGATCGCGCTTGCGAGCGGCAGATTGGAGTTTCCCGACAGCAATTTCATGAACGCACTCCCCTTTGCGAAAAGCGTTTTAGGCCGTGGCCAGGAAAAATAAACCGGTGGCTCGCGCTTTTCTGGGGAGCGCGAAATCGGACGCGCTTTTAGAGCCAGCCTTCGCGTCGTAATGCCTCCTGCCGGCTGCGCGCAACCGGCGCGAGCAGGCCATTGGCGAGCTCGAGCTTGATAGCGCGCCCTTCGCGGCGGATCGCACGGACCTGGTCACGCGCCACCCACCAGCTGCGATGCACCTGCATGCCTTCGATCCCGTCCAGTTCGGCCATCGCATCGCGCAGCCGCATCAGCAGCATCTCGCTGCCCGTCAATGTGTGCGCCTTCACATAATGGTCCTGCATTTCGAGGCAGACGAGATGGTCGCCAAGTTCGCGCGGAAGTCGCTTGAAGAAGGGCGCGTCGGGTCGTTCGGGCATGGCGATATCCCGCACGTCGAGCGGTTTCGGCGCGACGGCAACCTCCGGCGCGCCGCCGCTTTCGTTACGATCTGCAAACAGCGTCCCCATGATGATCTGTACGCCAAGTCCGATGCCGAAGACCTGGAGATAGAGCAGCGGAAATCCGGGGCCGTAATAGTGATCGTCGATAGAGAAGCCGGCGATGGCATAGGCGATCAGCAAGGTCAGTGGCAGCGCGGCCAGCGCCGCGGCGAACAAGAGAGCCGCCCATAGCGGCACCGGCGTTTCTTCAGACAGCCACACGGCGACGACATACACCGGCCGGTACAGCGCATAGCCGATCAGGATGAAGCCGACCCAATAGGTCAGCCGCAGCGCCGGCGGCATCGCATAGGAGCCGAACGGCCCGAGCAGCCCGAGCACAAGCCCGATCGCGGCAATGATGAAAATCTCGATGGCCAATTGGCGCAACTGCATGATTTCGGACCGTCCCGTTCGCCCTTCGTGAACGGGCGAATAGCGCATTTCCGAAGGGTTTGGCGAAATATTTACGCGCCTCGCGCAGCTCTGCTTGCCGGCGAACAGGCCTCTGCCAATCTTGCCGCACGGCCATGAGGAACACGACTATGACCACCGCCAACCAGCCCCTGCCCAAGCGATCGAGCTTCGGTGCGATCCTCCTTATCGCGCTCGGCACGATCATACTCACCCTCGCGCTGACCGCGCTCAGCTTCAGTGGCGTGGCGGAACCTGGATCGGTGAGGACCGTCGAGAATCTGCCGCTACCGCTGATCCTCCATATCGCCACCGTCGTTCCCGCGTTGCCGCTCGGTGCCTGGGTGCTGCTCCGGCGCAAGGGCGATGCGCTCCACAAGCTGCTCGGGCGAATCTGGGCGGTATTGATGCTGACGACGGCGGCGGTCAGCCTGTGGGTCGGCGAGAGTTTCTCCTTCATCCATATCTTTTCGGGAATCGTTCTCGTCTCGATCCCCTATGCCGTCTGGCAGGCGCGGCGCGGCAATATCGAGGCACACTATAAGGCGATGGAGGGTCTTTATATCGGCGTCATCATCGCCGGGGCCTTCACCTTCATTCCGGGCCGGCTGTTCGGGACGATGCTGTTCGGCTGAACGGCACGCAGTTTCGATTTGCGGCGCGCGCAGCCCGCGCCTAAGAGCGGCGCATGACGGATCGGCTGGCCATAGCGTTCGCGCAGCTCAATCAGGTGATGGGCGATCTCACCGGCAATGCCGATGCGATGCTCGGTGTGCGGGCGGAGCATCCCGACGCCGACCTGATCGTGTTTCCCGAGCTGCAGCTGATCGGCTATCCGCCGGAAGATCTGGTGCTGAAGCCCGCACTGATCGAGCGGGCGCTGGCCGAGCTGGAACGCATGGCCGCAGCCACGGCTTCGGGAGGGCCGGCGATGCTGGTCGGCACGGCGATGGTCGAAGACGGCAATCTGCACAATGTCATGGCGCTGCTCGACGGCGGCAGGATCGCCGCCATCGTCTGTAAGCATCGGCTGCCGAACTACGGGACTTTCGACGAACTCCGTCTCTTCAAGCCCGGCCCCTTGCCAGAGCCGATCGATTTTCGCGGCGTGAAGATCGGCGTGCCGATCTGCGAGGACATCTGGGTCGACGGCGTCTGCGCGCATTTGGCCTCGCGCGGCGCGGAGCTGTTCATCGTCCCGAACGGCAGCCCGTATGAAGTGGAAAAGGACGATATCCGGCTGGCGCTGGCGCGGGGCCGTGTCGCCGATACGGGCCTGCCGCTGGCCTATCTCAACCGGGTCGGCGGGCAGGATGAGATCGTGTTCGACGGCTCCTCCTTCATCCTCAATCGGGACGGCGAGATCGCGTGGCAGTTCGCCGATTGGGAAGAGGAAATCGCAACGACCGTCTGGGAGCGGCAGGAAGGCGGCTGGGCCTGCACCGACGGGCCGCAACACGAGCTCGACGATCATCCGGCCGACATATACCACGCGATGCTGATCGGCCTGCGCGACTATGTGAACCGCAACCGCTTCCCGGGCGTCGTGCTCGGTCTATCGGGTGGGATCGACAGTGCATTGTCGGCTGCCGTCGCGGTCGACGCTTTGGGCGCGGACCGGGTCTGGTGCGTGATGATGCCGTCGCGCTTTACCTCGCAGGAGAGCCTGGATGATGCGGCGGGCTGCGCGCAAATGCTCGGCTGCAAGCTCGATACGATCCCGATCATGCCCGCGGTCGAGGGTTTCGATGCAATGCTCTCGGATAGTTTCGCGGACGCCGAAGTCGATATCACCGAGGAGAATATCCAGTCGCGCATCCGCGGCGTGACGCTCATGGCGCTCTCTAACAAGTTCGGCCATATGCTGCTGACCACCGGCAACAAGTCCGAAATGGCGGTCGGCTATGCGACCATCTATGGCGATATGGCCGGCGGCTATTCGGTGCTGAAGGACGCCTACAAGACGACCGTCTTCGCCCTTTCGCGCTTCCGCAATGCGTCGCGGCCAAGCCTCGCCATGGGGCCTGACGGACCGGTGATGCCGGACAGTGTAATCACCAAACCGCCGACGGCCGAATTGCGGCCCGATCAGAAGGACAGCGATTCCCTGCCGCTCTATGATATACTCGATCCGATCCTGATAGGGCTGGTCGAGGAGGAGGTCGGTATCGATGCGCTGGTCGAGCGCGGTTTCGACCGCGAGACCGTCGCCCGGATCGAGCGGCTGCTCTATATCGCAGAATATAAGCGCCGCCAGGCCCCGCCGGGCGTAAAGATCGGCGTTCGCAATTTCGGCCGCGACCGCCGCTATCCGATCACCAATGCGTTTCGGACGGTGTGATGGGGCAGAGTAATGGGAAGGCGTGCTCCTGCGCAGGCAGGAGCCCAGGGCCGAGAGGGAAGGCGTTTGCTGCCCTAGGCTCCTGCCTGCGCAGGAGCACACGAAAATGACCGTCACCCGTTTCGCCCCTTCGCCCACGGGCCGCCTGCACGTCGGCAATATCCGCACCGCGCTCCACAATTGGCTCTGGGCGCGCAAGCAGGGGGGGCGGTTCCTGCTGCGGCTCGACGATACCGATCGCGAGCGGTCGAAAGAGGGCCATGTCGAGGCGATCCGCGCCGATCTGGTCTGGCTCGGCCTCGATGTGGACGGCGAAGAACGCCAGTCCGCCCGTTTCGAGCGCTATGAGGCGGCATTCAAGCGGTTGCGCGATGCGGGGCGCATCTATCCGGCCTATGAAACCGCTCAGGAACTCGAACTCAAGCGCAAAATCCTGCTGGGGCGCGGGAAGCCGCCGATCTACGACCGCGCGGCGCTCGCGCTGACGGACGGACAGATCGCCGATTTCGAGGCCGAGGGCCGCACGCCGCACTGGCGCTTCAAGCTCGATCATGACGCGTCCATCGAATGGGACGACCTGATTCGAGGGCCGCAGCATTTCGATCCGGCGCTGCTCTCCGATCCGGTCATTCGGCGGGAAGATGGCAGCTGGCTCTATATGTTGCCGAGCGCGGTCGACGATGCGGAGATGGGCGTGACCCATGTCGTGCGCGGCGAGGATCATGTGACGAATACCGGACTGCAGATCCAGATGTTCGACGCGATGGGCGCATCACCCCCGGCTTTCGCCCATGAGGCGCTGCTCGTCGGCAGCGAGGGCAAGCTCTCCAAGCGGCTGGGGTCGCTCGGCGTCGAGGCGTTCCGCGACGAGGGGATCGAGCCGATGGCGGTGGTGGCGCTGCTCGCGCGGATCGGGACGAGCGATCCGGTCGAGCCGTTCGCCGATGTGACGCCACTGATCGAGAGTTTCGATTTCGCGCGCTTCGGCCGCGCGCCGGCGCGGTTCGACAGCGAGGAGCTGAAGACGCTCAACGCCAAGATCGTCCACCAGCTCGACTTCGAGGCGGTGGCGGCGCGCCTCCCGGATGGGATGGGTCGGAACGGCTGGGACGCGATTCGCCCCAATCTGGGGACCGTCGCCGAAGCGGAAGACTGGTGGCATGTCGTCGAGGGACCGATCGCGCCGGTTGCGTTCGACGCCGAAACCATCGCCTTTCTCGACACGGCCGCCGGGATCGCCGCCGAGCTGGACTGGTCCGCAGCCGTTTGGAAATCCCTGACCGGAACGCTCAAGGACCGAACGGATCGTAAGGGCAAGGCGCTGTTCCTGCCGCTGCGCCGGGCGCTCACCGGCCGGGACCAAGGCCCGGAAATGGCCGCGCTGCTCCCGCTGATCGGCAAGGAGCGCGCGATCGGGAGGCTCAGGCGCGTCCCCTGATTCGCCGGCTTGCGAAAATCTGGCGGTCTGGCAATGCTGGTTTCAAAACAAAACCAAAGAGGGGAAACTGATATGCGCGGAATACGGATGGATCGGCGGCAAATGCTTGGCGGGCTGGGGGCGGGCTTGGCGCTCGCGACAATGCCGGCCCGCGCGGTCGCAGCGTTCAACGATGCCGCACACTGGCCAACCGTGGCGGAATTCGTACCGCGTTTCGTATCGGAGCATCCGATCCCGGGTGCATTGATCGCGCTGGGTCGCGGGCAGGCCGAACCCGATTATTTCGCCGACGGCACCGTGGCCTTGGACAGCGAAAATGCGGTCGATGCCGAAACCTTGTGGCGGATATATTCCATGACCAAGCCCGTCACCGGTATCGCGACGATGATGCTGATCGAGGACGGTGCGATCACGCTCGATCAGAATATCGCCGATTTCCTGCCGGGTTTCGCCGAACCGCGCGTGCTGACCGATCCCGAAAACAGCCTGGAAACGCGCGCATCGAACGGACCGATCACGATTCGGCATCTGCTGACGCATACCGCGGGGCTTGGCTATTCGATCGTGACCACGGGTCCGCTGCTGGCCGAATATCAGCGGCTGGGGCTCGAGCCCGGCGTCATCATGCATGAAGAACCCGAGGTGGTCGCCACGCGCCCCGCAAGCCTTGAAGAATTTGCCGATCGATTGGCGACATTGCCGATCATCGCCGATCCCGGAACCAAATGGAGCTATTCGGTATCGATCGATCTGCTCGGCCGGATCATCGAGATCGCCGCGGGCGTGCCGTTCGATACGTTTTTGCAGCAGCGTATTTTTGCGCCCCTCGACATGCATGACACCTTCTTCCAGGTGCCCGCGGACAAGACCGATCGGATGACCGCCAGCTATACGATCCGCGACGGCGCGCCGATCCTGATCGATCCGGCCGAAGGATCGGTTTACGCGCTGCCGCCGCGATATCCCTATGGCGGTGCAGGGCTGGTGTGCAGCGCGCGCGACTATGATCGCTTCCTCACCATGCTGCTCGGCGAGGGCGCGCTGGGCGACGTTCGGATCATGAGCACCGAAACCGCGCGTCTCGCCATGTCCGATCTGCTGCCGCCGGATATCGACAAGACCGGCATGTACTATGAATCGGGCTTCGGCGCCGGCGGGCGTGTGACGATCGAGCCCGGTGCGGCCGGCGAGGGCGTCGGAACGTTCGGCTGGGGCGGCGCGGCGGGAACGATCGCCTGGGTCGACCGGACGAACGATCTGCGCGTGTCGGGCTATGTCCAGAATCTGCCGAGCGAGGTGACGCCGTTCCGGGCCGGTGTTCTCGGTTCCGTCTATGCCGATCTGGCCGGCAGCGGAGAGGCTTAGCCGCCAATCCTTTCCAGAAGGGATTGGCGCCCGGGCTTGAATTGGGCCCGATGCTGACCGAATAGGGCGCGGCAGTGGAAAGGGTGATGATTGGAACAGGACGAAGATGCGCGCGGCAAAGGCTTGAAGACGCCGGAAGAGCTGGTCGAAAAATTATGCGATCTGCTGACCGTCGAGGAGCTCGATACCGATCTCTATCGGGGGCCGCGACTGCCGGGCGGCGTCGGCCGGGTGTTCGGCGGGCAGGTGATCGCACAGGCGCTGGTCGCGGCCAATCGTTCCGTCGATGACGATCTGATCGCCCATTCGCTGCACGCCTATTTCATGCGGCCGGGCAATGAGAATTATCCGATCATCTATCGCATCGAGCGCGATCGGGACGGGCGCAGCTTCTCGACGCGACGGATCATCGCGCTGCAGCGCGGCAAACCCATTCTCAACATGGCCGCCAACTATCAGCGCCCCGAAGACGGCCTCGCGCACCAGTTCGATATGCCCGAGGTACCCGGACCCGAGGGACTGCGAAGCGAGGCCGATTATTGGCGCGAGCATATCGACCTGATTCCCGAGCCCTTCCGCAAGCGCATGCTGCGCCAGCGGTCGATCGAGTTGCGGCCGGTCGAACGGCGCAATCCCGCCAAACCGCAAAAGTCCGATCCGTACAGCTATACCTGGTTCCGCGCCGTCGCGCCGATCGGCGACGATCACCGGCTGCACCAGGCCATCCTCTCCTACGCGTCGGACATGAGCTTGCTGGGAACGAGCACGCTGAAGCACGGGATCAGCTGGATGAAGGACCCGCTGCAAATGGCGAGCCTCGATCATTCGCTCTGGCTGCACGAGGAATTCCGGGCCGATGAGTGGCTGCTCTACGCGACCGACTCGCCCTGGACAGGCCATGCGCGCGGCTTCAATCGCGGCCAGATTTTCACGCAGGACGGCCGGCTCGTCGCCAGCGCCGCGCAGGAAGGGCTGATGCGCTTGCGCGGCGGATAGGTGTACGAAAAGACATGGCCCTCTGGCGCTGGCAGCCAAGCTGCCCTATCCTTGGCCCATGGTCATGCTACCGCCAAAGCCGCGTGTCATTGCGCGGGACGTCGCGTCTTTTTTCAGACGCCGCGAGCGCCACAACTGGATCGCGCTGTTTTTCGCGGTAACGATACCGGCCGTTCTGATCGGCACATTCGCCATGAGCAGCGAAACCGACGCCGAACCGACCGAACCCACGATCATCTATGCCGAGGTCTGGGGATCCAACCGGACCGACGAGGAGATTATCGAGCGGCAGCGCATATTGGCGCTGGAAGAGAATGAGCGCCGGGCCATCTCCCGTCAGCGGTTTCAGGAGCTCGCCGAGGGCAGCGGGGTCGATTATGATCGCGAAGCCGCGGCCGAGGCGGACCGGATCACCGAGGAAAATCGCCGCAACCTGATGCGCCCGGGCGAACGGATGGACGGTATGAGGCTGGAGACCGAAACTGACGGCCGCTGACGCGCGGTTCATGGCGGCGGCGCTTGCGCTCTCATGGCGTGGCCGCGGCCGCACGGCTCCCAACCCCAATGTCGGTTGCGTCATCGTGCGCGATGGACGGATCGTGTCGCGTGGCTGGACGCAGCCCGGCGGCCGGCCGCATGCCGAAGCGATGGCGCTTGATGGTATCGATGCGACGGGTGCGGACGTCTATGTGACGCTTGAGCCCTGCGCGCATGAAAGCAATCGCGGACCGGCCTGTTCCGATCTGCTGGCTGAAGCCCGGCCCGCCCGGGTGATCGTCGCCGCGCGCGATCCGGACGAACGGACCAATGGCAAGGGCATCGACCGGCTCCGTGCTGCCGGTATCGAAGTTGTCGAAGACATATTGGCGGATGAGGCGCGCCGGGCGATGGCGGGCTTCTTCATGCGCCAGGCCAAGGGCCGGCCCCATGTCACGCTCAAGCTCGCCACGTCTCTGGATGGGCAGGTCGCCCTGCCCGACGGGTCGAGCCAATGGATTACCGGACCCGAAGCGCGCAGGCACGCACATATCGAACGTGCTCAGGCGGACATGATCGTTGTCGGGCGCGGCACGGTCGAGACCGATGCGCCGTCGCTCAATGTCCGCATAGATGGCCTTGGCGATCGATCTCCCACGCGCGCGATACTGAGCCGCGATGCCGGCATCGTCGCAAAACTCCAGCTGTCCGAAGCCGCGCCGAGCTGGCTGCGTCTAGAAGGCCCGGATGCCATAGCGGGGCTGGATAACGTCGATCATCTGCTCGTGGAGGGCGGAGCCGGTGCGGCGTCAGCCTTCATTGCGGCCAACCTTGTCGATCGCCTCCTCCTCTATCGTGCGCCAATCCTCATCGGCTCGGGCCTCAGCGCGCTTGGCGATATCGGGCTCGCGCGGCTCGACGATGCGCACGGCCAATGGCGGCTCGTTGAAACGCGCATGCTCGGCACGGACCGGTTGGAGGTTTATGAGCGTAGCCGAAGGTCTGACAAAAAATCCCGGTGCCGCGCTCAACCGTCAGGTCGAGTCTGACATATAAGGCCTGACGAAGAAGACTCTTCGACAAGCGCCCAATCATCGCTTACATGGCCGCCATGTTCACCGGAATCATCACTGATCTCGGCGCGATCACAAAGGCGGAGCAGCGCGGCGACCTGCGTCTCCGTGTCGCGTGCGGATACGATATGGCGACCGTCGATCTCGGCGCGTCGATTGCATGCTCGGGCGTCTGCCTGACGGTTGTCGATAAGGGGGCGGACTGGTTCGCCGTCGATCTGTCCGCCGAAACCGTGTCGCGCACGGCCGAGGGCCAGTGGAACGCGGGCGGACGGCTCAATCTCGAGCGCTCGCTCAAGCTCGGCGACGAGATGGGCGGTCATATCGTGACCGGTCATGTCGACGGGATCGGTGAAATCGTGTCTGCGGAGCCGGTCGGTGATTCGACCGAGTTGGTCATCCGCGCGCCGGACGATCTGGCGAGGCTGATCGCGCCCAAGGGCTCGATCACGCTCGACGGCGTATCGCTGACGGTCAACGAGGTCCGCGATACGGACAAGGGTTGCCATTTTACGATCAACCTGATCCCGCACACCGCCGAGGTAACGACCTTCGATGCCGTGGCGGCCGGGCGGCGGGTCAATATCGAGATCGACATATTGGCGCGCTATTTGGCGCGGATGACGCAAGGCTAGGTCACATGTCCATAGACCGTCATTCCGGATCGAGCATAGCCAGCGGAAAACTGGCGTCTTCCGGGCTATGCTATGTCCGGAATGACAGCAGATAGGCTTTATGAGTCGATGACCTGGAATCCGAGCGCCATTCCAAAATAGGAACAAGCGGTTTAGGCAAGGGTGCGACGACCGATCTTTTTGCACTATATGAGGGCTGCACCATCGCTGACCGTTCACCCATCGATGGCGAGAACGTAGCGCCCCTTGCGCCGCTCCCTGTCCCGGCGACAGTGTCGCATGCACCCCGCGGACGTCTGGAATTTTTTGGAATAAGGGTATGTGAAGCGCTGTGAAGTTGTTCAGTATAACTGCTGTTATGATGAACAAATCGGGCGAATAACAACAAAGAGATGTGATTTATGTTTACATATCACATCAGGATGTGATAGCTGGCGAGCATGTCCACACCGCTTATCGACAATATCCGTGACCTTGTGGCTTCTGGCGAGGCCAGCAAGGCCGGGCTGGCGCGCGCCGCGGGCCTCCATCCCAACTCCTTGCGCAAACTCGACGATGACGACTGGAATCCGACGGCCGAGACCTTGCTGAAGCTCGAACGCTATCTGGTGACGGGCGGCGGCGAGGCGCTGGCCAGCCCCGAGGAAATCATCGAGGCGGCACGCAACGGCCGAATGTTCATCCTGGTCGACGACGAGGATCGGGAGAATGAGGGCGATCTCGTCATCCCCGCCCAGATGGCGACGCCTGACGCTATCAATTTCATGGCCAAACATGGCCGCGGGCTGATCTGCTTGGCGATGACCAAGGAGCGGACCGAGGAACTCGGGCTCGATCTGATGAGCCGCCACAACGGCACCCGGCACGAAACGGCCTTCACCGTGTCGATCGAGGCGCGTGACGGGGTGACGACGGGAATTTCCGCGGCCGACCGCGCACGCACGGTGTCGGTCGCGATCGACGGTTCCAAAGGCAAGGACGAGATCGTGACGCCCGGTCATGTCTTCCCGCTGGTCGCGCGGCCCGGCGGGGTGCTGGTGCGTGCCGGCCATACCGAAGCGGCGGTCGATATCGCCCGGCTGGCCGGCCTCAACCCGTCCGGTGTGATATGCGAGATCATGAACGAAGACGGCACGATGGCGCGGATGGGGGACCTTCTGGCCTTCGCCCAGCTCCACAATCTTAAGATTGGTACGATCCGCGACCTGATCGCCTATCGCCGCAAACATGATCATCTGGTCGAGAAAAAGGCCGAAGCGCCATTCACGAGCCGCTGGGGCGGGGACTGGAAGGCGATGACCTTCTTCAACAAGGCGACGGGGACGGAACAGGTCGCGCTCGTGAAAGGGCGCGTCGATCCGGAGAAGCCGACGCTCGTGCGCATGCATGCGCTCTCGGCTTTTACCGACGTATTCGGCGAAGAGGGCGCACGCGGCCAGATGCTCTCGCGCTCGATGCAGATCATCGGCGAAGAGGGGGCGGGCGTCGTCGTCGTGATCAACCGGACGATGCAGGGAGCCTTTACCAAGGCGCTGCTGCTCAAGACCGGCAAAGAACGGCCCGATATGGAAGAGTTGCGCGATTATGGAGTCGGCGCGCAGATACTGACCGAACTCGGCGTCCAGAACATGATCCTGCTCACCAATACCCATCACAGCCTGGTCGGGCTCGACGCCTATGGCCTGTCCATCGTCGGCGAACGCGCCATCGATGTGGAGGGCGAGTGATGGCCAATTTCCTGATCGTCGAAGCACGGTTTTACGATCACTATAATGACTGGCTGATAGAGGGCGCGACTGCGGCGCTCGATGCGGCGGGCCATAGCCATGAAGTGATTACCGTGCCCGGTGCGCTCGAAATTCCCGGTGCCGTATCGCTGGCGGCGGAAAGCGGCCGCTTCGACGGGTTCGTTGCGATCGGCGTCGTGATTCGCGGCGAAACCTGGCATTTCGAAATCGTCGCCGGTGAAAGCGCGCGGGGCCTGATGGCGCTGACCATGGATGGCATAGCGATCGGCAATGGCATCCTTACGGTCGAAAATGCCGAGCAGGCCGAGATACGCGCCCGGCCCGATAAGAAAGACAAGGGCGGCGAAGCGGCGAAAGCGGCGATTGCGCTTTTCGATCTGGGCCGGCAATTTGCCGCCTAGCCGATGCGCGCCCGTCGCGATGCGAGCGCTGCCGACAGGGGGGCTATCCTATGACGATTTTCAGACGGACGATCGCGGCAGGTTTCGGATTTATGGCCTTGTCGGCGGTCGCGCTGGCTCAACCCTCTGCAGTCGCCCCTGAAAGTGACGATTCGGAGTCGATTGCGCCGCCGGAGCCCGGCCCGGAATTTGGGACGGGCGAACCGGAAACGCGGCAACCCAGCGAGGCCGCCGTTGCCGCACAGGAGATGATCGATACCGCGCTAAAGGGGATCGATGAATCGATCGAACGGCAGGGCAATGTCTGGCAATTCCAGATCGGCGAGCGTGTCGTCCTTGTCGTCACCGATCCGTTGGCGGAGCGAATGCGGATACTTGTTCCCGTCGCCCCGGCCGAGGCCATCACGGCGGAAACGGCTTTTCGCCTGTTGCAGGCCAATTGCGATAGCGCGCTCGATGCGCGCTATGCCATTGCCCAGGACCTGCTATGGGGTACCTTCATCCACAATCTGACCAGCCTCAGCGAGCAAGAGTTTCTGTCCGGACTGCTGCAGACGCTGAATATCGCCAACACGTTCGGCACGACCTATTCGAGCGGTGCGATGGTATTCGGCGGCGGCGACAGCCAGGCGATCATGGAGGGCGAACTCGAAGAACTGATCCGGCAGCTTGAGGACGCCAACCGGACCTGAGGTTCTCCCGACGCGAGGCTATTCCGCTGCGACACTCTGTTCCGCAAACGGATAGTCGGTATAGCCTTCGGGCCCCGGCGTGTACCATGTTTTCATGTTGCTCTCGTTGAGCGGCAAGCCTTCGCGGAAACGGCGAGGCAGGTCCGGATTGGCGAGGAAGGTGCGGCCGAAGCTGATCGCGTCGGCGACACCGCTGTCGAGCACGGCTTGCCCGTCGTCCGCGCGATAATCGGAATTGAGCACGAGCGGACCGTCAAACGCCTTGCGGATCAGCGGCGAGAGCTTGGGTATGTCGGTTCGTCCGAACGTTCCTTCCGGCCCGGGTTCGCGCAACTCGAGAAAGCCGATGCCGAGATCGGACAGTTTTTCCGCGGCGAGCGGGAATACAGCCTCGGGATTGCTGTCATCGACGCCTTGGGTTTCGCCGTTGGGCGAGAGACGCACCGATGTCCGGTCGGCGCCCGCCTCGCGTACAACGGTTGCGGCGACCTCGGCGAGCAGCCGCGTCCGGTTGTCCGGCGATCCGCCATAGTCATCGTCGCGCAGATTGGAGCCGTCACGCAGGAACTGGTCGATCAGATAGCCGTTCGCGGCATGAATCTGCACGCCGTCGAAACCGGCTTCGAGGGCATTGCGCGTCGCCTTCGCATAATCGTCGAGCAGGCCGGGAATTTCGTCCAGCCGAAGCGCGCGGGCCTGTTCGTAATCTTTCTTGCCCGTCGGCGTGTAGGCATGGCCCGGCGCCGTCGTCGCCGAAGCGGATACCGGCGCTTCGCCATCCAGATAGTCGGGATGGACGATCCGGCCCATATGCCACATCTGGAGGATGATACGGCCGCCTGCGTCGTGCACGCTCTGGGTCGTCTGCTTCCAGCCTTCGGTCTGTTCTTCGGTCCACACGCCGGGCGCGGACGGCCAGCCCAGCCCCTGCCGGCTGATCCCGGTGGCCTCGGTGATGATGAGCCCGGCGCTTGCGCGCTGAGCGTAATATTCGGCCATCAGCGTATTGGGGACATGGCCCGGCGACGCGCGGCCGCGCGTAAGGGGGGCCATCAGGATACGGTTGGGCGCCGCGATGGCGCCGAGCGCGATGGGATCGTAAAGTGAAGGCATGTTCGGCAGTCCCCTGTCCAATGTGAGCCTCGAACATAAGGGACGCGATCCATTCGGCCAGTGGTGGATGCGCAAACTTTTCTAATGCAGTCTAAAGCCGTGCGTCGGTTGGCCCCTTGGTCTCATCGACCGATAGCCTATATAGGCCGCCATGGCCGAGCCGCTTCCAGACGATCCCACATTGGACGAAATTCGCGCGCATCTGGCGCCGATCATCGCTGGCCATGCGGCGTTCGACGGCTGGACCGGAGAGGCTATCGAACGGGCGGCAGTCGAAGCCGGCGTGGACCCCGCTGCGGCGATGCTCGCTTTCCCCAAGGGCGCGACCGATATGATCGATGCATGGTTCGTGCATGTCGATACAACGATGGAAGCTGGGTTCAGCGCCGAAGAATTGGCCGCCATGCCTGTGCACAAGCGGATCCGCGCCGCGATCCTCAAACGTCTGGACATCGTTCGGCCGCACAAGGAAGCGCTGCGCCGTGCGATCGCCATTCTCGCCTTGCCGCAGAATGTGCCGCTTGCCGGTAAGCTCGGCTGGCGCTCTGCGGACGCGATGTGGCGTTTGGCGGGCGATATGTCGACCGATTTCAATCACTATAGCAAGCGCACGATCCTTGCCGGCGTTTACGGCTCGACGATCATGGCCTGGATCGACGATGAAAGCGAAGGCGATGCGGAAACGATCGCGTTTCTCGATCGCCGTCTCGGCAATGTCGCGCAGTTCGAAAAATTCAAAAAGAAGCTCCGCCCCGATCCCGATCGCCATTTCAGCATGACGCGTTTTCTGGGTCGTCTCCGCTATCCCGGCCGCTAGGCTCGTGTATTGCAAAGCGCGCTGGCCTTTTCTTTCCGTTATTGATAATCACTCGCAGGTAACTCGTTCGATAGGATGATTCTCGTGAGTCTAGACGACCTTCCCCTGCGCCAATCCGCGCTTATCTCGGCGATCAACTGGTCCGCCCTTTCGCCCGCCGACGGCAAACGGCTGAGGGAGTTGGGATTTGACGAGGGCGTAACCGTCGAACCGCTGCACCGGGCGCCGTTCGGGCGGGACCCGATTGCGTGCAAGGTCGGCCGGATGACGATTGCGGTGCGCCGCGAACATGCATCAGCCATCTCGGTAGAAATCGCGACAGCATGACAGCTATTCCGCTGATTGCCCTGGTCGGTAACCCCAATGCCGGCAAAAGCGCGCTGTTCAATGCGCTGACGGGTGCACGGCAGAAAGTCGGCAACTATCCCGGCGTAACGGTTGAACGCCATGCCGGTCGGCTGGCGCTGCCCGATGGCCGCCCGGCCGAGCTGATCGATCTCCCCGGCGCCTATAGTCTCGATCCGTCGAGTCCGGACGAGGAAGTCACGCGCGACGTCGTAACCGGTGCGCAGGACGGCGAAAGGCTGCCCGATGCCCTGGTGGTCGTCATCGATGCCGCCAATCTCGAAAACCATCTGCGTTTCACGGTTCAGCTGATTGCTCTCGGACTGCCGGTGGTCGTCGCGCTCAACATGATCGATCTGGCCGAACGGGACGGCTTGGAGATCGACGCGGACATTCTGGCGCGCGAACTCGGCGTGCCCGTCATACCGACGGTCGCGGTGCGACGGCGCGGTATCGATGCACTGAAAGATGCGATCCGGAGCAAGATTTCGGGCACCAATATGCGCTCGATCGAGCCCGGGCGCGGCGATGGCGATGCATTCGATACGATATTGGACGCGAAGCGCGCCCGCGAGATTGCGCGACGGGCGATCGTCAGTGAAACGCCGGGCCGGCAATGGAACCGGCGAATCGATGCCGTCGCCCTACATCCGATTCTCGGCCCGGCTCTCCTTGCGTCGCTGCTGTTCGTCATGTTTCAGGCGGTCTTTGCCTGGTCGGAAGCGCCGATGGGCTGGATCGAGGCCGCCCAAGGATGGCTCACGAGCCAGGCTGACGGAATATTGTCGGACGGATATTTCAAGTCTTTCATCATCGACGGCGTGATCAACGGCGTGGGGTCGGTCATCATCTTCCTGCCGCAGATCCTGATCCTGTTCTTCTTCATCCTGCTGCTCGAAGCGACGGGCTATATGACCCGGGCCGCCTTTCTGATGGACCGGCTGATGGCGCGGTTCGGCCTGTCGGGCTCTTCCTTCATTCCGCTGCTCTCCTCCTTCGCCTGCGCGATACCGGGGATCATGGCGACCCGGACGATCGCTGATCCGAAAGACCGTCTGACGACGATCCTGATCGCGCCGCTGATGACCTGCTCGGCGCGGTTACCGGTCTATGCGATCATCATCGCCGCGTTCATTCCGAACGATAGTGTCGGTCCGGGTATCGGGTTGCAGGGGTTGGTGCTGTTCGGCCTCTATATTGCCGGTATCATGGGCGCGATGCTTGCCGCTCTGGCGTTGCGTCGTACCGTCGCCAAAGGCACCTCGGCGAGCTTCATCATGGAGATGCCGAAATATCAGCTCCCGCTGATCCGCGACCTGTTGCTCGGTCTGTGGCAGCGGGCCTGGATATTCCTGAAACGGGCCGGAACTATAATCTTCGTCACCACTATCGCGCTCTGGGCGCTGCTCTCCTTCCCCGAAGCGCCCGAAGACAGTCCGCTGACCCAGAGCGAATATTCGATCGCCGGCCGCGTCGCGGACGGGCTGCACGTCGTCATGGCGCCGATCGGTTTCAACGAGGAAATCTCTCTGGCCTTGATTCCGGCGATGGCGGCGCGCGAAGTTGCCGTGTCCGCGCTCGCGACGACCTATTCGATCGACGAGAGCGACGAGGCGCAGGCGGAGCAATCGCTGACCGATCAGCTGCAGAGCCGTTGGACCCTGCCGACGGCGCTGGCTTTTCTCGCCTGGTTCGTCTTCGCGCCGCAATGCCTGTCGACGGTCGCCGTGACCAGGCGCGAGACGAACAGCTGGCGATGGCCGGGCTTCATGCTCCTCTATTTGTTCGTGCTGGCCTATGTGGCGGCGGGCGCGACCTATTGGACGGCGGTGGGCCTCGGCCTCTAGCCGGTCCTTCTGCGACATAACCCCATGTTGCACCGTCGCGCCGCTTGTCGAATCCCCGGCCTTTTCCTAAGCCGAACCGAAATGTGCGCCGATCGGATTCGGCGGCGGGAATTCTGGGAGACAAGACATGGCGGGTAGCGTCAACAAGGTAATCCTGATCGGCAATCTCGGGCGCGATCCCGAAAGCCGGACGTTCAGCAATGGCGGCAAGGTCTGCAATCTGCGGATCGCGACGTCCGAAAACTGGAAAGACAAGCAGACCGGCGAGCGCCGCGAACGCACCGAGTGG
>JBCDDN010000059.1:0-20249 GCA_039180285.1 Pseudomonadota bacterium | reverse complement strand
CCGATTTCGGTCGTAACGCTGCTGGTGCCGATCCGTGTCGTCACCGCCGTGCCGTCGATTTCCTCATCCGCGCGGATCGGCTGTATGAACTCCACCACGGCTTTCACGACATGGAATTCCAGAGCATCCTCGCCACTGAAATGGATATCGAGCGCCCGCCAATATTCGGTGATGATCAGGTCCGCATATTCCAGATAGCGCGAATTGAAGACGACCGATTGCGGATCGACCTCGGCATAGCGGACGCGGAAGCGGTGGGTGAACGCTCCCATCAGCCGGTTCGGGTGCCCGCGCTGTTGGACCGATACCCTTCGAGATACTTCTTGATCCCCCGCGCGGCCTGCCGGATGCGCTGTTCATTCTCGACCAGCGCGATGCGGACGAATCCTTCGCCTTCCTCGCCGAAGCCGACGCCCGGTGACACCGCGACACCCGCGTGACGGAGCAGGTCCTTCGAAAATTCCATCGCGCCCATATGCGCGCATTGTTCGGGGATCGGCGCCCAGGCGAACATGCTGGCTTGCGGAGAAGGGACGTCCCAGCCCGCGCGGGCGAAGCTTTCGACCATAACGTCGCGGCGGTTGCGGTAGAGCGTCCGGTTATGCTCGATAATGTCTTGCGGCCCGTTCAGCGCGGCGGTCGCGGCGACCTGGATCGGCGTGAAGGCGCCATAGTCCAGATAGCTTTTCACCCGGGTAAGCGCGCTGATGAGATGCTCATTGCCGACCGCGAAACCCATGCGCCACCCGGCCATGCTGTACGTCTTGGACATGCTGGTGAATTCGACCGCGACGTCTTTCGCGCCCGGCACCTGAAGCAATGAGGGCGTCGGCGTATCGCCATAATAAAGCTCGGCATAGGCGAGATCGCTGATGATCCAGAGCTCATGTTCGCGCGCGAACTCGACGACCTTCGCGTAGAAATCGAGATCGGCAACGTACGCCGTCGGATTGGACGGATAGCCCATGACCAGCACCGAGGGCTTGGGCACGCTGTACGCCATCGAATAGCGCAGGCGATCAAAAAACTGTGGCCCGGGCGAGGCCGGTATCGATCGGATGGCCGCGCCGGCGATGATGAAGCCGAAGGTGTGGATCGGGTAGCTCGGGTTGGGCGCGAGCACGACATCGCCGGGCGCGGTGATCGCCTGGGCGAGATTGGCGAGGCCTTCCTTGGAACCCAGCGTAACGACGACTTCGCCGTCGGGATCGAGATCGACGTCGAAGCGGCGCTTGTAATAGGCGGCCTGCGCCTTGCGGAGCCCGGGAATGCCTTTCGACGCGCTATACCGGTGCGCGGTCGGATCGTTGGCGACTTCGGAAAGCTTGTCGATGACATGCTGAGCCGGCGGCGTATCGGGATTGCCCATGCCGAGATCGATAATATCCTCGCCCCGGGCGCGCGCCTCGGCCTTCATCGCATTGACTTCGGCGAAGACATAGGGCGGCAGGCGGCGGATGCGGTAGAAATCGGTGTTCATGGTGGTGGCGGTTCTACAGAGTGATACGCGCAAGGGAAGCGGAAAAGGAATTCGTCATTCCCGCGAAGGCGGGAATCCAGTAACATCGGTCCGGACGGGATTCCCGCGTTGACCTTTCGGTCATCTTCGATTCCGCGGGAATGACGGTGGAGAATCTCATGATCGACGAAACCACGCCACCTCAACCGCCTATCCCCACGCTCGAAGATATGCAGCATTGGACGGGTGTGCTCGGGCGCGCGCAGCAGATGATGCTCGAATATACGGCGGCCCAGATGCAGCGCGCTGGCGCCGAAGGGCAGGAAAAGCTCGTCGAGGCCGTCACCGAACCCGAGCATCTGCCCGACCTGTTCCCCAGGCTGCCCGCGATGATGAATCCGCAGAGGCTGGCCCAGGCGCAGGCGGATTTCTGGGAGGACAGTCTCAAGCTGTGGACGCGCTTCCTCAATCCGGGCGACGAGGAAGCCGAAGGCGGCGACGCTCCCAAGTCGAAGGATCGCCGTTTCGCCGCGCATCAATGGCACGACAATCCGGTTTTCGACATGATCCGGCAAAGCTATCTGATGATCGCCGATCACATGCTTCGCAGCGTCGACGCGATCGACGGGATCGACCCGCAACAAAAAGAACAGGTCCGCTTCGTGACGCAGCAGTTTGTCGATGCGATGAGCCCCAGCAATTTCGCGCTGACCAACCCGCTGGTTCTCGAAAAGGCGCTTCAGACCAAGGGGGAGAGTTTCCTCAAGGGCCTCGAACATATGCTGACCGATCTCGACAAGGGCCAGCTGACGCATGTGGACAGCGACGCCTTTACGCTGGGCGAGAATATCGCGACGACGCCCGGCAAGGTCGTCTGGGAAACGCCGCTCTATCAGCTGATCCAGTATGAACCGACGACCAAGAAGGTGTTCGAAACGCCGCTGATCATCTTTCCGCCCTGGATCAACCGTTTCTACATTCTCGATCTCAACGAAAAGAAGAGCTTCGTGCGCTGGGCGGTGGCGCAGGGCATCACCGTGTTCATGGTGTCGTGGAAATCGGCGGACGAGACGCTCGCCAACGTGACGCAGGACGATTATGTGCTGCGCGGCCAGGTCGACGCGATCGATACGGTGCGCGATCTGCTCGGCGTGCCGGCGGTCAATGTGATCGGCTATTGCGTGGCCGGGACGACGCTGGCGATGACGCTGGCCTATCTCGCGGCGCGGGGTGAGGCGGACAAGGTTGCAAGTGCGACATTCTTCACAGCCCAAGTCGACTTTTCCCAGGCGGGCGATCTCAAGCTCTTCATCGACGATACGCAAACCCGGCTGATCGAACAGCTCGACCAGGGCAAGGGCTATCTCGACGGCCGGTACATGGCCGCGACGTTCAATCTGCTGCGCGGACGCGATCTGATCTGGAACTATGTCGTCAACAATTATCTGATGGGCGAGGAATATCCGGCCTTCGACCTGCTCTACTGGAATGGTGATACGACGAACCTGCCCGCCCGATGGCATCAGAGCTATTTGCGGGATTTCTACCGCGACAACAAGCTCGCGATACCGGGCGGGCTTTCGGTCGACGGCGTCGAAATCGATCTCGGTGCGGTGAAAACGCCGAGCTATGTCCAGGCCGGGCGCGAGGACCATATCGCACCGCCGGAAAGCGTATGGAAGATCACCGATCACTTCTCCGGGCCGCTCAAATTCGTTCTGGCAGGCTCGGGCCATATCGCGGGCGTGGTCAATCCGCCCGAGGCCGGGAAATATCAATATTGGACGAACAAACAGGACGCGGACACGCTGGACGAGTTTATCGCAGGTGCGAAGGAAACGTCCGGCAGCTGGTGGCCGGACTGGCTCAAATGGCTCGGCGGGCATTCGGGCGAGAAGGGCGCGGTGAAGGGCGCGCGGCGGCCCGGCAAGGGCCCGCTCAAAGCACTTGAAGAGGCTCCGGGAAACTATGTGAAAACCCGTTGATTCGGGGTTTTCCATCAATATTACAATTACAAGCCCGGCGAGGCGCGCCTGCGGCGAAACGCGCGCGGATCACGCTATTGTGCAGCGCACAAAAAGTGCTTGCAATTTCGAATCGCTTCCTATATTGTGCAGTGCAACATAACAGATGATGGAACTCACGGAGTTACCCCGATGACCACGACTAAGAAGACCGCCGGCACCGCGAAGACCGCCCCGGCCAAGAAAACAGCCGCGAAGAAGATGGCCCAGAAAACTGTGACGAAAAAGGCCGCAGCCAAGCCTGCCGCCGAAAAGAAAGGAACGATCATGACGAATGCAGCTGAAAAAGCACAGGAAAGCGTGAAGAAGACCGCCGAAGCCGCCACCGAGCGCGCCAAGGAAATGTTCGGCGACATCAACGAGCGCGCCAAGACCGCCATGGAAAAGGGCGGCGAAGTCGCTCGTGAAATCGGCGAGTTCAACAAGGGCAATGTCGAAGCCATGGTCGCTTCGGCCCGGATCGCCGCCGAAGGCACCGGCGAAATCGCTCGCGAAGCCGCCGAGTTCGGCCGCCAGCGTTTCGAAACCATGACCAGCACGGTCAAGGAAGTCGCCGCCGCCAAGTCGCCGACCGAAGTTTTCCAGATCCAGGGCGATTATGCCAAGAGCGCTTTCGAAGCGATGATCCAGGAAGGCTCCAAGATGAGCGAAGCCTGGCTGAAGCTCGCCGGCGACGTTGCCGAGCCGATCTCCAACCGGTTCGCGGTTGCCGCCGACAAGGCGAAGCAGGCTGCTGCCTAGCTTCCGCTTTCAGGCATCGAAACAAGGGCTGCTCCGCAACGCGGGGCGGCCCTTTTTCTTTGCCCCCAGAATTTCGCTGGCATCGACGGCTAATATTTTGCATTGACGCTAATTAGTCTAATAGCTAAATAAAGATCATGAATGCGACGCTCAAAGCCCTTTCGCATCCGATCCGGCGTGCGGTGCTCGCCCGGCTGCGGCGAGGCGATGCGACGGCCGGGGCGCTGGCCGCCGATTTCGACGTGTCCGCGCCGACCATGTCCAGGCACTTCCAGGTGCTGAAAGAGGCCGAGCTCATCACGGCCGAGCGACGCGGAACCGAGATAGTGTACAGCTTCAACGCGAGCGTGGCCGAAGAATTGCTCGGCACGCTGGCGGGCTTGCTGGGCGGCATGGAAAGACGTGCGGGCGGATCGCTGGACGCCGCGCTTATGAAAGGAGACAGGAAATGATTTCGCGATGGGTCGTCAAAACAGCAGTGTCCGCCTTGGCCGCGATGGGGCTCGCATCGCTTGCCGCCTGGTTTACTCTGCCCGCCGATACACGCGTGCCATTGCATTTCGACGCCGCTGGTGAAGTCGACCGATATGGCAGTCTCGCCGAAGGGCTGGTCATGATGCCGCTCATCGCCGCCGCCGTTTTCCTGCTCATCTTCTGGCTGGGCAAACAGGAGCCGCGAAAGGCCAATCTTCAGCGCAGCCGGCAATTGCTCGACTGGACGGTGACGGGCAGCATGGTTCTGCTCGCCGCGATCCATCTGGCGATCCTGGGACTCGCCGCAGGATGGGACTTTTCGGTGACCCGTCTGATCAGTTTCGGACTGGGACTGCTGTTCGTGCTGATCGGCAATTTCCTGCCCAAGACGCGTAGCAATTTCCTTGTCGGCGTGCGGACGCCCTGGACGCTGTCGAGCGATTACAGCTGGCTGCGCACGCATATCTGGGGCGGCCGCGGCTTCGTGCTGCTCGGTGTGGTGATCATTGCGGTGGCGGCCTGGGCGCCGGCCATGTCCGCCTATGCCATTCTTGCCGGGACGCTGTCACTCGCCTTCGGACTGATCGTCGCAAGCTGGTTCTTCTGGCGGAACGATCCGGAAATGCGCTCCTGAAAGCCGATTTTGGACGGGATTCGGGCGCAGCTAACCCTATTGTGCGGCAAGACCCTCTTGCTTCGCGGCACTGCAATACGATATTCTGGCAACCATGCTCGACAGCGATGCAATTCTGGCCTCCGGCACCGACGATGAAGGCGATGGGGAGGATGGCGGTTCCGGACTGGGAGTCGCTACCCAAACCCGGACGCGCACGAAAAAGCCATCGCCCTACAAGGTGCTGATGCTCAACGACGATTTCACGCCGATGGAATTCGTCGTACTCGTTCTGCAACGCTTCTTCTCGATGAACATGGACGATGCGACCCGGGTCATGCTGCACGTGCATCAGCGCGGCGTCGGCGTGTGCGGCGTGTTCAGTTACGAGGTCGCCGAGACCAAGGTGAACCAGGTCATCGATTTCGCGCGCGAGAATCAGCACCCGCTGCAATGCACTCTCGAAAAAGCGTAAATCGCACCCGATAGCATCCGGCGGGATTGCGCGATCCGCAACTTTCGGTAGAAGCCGGGCATGGACAGTATAGTCATTCGCGGCGGCAACCGGCTCGCCGGCACCCTGCAAATCTCCGGTGCGAAGAACGCGGTTCTGACGCTGATGCCGTGCGCGTTGCTGACGGACGAGATCCTGACCCTCGAAAATCTGCCGCGCCTTGCCGATGTCGATAACTTTATGCACCTGCTGAACCAGCATGGTGCTTCGACCATGCTCAAGGGCGCACATAATGGCGGCTATGGCCGGTCGATGACGATCAAGGCGAAGTCCATCGCCTCGACCGTCGCGCCCTATGATTTCGTGCGCAAGATGCGCGCGTCGATCCTGGTCTTGGGGCCGTTGGTCGCGCGGGCTGGGGAGGCGACGGTGTCAATGCCGGGTGGCTGCGCGATCGGCAATCGGCCGATCGATCTGCATTTGAAGGCTTTGGAGGCGCTGGGCGCCGAGATCGAGCTTGCGGCAGGTTATGTGAAGGCCAAGGCTCCCGATGGCGGATTGAAAGGGGGGACGATTTCCTTCCCGCTCGTTTCGGTCGGCGCGACGGAAAATGCTCTGATGGCGGCGGTTCTCGCCCAGGGCGAAACCGTGATTGAAAATGCCGCGCGCGAGCCCGAGATCGTCGATCTGTGCAACTGCCTCGTCGCGATGGGCGCGGAGATCGAAAATATCGGCAGCGACCGGCTCATCGTGCACGGCAAGGATCGACTGCACGGCACGACATATAGCGTGATGCCGGATCGGATCGAGGCCGGGAGCTACGCCTGCGCGGCGGCGATCACCGGCGGCGAGCTCATGCTAAAGGGTGCCCGGGCGGCGGACATGCCATCGATCATCGCCGGCATGCGGGATGTCGGGCTGGGCGTCGAGGAATCCGACGACGGCGTAACGATCGCGGCCAATGGCGCGCTCCATCCCGCCACGATCTCGACCGCGCCATTTCCCGGTTTCCCGACCGATATGCAGGCGCAATTCATGTCGATGCTCGCCCTTGCCGACGGCACGAGCATGCTGACCGAAACGATTTTCGAGAATCGCTATATGCATGTTCCCGAACTGGCGCGGATGGGCGCGGACATCGAAGTGCGCGGCCGCACGGCGGTGGTCAAAGGCGTAGACGAGCTGGTCGGCGCGAACGTCATGGCGACGGATTTGCGCGCGTCGATGAGCCTCGTGCTGGCTGGTCTTGCCGCGAAAGGCGAAACCAAGGTGCTGCGCGTCTATCATCTCGATCGCGGCTATGAGCGGCTCGAAGAAAAACTGGAAGGCGTCGGTGCGGATATCGAGCGTGTCAGCGAGGGTTGAACCCTGATCCGATCCCGCTGAAATTCGCCAAGGGGGCAATAGCGGATTTTGTCAGAAATGTTCGGGCGAGAGTTCGCCGCACCGAGGTTCTTTGTCAGGCTCAACCTGTCGGTTGAGCGCGGCACCACCCTCCGATGGCATCCAACGACGCTTCGCGCCGCCGGAGCCTGTGCCATCTCCGCCCGCTCCCCCTCCCGACCTCCCAGTGAGTATATCCTGTGGGAGGTCGGGGGGGGGAGCGGGCTGGTGCCGCGACATTGCGATAGCAATGTTCTGACAAACTAAATCCGGTGCCGCGCTCGACCGCAAGGTCGAGTCTGACAAAAAAGAAATTCTGACAAACCTACGCCCCTTCGAAGGGCACGAATTTCAGATTCAGCTCTTCGGCATTGCGCGGAATATCGATTTCGGCGGAGTTGAACTCGACCATCTCGCGGGGCGGCAAGGTGCGTTGCGGCGCCTGGATCGTCCAGTCATACACGACCGTTCCCTGAGCATTGCGCAGCTCCGCGCGGATATCCGGCACCCGCTGTTCCTCGTCGGTCATATTGACGATGCGGCCGGATATCGAGAGCAGTTCATGACCGCTTGCCAGGGTCCGTCGTTCGGGGCTGCGCACAAGCTGTACGTCGAGTGCGCTGTCATTGGCGCTGGCGCCGAAGCCGGAGAGGAAGCCGGGCGGACCGAACCAGGCGACCGCACCGATGCCCGCGCCCAGCAACAGGAAGATGGTAATGGCGATGGCCGTCCACATTTTCGCCGGATTGCGGCGCGGCTTGAATGGCGGTTCATGGGCGAAGGGGTCGGTATCGTCGGCGGTAGCGGGCCGGGGCAGTGGCGTTTCGGCCGGGCTCTCCTCGGCCGGAGGTTCGGGAAATTCCTGCTGTACCGGCGCGGGTGGCGGCGGCGGAGGGGGGGCGGATACAGGCTCGATTTTCGCAACGGTCTCCGGCCCTTCGGCGAACCAGCTATGTTTGCAATTGGCGCATCGGACCTGCCGGCCGTCCACGCCGATTGCGGTGTCGGGCACCAGATAGCGGGTAGAACAGGCGGGACAGACGAGGATCATGCGAACGGAACGCCAACTTATTGCAAATATCGCCGTGATCTACGCGGGCAGGGGTGCGGCTGGCAAGGTCGGCGCGCCGTGCGTTGTGTGCTTTACGCCGGATGGCGGGCTGTGCCATGGCTGCGCCGATGGCCACGACAATCGCCCAGTTCGAAAATGTAGGGCTGCGCTACGGAACGGGCGCGGAGACATTGTCGGACGTCAGCTTCTCCTTGGATGGCGGCGGCTTCTATTTCCTCACCGGCCCTTCGGGTGCAGGCAAGACGTCATTGCTCAAGCTTCTCTATCTCGCGCTGCGGCCGAGCCGCGGCCTAATCCGGCTGTTCGACGAGGATGTCGTGACCCTGCCGAGAGACAGGCTGCCGGGCTTTCGCCGGCGGATCGGCGTGGTGTTTCAGGATTTCCGGCTCGTTCCGCATCTCTCCGCCTTCGACAATATCGCCCTGCCGCTGCGCGTTGCGGGGGTAGAGGAAGAGGAATTGGCGACGCCGGTCAATGAAATGCTGGCATGGGTCGGCCTGTCGGATCGCGCGAGCGCGCGGCCGGCGACGCTTTCGGGGGGCGAGCAACAGCGTGTCGCCATCGCCCGAGCGGTGATCGGGCGGCCCGAGATACTGATCGCCGACGAACCGACCGGTAATGTCGATCCCGAAATGGCCGCGCGCCTCCTGCATCTGTTCGATGCGCTGAACAAGCTCGGTACGACCCTGGTCGTCGCGACCCATGACATCCATCTGTTGAGCCGCGTTTCCGCCGCCCAGATGATGCGGCTCGAAGGCGGGCGGCTGTCCGATCCGACCGGGGCGCTCCGCAATCCGCCGCGCGAATCGCAGAGCGGGCGGCGTCGAAAGCCCAACGCGTGAAACTGCCGTTCGCCGCCAGTCCGGCCGAGCGCCGGTTGCTGACCGAAGGCCGCCTTTCGGGGCCGATGCCCTGGGTGATCGCGATCATGATGTTTCTCACCGTACTGGCGGCGGCAGGCGGGCTCGCGCTCAACCATGCGGCGCGCAACGTGACCGGGAGCATCGCCCAGCGGATCACGGTGCAGATCGTCGAAGCCAATCCCGATCTGCGCGAGCAGCAGACCCGCGCCGCGATAACAGCATTGCGCGGCCTGGACGGCGTAAGGGAAATCGTCAGGGTGCCGGACGCGGAGATCGACGCCCTGATCGAACCGTGGATCGGCGCCGCGGGCGACGAAGAGGGTATACCGGTGCCAACGATGATCGACGCCGATCTGACCGAGGAGGCACATGCGCGGCTGGAACTGGTCGAGGAAGCAGTGATCGCGGCCGCCCCGTCGGCGCGGGTCGACGATCATGCGCAATTTCTCGCGCCGCTTGCCGGGTTGATCGGTTCGCTGACCTGGCTGGCGCTGGCGCTCGTCCTGTTGACGGCGAGCGCGCTGGCCGCCTCGGTGATATTGGCCGTACGCGCGGCGCTCAACACGCATCGCGCGACGATCGAAGTGCTGCATCTGATGGGGGCGACGGACGTTCAGATCGCGCGATTGTTCCAGCGGCGCATCGCGCTCGACGCGCTGCTGGGCGGGATAGTCGGTT
The DNA here is from genome assembly GCA_039180285.1 of Pseudomonadota bacterium. Classification (GTDB taxonomy): domain Bacteria; phylum Pseudomonadota; class Alphaproteobacteria; order Sphingomonadales; family Sphingomonadaceae; genus Parasphingopyxis. The sequence continues at coordinate 10,488 of JBCDDN010000059.1, read as the reverse complement.
TTCTGTGCGCTATCATCGTGCTTTTGCTGCTGGGCCAGCGGATCGGTGCGGTCGGATCGGAACTGCTTGGATCCGCCAGGCTGCCGTTAACGGCCTGGTTCATATTGGCGCTGCTGCCGATCGTAGGTGCGGTCATGTCGACCCTGGTCGCGCGCTTCACCGTCATCGGCGTTTTGCGGAAAATGCTGTAGGGTCTTCCCATGATACGGCGGATTGTTTCTCTGATCCTGCTCTTTTGGGCGCTCGGCTTCGCGGCGTTCGCGATCGGGCTGCCCGGCCCGGCCGGCCCGCAGCAAACCGACGCGATCATCGTGCTGACCGGCGGCGAGAACCGGATCGAGCGCGGGATCGAGCTGCTCGAGCGCGGCGAAGCCGAGCGCATGCTCGTTTCGGGCGTCAACCGGACCGTCCGGCCGGTCGAGCTGGCCGAGGAGGTCGGCAAGCCCGAAGCGCTGTTCGATTGCTGTATCGATCTCGGCCAGGAGGCGGTCGATACGCGAAGCAATGGCGCCGAGGCCGCGCAGTGGATGCGGGAGAACCGGTTCGCCAGCGTTCGGCTCGTCACTACCGACTGGCACATGCCTCGGGCGCGGTTCGAACTGGCGCGCGAGCTTGACGACGGCGTGACATTGCTTCCAGACGCCGTGACCAGCGAGCCGAGTTTCATGCAACTCTTTCTGGAATATAACAAATATCTGTTGCGGCGGCTCAGTGCGATTGCAGGTCTATAGGGCGTCATGGCGGCAATCCGGACGATTATCTTCATGGCGATATTCTACGGACTCACCATCCCGTGGGTCGTCGCGGCCCTGGTCGGTGCGGTGCTCGGCGAACGGCCGATGCACAATGTCATCTACGCCTGGGTGCGCTTCCATCGCTGGTGCGCGCGGGCGGTTCTGGGAATTCGGGTGAAGATCGAGGGGGAAATCCCCGACGGCCAGTATCTGTTCGCGGCCAAGCATCAGGCGATGTTCGAGACGCTGGATTTTCTGAACCTGCTCGATACGCCGGCGCCGGTGCTGAAAAAGGAATTGACGAGTATTCCGGGTTGGGGCTGGCTGTCGATCCAATATGGCGGGATTTCGGTCGATCGGTCGGGCGGGGCGAAGACGATGCGCGCAATGCTCAAGCGGACGCGCGAAATTCTGGCGACGGGCCGTTCGATCGTGATTTTTCCCGAAGGCACGCGGGTGGCGCCGGGCGAGGCGCCGCCGCTGCAGGCAGGCTTTGCCGGACTCTACAAGATGTTCGACTTGCCCGTCGTGCCGATTGCGATCGAGAGCGGGCATGTCTGGCCACGCGATAGTTGGATCAAACGGCCGGGCGTCGTCACCTATCGGTTTTTCGAGCCGATTCCGACGGGGCTTCCGCGCGAGGAAATCGAGACGCGGGTCTATCGACTGATCAACGATCTGGAGACGGGTTGAGTGTATTCATCAGACTCAACCTGCCTATCCGGCGGTATTTTTGTCAGAATTTTCCTATTGGAAAATCGCCGCACCAGCCCGCTCCCCCTCCCGACCTCCCACAAGTGTACCCTGAATGGGCGGTCGGGAGGGGGAGCGGGCGGAGATGGCGAAGGCTCCGGCGGCGCGAAGCGCCGTTGGATGCCATCGGAGGGCGGTACGGCGCTCGACCGTCAGGTCGAGTCTGACGATAACATTCCGCCGACTAGCGCCTCGAGCGCCGCCGCAACCCCGCGCGTCTCTTCTTCAGTGCCGATCGATATGCGCAGCGCATGCGGCAATTGCTGCCCCGGCAGCCAGCGGGTGATATAGCCGCGCTCCATCAGCCCTTCATAGGCCATCTCAGCGTCGAGCTTGCCCTCGAACACTACCAGCAGGAAATTGGCTTCGGACGGTACGGCGCGCAGACCAGCATTGCCCATTGCGGCAATCCGCTCGGCCAGCCAGCTCCGCCATCGCGCATTGTGCGCGCGGCTGGCTTCGACGAAACCCTGGTCGCCCAGCGCGGCCATTGCGGCGGCCTGCCCCGCGGTCGTGACATTGAACGGCGCCCGGATCCGGTTGAGGGCGTCGATGACGGCAGCGGGGCCATAGCCCCAGCCGATCCGCTCTGCCGCCAGCCCGTAAATCTTCGAAAAAGTTCGTGTGATCAATATGTTGGGCGCATCATGCGCCAACTCCAGCGGTGCGGCGGCCTCGGCAGGATCCAGATATTCGGCATAGGCCTGGTCGATCACGAGCAGGCAATCCGGCGGCATGGCGTCATGAAGCCGTCGGATTTCCACCATCGGCGTGTAGGTCCCGGTGGGATTGTTCGGATTGGCGAGGAAAACCACCCGCGTCGCCGGCGTGATCGCGTCGATCAGCGCATCGACATCGGTCGCATAGTCGGTATCGGCTGCCTCGACCGGTGTCGCGCCAACCCTTTGCGCCGACAGCGGATAGACCGAGAAACCGTAGCGCACATAGAGGATCTCATCCCCGACTCCCGCATAGGCCCCGGCGGCGAGGTGCAGGATTTCGTCCGACCCGGTGCCGCAGATGATCCGCTCGGCTTCGATACCGTTGTGCGCCGCGATGGCTTCGCGCAGCGCTATCGATGCCGGATCGGGATAGCGCGCGAGGCTGACTTTGGCGTTCGCCAGCGCTTTCTCGGCATCCGCGCTCGTTCCCAGCGGATTTTCGTTGGACGACAGCTTGACGACAGGGCCATCGGACGCCGTTTTCGAGCGTCCCGGCGTGTACGGCGTCATCGCCGCGATCCAGGGTTTGGGGGTGGGGCCGGTCATGCGTGTGGAAATAGAGGGATTTTGGGCAGCCTCAACCGAAAAGCTTTTGTCTGTCGGAATTTTCCTCACGGAAAATCGCGGCACCGGGAGTCTATTTGTCAGAAACTTCCTTGCGGAAGTTCGCCGCACCGCCCTCCGATGGCATCCAACGACGCTTCGCGCCGCCGGAGCCTTTGCCATCTCCGCCCACACCCCCTCCCGACCTCCCACGAGTGTACCCTGTTGGGAGGTCGGGAGGGGGAAAGGGTCGGTGCGGCGCTCGACCGACAGGTCGGGTCTGACAAATAGACTCCCGGTGCGGCGCTCAACCGCATGATTGAGCCTGACGCAATAGATGCGCCGCGTTGACAAATCCGCCCCCCGGGCCCTAGCGCCGCTTTTCTATGGCCGAGGATGTATCCCCCTTCGGCGCCGCGCGCGCCGTCACCCTGCCCGGGCCGCTGGCGCTCGACGGCGGGGCGTCGCTCGCGCCCGTCGATTTCGCCTATGAAACCTATGGCACGCTCAACGCGGACAAATCCAACGCCATCCTGATCTGCCACGCGCTGACGCTCGATCAGCATGTCGCCTCCACCCATCCCGTCACCGGCAAGCCCGGCTGGTGGACGCGCTTGGTGGGCGAAGGGCTGCCGATCGATCCGGCGCAGCATTTCGTCATCTGCATCAACGTGCTCGGCAGCTGCATGGGCAGCGCCGGTCCGGCGTCGCTCGCGGCGGACGGCAAGCCCTATGGCATGCGCTTTCCGGTCATCACGATCCGCGACATGGTGCGTGCCCAGGCGATGCTGCTCGATTATCTCGGGATAGATGCGCTGCACGCCGTGATCGGCGGCTCGATGGGCGGGATGCAGGTGCTCGAATGGGCGGCCTGCTATCCGGAGCGCGTGCGATCGGCCATCGCGATCGCGACGGCGGCCGAGCATTCGGCGCAGAATATCGCGTTTCACGAGGTCGGGCGGCAGGCGATCATGGCCGATCCGCACTGGCGCGGCGGCGATTATTATGCGGATGGTGAACAGCCGACCAAGGGGCTTTCCGTGGCCCGCATGGCCGCGCATATCACCTATCTGTCGGAAGAAGGGCTGACCGAGAAGTTCGGACGCCGCCTACAGGACCGGCCGGACGGATCGAGAGGGGCCAAGACCTTCGGCTTCGACGCCGATTTCCAGGTCGAAAGCTATTTGCGCCACCAGGGGATCAGCTTCGTCGACCGGTTCGACGCGAACAGCTATCTCTATATCACCCGCGCGATGGACTATTTCGATCTCGCCGAGGAGCATGGCGGCCTGCTCGCCAACGCATTCCGGGGATCGAGGACGCGCTTCTGCGTGATCAGCTTCGACAGCGACTGGCTCTATCCGACGAGCGAGGCGAAGACGATCGTCCGCGCACTGAACGCCAGCGGCGCCGAGGTCAGCTTCGTCGAGCTTTCCTCCCCTTTCGGCCATGACGCCTTCCTGCTCGATACGCCGGGTATGAACGCGACTGTGGACGGGTTTCTGAAAGCCGGGGAGGGGAAGTGAACGTTATGTTTGTCAGGAACGTGCCGACCTTTCTTTGTCAGACTCGACCTATCGGTCGAGCGCGGCACCGGCCCGCTCCCCCTCTCGACCGCCCATTGAGGGTTCACTGGTGGGCGGTCGGGGGGGGGAGCGGGCCGGGGCCGCGGTTTCCCGACAGGGAAATTCTGACAAACAAATCACCGATGCGGCGCCTGAGCGTAGCAAAGGTCTGACAGATGAACCCGCTCCGCCCCGATCTCGCGATCATCGCCGATCATGTGCCCGAAGGCGCGCGCGTGCTCGATATCGGCTGCGGCGATGGTGGCCTCATGGCGGCAATTCGCGATGCGAAAGGCGCGGATGCCCGCGGGCTCGAGCTCGATGCGGACAATGTCGCGCAAGCCATGGCCAAGGGTCTCTCGGTGGTGCAGGGCGATGCCGATACCGATCTCGCCGACTATCCCGACGACGCGTTCGACTATGCAATCCTCAGCCAGACTCTGCAGACGACCCGCGCGCCCGACGCGATCCTCGGCGAGCTGTTGCGCATCGCCCCGCGTGCGTTTGTCAGCTTTCCCAACTTCGCCTATTGGCGCGTGCGGGCGAGCCTGATGTTCGGCGGCCGGATGCCGGTCACGGGCGCGCTGCCCCTGAGTTGGTACGCGACCGAGAATATCCATCACGTCACCATCGACGATTTCCGCGCGCTGGTCAGCGAGCAGGGGCTGGCAGTCGAGCGCGCCTGGTTCCTGAGCGGCAACCGGCAGCGCAGCGCGGCGGCGGCGAACCTGCTGGCCGAACAGGCGGTGTTTTTGCTGGGGCGTTAGGGGCGGACAGCCTTCCCCAACCCGCTCACCCTGAGCCTGTCGAAGGGTTGTCCTTCGTCTTTTCGGCGGCCAGGAGAAGAGCAACCCTTCGGCAGGCTCAGGGTAAGCGGTGTAGGAATAGGCCATGCCCTTCTGGACCTACATGCTCCACTGCCGTGGCGGCTATTTCTATACCGGACACACTGATTCTATACCGGACACACTGACAATCTCGAACATCGCCTCGCGCAGCATCGGTCGGGCGAATTGCCGGGATTTTCGCGCGACCACCTGCCAGTGGAGCTTGTCTGGTCCGGGGAATTTCAGACTCGCGATGAGGCGAAGGCGATGGAGCGCCGGGTCAAGGGCTGGGGCCGGGCGAAGAAAAGGGCGCTCATCCGTGGGGATTGGGACGAGATTTCGCGCTTGGGCAAGAAGAAGGACAGCCCTTCGACAAGCTTAGGGCCAGCGGATTAGGGGTGAGGGGATCTCACAAAGAACCGCTTGGGCTGAGCCTGTCGAAGCCCTGCACTTTCTTCTGTAAAGCCAGATTTTCTAACCTCTGAGTTCGCCCCCAACCTTCCCGGCCGCCTTCACGATCCTTTCCGAAATCGCTTTCAGATCCTCTTCGGTGAAGCTCTTGTCGCCGGGTTGCAGCGTCACTTCGATCGCCACTGATTTCTTGCCCTCGGGCACCCCCTCGCCGGTGAACACATCGAAGATGCGCGCATCGACCAGCAGCTGCTTGTCGGCATTGCGGACCGCGCGGAGCAGGTCGCCGGCGGGGGTGTCGGCGTCGAGCAGGAAGGCGAAGTCGCGGGTGATGGCTTGCAGCGCGGGCGGGGTGAAGGGCTTGCGCATATGGCCCACGCCGCCGCGTCCCATCGGGATCGCGTCGAGATAGATTTCGCCGGCCATGACCGGGCCGTCGAGATCGAGCGCCTTCAGCGTGTTCGGATGCAGCTCGCCGAATTCGGCCAGCATGTTCTTGGGACCGAGGCATAGCCGTCCCGAGCGGCCCGGATGGTAGAGCCCGCTCGCATCGCCGAAGAGCTGGAGATTGCCCGTCGGTGCGCCGGCCGCTTCGAGCAGCGCGACGATCTCGGCCTTGGCGTCATAGGCGTCGAACGCGTTCGAGTCGTTTGGGCCACCGCCCTGCCAGTGCCGCGCATCCTTCGCGCCTGCCAGGATCAGGCCGAGCGTCGGGCGCTCTTCCTCTTCCAGATAACGCCGGCCGATCTCGAAGAGCCGGATACTGGACGCGCCGCGATCGGCATTGCGCTTGGCGGCGGCGGCGAGGCCCGGGATCATCGAGGTGCGCATGACCTTCATGTCCTCGCTGATCGGATTGGCGAGGATCCAGGGCGCTTCTCCGGATAGCGCGGCTTCGGCCTCGGGAATGAAGCTCCAGTTCACCGCCTCGTTCAGCCCGCGCGCGGCAGCCGTCCGGCGGACCGTGCGTTCGCGCTTCTGCTCGGGCGAGGCGGTTGGCGTGGCGACGCCCTCGGCGCGCGGCAGGGGTGTCGCGGGAATGGCGTCGAGCCCCTCGATGCGCAGCACCTCTTCGACAAGATCGGGCCAGCCGTCGATATCGCGCCGCCAGCTCGGCACGGTGACCTCGAACGGCCCGCTGCCACTCACCGCGAAGCCGAGCGCTTCGAGGATCGTGCGCTGCCTTTCCGCCGGAACGTCGAGGCCGCCAAGGGTCAAACATTGCCGCGGATCGTAGTTCACTATCTTGTCGGGCGTCGGCGGTGTGCCGGCGCGGACGACTTCCGATGCCTCGCCACCGCACAGCGCCTGTACGAGCAGAGTGGCAATCGTCAGGCCGTCGTCGAGAAAGGCCGGATCGACGCCGCGTTCGAAACGCATGCGCGCGTCGGATATCAAGCCGAGCTTCTGGCCCGTGCGGGAGATGCGCGGCGGATCGAAATAGGCACACTCGATGACGATCTCGACGGTGTCGGTTTCGACGCCGGTCTCCTCGCCGCCCATGATGCCGCCGATATCGTGGACGCCTTTTTCGTCGGCGATCACGGTCATCGTGTCGTCGAGCGTGTATTCCTTGCCGTTGAGCGCGACGACCTTTTCGCCGTCCGCTGCGCGGCGCGCGAAGATCGCGTTATCGAGCTTGGAGCGGTCGTAGACGTGCAACGGCCGGCCGAGATCGATCATTACGAAATTGGTGATGTCGACAAGCGCGGAAATCGGCTTCTGCCCGATCGCCCTCAGGCGCTTCTGCATCCAGGCCGGCGCGGCACCGTTGGCGACGCCCTTTACGCTGCGGCCGAAAAATGCCGGACAGCCTTCGGGATCGTCGGTGCGGATTTCGATCGACGGCGTGCCGTTTCCTTCGACGGATTGAACTTCGATGCGCTGGCCATGCTCGGTGATCGCGCCATCCGCCGCCTCGGCTCCCGCCGGCGCATAGGCTTCGGCCAGCGTCTTCAGCCGCCCGAATCCGGCCGCCGCCATGTCGCGCGCAATCCCGCGCACGCCCATGCAGTCCTGCCGGTTGGGCGTGATCTGAACATCGATCACCGGATCGTCGAGCCCGGCCCATTCGACATAGCTTGATCCGACCGGCGCGTCTTCCGGCAGGTCGATGATCCCGTCATGTTCTTCGGACAGTTCGAGTTCGCGTTCGGAACACATCATACCGAAGCTCTCGACATCGCGAATCTTCGCCGCGCCGAGCGTCACATCGATCCCGGGTACATAAGTGCCGGGTGCGGCGAACACGCCGATCATGCCCTCGCGCGCATTCGGGGCGCCGCAAACGACCTGAACGGGCGCGCCGGTCCCCGCGTCCACCTTGAGCAGTTGCAGCTTGTCCGCATTCGGATGTTCGTCCGCCGAGATCACTTTGGCGATTCGGAAATCGCGGAGTCGTTCGCCGGGGTTTTCGACGCCCTCGACCTCCAGTCCGATCGCGGTCAGCGTTTCGAGAACGGTGTCGAGATCGGCATCGGTGTCGAGATGCTCTTTAAGCCAGCCCAGTGTGAACTTCATCGACCCTGTCCCGCTTCTTCCTCGTCATTCCCGCGCAGGCGGGAATCCAGCTCCGACGTTTCGGTACGTGCGAACCCATGGGACTGGACCCCCACCTTCGCGGGGGTGACGGGCGTGTTTGTTGCTTGTTTTATGGCCGTCAGCTTCATGCGCCCACTCCCGCGCTCAGCGTCGGCACATCAAGCGCCGAGAATCCGTAATGTTCGATCCAGCGCAGATCGCCGTCAAAAAAGGCGCGCAGATCGTCCATCCCGTATTTGAGCATGGCGAGCCGATCGATGCCGCAGCCAAAGGCGAAGCCCTGCCACTCGTCGGGATCGAGCTTACAGGCTTCGATCACCTTGCGGTTGACCATGCCGGAGCCGAGGATCTCCATCCAGCCGCCGTCCTCCACCGTCGGATCGCCGCCGATGATCCGCTTCCCGTCCTTCAGCGAATAGCCGACATCGACCTCCGCCGAAGGCTCGGTGAAGGGGAAATAGCTGGGGCGAAAGCGCAGCACGATATCGTCGCGCTCGAAGAACGCCTTCACGAAGGTTTCGAGCGTCCATTTGAGGTGCCCCATCGTGATATCGCGGTCGATAACGAGGCCTTCGACCTGGTGGAACATCGGCGTATGCGTGGCATCGCTGTCGGAGCGATAGGTACGGCCGGGCGCGATGATCCGGATCGGCGGTTCTTCCGACGTCATGGTGCGGATCTGGACCGGCGACGTATGCGTGCGCAGCATCATCGTCTGGCCGTCGCGCTTCTGGTTTTCGCCGAAATAGAAAGTGTCGTGCATCGCGCGGGCCGGATGGCTTTCGGGGATGTTGAGCGCGGTGAAATTGTGCCAGTCATCCTCGATTTCCGGGCCCGTCGCGACCGCGAAGCCGAGATCGGCGAAGATTTCCGCCAGCTCGTCCATCACCTGGCTGACCGGATGCACCGAACCCTTGGGCGTCTGTTTCGCCGGCAGCGACAGATCGAGCGTTTCCGAAGCCAGCCGCTCGGCCAGCAGATCTTCGGCCAGAGCGTCTTTCTTGCTTTCGATCGCCTCGGCGATCTCGGCGCGCAGGCCATTGATCCGCGGCCCTTCGACCTTGCGGTCTTCCGGTGACATGCCGCCCAGCGTTTTCAGCAGTCCGGTCACGACCCCATTCTTGCCGAGTGCGTGAACGCGCACGGCATCGAGCGCGTCGAGCCCCGTGGCGACGTCGATGGCTGCTTTCAGGTCCGTCTGCAATTGTCCGAGATCGGGTGCTTTTTCCGTCATGATCCTACCTTTGCGAAAGATCGTCCCATCCGCGCTCAGGCTGAGCTTGTCGAAGCCTTCTCCGGTTCAAGCGTTTCGCCTTGCACCCTTCGACATGCTCAGGGTGAGCGCCAATATTCCGAAATCCTCCTTGAGCTTTACGAAAAAGGGCGCGTGGAGCCATTCCGCTCCCCGCGCCCTTTAGGTTGGATTTGCCGGTCTTGCTACCGGCGATTGCTGTCGCTGCCTCAGGCGTTTGCGAGCGCGTCCTTGCTCTGGGCAACGACGGCGCTAAACGCCTCGGGCTCGTTCATCGCGAGATCGGCCAGAACCTTACGGTCCAGTTCGACGCCTGCGAGCTTCAGGCCGTGCATGAAGCGTGCATAGGTGAGGTCTTCCGCGCGCACCGCGGCGTTTATCCGCTGAATCCACAGCGCGCGGAATTTCCGCTTTTTGACCTTGCGATCGCGATAGGCGTACTGGCCGGCCTTTTCGACCGCTTGGCGCGCCACGCCGATCGTGTTCTTGCGCCGGCCCCAATAGCCCTTGGCTTCTTTGAGAAGCCGCTTGTGACGCGCCTTGCTCGTCGTACCGCGTTTCACTCGTGCCATGACCTATTTCCTCAGTCCGTAGGGCGCCCATTTCTTGACGACCTTGGCATCGGCGGCCGACAGTTCGTCGGTACCGCGGTTCTGGCGGATATATTTGGCGTTATGGCTGATCAGCCGGTGGCGCTTGCCGGCGACGCCGTGCATGACCTTGCCGGTTGCGGTGATTTTGAAGCGTTTCTTCACACCGCTCTTGGTCTTCAGTTTGGGCATTTTCGTCTCCTTGTCACTGACGATTTGCGAACGGCCTCGGCAGCCCATTCCGGCCGGACAGTTCCTCACATCGTTTGGAAGATGGCGGCCATAGCGATGTACGGGCGGGAAAGCAAGAATATTGCGTGGGTAGAGAGTCTGGTTTGTCAGACTCGACCTGTCGGTCGAGCGCGGCACCGGGTTTAGATTTGTCAGAACATTGCTATCGCAATGTCGCGGCACCGGCCCGCACCCCCTCCCGGCCTCCCACTTAGTGTATTCTCATGGGAGGCCGGGAGGGGGTGCGGGCCGGTGCCGCGACATTGCGATAGCAATGTTCTGACAAATCTAAACCCGGTGCCGCGCTCGACCGACAGGT
>JBCDDN010000058.1:0-21009 GCA_039180285.1 Pseudomonadota bacterium | reverse complement strand
CGGGTGCGTATTCCGATGCGGCCGGGATTTCGCTCCTTGAATGTCGCGGTGGCAGCGGGCATCGCTCTTGGGGAAGCCTTAAGACAGACGGGAGAATGGCCGGCATGATCGAACTGGACGCTCAGCAGAAAGCGGCGCGCGCGACGTTCGAAAAACTTCGCGACCGGATCTGCACGGAATATGAAGCGATCGAAACCGAAGCGGGCAGCGATGCGCGCTTCGTCTACACGCCCTGGGACCGGCCGGACGAAACCGGCGCGCCGGGCGGCGGCGGCGTCCAGGGGCTGATCAAGGGCAAGGTTTTCGAAAAGGCCGGTGTGAACGTCTCGACGGTGGCCGGTCAGTTCAGCGAGGAATTCTCCAAGACGATCCATGGCGCGGAAAACGATCCGCGCTTCTTCGCGACCGGCATCAGCCTCGTTGCGCATATGGCCAATCCGCATGTGCCGGCCGTGCATATGAACCTGCGCTTTCTCAATACGACGAAACGCTGGTTCGGCGGCGGCGCCGACCTCAACCCGCCGATCCCCTACAAGGAGGACACCGATTTCTTCCATGCCGAGATGTTCAAGGCCTGCGACGCGCACGAGCCGGGCGATTATGAGCGGTTTTCCAAATGGGCCGACGACTATTTCTGGATCCCGCACCGCAATGTCGCGCGCGGCGTCGGCGGCATCTTCTTCGATCATCTCGAAATCGACGACGATGCCTCCTTCAACGCCCATCTCGCTTTTGTCGACCATGTCGGCGACGCCTTCCTCAAGGCCTTTCCCGCGCTCGTACGCAAGCGGATGAACGAGAAGTTCACGCCCGAGGAAGAGACGCAGCAGCTCGAATGGCGGGGCCGCTATGCGGAGTTCAACCTCGTTTACGACCGGGGCACGCTGTTCGGACTCAAGACGGGCGGAAATATCGATGCGATCCTCATGAGCCTACCGCCCCGCGCCATATGGACATGAAACTGCACGAGATCCCGCGGGGCCATCTGGCCGAGGTGGTCACCTATCTCGACATGCGCGACCGGCCGAAACCGGCACCGCTGCCTGCATCGCCCCTGCGCATCAATCGCTGGAATCCGGTCGATCTCGAAAAGTACCGCATCCTTTTCGAGCGCGTCGGGGCGCCCTGGCTCTGGTACTCGCGGCTGGTGATGGACGATACCGCGCTCGACGCCGTGATCAATCATCCGGGTATCCGGTTTTTCGCCGTCGAGGATCCGAAAGGCATCGAGATCGGCATGATCGAACTCGATTTCCGCGAGACCGGCCAGTGCGAAATCCAGTTTTTCGGTCTGGTGCCGGAACTTGCAGGCGCGGGTCACGGGCGCTGGCTGATGCAGCAAACACTGGCGCTGGCATGGCGGCCGGATGTCGAATGCGTGCATCTTCACACCTGCACGCTCGATCATCCCAACGCCCTCGCCTTCTACCGAAAGATGGGCTTCGTCCCGCGCGGACGGGCGGTCGAAACCTTTCCCGATCCGCGTCTTGCCGGCATCCTGCCGCGCGATGCCGCACCGCATGTGCCGTTGCTGGAAGGCTAGGCGAACACTTCCGGTGTATGGGGGCCGGTGAGCTGGCGATAGATGCTCACCTGCATCAACGCGAAAATCGTGGTCCCGGCCGCCGAAACGATGCCGGTAATGACGGAAAGCAACGACGACCCCGTCCCGCCCGGCGCCAGTTCCAGTCCGACCAGCGCGAACACCGTTCCGAACACGATCGAGACCGCGAAGGATATGAGTATGAACACGATACCGACGATCGCCAGAAAGGCGAAGATCGGCAGGGCGTTGCCTTTGGTAACGGCGAAACTGCGCTGAATCGCGGTCAGCGGATTGCGGATGCCCTCGGTAATCGCGATCACCCCGATGGGCGCGAGGCGGCAGGCCAGATAGATGCCCGGCAGGATGAACAGAAGCAGCCCCGCCCCGACGATCAGATTACTGAGAATATTGATCAGGAAATAGAAGGGCAGAAACAGGAGTGCCGCCTTGATCGCATCGCCGACAGTCGGGCGGTCCACCGCCATCACCAGGGTCCAGATCGCCAGCTGACCGATCATCTGGATCAGGCTGACGAGAATGATCAGCGGCAGATAGGGCTGGATCACCGCGACGATCGCCTCCAGGCTGCTTACATCCTCGACCGGCGGCAGCATGAAGGACAGCGCAAGCCCTGGAAGAAGGAAGAAAACGCCCGCGATAGCGACGAGCAACTGCAATTCGCGGCCCAGCAATTGCCGGACCTCGTCCCAGCCCGTGCTGGGCGAAAATCGGAGTGTATCAGCCATGGCCGCCACCATGCGGCGGTAAGCGCGGCGGCACAAGCCCTTGATCGCCATGCCCGCGCCCCGCATCTAGGTCGGCGATGGATACAGCCGATATCGAATGGCGGATCTCGCCGGGCCTCACGCCTTATCCTGAAGCGCTGGCCGACATGGAAGGCCGCGCCGCGGCCATTCGGAGCGGCGACGCGCGCGAATGCATCTGGCTGCTCGAACATCCGCCGCTCTACACGGCCGGAACCAGCGCCGATCCGCAAGAGTTGCTGAGCGCCGAACGCTTCCCCGTCTTCACGGTCGGACGCGGCGGCCGTTACACTTATCACGGCCCCGGTCAACGCATCGTCTATGTCATGCTCGACCTTGCCAGGCACGGGCGCGACGTGCGCCACTTCGTCCATTCCCTCGAAGGCTGGATGATCGCGAGCCTCGCCGAACTGGGTGTCGCCGCGCGGCGCGCCGATGGCCGGATCGGCATCTGGACCGACGATAGCGATGCGGAGGCGAAGGTCGGCGCGATCGGGGTGCGCATCCGCCGCTGGGTCAGCTTTCACGGTTTCGCGCTGAACGTCGCGCCCGACCTGGCCCATTTCGACGGTATCGTGCCCTGCGGCATCGCCGAATATCCCGTCACCAGCCTTGAAAAACTCGGCGTACCGGCCACCATGGAACGCGTCGATGCCGCGATTGAGCGCAACTTTACAGGCTTTCTGGAGACGCTCGGAACGCCGCCGAAAGACGGTTGAAACCGGCAGTCATGCCGATAAGCTTGTGGCCCGAAAATCGGGACGCTATCGAACGGGTGAATAAGGGAGATGGTGATGCGTATTGCGACGAAATTTCTGGGTGGGTCGGCGATGTTTGCCGCGACGCTCGCGCTGACGGCCTGCGGCGGCGGCACCGAAACCGCGACGACCGACGAAGATACGGCCGTGACCGATGTCGATCCCGGCGAAGGGGACGGCACGATCAACGACACGACCCTGATCGACGGCACGATCGGCGCCGAAGAAGCGATGGGTATGGAGAGCCGGATGCCGGCGGACAGCAGCGGCGAACCCGCGGCGCCGGCCCCATCCGGAGGCGACGAGGCCGCGGAGGCCGAAACGCCGCCGCCTGCCGAACCGGAAGAACCCGCCGTTGAAGCCGAAGCTGGCGAAGATGGTGAAGCGGAAGCGACCGAATAGCCGCGCGGGCCAGACCGAGTCGGGTTGACGACGAACCGAGCCGGACGGGCTGACCGGGGCGACAGGCTGCCATATAAGGGCGGCGAGTGAGGGAGAGTGAGAATGCGAAAAATCGGTGCTATACTGGCCGGAATGTCGGCGATGCTCGGAAGTGCGATTGCCACGCCCGCTTCGGCCCAGATCTTCTTCTTCCCGCCGGAACATGAGGGCCAGCCCGTCACCGGTGCCGAACCCGGCCTCTTCGTCCCGAGCATGACCGACGGCCAGCCGGCCGATATCCGCGCAAATCTCGTCTGGAACCTGCGATCGAGCCTCAACGTCGCCGCGCTAAACTGCCAGTTCTGGCCCTCCGTCATGTCGGTCGACAATTATAACGCGATCCTCACCCATCATGCCGATGAGCTGAACGCTGCATATGAAGGTCTCAAAACCTATTTCCGGCGTACCGCCGGCCGCCGGTGGCAGTCGGTGATGGATGAATATACGACGACCATGTACCAGAGTTACGTACGGGTCGGATCGCAGCGCAGCTTCTGCCATGCCGCCGCGGAAACCGCGCGCGACGCCCTCGCCCGGCCCAAGGGGCAGCTTCATCTGACCGCGCAGACCCGGATGCGCCAGATGCGCAACAGCCTGGTCTCCTACGCCGACGCGACCATGCCCTATCACGAACCGGTGCCGTTGCCGCCGCTCTTGCGTCTCGACGACCGTTGCTGGCGGGGCGACAGCTACAATACCCGCCGCTGCTAGCTCCCGAGGCCGACCTTGCCAAAATCGCCGGGGCCTTGCATCCCGGCCCCAATGCCTGAGCCCGTCCACCACCGCATCGCCGCACGCCATCTGCTCGTTCCCGGGCGCGGCGTCGCGGGCATCCGGCATCTCGAGGCGTTCCTGCCCGAGGTGGAGCGCATAGACCGACGCGGTTCGCCGACGGCCGATACGGACGGCGTCGCCGGCTGGGGCTACAAACCGACCGCCAAACGCGCCCGCGCCATCGCCGCGGAAAAGGGCCTGCCCTATATCGCGCTGGAAGACGGTTTCCTGCGCTCGATCGGCCTGGGGGAAGCCGGCGCGCCGCCGCTCAGTCTCGTCGCCGACGATATCGGTATCTATTACGACGCGCGCTCGCCCTCCCGGATCGAACGGCTGCTCGAAGATGGCGGCTGGCAGACGCCCGAATTGCTCGAGCGGGCGCGGGCCGCCATCGCCAGCATCGTGCGCCACGGCCTCTGCAAGACCAATGCCGCGCCACCTTTCGACCGGCGTTTACTGCCGACCGCCGATCGTAGGAGAATCCTCGTCGTGGATCAGACTCTCGGGGACGTCGCGATCTCCGCCGGTCTGGCCGACACCGACAGCTTCGTCGATATGGTCGAAGCGGCGAAACGCGACGAACCGGGAGCGGAGATCATCGTGCGCCGCCATCCGGCGGTTGCCGCCGGCCTGAAGAAAGGATGCATACCGGACGACGCCCTGCATGGTGTCCGGCTGTTCGACGAGGAAGCGCGTGCCGCCGATATCCTCGACCATGTCGACGCCGTCTATTGCGTAACGAGCCTGATGGGATTCGAAGCGTTGATACGCGGCATGCCCGTGCGCTGCTTCGGCATGCCCTTCTACGCGGGCTGGGGCGCGACGCAGGACGCGATACGATGCGATCGCCGCACCGCGCAACGCTCCACCGAGGAGATATTCGCCGCCGCCTATCTGCTCTATTCGCGCTATGTCGATCCGATCAACGGCACGCCGACGACGCTGGAAGCGACGATCGCTCGGCTCAATGACTGGCGGCGGATCGCCGATCGCAACAGCGGGCATTTCGCGGCGGTCGGCTTTACCCCCTGGAAACGCGCCGCGGTGCGCAACATGCTCGCCAGCCCGCACAACAGTATCCGTTTTCATGGCTCGGTGGCGCGCGCCGCCCGCGACGCCGATGCACGGGACGGCCGGATATTGATCTGGTCCGGCAAGGAAGATGCCGGGCAGCGCGATCGGCTGGCAGAGAGCGGTACGCCGGTCTGGCGGATGGAGGACGGGTTTCTGCGTTCGCGTGGACTTGGCTCCGATTTCCATCTTCCCGCTTCGATCGTGATCGACGATCACGGCATGTATTTCGACCGGCACAGCCGATCGCGGTTGGAAACGATCCTCGAAAGCACCGCATTTTCGGATGCATTGCTCGGCCGCGCGGCAAAGCTTCGCGAAACGCTCGTATCGGCCGGAATCAGCAAATATAATGTCGGCGGCGCGGCCGAGATCGATCCACCGGAGGGCAAGTCTGCGATCCTCGTCGTCGGACAGGTGGAGGATGATCGCTCGATCGAGCGCGGCACGGCCGATATCAAGACCAATCTCGGCCTCCTCAAGGCCGTGCGGGCCGATAATCCCGGCGCCCATATCGTCTACAAACCGCATCCCGATGTCGAGACCGGCAATCGCGTGGGCCGGATCCCGCACGAAGACTGCGACGCGCTGGCCGATCAGGTCGTGCGCCACGCCAATATCGACGCCTGTATCGCCGCGTGCGACAGTCTGGCGACCCTGACGTCGCTCGCGGGTTTCGAGGCGCTGATGCGCGGCAAGACGGTCATGACCTATGGCGGACCCTTTTACGCAGGTTGGGGGCTGACCGAGGATCGCCTGTCCTTCGAGCGGCGTACGCAAAGACTGACGCTGGATGCTCTCGTCGCGGGGACGCTTATCCTCTATCCGCGTTATATCCACCCACCGACCGGCCTTCCCTGCACGCCGGAAGAAATTGTCGATTGGCTCGCCAGATACGCGCCGGATCCCGGGCATAAGCGGTTACGCTGGCTGCGCGCGCTCTGGAACAGCGTCAGCGGCGCGAAACCGGTGCGCTATTAGCGGCTAGGGAATGCCGAGCAGCTTGTGGGTCTGGAGCGTGAGCCGCCATTCCGGATGTGCGCGAACATAATCCATCGCCACCGTCATCGCCGCTTCGCTATCCGCGCAATCCATCGGCTGGATCAGGAAATTCGCAAAATCCCAGTCGCGCAACTCGGCCGGATCGATGCCATGTTGCGGCCAGACCAGTTTGAGTTCGTCGCCCGCGCGTTGAACAACGTCGCTTCCCGCCTTGGGGCTGACGCACAGCCAATCGATCCCGTCCGGCGCTGCGATCGTGCCGTTGGTCTCGACCGCGATCTCGAACCCCGCCGCGTGGAGTGCGTCGATCAGCTGCGCGTCGAGCTGCAACAGCGGTTCGCCGCCGGTGCACACGATATAGGCATGGGTACGATCGTCGCCCCATAGCGCGCCGGCCTTCGCTGCAACGGCTTTCGCATCGGTATAGCGCGCGCCATTCTCGCCGTCCGTGCCGACGAAATCGGTATCGCAGAATTGGCAGACGGCCGCGGCGCGGTCCTGTTCCCGGCCCGTCCAGAGATTGCAGCCGGCAAAACGCAGAAAGACGGCGCGGCGGCCCGCCTGCATACCCTCCCCCTGCAAGGTCAGGAACATCTCCTTGACGGCATAGCTCATGGCTGGGCGGCGTAGACGGTCGGGTCCGCGAGACCGGCTTCGGCGAATCCCCTGGAGCGCAGGCGGCAACTGTCGCACAGCCCGCAATGTTTGAGATCGGGCGTCGGATCGTAGCAGGACCAGCTCATACCGGCATCGAGACCGAGCCGCGCGGCCGCGGCGGCGATATCCGCCTTGCTCATATCGATCAGCGGCGTGTGCACCGAGAAGCGATCGCCTTCGACGCCGGCCTTGGTCGCGAGATTGGCCATGACCTCGAAACTCTCGACGAAATCCGGGCGGCAATCGGGATAGCCTGAATAATCGAGCGCGTTGACGCCGATAAAGACGTCGCGTGCATTCGCCGCCTCCGCCCAGCCGAGGCAGAGCGAGAGAAAGATCGTGTTGCGCGCGGGCACGTAGGTCACCGGAATATCGGTGCCGACGCCGGTTTTCGGCACGTCGATATCGGCGGTCAGCGCCGAACCGCCGAACTGCGACAGATCGAGCGGCAAGACGATATGGCGCTCGACTTGGAGCGCCGCCGCCACAGTGTTTGCGGCCTGCAGTTCGATCCGGTGCCGCTGATTATAGTCGATCGTCAGGGCCAACAGGCGATAACCGGCCTCACGCGCGAGCCCGCCCGTGACCATGGAATCGAGCCCGCCCGACAGCAACAGTACGGCAAATTTTCCGGTATCTTCGACCATCGGCGATGCAGCTATGCCCGCGCGCGGGTCCGCGCAAGCTTTACCGCAAATAAAAGGCCGCCCCAAAGGGCGGCCAGGGTTGGGCCAAATGGCCCTGCTAGGGAGGAAAGTGCGCCCCATGACAGGCGCACCATTCTGGATAAACAGATATGGTAAACAGCCGGTTAACGGCCGGAAGAATTGATCAGTTGCACGCGCCGGTGCGGCGCGCCTCATAGGTGCTGTGGAAGGGACTGCCCCCGTCGATCCCCTGGGTATCGATACGTGCAAGGCGCGGCGTCTCGACATTGATCGTGGTTTGCCCCCAGCCCGATCCCGAACATTCGTACCGCACCGTCACCGAGCGGCTGTCCTCGCTCAGGACGCGGCGCGGACAGGCCCGGCCGCCATGGCGGATCTGGAGCAGCCTGGCGGGATTGCGCACGCAAATCTGGCGGGATCGCGCGCCGGATCGTCCGAGATCGCGCAATTCCCATGCCCCGCTCTGCAGGCCGGATATCGCCGCAGGCGCCTGCGCAGCGCCGGGCGTGGCGAGCAGAGTCATGGCCGCCGCGCCCATCAGGGCCGGCTTGAGCCGCAGAAAATTGCGCATGTTCACTCCCATCGCGGATAGCGATACCCCGCCATCACGGCTTCTGCATAGCCGAATCAAGGTGAACCGGCGCTGAAACGGTCGATTATCGCCTAAAGTTCAGCCACTTCGATGGGAAAACTCTTCGCGCAGAACTCGCAATTGACGCGAATCACGCCATCGGAATCGGCCATTTCGGCATGCTCCTCGGCGCTGAACTGGCCGACGACCTGACGGATATGCACCGGATCGCACCGGCAGCCTTTGGCCAAAGGCGTCTGCGGCAACACGCGGATCTCGCCGTCGTCATGGAACAACCGCCAGACGAGCGCGTCCAGCTCGAGCGCCGGGTTTGCGAGTTCGTCCACCGTCACCGTCTCGCCAAGCGTCCGGACATGCTCCCATTCGGGATGGTCGAGCCGGACGTGCAGTCGTTCGCGTCCCTCCACGCCCTCCGCCAAATGCTGGAGCAGCAGCCCGCCGGCAATCCAGCGCCCGTCCGGATCCCGGTTCACGGCAATGCGGATCAGGCTCGGTATCTGCTCGGACTGGACGAAATAATGTTCGGCGGCTTCGGCCAGCGACCCGCCTTCGAGCGGAACGATGCCCTGATAGCGTTCGCCGGTCACCGCTTGATCGAAGGTGATCGCCAGATAGCCCTGGCCGAACAGGGCGAACAGCGATGGATCGGCCGGAGCTTGGGCGAGGCGCTCAGGATCGTGGCGAACATAGCCGCGCAGCTCCCCGCCCTTGTAATCGGCCACCAGAAGCTCGACGACGCCGTTTTGAGTTTGCGCCTGGATCGTCAGCTGTCCGCCCGCTTCCTTCAGCGTCGATCCGAACAGTGCCGCCAATACCAGAGCCTCGCCCAACAACCGCGCCAGCGGTTCGGGATAGGCATGGGCCTCGAGCACCTCGTCCAGCGCCGGGCCGATACGCACGACACGTCCGCGCGCATTGCTCCCCGGTATCGAAAAACCGAGCGCGCTATCCATCCTGGTCGCCGTCATCCGATCCGGCCGAAACACCAGCGCAGAATGGCTTTCTGAGCGTGAAGGCGGTTTTCCGCCTCGTCCCAGATGGCCGATTGCGGTCCGTCGATCACTTCGGCGACGACTTCCTCGCCGCGATGCGCGGGCAGGCAATGCAGGAAAACCGCATCGGCCTTCGCGCCGGCCATCACCGTTTCGGTAACCTGGAACGGTTCGAGCGCGGCCAGCTTCGCCTCGCCACCCTTCTGGCCCATCGAGATCCAGGTATCGGTCACGACGACATCCGCATCGGCGACGGCCGCCATGGGATCGCGCGTAATCTCTACCGTTCCGCCCCGTTCGCGCGCGGCCGTGACGACGTCCGGCGCCGGCAAAAGGCTTTCGGGACAGGCGACCGCGACATCGAATTTGAGAATGCTGCTGGCTTCGATGATCGAGGTCAGCACATTGTTACCATCGCCAAGCCAGGCCCATTTGGTGCCGGCCAACCGGTTCAACTTTTCGAGCACGGTCAGCATATCCGCCATGATCTGGCAGGGATGCGACCGGTCGGTGAGCCCGTTGATCACCGGAACGCTCGCATGTTCCGCCATCTCGGTGAGCTTCTCATGATCGTCGGTACGGATCATGATCGCATCGACATAGCGGGAGAGCACGCGGGCGGTATCGGCGATCGTTTCGCCGCGACCGAGCTGCATGGTGCCGGACTCGAGCACCATGGACGAGCCGCCGAGCTGACGGATCGCCATGTCGAAAGAGGTTCGCGTGCGGGTCGAATTCTTTTCGAAGATCATCGCCAGCGTATGACCGGCGAGCGACGGGCCGTCGTCCGCCGCGCCTTTCGGCTTGCCCGCTCGCGCCGCCTTCGCCGTCAGCGCGTCGTCGAGGATCGCCGCAAGCGTATCGCCATCGAGATCGGCAAGGTCGAGAAAATGCCGGGTCATGATTCCGGCACCTCATAATCCCGCGCCGCCGCCGAGAGCAGCTCGACAAACTCCTTGATGTGGCTTTCCTCGATGGTGAGCGGTGGCAGGACGCGTACGACATCGTCGGCAGCCGCCACCATCAACAGGCCCTTGCTGCGCAGATAGGGTACGAAGGGCTTGCTATCGACCTTCATCTTGATGCCAAGCATCAATCCGCGGCCCCGTACACCTTCGAACAGGTGATCGTGATTGGGCAGCATCTGCTCGAGCGCTTGACGGAGCCGGTCGCCCATCGCCTTCACATGGTCGAAGAAACCGTCTTCGAGAATCACGTCGAGCACGGCTTCGCCCGCCGCCATGGCGAGCGGCCCGCCGCCATAGGTAGACCCGTGTGTGCCGATGACCATGCCCGACGCCGCCTCTTCCGTCGCCAGACAGGCGCCGAGCGGAAAGCCGCCGCCGATGCCCTTGGCCGAAGCGAGGATATCGGGCTCGATCCCGTATTGCTCATAGGCGAAATAGGTGCCCGTACGGCCATATCCGCATTGCACCTCGTCCAGCACCAGCATCAGCCTGTTGGCGTCGGCGAGCTCGCGCAGACCCTGCAGAAACGCTTCGCTGGCGGGACGGATGCCGCCCTCACCCTGCACGGGCTCGACGAGAAAACCGGCCGTATGATCGTCGATCGCCGCTTCGGCGGCGTCCAGATTGTCGAACTCGACGGTTTCGAAACCCGGCAGCACCGGCTCGAACCCGCCCGTCATCTTCTCCGATCCGGCGGCGCTGATGGTCGCCATGGTCCGGCCATGAAAGGCCGAGGAAAATGTGATCAACTTCTTGCGCTCCGGCGCGCCGTTCGCATGGTGATAGCGGCGGGCGGTCTTGATCGCGCATTCCACCGCCTCGGCGCCCGAATTGGTGAAGAACACGGTGTCGGCGAAGCTGTTATCGCAGATGCGCTGCGCCAGATGTTCACCCTGGGGCGAGCCATACATGTTCGAAACATGTACCAGCTTGGCCGCTTGATCCTGGATCGCCTTGGTCAGATGCGGATGACCATGGCCGAGCAGGTTGACCGCGATCCCGCTCGCGAAATCGAGATAGCGCTCACCTTCTTCGCCGAACAGATATGCGCCTTCGCCGCGCACCGGCCGGACCGGGCTGCGGGGATAGACTGGCATGAGGGGCGTGATAGTCATGGCGCGTTCCTGTCGGTATTTTCAAAAGCAAAAGGCGGCCCGTATGGCCGCCACAGCGGCGCCTATATACCGGTCGTCGATGGAACCCGTCAAATGACGGAGCGCGTCCTCAGCTCTTTATTTTCCAGCCGCGGACGAGCAGCGAATAGCAGAGTGCGCACAACGCCGCGTTGAGCGCGAACAACACGATTACGCCGGTCGTCAGACTGGAATCCGTCGCGCCGATAAAGCCGTAGCGAAAGCCCGAAATGACGTAGAAGAACGGATTGAAAGCGCTGACCTGCTGGAAGATCGGATCGAGCCGTTCGATCGTGTAGAACGTCCCCGACAACAGGGCGAGCGGCGCGACGACGAAATTGGTCACCGCGGCGGCATGATCGAACTTTTCGGCCCAGATCGAAGTCATCACCCCGAACAGCGCGAGCATGATCGAGCCCATCAAACCGAAATAGACGATCGCCCAGACATGCTCCGCGGAAACGTCGATCCCCCAGAGCCACATCGCACCCCAGACCGTGAGCCCGACGCACAATGCCCGGGTGACCGCACCGCCGACCAGCGCGATGAGCATCTCGAGCGTCGACAATGGCGGCATCAGATAATCGACGATCGTCCCCTGGATCTTCCCGACTAGCAGGGAGAAGCTCGAATTGGCGAAGGCGTTCTGGATCATGCCCATGACGATCAGGCCCGGCGCGAGAAAGGCGTTGAACGGAACGCCCAGAACCTCGCGATCGCCCCGGCCCAACGCCACGGTGAAGATCACGAGGAACAGCAGGGTCGTGAGCGCCGGCGCCCAGACCGTTTGCAGCTGGACCTTGAAGAAACGGCGAACCTCCTTAATGTAGAGTGTTCGCAATCCAACCCAGTTCACGAAGGGGATGGCGGGTACGCCCGGTTCGGTCAATGTTTGACCGGCCATCGCTTGACCGGGCAGTGTTCGGATTTCCGGCGCGTGCAATTCGGGATCGCGCGATTGGGGCTGGTCTGACATCGCAAAGGCGAGTATCCGCTGCGGCGCTTTCCGGCAAGCCAATTGGGCTTTGACATGAAGAAGGAAAATTAATGGCCTGGACGGACGAACGCATCGACCAGCTGAAAACGATGTGGGAAAAGGGCATGACGGCAAGCCAGATCGCCGATGCGCTGGGCGGCGTGAGCCGCAACGCGGTGATCGGCAAGGCCCACCGCCTCGGCCTCAAATCCCGTCCCTCACCGGTGAAAGCCAAGGACGGCAAGGCCAAGAAGAAGAAAACCACCGCCAAGGCCAAGGCACCGCCCAAGGCAAAAGCCGCTCCCAAGCGCAAGGCCGCTCCGGCCCCCAAAGCGGCACCGGAAGCGCGGCCCGCGGCCGCGCCGGCCGCCGCGAAAACCAATGCAGCGCCGGCAGCGCCGCAATATCGCTCGATCGGCCCCGGCGGTTTCACCCGCCAGTCCCCCGCCGACCAGCAGCCCCTGCCGCCCGCACCGCCGCGCCGGCTCGTCCCGCAGAAGCTCGATCCGGAATATGAGGATAAGACGGGACTGCTCGATCTCACAGAGCGCATCTGCAAATGGCCGATCGGCCACCCGGGCGAATCGGATTTCCATTTTTGCGGCAAGCCCGTGAACCCCGGTTTTCCCTATTGCGTCGAACATTGCGGCCGCGCCTATCAGGCGCAGCTCCCGCGCAAGGATCGCCGCCCGCCGCCGCCCCTGCCCTTCGGCGGCCCGCGGGTGCGTTAGGGACTATTGGAAACGACTGTCATTCCCGCGAAGGCGGGAATCCAGTAACTGTGATCCGGGCCGGTCGGGCAACGCCGCCAGCCACGTTGCGCGATTACTGGATTCCCGCCTTCGCGGGGATGACGAAAGCGTCTATGGTTCGCGCATGAACCCTGCCCGTTATCTTCTCGCACCCTGGTGGGTGGCGCAGCTTGCCACCGGCGCGAAGAATTTCAGCAAGAATCCGATTATCGGTTCGCACCGCCTGAACGCGCGCGGGCTCCATGCATCGCGGGTAAGGCGGGCGCATGCGATGGCGTGGAAACGGCGGGAGACACTCGGGAAATTGATCGATCCGGCAGATCGTACCGCCTTTGACCGGAATGGCTTTGTCGCCAAGAGCGACTTCCTGCCCGCAAACCAGTTTGCGCGGCTGCGCGATGCGGTGCTCACCCATCGCGGCCCGGCGCGGGACATGATCCAGGGCGATACGATCACCCGCCGGTTCGCACTCGATCCAGTGCTGCTCGCCAAAATCCCCGAAGCCCGGACACTGTTGCAAAATCCCGATTGGCGCGGGCTTATCCGTTACGCCGGGAGTTTCGACCAGGAACCGCTGACCTATATCCAGTCGATCCTCTCCCATGTCCGCGACGCCAATCCGGATCCGCAAACCCATTTCCACGCCGATACCTTCCATCCGAGCGTCAAGGCCTGGCTGTTCCTGACCGATGTCGCCGAGGATGAAGGGCCGTTCTGCTACGTTCCCGGCTCGCATCGACTGACACCAGAACGACTGGCCTGGGAAAAGGCGATGAGCATGAAGGCGCCCGAAGGCGTCGACCGGCTGTCGTCGCGCGGCTCCTTCCGGGTCAAACGGGAAGAACTGCCGGAACTCGGCCTTCCCGAACCGCGCGCCTTCGCCGTTCCCGCCAATACGCTCGTCGTCGGCGATACGTTCGGCTTCCACGCGCGCGGACCGTCCGTGCGCCCGTCCACCCGCGTCGAGATCTGGGCCTATGGGCGGCGCAATCCGTATCTGCCCTGGACGGGACTCGACCCGCTCAGCCTGCCGGGCATCGCCGAGCGGCGGGTGACCTATCTCTGGGGCTTTCGCGACCGCTGGAAACGCTTTGTCGGCCAGCCTTGGCGCGATGTTGGGGATAAGTCGCCGACCGAGCGCTAGCGCGCCGACTCCGCGATTCTTATATCGACTGGCATGACCGATCTCTTCGCAGGCCAATCGGGCGGCGGCTCGAGCGACGATTATGACGCCTCCTCGATCGAGGTGCTCGAAGGACTCGAGCCCGTACGTCGCCGTCCCGGCATGTATATCGGCGGCACCGACGAGCGCGCGCTGCATCACCTCGCCGCCGAAGTGCTCGACAATGCGATGGACGAGGCGGTCGCGGGTCATGCGAGCCGGATCGAAATCTCGCTCGAACCCGGCAACCGGCTGACGATCAGCGATAACGGCCGCGGCATCCCGATCGATCCGCATCCGAAATTCAAGAAGAAATCGGCACTCGAAGTCATTATGACGACGCTGCATTCGGGCGGGAAGTTCACCGACAAGGCCTATGCGACGTCGGGCGGCCTGCACGGCGTCGGCATAAGCGTGGTCAATGCGCTCTCGGAGGAAACGGTCGTCGAGGTCGCCAAGAACAAGGAAGTTCATCGCCAGACCTATTCGCGCGGCGAAGTGACATCGAAGCTCGAAAAGGCCGGCGATACGCCGAACCGGCGCGGCACGACCGTCTCCTTCATTCCCGATGCGGAGATTTTCGGCAAGAAGGCGAAGTTCAAACCGCATCGTCTGCACCAGCTGGCGCGCTCCAAGGCCTATCTGTTCGCCGGCGTCGAGATCCGTTGGAAATGCGATACGAGCCTGATCAAGGACGATACGCCCGCCGAAGTCGTGTTCCAGTTCCCCGGCGGGCTGGCCGATCATCTGGCCGAGGAAGTCGGCGAACGCGCCTGCGCGACAAGCGATTTCTTCTCCGGCAAGCAGGATTTTCCGGATGGCCAGGGCTCGGTCGAATGGGCGGTCGCCTGGCCGCTCTATTCGGACGGCGCATACAGCTATTATTGCAACACGATCCCGACCCGCGACGGCGGCACGCATGAAGCCGGGCTGCGCGGCGCGCTCGTCAAAGGCATCCGGGCGTTCGGCGAACTGGTCGGCGCCAAGAAGGCGTCGGGGATCACGGCCGACGACGTGATGGCGGGCAGCGAGCTGATGCTCTCCGTCTTCCTCAAGGACCCGCAATTTCAAAGCCAGACCAAGGATCGCCTGACCAGCCCCGAAGCCGCAAAGCTCGTCGAGAATGCGATCCGCGACCATTTCGATCATTTCTGCACCGACAATATGGAGCGCGGCAAAGCCCTGCTCACCTATACGATGGAGCGGATGGACGAGCGGCTCGCGCGCAAGGCCGAGAAAGAGGTCAAACGCAAGACCGCGACGAGCGCCCGCAAGCTGCGCCTGCCCGGTAAGCTGACCGATTGTTCGGAAGCCGGCCCCGAGGGCACCGAACTCTTCATCGTCGAGGGCGACAGCGCGGGCGGCTCGGCCAAGCAGGCCCGCGACCGCAAGACTCAAGCGATCCTCCCGATCCGCGGCAAGATCTTGAACGTCGCTTCGGCAACGTCTGCCAAGATATTGGCGAACCAGGAGATTGCCGACATCATCCTCGCGCTCGGCTGCGGCACGCGCGAGCAATGCGATCCCGATCAGCTGCGCTATGAACGCATCATCATCATGACTGACGCCGATGTCGACGGCGCGCATATCGCGACGCTGCTGATGACCTTCTTCTTCCAGGAGATGGGCGCAATCGTGAAAGCCGGCCATGTCTTCCTCGCCCGCCCGCCCCTCTACAGGCTGACTGCGGGCGGCACGAGTCATTATGCGCAGGACGATGCCGAACGCGCGGAGATCGAGGCGACGGTGTTCAAGGGCAAGAAAGTCGATGTCGCACGCTTCAAGGGGCTGGGCGAGATGAACCCGAAACAGCTGCGCGAAACGACGATGGACCCCGACACGCGATCGCTACTGAAGGTGACGGTGCCGCAGGAATTTCAGCAAGAAGCGGGCGTTCGCGATCTGGTCGATCGGCTGATGGGCAAACATCCCGAACATCGCTTCGCGTTCATTCAGGAGAATGCCGCGATGCTCGACGACGAGGCGATCGACGCCTGAGACC
Source organism: Pseudomonadota bacterium (assembly GCA_039180285.1). GTDB lineage: Bacteria > Pseudomonadota > Alphaproteobacteria > Sphingomonadales > Sphingomonadaceae > Parasphingopyxis. The sequence goes on along the minus strand of JBCDDN010000058.1, from coordinate 4,751 downwards.
GATCGTCATTCCCGCGAAGGCGGGAATCCAGTCCCAAACCATCAGCGACAGAACGGGATTCCCGCCTTCGCGGGAATGACGGCCATGTTATCGGCTCTCCCACTCCCGTTTCAGCAATCCCCAGACGATGCTGTCGCGCACGCCGAGATGCGTCGTCCACTCCTCGCGCAGATAGCCCTCGCGCTGGAAACCGAGCTTTTCGAGCAGCGCGTTCGAACCATGATTGTCGGGATCGGTATCGGCGGTAACGCGTCGCAAGCCCATCGCGCCAAAGCCATGATCGATCACGCACGAGACCGCCTCGCCGACATAGCCTTTGCGCCAATGGCTGCGACGGAGGTTATAGCCGATCTCCGCGACGCCCTCGCGCCCCGGGATCAGGCAGACCCAACCCAGGGCCTCACCGCCATCCTCGGTGATCGCCCAGGTCAGATATCTGTCGTCGGTCGCATTGACGCGCACATAGTCACGCGTTTCCTGAACCGTCTCGTGCGGACCGCTCGACCAGTAGCGCATCGCCTCTTCGTCCGAGAAGAAACGATGCATGGCTACGGCATCGGCCACGGCCAGCGGGCGCAGAGTCAGTCGTTCGGTTTTCAATATCGGCTGTTCGGCCACTATGCCGTCAGCGCGGCCACCAGATCGCGCACCTTTTTCTGCCGCCACTGCGGTAGCGGTGCCATCAACCAATAGGCGCGCTGCGCCTCCTCGCTCTCACCGATTTCGGCGCCCGCGGCTTCCGCCAGCAACCGGGGCACCCGCGCTTTGCCGATTCCCGCCATCGCGGCCTCGAGCGCAAGGCCGGCATCGGCGACGATCAGACGAATCTCATCGGCCTTGCCGCCTTCCCAGCAGATGATCTCGCCCTCGCCGATCCACACCGCTTCGGGCTCGGCCAGTTTCACGCCCATATGATCGCCTGGGCCGTCCGCCAGCCGGATCGCCAGATCGAGATTGGCCTCGGTAAAATCGAGTGGCTCGTCGCTGGCGATCAGCTGAAACCGCATATCGGGATCGGTCTTGCCATATTCCGACAGACGCGGGAGCAACCAGTAGCGGCTGAAATCGCGCGGCGCCGCGATGGTGAGGCGATTGGAGGACTGGCCTTGCCGCATCGCCCGGACGCTATCCTCGAACTGGAGAAAACCCTCGCGCAGGGCATCGAGCCCGCGCTCGCCTTCCGGCGTCAATTCCAGCCCCTTTGGCGTTCGACGGAACAGGACGACGCCGAGCGTATCTTCAAGCGCGCGGATTTGCTGCCCGACGGCGGCCGGGGTTACCGCCAGTTCGTCGGCTGCGCGCGTGAAGGAGAGGTGACGCGCAGCGGCATCGAAGACCCGAAGGCCGTTCAAGGGAAGCAATGTGCGTTTCATCCGGTAACGGCGGGCCCCGCCAACGGGAAGCGCGGTATCTCCGCCTCGAATTGCGAGCCGTCGGCGCGCATCATCGTATAGCTGCCCTGCATCGCGCCGGTTGGGGTGGTGAGCGGACAGCCGGACACATAGTCGAAGGATTCTCCGGGCGCGATCATCGGCTGTTCGCCGACGACGCCTTCGCCCTCCACCTCCTGCTGACGACCGTGACCATCGGTGATGTACCAATGCCGGTTAAGCAGCTGGACCGGCGCATCGCCGCAATTCTCGACCCGGATATGATAGGCCCAGAACCAGCGCTCCTTGGCGAGTTCCGACTGTTCGGGCAGGAAGCTGACCGACACGCGAACGATCACATCTTCCGTGCGCGCCGCATGGGGAAACAGCGCGTTCACAGACCCGCCGCCTCGAGCGCGCCGTCCAGATCCCCGATCAGATCCTCGGGGTCTTCGAGACCGACATTGATCCTCAACATGCCCTCTTCGATCCCCATCTCCGCGCGCACATTTTCGTCCAGCCCGCTATGGGTGGTCGACGCCGGGTGCGTCATCAGGCTGCGCGAGTCCCCGATATTGTTCGAAATATCGATCAGTTCAAGCGCGTCGAGCAACGCATGCGCCTGCGATCGGCCGCCATCCACATAAAAGGAAAAGATCGGGCCGCAGGCGTCCATCTGACGCATCGCCAGATTATGCTGGGGATGGCTGGCAAGACCCGGATGCAGGATGCGGGGCACGCGAGCTTCCAGAAATTTTCCGACGGCAACGGCGTTCTCGCTCTGGCGCCGAATACGCAGATCGAGCGTCTCGAGACCCTTGAGCACGACCCAGGCATTGAAGGCGGACAGGGTCGGACCGGTATTGCGGGTAAAGGGCAGCAGCGTCTCAAGGATGAACGCCTCGCTGCCGCAGATCGCGCCGGCGAGCACGCGCCCCTGCCCGTCCATCATCTTGGTCGCGCTATAAGCGACGATGTCCGCGCCGAATTCCATCGGCCGCTGAAGTGCCGGCGTGGCGAAGGCATTGTCGACGATCGAGACGATTCCGCTCTCGCGCGCGATATCGCAAACTGCCTGAAGATCAACGATATCCATGGTGGGATTCGCAGGCGTTTCGAAGAAAAAAGCCTTGGTGTCGGGCCGAATCGCCGCCTTCCAGAGATCGGGATCGCGCGCGTCGATAGTGGTCGTTTCGATTCCGAATTTCGGCAGCAGCATATCGGTCAGCCAACGGCACGAGCCGAACAGCGCGCGGCCCGCTACGACATGATCGCCGGCCTCCAACTGACAGAGCAGGGCGGCCGTCATCGCCGCCATGCCGCTCGCCGTGCAGCGCGCGGCCTCGGCGCCTTCCATCAGCGCGATCCGCTGTTCGAGCATCTTGACCGTCGGGTTTTGCAACCGCGAATAGGTCATGCCCTGCTGCTCGCCGGCGAAACGGTCCGCCGCGTCCGCCGCGCAGTCATAGGCATAGCCGGACGTGAGGAAGATCGCCTCGGACGTCTCTCCCCATTCCGAACGCGCCGTACCGCCGCGCACAGCCTGTGTGGCGGGCCGCCATTTGGCGGTAACGTTGCGATCCTGGCCCGTATTGCGTTTCATGCGGCCCGCTTTGCCAAGCGATGATGCACCGCGTCAATGCGGTTCAGCGGCTTTGCATGGGTCTTTCCCGGTGAATATGGTGGCGGAGACAAGGGAGGGATGACATCATGACGATTCTCGGTATCCGGTTCTGTACGGTCAAACCCGAACAACAGGCGCGGGATATCGCCGATTTTCTCGGCCCCAAGGGCTGGAACTTCGCCGAACGCGATATGGGTGCGGATCACAGCGAAGGCTTTCAGGGCGCCGTTTTTCCGGCGGGCGAGGCAAGCTGGACCGAGATATGGGCGGCGAACGAGCATATGCCCGAAACCACGATGCTCCATGTAATCGTCGACGATGCCGATGCTTATGCCGAACGGGCCAAGGCGAACGGTGTCACGGTAAACGGCCCGATGGATATGCATGGGGAGCGGATATATTTCAGCGAAGCCCCGGGCGGTTTGCAGATGGCCGTGCTGTCGAAGCTGCCAGAGAATGGGGACCAATAAATCCGTTCGGGCCGAGCCTGTCGAAGCCCAGCCCTTTCTTTTGATCGTCTTGAAGTGAAGAACAGCCCTTCGACAAGCTCAGGGCAAGCGGATTTTGCCCTTAAAGCGCAGCGATCACAGCATCCGCCATGGCACTGGTTGTCATATCCCCACCCAAATCAGGCGAGCGGGCGCCGTCCGCTAAGGCTTTGCCAACCGCCGCCTCGATCCGGTCCGCCCATTCCGCCATCCCGAGCGAATAGCGCAGCATCATCGCCGCCGAGAGGATGGTCGCCAGCGGATTGGCCTTGCCCTGTCCGGCGATATCGGGCGCGGAGCCGTGGATTGGTTCGTACAGCCCCTTGCCATCCATATCGAGCGATGCGGACGGCAGCATGCCGATCGACCCCGCACACATGCTCGCCAAGTCCGACAGGATATCGCCGAACAGATTGCCCGTAACGATCGTGTCGAACTGGCCGGGATGGCGCACCAGCTGCATCGCGGCATTGTCGACATAGAGATGGCTCAACTCGATATCGGGATAGTCGGCCGAAACCTCGATCACGACATCGCGCCACAGCTGCGAGGTTTCGAGGACGTTCGCCTTGTCGACCGAGCAGAGTTTCCCGCGCCGCGCGCGTGCGGTTTCGAAACCGGATCGGGCGATGCGCGCAATCTCCGCCTCGTCATAGGCCATGATATCAAAACCCTCGCGCAGGCCGTCTTCGGTCGTTCGCATCCCCTTCTCGCCGAAATAGACGTCGCCGGTCAGTTCGCGCACGATCATCACATCGATATCGCGGGCAATTTCGGGGCGCAGCGCCGAGGCGTCGGCGAGTTCGGGAAAGAGATTGGCCGGGCGCAGATTGGCGAACAGGCCGAGCGCCTTGCGCAGGCCGAGGATCGCCTGTTCGGGCCGCAAATGCCGTTCCAGCGCATCGCAATCCGGATCGCCGACCGCGCCGAACAGGATCGCGTCGGCGCGCTCCGCCAGATCGAGCGTCGCAGCAGGCAACGGATGGCCGTCCGCCTTATAGGCCGCGCCGCCGATCGGCGCGTCTTCGAACACCATCCCGTCGATCTTGAGCGCGTCGAGCACACGGACGGCTTCCGCGATTACCTCCGGACCGATCCCGTCTCCGGGCAGCAGGGCTATCAGCATTCTCGTCCTTCCAATATCTCCGTGCTCCTGCGCAGGCAGGGGCCAAGGGCCCAAAAGAACAACCCTAGCCGCGCTGGGGGCCTGCCGGCGCAGGCGCACAAAGGCTAAGCCGCCCGGTTAAAGCGTTCGACCAACCGTTCGCG
>JBCDDN010000057.1:0-21944 GCA_039180285.1 Pseudomonadota bacterium | reverse complement strand
AATTCTGGTTTTTCTGGCCCGGGCGCCCCCCTTTTGGGGGGGGCCCGCCGCTGCCAAGCATTTGATTGCCACGGTGTGGATTAGGAAAACCGGCTAAGCGCCGACGGCCGCGGCCACTTCCTCGGCAAAATTCTCTTCCTTCTTCGCGATCCCTTCGCCGAGCTGGAAGCGGATGAAATCCTTGAGTGCGATCTCGGTGCCGGCATCCTTGCCCGCCTGGGCAACGACGTCTTCGATCTTGGTCTTGTTGTCCATGACGAAGATCTGGCTCATCAGCGCGTTTTCCTTGCGGTACTTCGCGATCGAGCCTTCGACCATCTTCTCGACGATATTGTCGGGCTTCCCGGATTCCGCCGCCTTTTCCTTGGCGATGGCGCGCTCGCGCTCGATCGTGTCCGGATCGAGATCGTCGCCGGTCAGCGCCAGCGGCGACGCCGCCGCGATGTGCATGGCGAGCTGCTTGCCGAGCGGCTCGAGGACATCCGCTCCGGCATCGCTTTCGAGCGCGACGAGCACGCCGATCTTGCCCATGCCGGCCGCTGCGGCGTTATGGACATAGGAGACGACGACGCCCTGACCGACGCCGGTCTTTGCGATGCGGCGCAGGCTCTGATTCTCGCCGATCGTCGAAATATTGTCGGTGAGCTTCTCTTCGACGGTTCCGCCGTCGGGATAGGCTGCGGCCTTCAGCGCATCGACATCGGCGTCCGTGCCGAGCGCGATCTGCGTCACCTTGCCGACGAAATCCTGGAACTGCTCATTTTTCGCGACGAAGTCCGTTTCTGAGTTCACCTCGACGGCCGCTCCGGTCGTGCCGTCTACGGCGACGCCGACCAGGCCCTCGGCCGCAGTGCGGCCGGCCTTTTTGGCGGCCGCGGCGAGGCCTTTCGTGCGCAGCCAGTCAACCGCCGCTTCGATATCGCCGCCATTTTCCTGCAGCGCCTTCTTCGAATCCATCATGCCCGCGCCCGTGCGGTCGCGCAGCTCTTTTACGTCCTTGGCGGAAAAATCGGCCATGTCTCGTTCCTCTGTAAGTTTGAGTATGACCGTTAGCCCTGAGCCAGTCGAAGGGCGTCTCTCATCTGAGAAACGGGCTTCGACAGGCTCAGCCCTAACGGAATTCTTTGTATCGCCGCGGCTAGCAGCGGTTTGTTACGGCTAGGCTTCGGCGATCGCCGGTTCGGCCGGTGGTTCCACGGCCGCGCCGAGATCTTCGCCCGAAGCCGCGGCGGCCGCTTGCGAACCCGCGCCCGCGGCAGCGGCGATCGCTTCGCAGTACAGGCGGATGGCCCGTGCCGCATCGTCATTGGCCGGAACCGGAAACGCGATACCGTCCGGGCTGACATTGGAGTCGAGGATCGCCACGACCGGTATACCCAGAACATTGGCCTCCTTGATCGCCAGCTCTTCCTTGTTGGCGTCGATCACGAACATCACGTCCGGCAGACCGCCCATGTCGCGGATGCCGCCGAGCGAGAGTTCCAGCTTGTCGCGCTCGCGAGTCAGCTGCAGGATTTCCTTCTTGGTGAAGCCCGATGCGTCGCCCGAAAGCTGTTCCTCGAGATTCTTGAAGCGCTTGATCGAGTTGGAAATCGTCTTCCAGTTGGTCAGCATGCCGCCGAGCCAGCGATGGTTGACGAAATGCTGGCCGCAGGATCTGGCCGCTTCGGCAATCGGCTCCTGCGCCTGGCGCTTGGTGCCGACGAACAGTATCTTGCCTCCGCTCGCGACCGACTGGCCGACGAAATCGAGCGCCCGCTGGAACAGCGGAACGGTCTGCGACAGATCGATGATATGAACCCCGTTGCGATCGCCGAAAATATACGGCTTCATCTTCGGGTTCCAGCGATGGGTCTGGTGGCCGAAATGCGCCCCGACCTCGAGCAATTGCTGCATGGTGACGGAAATGTCCGCCATAGTCTTTCTCCTTCCGGTTATACCTCTGGAAAGCAAGAATCAGAACCTGCGGCTCTGACACCGGTATGTGCGCTTTCCATGTGGAATGGCGCGCAGATAGGGCCTGTACGGAAAAATTGCAAGTCTCGACTTGACCGGAACATTAGCGGAACATAAAAGGCGGAACACAAGGCGAACATTCCATAGTGGAATGGGTCGCAACGCCGAGCGGAAACGTGATGATGGCGATGCAAGATGGATGATGTTTGGGGATTTGATATGGTAGAGATTGCCGCCGTTCTGTTTTTCGTTTTCGCGCTTCTGGCCCCGCTGGCGGTTATCGTTCTGACGTTTCAGCGGAACTGGACCGCGATCACGGATGCGCTGAGCGGCCGGCCTGCGGCTTCGGACATGCGGAATGTGCGCCCTGCCCGTCCCCGGGCGGCGCGGACGGCTATCCCCCGTCCGGTATCGGCGCGTCCTGTTCGCGAAGTCCGCGTCGCCGCCTGACCTTGGCGTAGCTGGCGATGCTGAACGGGATGCTGACGAGATAGGCCGTCGCGAGCGCCGAAAAGGCGATCCACGGGATCGTGACGACCGCCGCGATCACTCCGGCTATTCCGGCCAGCGCACCGAAGCGCAAACCACTGCGGACGCGGATGGACGACCAGCTGAATGTCGCGATGTTCGATACCATCAGAAAAGCGATCAGCGCCGCCCAGGGTGCGACCACGTAGAATTCGCGAAAGATCGGCTGGTCAGTCACGAGCCAGAGAAAGATCGGGAACATCAACAGACCGGCCGCGGTAGGCGCCGGGACGCCCGTCAGGAAGCCGGCCGATTTATGCGGCTGTTCGTCCTCGTCGATACTGGCGTTGAAGCGCGCGAGCCGGAGCGCACAGGCGGCCGCGAACGCCAATGCGAAGATCCAGCCATAGCGCGGCATGGCCTCGAGCGACCAGAGATAGGCGATCAGGCTCGGCGCGACACCGAAGGCGATGACATCGGAAAGCGAGTCGAGCTCCGCGCCGAAGCGTGTCTGGCCGTTGAGCAGCCGGGCGACCCGGCCATCGAAACCGTCCAGAACCCCCGCGATCACGATGAAGGTCAATGCGGTTTCCCATTTGCTTTCCAAGGCGAACCGCACGCTGCTCAATCCCACGCACAGGGCGAGCACGGTGATCGCGTTGGGAATGATGGCGCGCATCGGAATGCCGCGTATCGGTCTTTTCAAGCCGCGTTTCATTGGGTGACGCCGAACGCCCGGCTGTCGTCGCCGATCCTGGCGATGATCGTTTCGCCGGCAACGGTCTTCTGGCCCAACGCGACACGCGGCGAGGTTCCCGCAGGCAAATAGACATCGACCCGGCTGCCGAAGCGGATCAGGCCGACTCGCTGTCCCGCAACGACCATATCGCCGGCCTTCACGAACGGCACGATCCGCCGGGCCACGAGGCCGGCGATCTGGGTGAACCCGACGCGCTGGCCGTTGCGCGTTTCCAGCAGGATGTGCTGGCGTTCGTTATCTTCGCTCGCCTTGTCGAGATCGGCATTCACGAATTTGCCGGAAATATAAACGACCTCGCGGATCGTGCCGCCCATCGGCGCCCGATTGATATGCACGTCGAAAACGCTCATGAAAATCGATACGCGGCACATCAAATCGTCGCCGAGACCGTCCGGCCCGGCCATTTCCGGCGGTGGCGGAACGTCTCGGATCAGCGTCACCAATCCATCGGCGGGCGCAATGATCAGATCGTCGCCGGTCGGCGTCACGCGGGCCGGATCGCGAAAGAAGGCGGCGATCCAGATCGTCAATCCGATAATCGGCCAGGCGACGATATCCCAACCGAACCATAGAAAGACAATCGCGGCCGCAGCGGCGATCGCGAGATATTTATAGCCTTCGGGATGGATGGGTGGCCATTGCCAGCGCACATTGCGGTCGTCCTCCGGTGGCTTTTGAAGTTCTGTCATAGGCGCTTGATACAGTTGGCCATCCGGGGTGACAATCGCTGCATTTTCCGGCGCGAACCCGGTTGATTGCGCGGGCTTTGCGCCCTAGACCGGCGCAAATTCTCGAAACTCCCCATCTGGAAAGCGACACTGCGCATGGCAACGAAGATCAAGGTGAAAAATCCCGTCATCGAAATCGATGGCGACGAAATGACCCGGATTATCTGGGAATGGATCCGCGAGCGCCTAATCCTGCCTTATCTTGACGTCGATCTGCATTATTACGACCTTTCGATCCAGAAGCGCGACGAGACGGACGACCGGATCACCGTCGATGCAGCCAACGCGATCAGGGAACATGGCGTCGGTGTGAAATGTGCGACGATCACGCCGGACGAAGCGCGCGTCGAGGAATTCGATCTCAAACGCATGTGGAAATCGCCAAACGGCACGATCCGGAATATCCTGGGCGGTGTCGTGTTCCGCGAACCGATCGTGATCGAGAATGTCCCGCGGCTCGTACCGGGCTGGACCGATCCGATCGTGATCGGCCGTCATGCGTTCGGCGATCAATATCGCGCGACGGATATGATCGTGCCCGGCCCGGGCAAGTTGCGGCTTGTCTTCGAGGGCGACGACGGAACGGTGATGGACGAGGAAGTGTTCAACTTCCCCTCCCCCGGCGTCGCGATGGCGATGTACAATCTGGATGACAGTATCCGAGATTTCGCGCGCGCCAGCATGAATTACGGCCTGCAGCGCGCATGGCCCGTCTATCTGTCGACCAAGAACACCATCATGAAGAAATATGACGGCCGGTTCAAAGATCTGTTCGAGGAAGTGTTCGAGAGCGAGTTCAAGGCGCAGTTCGAAAAGGCCGGCATCGAATATGAGCATCGCCTGATCGACGACATGGTCGCCAGCGCGCTCAAGTGGAACGGCAAGTTCGTCTGGGCCTGCAAGAATTATGACGGCGATGTGCAATCGGACACGGTCGCCCAGGGCTTCGGCTCGCTCGGGCTGATGACCTCCGTCCTGATGACGCCGGACGGCAAGACGGTCGAGGCCGAAGCGGCGCACGGCACGGTGACCCGCCACTATCGGATGCACGAACAGGGCAAGGCGACATCGACCAATCCGATCGCCTCGATCTTCGCCTGGACGCGCGGTCTCATCTATCGCGGCAAGTTCGACGAAACGCCGGAGGTCACGCGCTTCGCCGAGACGCTGGAGCGGGTCTGCATCGAAACCGTCGAAAACGGCCAGATGACCAAGGACCTCGCGATCCTGATCGGCCCCGATCAGGCCTGGATGACGAGTGAACAGTTTTTCGAAGCCATCCGCGTCAATCTCGAAGCCGCCATGGACGAATGGTAGGACATATCCGCCGATAATCCGGTGACAAGATGACGGCGGAGCGGCACTAAGCTCCGTATGATCCATGCCATCGAATCGGAAGCGTTCGGCAACGCGCTCGTCATTCTCGGCGCGGCGGGTATCGTCATTCCGCTGTTCGCGCGGTTCCGGATCACACCCGTTATCGGTTTCATTCTGGTCGGTGTGCTGGTCGGGCCCTCCGGCCTCGGTTCGCTGACCGATCGCGCGCCCTGGCTCGTTCACGTCACCATTTCCGATCGCGAGGCAATAGAGCCCTTCGCCGAGTTCGGCATCGTGCTGCTCCTTTTTTCGATCGGATTGGAGCTCTCGATAAAACGCCTTTGGGCGATGCGCGGGATGGTGTTCGGGGTTGGTGCGGCCGAACTGATCGGTTGCGGCCTGCTGATCGGCGGTGCGTTGTTCGCGCTCGGTCAGAATCCCATCGGGGCGCTGGGCCTCGGTCTTGCGCTCGCATTATCGTCCACGGCACTTGTCTTGCCCATGTCCGGAACGAAAACGCCGGTCGGCAAGGCCGCGCTCGGCATCTTACTGTTCCAGGATGTCGCGATCGTTCCGATTATCTTCTTCCTCGCTGCCATGGGTCCGATGTCTCAGGATGCGGGGCTCGCGGCTCTGGGCTGGACCTTGCTGCTCAGTTTCGTGACCGTCGGGCTGATGCTCGTCGGCGGGCGGCTGATCCTGCCACGGCTATTTGCCCAGGCCGCGCGGACCAAGAGCCCCGAAGTGTTTCTCGCCGCCTGCCTGTTGGTGGTGATTCTCGCCAGCCTCGCGACGACGGCGGTCGGCCTGTCGCCGATCGTTGGCGCGCTGGTTGCCGGGCTGGTGATCGCCGAGACCGAATATCATCGCGAGGTCGAGGTGATTGTCGAGCCGTTCAAGGGCCTGGCGCTCGGCGTCTTTCTGATCACCGTCGGAATGAGCGTCGACTTGCCGGTCGTCATGGAAAACTGGGTGTCTTTGCTGCTCGCGGTCGTCAGCGTCGTCGTCGTCAAGACCGTGGTGATCGGTCTGTTGCTGCGTTTCGCCGGCGCGCGTCGTGCAACGTCGGCGGAGGCCGGGTTGCTGATGGCGTCGCCCTCCGAAACGACCCTGATCGTCTTGGCTGCGGCGCTTCAGGCGGAATTGATCCAGCCCTCGACGGCGGCTTTCTGGCAGACGGTGACCGCCATTGGCCTGACGATCACCCCCCTGCTCGCGCGCGCCGGCCGCATCGCCGCCCGGCGGGTCGAGATGCGCGAAACCCATGTCGATATGCCGGGCGAGAATGGCGATGACGAAGCGCGTGCGATCATCGTCGGGTTCGGCCGGGTAGGCCGGCTGGTCGCCGAGATGCTGCGCGAGCATCAGCAATCCTTCATCGCCGTCGATTCCAATATCGATACGGTGGCGCGCGGCCGGCGGGACGGTTTCCCGACTATCTTCGGCGACGTCGCCCGGCCGCAACTGCTCGAAAATCTCGATCTCGACCGCGCCAGCGCACTCATCCTGACGATGGACGACCCGGTGAGCATCGTGCAGCTGACCAAAAGGGTGCGCGAAACGCATCCCGACCTCACGATCGTCGCGCGCGCGCGCGATCCGGACCAAGCCGCCGAGCTCTATCGCGCCGGCGCGACCGATGCCGTGCCTGAAACCGTCGAATCTTCGCTTCAGCTGTCCGAAGCTGTGCTCGTCGATATCGGTGTGGCGATGGGCCCCGTAATCGCATCGGTCCATGAAAAGCGCGCGCAACTGCGCGAGGCGATCATGGAGCTGGGCGAGCTTGAGGCGGTACCCCAACTGCCGCGCGAGAAGCTGCGCAAATCCTGATCTAGGCGCCGTTCGCAATCGCTTCGCGTATCGCGTCGAGCGCGGCTTCGGCCTTGTCGCCGTCCGGCCCGCCGCCTTGCGCCATATCGGGACGGCCACCGCCGCCCTTCCCGCCGAGCGACTCCACGGCGGCGCGGACCAGCGCGACCGATTCGTGTTCGCCGACAAGATCGTCGGTCACGCCGACGGCAACGCTTGCGCGCCCGTCATTGACCGCGACGATTGCGGCGATCCCCGAGCCGATGCCGATTTTCGCTTCGTCGATCAGGCCGCGCAGCGATTTGGGGTCGAGGCCGTCGGCCACCTGGCCGATAAACCGTGTTCCGGCGATCGTTTCCGCTTCCGGTCCCGCCGAACCGCCGCCGCCCATGGCAAGCGCCTTCTTGGCCTCGGACAGCTCCTTTTCGAGCCGTTTGCGGTCGTCCATCAGAGCGGCCACCCGGCCAGGCAATTCATCCGCGCTCGTCTTCAACGCCTCGGCGGCGCTCAGCAGCTTGGCGTCCCGATCGCGATACCATAGGCGCGCCGCCTCTCCCGTCAGTGCCTCGATTCGACGAACACCGGCCGAAACCGCGCTTTCGGAAACGATCGCGAACAGGCCGATATCGCCAAGCGCATCGACATGGGTTCCGCCACACAGTTCCACCGAATAATCCGTCGGGCCGTTGCGCCCCATCGACAGCACGCGAACCTCGTCGCCATATTTTTCGCCGAACAAGGCCAGCGCACCCGCTTCCACCGCTTCATCGGGCGTCATCAACCGCGTCACCACCGCGGCATTATACCGGATCTGCGCGTTCACATCGGCCTCGATCTCCGCGATCTCGGATGGTTCGACCGCTTTCGGATGCGAGAAATCGAACCGCAGCCGGTCTTCGGCGACGAGGCTGCCTTTTTGCGTGACATGTTCGCCGAGCCGGTTGCGGAGCGCGGCATGCATCAAATGCGTGGCGCTGTGATTGGCGCGCAGGCGCGTCCGGCGTTCGGCATCGATGGCGAGCGTTACGACCTGACCGACCGCGATTTCGCCCGCGTCGACGGTCAGATGGTGTGCGTGGAGCCGGCCGAGCGGTTTCGACGTATCGCTGACGGTGGCGGAAAGCCCGGCCTCATCGGTAATCGTGCCGGTATCGCCCATCTGGCCGCCGCTTTCGGCATAGAAAGGTGTCTGATTGGTCAGGATGGTTACGGCTTCCCCATTTCCGGCCCGCTCGACGGTTTTGCCGTCCTTGACGATCGCGACGATCTGCCCCTCGGCTTCCTCGGCCGTGTAACCGATGAATTCGGTGCCGCCATGCTCTTCCGCGATGTCGAACCAGACGGTTTCCGATGCGGCTTCACCCGAGCCTTTCCAGGCGGCGCGGGCGGCGGCCTTCTGTTCGGCCATCGCCGCATCGAAACCGGCGCGATCGATGCCCAGCCCCCGGCTGCGCAGCGCGTCTTCCGTCAGATCGTATGGAAAGCCGTAGGTGTCGTAGAGCTTGAAGGCGGTTTCGCCGGCGAGGACATCGCCCGCGTCCATGTCCGTTATGGCCTCGTCGAGCAGTTTGAGACCGTTGGCCAGCGTCCGCCGGAATCGGATTTCCTCATGGTTGAGCGTTTCTTCGACCAGCGGCTGCGCGCGGACGAGCTCCGGAAACGCGCCGCCCATCTCGGCGACGAGCCCCGGTACGAGCCGGTGCATCAGCGGCTCCTTCGCGCCGAGGATATGGGCGTGGCGCATCGCGCGGCGCATGATTCGCCGCAACACGTAGCCGCGACCCTCATTGGCGGGCAGCACGCCGTCGGCGATGAGGAAGCTCGCGCTGCGCAGATGATCGGCGATCACCCGGTGTGAGGCGGCTGCATCGCCGTCTGGCGCGGTGTCCGTCAGTTCGGCGCTTTCGGCGATCAGCGCGCGGAAGAGATCGATCTCATAATTGTCATGCGTGCCCTGAAGAACCGCGGCAATCCGTTCGAGGCCCATGCCCGTGTCGATCGAGGGACTGGGCAAATCGATCCGCCCGTCTTCCTGCTGATCATATTGCATGAAGACGAGATTCCAGATTTCGACGAACCGGTCGCCATCCTCATCCGGCGATCCCGGAGGCCCGCCGGGAATATGATCGCCATGATCGTAGAAAATCTCGCTGCTCGGGCCGCACGGCCCCGTATCGCCCATGGACCAGAAATTGTCGGACGTCGCGATCCGGATAATCCGCTCTTCAGGCAGTTCGGAAATCTTGCGCCAGAGATCGAAGGCCTCGTCATCGTCATGATAGACCGTCGCCGTCAGCCGCGCCGGATCGATACCCCATTCTTTCGTGATCAGCCGCCAGGCCAGCTCGATCGCCCGATCCTTGAAATAATCGCCGAACGAGAAATTGCCGAGCATTTCGAAAAAGGTATGATGGCGGGCCGTATAGCCGACATTGTCGAGATCGTTATGCTTGCCCCCGGCGCGCACGCATTTTTGCGAACTCGCCGCGGTCGAATAGTCGCGCGTTTCGAGACCCGTGAAGACGTTCTTGAACGGCACCATGCCCGCATTGACGAACATGAGCGTCGGATCGTTGTGCGGAACCAGTGGCGAAGATGGCACTTGCGCATGGCCTTCATCCGCGAAGAATTCGAGGAAAGAGCGGCGGATGTCGTTGGTCGATGTCATGCGCGGCATGTAGGCAAGCCGGGCGGCCCGGGCAAGCGGGCGCGATACGTCGCTTCAACGCTTGCGGCCTGGACCTATCACTCAGGCCCTAGGCATAGGCATAAGCGCCGCCGCGTTCGAGCGCGCGTTTATAGGCCGGGCGATCATGGATGGCATCGAGCCATGTGAGAAGGTTGGGATAGCGATCGTCGAGCCCCGCCCGGTCACGCGCGGCTTCGAGCGGAAAGCTCATCATGATATCGGCGGCGGTGAAGGTTTCCCCCGTAAACCAAGGGCGCTGGAACAGTTCGTCGTTCAACCAGCGCAGATGCGCGGCGAACATGGCGAGTATCGGTTTGCGGGCCGGACGGCCAAGGATGCCGAGCCGATTGATGACGAGGATCGTCAGCAGTGGCGGCATCATCGAGCCTTCCGCATAATGGAGAAACTGCCGGTATCGCAGGCTTTCGTCGATATGGGCGGGCGCGCCTAGCGTGCCGCCGGCCTTGGCGACCAGATACTCGACGATAGCGCCCGTTTCGATCAAAATTCGCTCGTCGGTCGTGATCATGGGGGACTTGCCCAGCGGGTGGATCTGTTTGAGCTCGGGCGGCGCGAGCATCGTCTTGGCGTCCCGTTCATACCGTTCGACCGCATAGTCGAGCTCGAGCTCTTCAAGCAGCCACAAAATACGCTGCGAGCGGGAATTCTCGAGATGATGGACGGTGATAGTCATGATGCGACGCCCCCCTTTTCGATCGCGGTTTCAAAAGCTGGCTAGGCAATAGCCGACCGGAAAGCAAAAGGCCCGTCCTGCGGGACGAGCCTCTCGCGTCATTCGACGGTACCGACTCATCTACTCTTCCGATGCGTCCTCGCTATCCGGTCCCGTCATCATCTCTTCGGCGACTTCCTCTTCCTTGCCGCGGATTGCGCTTTCGATCTTGGCGCAAATCTCGGGATTTTCGAGAAGGAAGCTCTTCGAATTCTCGCGTCCTTGCCCGATCCGCGTCGAATCATAGGAGAACCAGGAGCCCGATTTCTCGACGATGCCGGCCTTGACGCCGAGATCGAGTATCTCGCCCATCTTCGAGATGCCCTGGGCGTACATGATGTCGAATTCGACCTGCTTGAACGGCGGCGCCACCTTGTTCTTTACGACCTTTACGCGGGTTGCGTTGCCGACGATCTCGTCGCGATCCTTGATCTGGCCGATCCGGCGGATGTCGAGCCGGACGCTCGCATAGAATTTCAGCGCATTGCCGCCCGATGTCGTTTCCGGGCTGCCATACATGACGCCGATCTTCATCCGGATCTGGTTGATGAAGATGACCATGCATTTGGAGCGGTTGATCGAACCGGTCAGCTTGCGCAGCGCCTGGCTCATCAACCGTGCTTGCAGGCCGACATGGCTGTCTCCCATCTCGCCTTCGATTTCCGCCCGCGGAACCAGAGCGGCGACCGAATCGATCACGAGGATGTCGATCGCATTGGAGCGGACCAGGGTGTCTGCAATCTCCAATGCCTGCTCGCCGGTATCGGGCTGCGAAATGATCAGCTCGTCGATATCGACGCCAAGTTTCTTGGCATAGCCAGGATCGAGCGCATGCTCGGCGTCGATAAAGGCCGCCGTGCCGCCGGCTTTCTGCGCCTCGGCAACCGTATGCAACGCCAATGTCGTCTTGCCCGAGCTTTCGGGGCCATAAATTTCAATAATTCGGCCGCGCGGCAATCCGCCGATGCCGAGTGCGATGTCGAGTCCGAGCGATCCGGTGGAAACGGCATCGATCTCGATCGCTTCGCGCGATCCCAATTTCATCGCCGATCCCTTGCCGAACGCCCGGTCAATCTGTGCGAGTGCGGCGTCGAGCGCCTTTTGCCTGTCCATATCGTCCTTTTTTCCGTTGGAATCGATTACTTTGAGTTGGGCTGCCATTGCCTGTTTCCCTCCTAGAAGCTCCGCGCCGCACGTTCAACGCTGAGCGCTTTGTATATGGTTTGTTCTCAAAGAACAAGAGGGGAACAAGGTTCAAGTCGCAAGGATCGTTTTCAGGGCCTCGTCAATGCCTTCCAGAGTAAATGGCTTGCCCAGAAAGAGCCGTTCGCGATGCCGTTCCGGTGGCGGTTCGAGATCCCCGCCACTTGTAAAAAGAAAGGGTTTTTCGGCTCCGGTCAGCGCATCGGCGATCGGCCAGCTGGCTTCGCCGCCCTGCAAATTCACATCGAGAACGGCGAGGTCGAACGCCCCTTTATCGACCGCCGCCAATCCATCCTGGACCGAGTCGACGACCGCCGCCACTTCATGACCGAGCGTCTCGATGAAATCTTCGAGCATCATCGCGATCAGCGCCTCATCCTCGACAACCAATATGCGTGCTTTATCCATTATGCGCCTGGATCACCCCCGTTCGCCATTTCTAGATAGTCCTTTGCGGGCGCTGTCAACGCGATGCCGCGCCACATCAGGAATCGTCTTCGCGAAGAATGCTCTGCACGGCTTCGGTGAGCTGTTGTACGGAAAACGGCTTCGGCAGAAAATGCACCTGTTCGATATCGATCGACTTGCGCAACTGCTCCTCGGCATAGCCGGACATGAACAGGATCGGGATATCGGGCAAGGTGCCGCGCAATTCCCGCGCCATCGTCGGACCGTCCATGCCCGGCATGACGACGTCGGAGAGGATCAGGTCGAAATCCTGGCGCTCGGCGATAATCTCCAACGCGTCCTCGCCATCCTCCGCGGTGACGACGCTATAGCCTTGCCGTGTCAGCGCCCGTTCGGCGACGGCGCGAACCATATCTTCGTCTTCGACCACCAGAACCGAACCGCTGCCCCAGGCGTCGGGCGCGGGCTCGCTGGGCGCGACGACCGCCGGTTTTGCGCGCGTTTCGGGCCGTTCCTGGGGTGTGGCGACAGTCTCGGTATCGCCGCGATGCACGGGAAGATAGATGGTGAAGGCGGTTCCCTTGCCCAGTTCGGACTCGGCGAAGATATAGCCGCCCGACTGTTTCACGATACCGTAAACGGTCGACAGTCCGAGCCCGGTTCCCTTCCCCACTTCCTTGGTCGTGTAGAAGGGTTCGAAGATCTTGCCGATCGCGTCGGGCGCGATGCCGGTTCCGGTGTCGGTCAGCCGGAACGCGGTATAGTCGCTCGACGGCATCGCGTCATGATCCATTGCGACGACTTCGGCGGGAGAGACGGCGAAGGTTTCGAGCGTCAGCGTGCCGCGCCCGTCTCCGTCCGTCCGCGCCTGGATCGCATCGCGCGCATTGACCGCGAGATTGACGATGACCTGCTCGAGCTGGCCGGGATCGGCGCGCACCGCGCCGAGATTGCGGCCATGATGGATTTCGAGCGACACGGTTTCCCCGAGCAACCGCTTGAGGAGATTCGAGACTTCCGACACGACGTCCGGCAGCTGCAATATCTGGGGGCGCAGAGTCTGCTGCCGCGAAAAGGCCAGCAACTGACGGGTCAGCCCGGCGGCACGATTGGAATTGGACTTGATCTGCTGGATATCGTCATAATCGCTGTCGCCCGGCGTATGGCGCAGCAGCATCAGATCGCAATGGCCGATGATCGCAGTCAGGATATTGTTGAAATCATGCGCGACGCCGCCGGCGAGCTGACCCACCGCCTGCATCTTCGTCGCTTGGGCGACTTGTCGTTTGAGCTTTTCGTCCTCGCTATTGTCCTTAAGGCTGAGCAGCACCGCCGCGTCGCCCAATCCTGGTGCCCCGGCTACCGTCATCGCGACGGTCTCTTCCGGTTTGTGGCGCAGGCGCAAGGCGATATCGGCGGAAATCGACGCACTGTTCGCAAAACGGCGGACGGCGTTGGCGACCGCGGTCTTGTCCTCGTCGACCACGAGATCGCCCGGATAGACGGGCTGGGCATTGTCCGCGAGCCCGGCCGCGCGCCGGAAGGCTTCGTTGATGTAGAGAAAGCGCCCGTCGCGTTCGGCCAGGGCCAGTCCGAGCGGCAACATGCCGAGCAATGCGTGGATATTGGCGCTGTCCGTTGCCCGGCCAGGGCCCGCAATCTCGTCCAGCAGGAAGAACAATAGCGGGCCGCCCGCGTCCGAGTCCGGCGCCATCGGCACTTGGACCAGACGCAGCGGAGCGCCCGACTCTCCTTCCCGCGCGACCCGGAGCAATCCGTCTTCGCCGGTTTCGAGACAGCCGGTAAACTCGCGTCCGCGCAACCGCTCTTGGGTTGATCCTAAAACGCGCTGTCTGAAAACCCGGTTTGCGGCGATCATCCGGCCCGTTCCGTCGACGAGAATGCCCATCACTCCGGCAAGGCCCATGGCGATGCCGGCACCGCTTTCGAGCAATCGCCGCGCCTCGCCGACCAGATCGGAGCTGGACGTCGGTAGGAAGCGCCAGATCAGATAGTCGCCATGCTCGCCGCCGCGCTCGACGATCGCATCATAGCCGCCCTGGGGCGTCTTGAGCGCCGCCGCGCTGCCGCGCCCGTCGCGCCAGGCCGTCCGTCCCGCATTGGTCAAGCGCTCGACGCCGTCGTCGGCGAAGGGCATTGCCGGCGGTGTCGGATTTTGCCGGAAATCCTTTTCGAACGGACTGTTCGCGACGACCAGGATGCCGTGACGGTCGGTGACGGCGACCGGCGTTTGCGCGCCTTCTATAGCCGTTCGTATGAGCGCCCGATCCGGGCCTCGTTCGACGGCGATCTGCGATTGCGGCCTGCGCGCGGCAACGAAGGCAACGCCGACCGCCGCCACGAACAATGCCCCGAAACCCGCTGCGAATAGCGGGCTTTCGAGGAGAAACATCAACATAAGTGCGGAGCCGATGCCGGCAAGAATCACGATCGCGAGCAGGAGCCGGTCTGCGAAATGCCGGACAGTCGGATGCCGGTCGCGGCTGTCGGGCGCCAGGCTGGCCATTATTCCGCAACCTCGCTTTCATCGACTACATGCCGTTTTTTCCAGCGTCGCGACACACGGAAGCGCCAGAACCAGTCGGCCAACATATAGGCGATGGCTGCGCCGATCACGGCCATGACCAGCAACCCGCCGAGAAGCGCCGGCGCCGCATCCGTCGCCAGCCAGCCCAGCCATTCTGACATACCGGCACCGCGCTCGACCAATGTCTGAAAATGGCTCGGATCGGCTTCCAGACCGAAGACTTCGTTACCGACAAATACTGCACCGATCAGGATGAAGGGCGTGGTTATCGGATTGCTCGTGAATGTCGTCGCCGCCGCCACCGGAATATTGGCGCGGAAGGGCAGAGCCAGAAGCGCCGAAACGATCATTTGGATACCGGGAACCATCACCACGATGCCGACGACCATGCCCAAGGCGGCCCCGCGCGGCACCGATCGGCGATTGAAACGCCACAGATAGCTGTGCATCACCCGGCTCGCGAACGGCTTGATCAGCCGGTTCTGCGCCAGTTCCTCGCGACTCGGCGAATGTTTGCGCACCCAGCGCAGGAACGGACCGGCTTCCCGTTTTGCTCTAGCCACGATCGCGTAGCAGGCGGCCCTGTTCCCTCTTCCAGTCGCGCGCCTTCTCGGTCGCGCGCTTGTCATGCTGTTTCTTGCCTTTGGCGAGTGCCAGTTCGACCTTCGCCTTGCCCCGCGCGTTGAAGTAGACGGAGAGCGGGACGAGCGTCATGCCCTTGCGCTCGACCGCGCCGCGCATCTTGTTGATCTCGCGCGCATGAAGCAGCAATTTACGGGGACGTCTGGCTTCATGGTTGAACCGGTTGCCATGGCTGAACTCGGGGATGTTGGCGTTGATCAGCCAAACCTCGCCATCCATGACGTCGGCATAGCTTTCCGCAATCGTCCCCTCGCCGAACCGCAAGGACTTCACCTCGGTTCCGGTCAGGGCGATGCCCGCTTCGAATTTTTCGTCAATCGCATAGTCGTAGCGTGCACGCCGATTTTCGGCGACGGTCTTGACCTTGTCGAACGGTGCGGGTTGCGGGCGTGCCATCGGTCAGTCCTGTAGCAGTCCGGCATGACCAAGCGCTGAATCGATCCGGGCCTGCGCGTCTTCGGACGGCCAAGTCATCGGCAAGCGCAATTCGGCCGGAAAACCCGGGCGTACCTTCGTCAACGCATATTTGGCCGGTCCCGGAGACGCATCGGCGAACATCGCACCATGCAGTGGATGGAGCCGATCGTTTATGGCAAGTGCTTCTGTCGTATCGCCCCTTGCCCAGGCCGCCTGGAATTCGGCGCAGAGCCGGGGCGCGACATTGGCGGTCACCGAGATGCAGCCCACACCGCCCATGGCGAGATGGCCGAGCGTCAGATAGTCATTGCCCGAGAGTTGGCAAAAATCCGTGCCGCACGCTGCGCGTTGCGCACTGATACGGTCCATATCGGCCGTGGCATCCTTGACCCCGATCACGGACGGAAATTTGCACAACCGCTGCATCGTTTCGACCTCGATGTCGGAGGCCGTCCGGCTCGGCACGTTATAGAGAATGATCGGCAGGTCGCATGCGGCGATGATCGCCTCGAAATGGCGATAAATCCCTTCCTGGTTCGGCTTGTTGTAATAAGGCGGCACGACAAGGCCCGCCGTTGCTCCGAATTCCTGCGCCTTTTTGAGATTCTTTATGGCCGAGCGGGTGTCGTTCGATCCGCAACCGGCGATGACGGGAACGCGTCCGCCGGCCTGGTCGACACAGACCCGCACCGCCTCGAAATGCTCGTCAAACGCCTGGGTCGCCGCTTCGCCGGTCGTCCCGCATGGAACGAGCGCGCTGCTGCCTTCTTCGATTTGCCAGTCGATGAAGCTCCGATACGCTGCTTCGTCAAACGATCCGTCGCGAAAGGGTGTCACCAGAGCCGGAATCGACCCGCTGAACATATATTTCTCCTTCACCTCCACATGTTTGCGCGGCATATCACCGACAAATCACCGGGGCCTGTTCACCGCCAGATAAGGATTGTGCGCGCACTATGTCCAGCATGTTGAAAAAGACCGTTGCATTCATGGCAATCGGCGCCGCGGCATTGACCGCGAGCGCCGCTGCATCCGCCCAATCGCTGACCTCGGAACAGCGCGCTTGGTATGCCAGCCGTCTCGGCGTATCGGGCGCGGGCTCCGTCGGGTCGGTGCCGCGTGCCAACCCGCTCGGCGAGGCCATCCTGCGATGGAACCGGCTGCAGCAGAGCGATGCCTTGCCGTTCAACGATTATGCGAGCTTCTTGGTGTCGCACCCCGGCTGGCCGGGTGAGTCCCGGATGCGGCGGATCGCCGAGAACCGGATACCGGCGACCGGCACTTCGCCGCGATCGCTCGCCGGCTATTTCGAGCGCAACGAACCGGTCACCGCGTCCGGATCGCTCCGCTATGCGGAAGCGCTGGCCGCGCTCGGCCGTGCCGACGAGGCCGAGCGCTACGCCCGCCAGGCATGGCGGCTGGGCTCGTTCAATCGAAATTCGGCATCTTCGGATGAATCGGTCGTCCTTTCGCGCTTCGCGGGCGCTTTGTCCGCGGAGGACCACGACACGCGTTTCGACCGGCTTCTCTGGCAAGACGATACGTCTGCGGCCGCCCGTGTCCTGTCCCTGACATCCGGTTCGCGCCGCGATGCGCATTCGGCACGGTTGCGGCTTGCGACCGGTGCGGGTGCGGAAGCCGGCGGATCGGCGATGGGCGATCCGGGCTATGTCGCCGAGCGGGCCATGTGGCTGCGCAACAATGGCCGGTCGGTGGAGGCGCGCCGTTTGCTCGCCAACCGTCCGGCGCTGCAATACCGCCCGACCGATGCCGAGGAGTGGTATGAAGTCCTGCTCCTCAATGCGCGGGCGGCGGCGAATGACCGGCAATGGTCGACCGCTTTTGCGATCGCCAGCAAGGTCGATGACGCCTTCGATCCGGGCACCGATGTGAGCGGCGAATCTCTGGGTGTAAGGGACGATTATACGAGCCTCACCTGGCTGGCCGGCACGACGGCGCTTTGGCATCGGGATCGGCCGGCCGACGCGATCGGCATGTTCGAACGTTATGGCCGGGCGGCGCGGACGCCGCAGACCCGTTCGAAGGGCTTTTACTGGGCGGGCCGCGCCGCGGAAGCGGCGGGGCAGCGTGATCGGGCCAATGGCTTCTATGAAGAAGCATCGACCTATTACGACTATTTCTACGGTCAGCTTGCGACCGAACGGCTGGGCCGCGAAATCCGCATTCCGCAGAACCGAACGGCAACCGTGGATTCGGCGAGCCAGCGGGAGTTCATGGACAGCGAAATCGTGCGCGCGACCCGCATGCTCGGCGAGCTTGGCGCCTGGAATACGCAATCGACGTTTCTCCGGGCGTTGACACAGCAGATCAGCACCGAGGACGAGCACCGGCTCGCCGCCCAACTCGCGAGCCAGATCGGCCGCCCCGATCTCGCGGTAATGACGCATCGCAGCGCGCGGGTGAACGGTTTCCATGCCAGCGACTATGGTTTTCCGACGCTGAACATCCCGTCCAGCGAACGCCGCTATTTCACCCTCATCCACGCCGTGGCACGGCAGGAGAGCCAGTTCGACCGGCGGGCGGTCAGCCATGCGGGTGCCCGCGGCCTGATGCAGCTGATGCCCGGCACGGCGCGCGAAGTATCGCGCTGGATCGGCCGCGGTTATAGCCGCGCGGGGCTGACCAACGATCCCGACTATAACATCCGGCTCGGCAGCGCCTATTATCGCAACGTCTATGAGCGCTGGAGCAATCACGTGCTCGCCGCCGCCAGCTACAATGCCGGTCCGGGAAATGCCAATCGCTGGGTCCGCGCCAATGGCGATCCCCGCCTCCCGAGCGTCGATATCGTCCGCTGGATCGAGGAAATCCCGATTTTCGAGACGAAGAATTATGTCCAGCGTGTGCTTGAAAATGCGGTGATGTACGATCTGCTGCATCCGGATCGGGCCTATATGCCGCGCAACAATGCGCCGCTGTCCCGCTATCTCGGGAAATCCACGCCGGGTTAGGTCGATATACTCCTGCGAAGGCAGCAGCCCAGAGCCATGTAAGACTTCGTCTGCAGCTCTGGATTCCTGCCTTCGCAGGAATACTATGCCACTATGATGGATCGTCCCAACTACATCACGCCGGAAGGTTTCGCGGCACTCAAATCGGAATATGAGACGCTGTTCGGCAAGGATCGTCCCGAGCTGGTCGAGATTATCAGCTGGGCAGCCGGTAACGGCGATCGCAGCGAGAATGGCGATTACATCTATGGCCGGAAAAAGCTGCGCGAGATCGACCGGCGATTGAGCTTCCTGTCGCGGCGGATGAAGGCGGCGCAGATCGTCGATCCGGCCGAACAGCCCGACAAGGATCGTATCTATTTCGGCGCGACCGTAACGCTTGTCGACGAAGACGATGAGGAGCGGGTCGTGACGTTGGTCGGCGAGGATGAGGCCGATGCCGCGAATGGCCGGATCAGCTGGATATCACCGCTGGCCAATGCGTTGAAGCGGGCCGCGGTCGGAGATAGCCGGACGGTGCGCCTGCCCGCCGGGCCCAAGGATTACGAAGTTCTCGACATTCGCTACCCGGAGGCGGACAGCTAGAAGCGCGGGATGCCGTAGCCGTTACGCGTATGGAGAAGGGCCGTCCGGATTTCGGCATCGGTCAGGCGATAGTCGCGGTCGGTATCGGCCCAGCGGCGGAAGAAGATGTTGGCGCTTTCGGCATCGCTGCTGGCGATTTCGCCGCTTGGACCGACGCGATAATGATCGACGACGAACCGTTGCCCCTCGCGGGTCTCGGCCAGCCAAGGGTCGAGCCGGCGGGCGCCGCTTCCGCGAAAGGCGTTATCATAGCGCTCGGCATAACCATGCTGCCCGGCATAGCCGTTTCCGTCGCGATAATCCCGGCCGTAATAGCCTTGATCCACTGGCGCGTACCGATAGCCGCGATCGGCATAGCCGTCATAGGCGCAGCCCGAGGCGAGCATCCCCATGCCGATTGCCAGTGCCGTTGCGCGATATGCCCGTGCCATCTTCATCTCCCGTTTGCCCTGATATCGCACGGAAAAACCGGTCACCGCAAACAGGCTATATCTGCTCTTCCGACTCTGTCCCCAAATGGGACGCCGCCAGATCGACGATTTTCCGATCGGGTTCGGGTGGCTCCATCGAGACATTTTCCGCCAGGCGATCGGCGATATGGGTCAGGGCCGCGATGCGCGCCGCTTTCTTGTTGTTGCCGTCGATGACCGTCCAGGGCGCCCAGCGTGTATCGGTGCGCGCGAACATGTCGGCGATCGCTTCGAGATAGTCCGGCCGCCGTGTCCGGTTGCGAAAATCGTCCGCGGTCAGCTTCCAGCGTTTCCAGGGATTGTCGAGCCGCTTGCGGAACCGCTCGTCCTGCTCATCCTGGGTGACATGCATGAACAGCTTGATGATCGGCGTGCCGCTGTCTTTCTGCTGCGCTTCGAATTCGTTGATTTCGTCATAGCCGCGGCGCCAGTCGGTTTCCGAGCAATAGCCCTCGACCCGTTCGACGAGAACCCGGCCATACCAGGTGCGATCGAAGACGTTGATCTCGCGATCGCCCGGCAGCTTGTTCCAGAACCGCCAGAGAAAATGGCGCGCCCTGGCTTCCGGCGTGGGCGCTCCGATCGGCCAGACTTCGAAGAAGCGCGGATCCCAGCGGCCGGTCAGCCGGCGGATCGTACCGCCCTTCCCCGATGCGTCCCAACCCTCCATTGCGATAACCGCGCGCTTGTAATTGGCGATATAGGCGGCCTGGATCTGGGCCAGCCGCTCCTGCAACGCGATCAGGACATCGTCATAATCGCCGTCGAACTTGGTTCCGTTTTCATAGTCCGCAAGATTGATCGCCATTGCTATCCCCTACTCCGCCTGGCCGCCATTTCAGCGCAACAAGCCTTACATTGCGTTACCCGATTGGCGAAATATTGGCGATATGGGCGGCGATGCGATTCGGATCCTGCATCGGCATGAAATGGGTGAGATCCGCCAGATAGATATCTTGGGCGTCGGAGAAACACTCCGCCAGAACCGGCCATGTCGGCGATCGGGTGAAGTCGATAGTGCCATCCCGTACGCCGGGCGGTGCGCGCAAAATCCGGGTGGATGTCTTCACCGTGGCGACCATGGGATAGGGGTCGATGCAGAGCGATCCCGCATAGACGGACGCTTCGAGCATCGGCGGGCATGCCAGCACGTAACCGTTACCGTCGTCCGCCGGCAGCAAACCATGGCGGCAATAGTCCAGTAAGATATCGGTCTGCCAGATCGCATAGGACGAATGCTCTTTCAGCCGCTCGAGCATCTGCGCTGGAGAATCCCAGAGGTTGCGCCGCCGCGAAACCGGATTGGCGGACGGATCGATGTCCGCGAGTTTCGGTGCGTCGCCGTAGAGCGCCGGGTCCATGATGACCGGATCGATCAGCACGAGACGCTCGAACCGCTCGCCGATCCGGCTTGCGATCTGGACCAGACAATGGCCGCCCATCGAATGGCCGACGCCGACTACGTCCTGGAGATCGAGATGTTCAACGAGATCGATCAGCGGCGCGGCCGTGCGGGTCCAGTCCGCCAGCGTATCCGGCTTGGCGCTACGGCCATGGCCCAGATGATCGATGGCGATAACCCGATACTCGCCCGGCAACGCGGCTACGACCGCATCCCAGCATCGCGCATGAAAACCGGTGGCATGGAGCAGCAGGATCACCGGGTCCGCCGGATCGCCCCACTCGAAATAGCAAAGCCGCGTATCGCCTTCGCCGAAATAGCGTTCGGCCGGCTCGCTCATCCTTCTTTCGGCGGCTCGACGACGCGCAGATTCAGCTCGCGCAGTTGCCTCGGACTGACATCGCTGGGCGCGCCCATCATCAGGTCTTCGGCCTTCTGGTTCATCGGGAACAGCACAACTTCACGCAGATTCGGTTCGCCGGCGAGCAGCATGACGATGCGATCGATGCCGGGCGCGGACCCGCCATGAGGCGGGGCGCCGAACTTGAACGCGTTGATCATGCCCGAGAAATTCTCGTCGACATCCGCCCGGCTGTAGCCGGCAATCTCGAATGCCTTGTACATGATATCCGGCCGGTGGTTCCGGATCGCGCCCGAACTCAGCTCCACCCCGTTGCAGACGATGTCATATTGCCAGGCAAGGATATCGAGCGGGTCCTTGGTTTCCAGCGCTTCCATCTCGCCCTGCGGCATCGAGAAGGGGTTGTGGCTAAAATCGATTTTCTTCTGCTCTTCGTCATATTCGAACATCGGGAAATCGACGATCCAGCAGAATTT
>JBCDDN010000056.1:0-22281 GCA_039180285.1 Pseudomonadota bacterium | reverse complement strand
TTCGCTACGCTCGCAATGACGAAGGGATGAGATGACCGCCAAAGCCCTGTCCGATATCCGCGTCCTCGATCTCTCCCGCGTGCTCGCCGGGCCGTGGGCGACGCAGATGCTCGGCGATCTCGGCGCGGAGATCGTCAAGATCGAAAAGCCTGGCGTCGGCGACGATACGCGCGGCTGGGGCCCGCCCTGGCACGGGGACGGCGACGCGCGCACAGCCGGCTATTATCTGGCGGCCAACCGCAACAAGAAATCGGTCGCGATCGATATCGCGAAATCCGAGGGACAGAAGCTGATCCGCGATCTCGCCGCGCAAAGCGATATCGTGGTCGAAAATTTCAAGCGCGGCGGGCTGAAGAAATACGGCCTCGACCATGAAAGCCTGCGCTCCGCCAATCCGAAGCTGATCTGTTGCTCGATCACCGGTTTCGGGCAAAACGGCCCCGATGCCGACAAGCCCGGCTACGATCTGATGATCCAGGCGATGAGTGGCTTCATGTCGATCACCGGCAATGCGGACGGCCCGCCGCGCCGGATGGGCGTCGCGATGGTCGATCTCACGACCGGCATGAACGCCGCCGCCGCGATCCTCGCCGCGCTCTACCAGCGCGAGCGGACGGGCGAAGGCCAGCATATCGATATCGCACTGTTCGACGTCGCTTTGTCGAGCCTCGGCAATCAGGCGCTCAATTACCTCGTTTCCGGCGAGGCGCCGGGCCGGACGGGCAACGCCCATCCCAATGTCGTGCCCTACCAGCCATTCGAGACGGCGGACGGCTGGATCATCGTCGCGGTGGGCAATGACAATCAGTTCGCGCGCTTCGCCGCACTGCTCGGCCATGGCGAGATGGCGGACGACGAACGCTATCGCACCAACGGCGCGCGCGTCGAAAATCGCGACACGCTGATCCCGCCGCTCGCCGAAGCGATGAAAACGCGCACGACCGCCGAATGGACCGAAGCGCTAATCGCCACCAACGTGCCCCATGGGCCGATCAATACGATCGAAGAGGCTTTCGCCGAACCCCAGGCCATCCATCGCGGGCTGAGTCATGAGATCGGCGGCGTACCGCAAGTCGCGAGCCCGCTCAGGCTAGGCGCGTCGCCGATGAACGGCGAGACGCCGCCGCCGGCGTTGGGGCAGGATACGGATGCGGTTCTTGCAGACCGCCTCGGCTTGTCGGACGGCGCACGGCAAACACTGCGCGAAAAGGGCGCTATCGGTTAAGGCAATAGCTGCCCGTGCGACTATCCCCACATCACAGGGCGCGACCAACGCCGGCGGCGGGCAAGGATTGAGCGCTCCACTTCGGTAGCGCCTCAGTTTGGACGTCGGCAATTGAGCGGAAAGCAGACGTCACAGCAACGGCATAGTGCTCAGCTGGGAATCCAATCTGCGATTGCCTTGCCAATCTCATCAGGCGAGTCCTCCTGGATGAAATGGGCGCCAGCGACAGTCACCTCGCTGAGATTTGGCCAAGACCTGACCATATCTCTGAAGGCTCCGGTAATGAGCGTGCCCGGTTCGGCGTTGATGAACAGTTTCGGAATCTGTGTTCCGGCTAACCAGGCACCGTAGCTGCCGACAATCTCGGCAACATCTTCAGGCTCTCCCGCGACCGGAATCTGGCGTGGCCAAGTCAGTGTTGGTCGACGATCTTCACCAGCATTTAGGAAAGGCCTGCGATACTCGTTCATCTCCTCGCCGCTAAGCGGACGCAAGATTGCAGATGGCAACATGCCTTCAACGAACATGTTGTTTTCCAGAACCATATCTTCGCCAGCGGGTGATCGGACATCTTTAAGGCCTTCCGCAAAGTCTTTTGACAAACTATCGAAGCTTGGAATGGGCGCGACGAATGCTTCCATGAAGGCGATGCCTTTGACCGCCTCGGGATTTTGATGCGCCCAATGAAAACCGAGCCCCGATCCCCAGTCGTGAATGACGAGAATGACGTTTTCACGCACGCCAAGCTGATCGAGCAATCCGAAAAGATATTTGCGTTGCTCTGCAAAGGTATAACTATCAGGCCCGCTGTTATCGAGCTTGTCGGAATCTCCCATGCCGATCAGATCCGGGGCAATCCGACGCCCTCTTCCCGCGAGATACGGCATGACATTGCGCCACAGATAGGATGATGTCGGGTTGCCATGCAGGAAGACAATGGGGTCACCTTCGCCCTCATCGACATAGGCCATCTGCTTACCGTAAACCGTTCTGAATTTCTTTCTGTCGCGAAAGCTGGCCGTCATGGAACGTCCCTTGATGATGGAGTTGGAGTCGATATAACTTGTATTGGAACGATCATTCCAATACAAGATCGGACATGCCAAGACCCAAATCTCAATCCCGCGCCGATCTTGTTGATAATGCTCTTACGGCTTTCTGGAACATCGGCTTTCAGGCCTTATCAATGGACGATCTGGTGCGCGAAACAGGGGTTAGCCGCGGTTCGATTTACAGCGACTTCAAGGGTAAGCGCGAACTGTTCCACGCCTGTCTCGCTCGTTATCAGGATGTTGCCGTAACGCCGCGTTTTGGGCCGGTCGAAGCAGAAGATGCGAGACTATCCACCATCAAGCAATTCTTGGACGACGGCATTTCGAGCCAAGAGTCTCTGGATGGGGCCATGCCGGGATGCTTGGTGGTCAACACACTTGCTCAGCTGGATCCCGCGGACAAGGAAACAAAGCAATATCTCGAATTCCATACGAACCGCCTCACCAACGGATTTCGCGCAGTGTTTGAGCGTGAAAGTACGGCAACAGGCGCTTTGAGCGATCAAGATGTCACCGCGCTTGCCGAGTTCACGACGATGTCGGTTCTAGGTCTTTGGTCCAATGCGCGAAAAATCACCGACGCAAACGAAATGCGCCGATATGTGAACATGTTGATGAGCTTGATCAGCGCAAAGCTGGGAGCTGAGTGTCCGTCGTAGTTACTAATCCCAACAAAGGTCCGATTTCGCGGTCTTCAAACTCTTGCTTCGGAGAAAGGCAATGATCGATCTGTACACTGCAATCTCACCCAACGCTTGGAAAGTCTCTATTTGCCTGGAGGAGCTCGGTCTTCCCTATGAAGTGAAGTATATTGATTTTTCCAAGAACGAACAAAAGGAAGATTGGTATCTCGACATCAATCCAAACGGCCGTGTCCCGGCAATCGTCGATCGGCAGAATGGCGATTTCAAGGTTTTTGAGTCGGGGGCCATATTGCTTTACTTGGCTGAGAAAGAAGGGAAGCTCTTGCCCGCGGATGAGAAGCAACGCTCGATTGCGTTGCAATGGCTCATGTTTCAGATGGGCGGAATTGGCCCAATGCAGGGTCAGGCTCTTGTTTTTCAGAGAAATGCGCCAGAGAAAATCCCGTTCGCGATTGACCGCTATCTCAACGAAACCAAACGCCTATACAGCGTGCTCGATACCAGGCTGAAGAAAGTTGAATTTCTTGCTGGAGAGTACGGAATCTCAGACATTGCGAACTGGCCGTGGGTATCACTTGCCAGCTGGACTGGAATCGATCTCGGAATGTTTTCCAACCTTTCCCGGTGGTTCAACCAAATCGCCGAAAGGCCAGCAGTACACCGAGGTCGTCAGGTACCGGAGCCGATCAACTTCGATGAAATTATGAAAGATGAGAGCAAAGTCGAAGAGATAGAAGCGCGAGGAAAGCAGATGATGCAGCGTTGAGACTTGATCATGTCGCAGATAGCGGTGAGCGCAGGTTAGCCTAGCCGCCCCTGACAAAACGCGATTCTTCCGCTATGGTCCGCCCCATGAACCGACTTTGCTATTCCAACGCTTACTGGACGGTCCACCGGCTGAGCCGCTCGCTCGCGCGCTAGCCCTTTGTGCGCGCCCGACCGACGGGCCGCGCGCACCCCACGCCAGCGGGCGATGCGCCCGGAAAAGGCTGGCGAACCCCACTCCCCATTCGCCTTTTCAAGGAATAGTCACATGACCCAAACACCTGAAAATCCACCCGAAAACCCGCCTGAAAATTTCATGGGCCTCAATGGCTTCGAATTCGTCGAATATACGAGCCCCGAACCGCAAGCGCTGGCCGAACTGTTCGTGAAGCTCGGTTTCACCCATGTCGGCAATCATCGCAGCAAGAATGTCCGCCATTACAAGCAGGGCGACATCAACTTCATTCTGAACATGGAGCCGGACGGCCAGGCCGCGACATTCCGCGAAAGCCACGGCCCGTCCGCCAATGCGATGGCGTTCCGGGTTGCCGATGCCGCCAAGGCGCTCGACCTCGCCGTCGAACGCGGCGCGGTGCCCGTCCAAGGCAAGGTCGGCCCGGCCGAGCTCAACATCCCGGCGATCGAGGGGATTGGCGGGGCGAACCTCTATCTCGTCGACAAGCGCGGCGCGGCGACGATCTACGATATCGATTTCGAGCCCGTGGAAGGCGCGTCGGCGGACGACAACAGCGTCGGCCTCCATACGCTCGATCATCTGACCCATAATCTGCGCCGCGGCCAGATGGACGTCTGGTCCGAATATTATGAGCGCATCTTCAACTTCCGCGAGATCCGCTATTTCGACATCGAGGGCCAGGCGACCGGCCTTTTCAGCCGCGCGATGACGGCGCCCGACGACAAGATCCGGATTCCCTTGAACGAGAGCCAGGACGAACATTCGCAGATCGAGGAATTCATCCGCGATTACAAAGGCGAAGGCATCCAGCATATCGCGCTCTCGACCGACGATATTTTCGGCACCGTCGATGCGCTGCGCGCACGCGGCGTACGCTTCCAGGACACGCCCGACACCTATTACGACCTGCTCGACAAGCGCCTTCCCGGCCATGGCCATGACGTGGAGGCGATGCGCGCGCGCAAAATCCTGATCGACGGCGCGCCGGAAACCGGCGGCGGGCTGCTGCTGCAGATATTCACCGAGAATATGGTCGGGCCGATCTTTTTCGAGATCATCCAGCGCAAGGGCAATGACGGCTTTGGCGAAGGGAATTTCAAAGCGCTGTTCGAGAGCATCGAGCTCGACCAGATCAACCGCGGCGTGATTCCGGCGAAAGAAGAGGCGTAGTGATTGTGCTCCTGCGAAGACAGGAGCCCAGTCCCGCCGGTAAACCTAGGCTCCTGCCTTCGCAGGAGCACGGAGCTATCCAATGACCGACCTTCGATACCAATCCGGCTTCGGCAACGAATTCGCGACCGAAGCCGTCGCGGGCGCGCTGCCCGAGGGCCGCAACAGCCCGCAACGGCCGGCCTTCGGCCTCTATGCCGAGCAGCTTTCGGGAACCGCCTTCACCGTGCCGCGCGACCGGAATCTGCGCAGCTGGCTCTACCGGATGCGGCCGAGCGCCATGCATGGCCGGTTCGAGCCCTATGGCGGAGAGCGGATCGAAACCGCGCCGATATCGGGCGCGGATTTCGAGCCCAACCGGCTGCGCTGGGATCCGCTGGCGATGCCCGAGGCCGAACTCGACTGGATCGACGGGCTTGTGACATGGGCGGGCAACGGCGATGCGGTCTCCCAGTCCGGCATCGCGATCCATCTCTATGCGGCGAACCGGTCGATGGACGGGCGGGCCTTTTTCAACGCCGATGGCGAGATGCTGATCGTGCCGCAAGAGGGGCGGTTGCGCATCGCGACCGAGATGGGATTGCTCGACGTCGCGCCGAACGAGATCGCGATCCTGCCGCGCGGGCTCCGGTTCCGGGTCGACCTCACCGATGGCTCGGCGCGCGGCTATCTCTGCGAGAATTACGGGGCGCCGTTCCGCCTGCCCGATCTCGGGCCGATCGGCTCGAACGGGCTCGCCAATGCGCGCGATTTTCTGAGCCCCGTCGCGTGGCACGAGGATGGCGATAGGCCGACCGAGGTGATCCAGAAGTTCGCCGGAAGGCTGTGGAAGTTGACGCTTGATCACTCGCCGTTCGATGTCGCCGCCTGGCACGGGAATCTCGCGCCGGTAAAATATGACCTTTCCCGCTTCAATACGATCGGTTCGATCAGCTTCGACCATCCCGACCCCTCCATCTTCACCGTATTGACGTCACCTTCGCCAACTTCGGGCGTCGCGAACTGCGATTTCGTGATCTTCCCGCCGCGCTGGCTGGTCGGCGAGGATACGTTCCGCCCGCCCTGGTTCCACCGTAATATCATGAGCGAATTCATGGGATTGATCCATGGCGAATATGACGCCAAGGCCGGCGGCTTCGCGCCGGGCGGGGCGAGCCTGCACAATTGCATGAGCGCGCATGGGCCTGACAAGACTTCGACCGAGAACGCCATGGCCGCCGATCTCGCTCCGCAGAAGATCGACGATACCATGGCCTTCATGTTCGAAAGCTGCCTGCCGATCCGCCCGACCCGCTTTGCGATGGATACGCCGCTGCTGCAGATGGACTATGACGGCTGCTGGGATGGGTTCGAAAAGGCGGAGCTGCCTTAGGCCCGACCGGTATTCCTGCGAAGGCAGGAATCCAGGGTGGCAAGCGAAGCTGGTGGCAGCCCTAGGCTCCTGCCTTCGCAGGAGCACTGTTGGTGAATTTCTAGCGCGTCCGGGGTTCGCGGACCAGCAGCATCAGCACCGCCAGCGCGACGATAAGAAGCCCGATCGACAGCCAGAATAGCGGCACATAGCCGAAGGCGGTCGCGATGACGCCGCCCAACAGCGGGCCGATCGCCGCCATCGTCGTTTCCGCCGATGTCGAAAGCGCGAGGCGCATCGGCAGGTCTTCGCGGCTGCCGAATTCGAGTATGATCGTCGTCGCGCTCATCATATAGCCGGACATCGACGCGCCGATGCCGAAAAAGGCGATGAAAATGGGTACCGGGCCGCTCGCGACGAGCAACAGGCCGAGCGCGCCGAGCCAGAGCAGCAGCGCGAGGATCATCGTCAGCCGATAGCCGCACCGGTCGCCCAGATGGCCCCACCGGATGTTCGCGATCGTATCGGCCCCGAGAAAGGCGACGGTCAGCAGACCGATCGCCGCGCCGCTCAGCTCCATCCGGTCGGCGGCATAGAGGATGTAGAAGGGCATGGATATCCGCGCCGCCACGGCGAAGAGCTGCGCGATCAGGAACCAGCGATAGTCGCGATCGGCCAGCAGGCCCGGTACATCCTTGAACCGTTCCCGCATCGGCATTTTCGGACGCACGGTCGGCGGTTCCGGCTCGCGAACGTAGCGGTAGAGCACGTAGAGGCCGAGACTGGTCAGGACGAAGCAGAGCAGGAAGGTCGTCGCATAACCATTGCCGAACACCTCCCGCTCGATGAACCAGGCACCCGCAAAGAAGGACAGGATCGCCGCGATGCCCGCGCCCGCGACATTGCGATAGGCCTGTAACCGCCCGCGCTTGGCAATCGGGATCACTTTCGACAGCAGCATCTGGAAGGCGACCCGCTGCTGCCCCTGGAAGAAGCCGAGCAGGAACAGGAACAGGAAGGTCGCGAACAGGAGGAGCGAGCCGGTCAGAAAATAGCCGGCCAGCGCCAGACCCAATATCTGGACCCGCATGGCGATACCGATCCACAGCGCCGCCGGCATCACGCGCGTGCGATGCTCGATATTCGACGCGCTCATAACCGGCGAAACGGCCGCGCCGGCCTGCATCAGCGACTGACCGACGCCGACGAGAAAATTCGATCCGGTCAGCGCGTACAGATAGGCGGGCAGGAAGGTCGGCGCCATCAGGATGCGGAAACCCGTCATCCCGAGCATCCCATGCGCAAAATGCGCTATGTAATTGCGGCGTAGGTTCTTCTCGACGAACCGCTCATACTCGGCTTCCTCGTGCGCGAGGTCGGTCGCGTTATTCGCAGCCATGGTCAGACATGTGCTCCTGCCCTTCGACGCCGCCTGCGGCTTCGCTCAGGATAAACTTCGCCTCGGGCGAAGGCAGGAGCCAAGGGCGGCAAGCGTCGTCGCCCAAGGCTCTAGGCTCCTGCCTTCGCAGGAGCACACAGGCAGATCAATAGCCGTTCAATTTTGCGAAGCGTTCGCGATGATAGCCCGAATTGCCCCATTGATTTTCCAGCACCCGCGCCCGCTTGAAATAGAAGCCCGCATCATGCTCGTCCGTCATGCCGATGCCGCCATGCAGCTGGATCATCTCGTGCGTGATGCGGTGGACGGTATCGTTCGCCGTCGCCTTGGCGATGGCCACCGCCTGCGCCGCGCTGCCGATATCGTTATCGAGCGCCGTAAGCGCTGCCTCGACGGCCGAGCGCATCATCTCGATATCGCCGAACATCTCGGCCATGCGATGCTGGAGCGCCTGAAAGCTGGAAAGCGCCTGGCCGAACTGGACGCGGGTTTTGAGATAATCGTTGGTCGTCGCAAAGGCCTGAACGGCAAGGCCGAGCATCTCGGCACAGGCGATTACGCGCGCGCAATCCAGCACCTTGTCGCGCAGATCGCCGCCGCCCTCGGCCAGCCGCGAGTCATTGCCGACAGCCACATCGCCGAGCGCGATCTCCGCATGGCTGCGCGAATCGACCATCTTGCGATTGGACCGCGACACGCCGTCAGCATCGCCATCGATCAGATAGAGGCCGTCCTGCGCGGCCACGACAAACAGGCCGGCGCTGTCGCCTTCCGCGACAAAGGCTTTCGTGCCGTTGAGCTTGCCGCCCTCGACCGCCGTCTCGATCCTGTCCGGATCGTGGTGGATGCCCTCGTCGATGGCGAGCGTCGCGACGAGCTCGCCGCTGGCGATCTTCGGCAGATATTTCGCTTTCTGCTCGTCCGAACCACCCAGCATAATCGCCACCGCAGCTGCGGAAGACGCGGCAAGCGGCGCGGCGGCGACATTGCGGCCCAGCTCCTCGAGCACGAGCCCGAGCCCGGTAAAGCCGAAGCCACTGCCGCCATGCTCTTCGGGAATGACGATGCCCGTCCAGCCCATCTCGGCCATCTGCCCGTAAACGGCCGGGTCATAGCCTTCCTCATGGCCGGTATCGCGCATCGTCCGGAACGCGCCGACCGGGTTTTCCTTATCCGACCATTCGCGCGCCATATCGCGCAGCATCACGTGTTCGTCGCTCAACCCTGCCATTGCATCCTCTTTCGCTTGCCGCTTCGCGGCTGGTTTCCGTTAACGTCAAGCATAGCTGGCGAGCTATGGCAAGGGGATGTCTTTTTGTCAGACCTCGCCTTCGGCTCGGCGCGGCACCGCCCTCGAACGTCAGTTCTAGTCTGACGAAAAAAGCCCGCCGATCAGCCGCGCCAGTTCGACAACCGTATGATCAGCATGGAAATCCCCGACGATCTGGAGCCCGATGGGCAGTCCGTCGGCATCCTTTCCGATCGGCGCGCTCGTGGCCGGAAGGCCGGGATAGGTCGCGATGCTGACCCAGCCGAACTGGCGGCCGAACTCGATATCCTCGCCGTTGATCGGGATTTTGCGCTCGATCATCGGCACCGATGAATGTGCGAACGCCGTATTGCCAGACACCGGGCAGAGAATCGCGTCGAACTGCTCGAACAGTGCGCGATATTGGCGCCGCGCGCGCGCCTGCTGATCGAGCATGTCGCACCAGCCGGGAAAGTCGGGCAGCGGATAGTCCGACGCCGAATCGCGCACCGCCAACACGGTCAGCAGCATATGGAGATACTGGCCGTGCAGCGTCGCCAGATCTGGGAGCAGATCGCTCGACCGCGCAACCATGGCCCCGGCCTTTTCGCATTGCGCCGCGACCTGCTCGATGGCCGTGACAATCGCATCGTCGACGACCGCCAGTTCGGTGTCGGTGATGACCAGCAACCGGTAATCCTTCAGGGCGCGAGAGGGGGCGCCCGGCAGTGCGATATCCGATGTCAGATTGATCGCCAGCGCGAGATCCTCCGCCGTCCGGGCGAGCGGCCCGGTGACCGCCAGAGGCACGTCCGCACCGTCCGTACCCGGAAAATAATGGCCTTCGAGAGGAACGACTCCATAGCTCGGCTTGAGCCCGTAAACGCCGCAATAATTGGCGGGGATCCGGATCGATCCGCCGATATCCGATCCATATTCGAGCGGTACCATGCCCGCCGCCAGAGCCGCGGCCGATCCGCCCGACGAACCGCCGACGACGCGGCTATGGTCGTGCGGATTGTTCGTGCGACCGTAGATCGGATTGTCCGACTGCCAGTCGGCGAGCATCGGCGGCACGTTGGTTTTGCCGAGAAAGACGGCCCCGGCGGCTTTGAGCCGCTGGACGACGAGGGAATCCTTCTGTGCGATGAAATCCTTCGCCGCTTCGACGCCCCAGGTCGTCGGCAAGCCTGCGATATCGTGCGATTCCTTGATCGTCATCGGCACGCCGAGCAGCGGCTTGACCTCACCGGCCGTATTCGCTTCATCTGCGGCGCGCGCCGCATCGAGCGCGCGATCGAAATCGCGCACGACGACCGCGTTGATATCCGTATCCCGCTCCTCGATCCGGGCGATGGCGGCTTCGCACTCGGCGAGCGCGCTGGTTTCGCCTTTCGCGATGGCCCGCGCCGTTTCGATGGCGGTTCTTTCGGTGGTTTGGATCATAGTATCTCTCCCCGTATTCCTGCGAAGGCAGGAATCCAGGACGGCACAAGATCATACTTGCGGCCCTGGGGCTCCTGCCTTCGCAGGAGCACGATCAATTTAGTTGAACCGCTCGCCGGCGGCCGCCTTGTCCGTAAGCAAAGACGACATCCTGAAACTCTCTCCCAGCCGGTCGCGATGCTTGTCGAGGCCGGCGACGACGGTATCGAGCCCGATCGTATCGGCCCAGAACATCGGCCCGCCCGTGTAGAGCGGCCAGCCATAGCCGTTGATCCAGACGACATCGATATCGCTCGCGCGCTGCGCCATGCCTTCTTCGAGGATCAACGCACCCTCATTGACCATCGGGTAGAGCAGCCGTTCCTGGATTTCCTCTTTCGAAATCTCACGCTGCTCGACGCCCTGTTTCTCCGCGAATTCGGCGATGACCTTCTTTACGTCATCGGACGGCGTGCGCTGGCGCGCCTCGTCATAATCGTAAAAGCCTGCTCCCGTCTTCTGGCCGCGCCGGTCCATCGCGCACAGCGCGTCGCGGACGCTCTCGATCCGGGTCGGATCGCGATGCCATCCGATATCGAGCCCGGCGAGATCGGACATCTGGAACGGCCCCATCGGAAAACCGAAATCGAGCAAGACCTCGTCGACTTCCCAGTAATTCGCGCCTTCCATAATCAGCGCATTGGCCTGCTGCTGGCGTGGGCTGAGCATCCGGTTGCCGATAAAGCCGTCGCACACGCCGGCGACGACGGCGATCTTTCCGATCTTCTTCGCCAGCTTCATGCAGGTGGCGAGCACATTATCCGCCGTCTTGTCGCCGCGCACGACCTCGAGCAGCTTCATAACGTTGGCGGGCGAGAAGAAGTGCAGGCCGAGCACCGCTTCGGGCCGCGATGTCGCCGTCGCGATTTCGTCGACGTTGAGGTAGGACGTGTTCGAGGCGAGGATGGCGCCCTGTTTCGCCGTCTCGTCGAGCTTGGCGAACACCTCTTTCTTCACATCCATATTCTCGAACACCGCCTCGATCACGAGATCGCATGTCGCAAGATCGGCATAGTCGAGCGTCGGCGTCAGCAGACCCATCGCCTGCTCGACCTGTTCGTCGGTCATCCGGCCGCGCTTGGCCGTGCGCTCGTAATTCTTCCGCATCACGCCGGTGCCGCGATCGAGCGCTTCCTGTTCCATTTCGAGGATCGTGACCGGGATACCGGCGGAGAGGAAGTTCATCGAAATGCCGCCGCCCATCGTGCCGGCGCCGATCACGCCGACCTTCTTGATCGGAATGAGCTCGATATCCTTGGCGATGCCTTCGATCTTGTTCGCGGCGCGCTCGGCGAAGAAATAGTGGCGCATCGCCGCCGATTGCGTCCCGCCCATCAGCCCCATGAACAGTTCGCGTTCCTTGGCGACACCCTCTTCGTAAGAGAGCTCACCCGCCGCCTTGACCGCCTGGATACCGGCTTCGGGCGCATCGAAACCGCGCAGCTTGCGGCCGTGCTTGGCGCGAAATTCGTCGAAGATCGCCGGATTCTCGACGCCATCGCGATTGGCCGTACCTTCGCTCGCCCGCGGCACGGGCTTACCGATCTGCTCGCGCGCGAACGCGATCGCATCGTCGGCCAGATTGTCCTCGCCGACGATCGCATCGACGAGACCGATGGCCTGCGCCGTCTTCGCCGGGATCGGATTACCGACCACGACCATCGGCAATGCCGCTTCGGCGCCGACGACGCGCGGGAGACGCTGCGTACCGGCGGCCCCCGGAATCAGCCCGAGCTTCACCTCGGGCAGGCCCAGCTTGGCCGACGGCACCGCAACCCGATAA
Organism: Pseudomonadota bacterium; assembly: GCA_039180285.1. Classification (GTDB taxonomy): domain Bacteria; phylum Pseudomonadota; class Alphaproteobacteria; order Sphingomonadales; family Sphingomonadaceae; genus Parasphingopyxis. The sequence continues at coordinate 9,962 of JBCDDN010000056.1, read as the reverse complement.
TGGCAGGCCAGCGCAACCTCGCACCCGCCGCCCAGCGCCGTACCGTGGATCGCGGCGACGACCGGCTTGTCGCTGGCCTCGAGCTTGTCGAGCGCATCGGGCAGGCTCGGCCCCTGTGGCGGCTTGCCGAACTCGGTGATGTCGGCCCCGGCGAAGAAGGTGCGCCCGTCGCAGCGAATGACGACGGCTTTCACACCGTCATCGACCAAGGCTTGGTCGATGCCGTCCGCCAAGCCCTGGCGGACGGCCTGGCCCAGCGCATTGACCGGCGGATTGTTGGAAATGATGACGAGCACATCGTCATGGCGTTCGGTAGTGATCACGGACATGGGGAATCTCCTGCAGCCTTTTCTTTCGCTTGTCGCGCATCGCCCGGGGGGCTGGCAAGGCTAACGTTACGTAAAGGGAAGCCACCCCTTGTGATTGGCGGCTTCGCCTCATAGCTAGAAGGAAAGCCAGAAGCCGGGGATTCGCGAATCCACTGGCCATTTCTTGTGGAGAGAGATTACGTGACGGAAATCAATCTGAATCCCGACCATCCCGATTGGCCGGTCATGTCGCTTGCGCAAGCCAATGCGGCGCTGACATCCGAAGGCAGTCCGTTCGAAACCGAAGAGGTCGAAATCAACGGCCGCCCGACGACCGTCTGGAAGAGCATCCCGCCCACTTTCGCCGATTTCGCCCGGCTCGCCCGCGCTGCGTTCGGCGATCGCGAATTCATCGTCTTCGAGGATGAACGGGTCACCTACGATGCCTGGTTCCGCGCTTCCGCCACGCTCGCGCACAAGCTGCGCGAGATGGGTGTCGAGAAAGGCGATCGCGTCGCGCTTGCCGCGCGCAACCTTCCCGAATGGCCGGTCATCTATTTCGCCACCCTCTCCATCGGTGCCGTCGCCGTGCCGCTCAACGGTTGGTGGACGAGCGGCGAACTGGAATATGGGTTACAGGATTCCGGCGCCGAGGTGCTGATAGCCGACGGCGAACGTTATGACCGGATCAAGCCGACGCTCGGCAATCTGCCGGCCATCGAAAATATCGTGGTCACGCGCCCGGGCGGAGACCTGGATGAGGGCGTGATCGCCCTGATCGACCTGATCGGTACGAGTCACGACTGGGCCGATCTGCCGGATACCGATTTTCCCACCGCCGATATTGGCCCGGAAACCGACGCATCCATCCTCTACACCAGCGGCACGACGGGCCGGCCCAAAGGGGCGGTCGCGACGCACCGCAACTCGCTGACCAACCTGCTTTCCTCGGCCTATGCGATCACGCGCGGGGCGCTGCGCCGCGGCGAGGAGCCGCCGCCGCCCGGCACGCTGCCCGATCCGATGTGCGTGCTGCTGGTGATTCCGCTTTTCCACGTGACCGGCTGCACGGCGATGATGGGTCCGATCATCGCTGGCGGATCGAAGATGGTGCTCATGCACAAATGGGATACCGTTCGCGCGATGGAGCTGATCGAGAGCGAGAAGGTCACGCTGACCGGGGGCGTGCCGACGATCGCCTGGCAGATTCTCGAACATCCGGATCGGGATCGATATGATCTTTCGAGCCTCAACAGCATCACCTATGGCGGCGCGCCTGCCTCCCCCGATCTCGTTCGCAAGATCAGGAGCGAGTTCAAATCCTCCCCGGCGATGGGCTGGGGGATGACGGAAACCTCGGGCACCGTGACCGGCCACAGCGCCGAGGATTATCTCAACCGCCCCGATAGCTGCGGCCCGCCTGTGCCCGTCGCCAAGCTCAAAATCATGTCGGAGGACGGCACGCGCGAGCTGCCGACCGGCGAGATTGGCGAGCTTTGGGCTTATGGCGCCATGGTCGTGCGCGAATATTGGAACAAGCCGGACGCGAATGCGGAAACCTTCGTCGACGGCTGGATCCGTACCGGCGATCTGGCAAAGCTGGACGAAGAGGGTTTCTGCTATATTTGCGACCGGGCCAAGGACATGATCATCCGGGGCGGCGAGAATATCTATTCGTCGGAAGTCGAAAACTGTCTGTACGACCATCCGGCCGTTACCGATGCGGCTTTGGTCGGCATTCCGCACAAGCAACTTGGCGAGGAACCGGCCGCCGTCGTACATTGCTCGCCCGGGTCCGACGTTACCGAGGCCGAGCTGCAGGGCTGGGTCGCCGAGCGACTGGCCAAGTTCAAAGTGCCGGTGAAGATCGTCTTCGTCGAGCAGACGCTTCCACGCAATGCCAATGGCAAGATCCTGAAAAAGGATCTGCCGAAGCTCTATTTCGGCGTCGGCGCGGAGGAGGAAGCTGTCGCCTGAATTCGGCCGTCAGGGGGAGGAAGACATGAAAGCATGGGACAGTTGGCGCCGCTGGACGGCCCGTTTGTCGGCGTGTGCCGTCGCGATGGCGGCAGCGCCGCTCGCGGCCGCGTCTTTCAGCTTCGTCGCCCTCGGCGATACAGCCTATAACCTTCCCGACGATCTGCCGCGCTATGACCGGCTGATCCAGACGATCAACGCGGCGGACCCGGCTTTCTCGATCCATGTCGGCGATATCTGGGGCGCTCGGCCATGCACCGAAGCCAGCTATCGCGACACGCTGACCTGGTTCGACCGCTACGACCATCCGGTGGTCTACACGCCCGGTGACAATGAATGGACCGATTGCCGCCGGGTCGAGATACTCCGCGCCTATTCCGGCATCGGCAGCGAGACGGACAATCAGGCGCTGGCCGAGGCGTTTCAGTTCGAAAACGCCTTCGCCAACTCCAGCTATGTTGATGTGCTCGCGGCGCTCGCCACCTTGCGGTCCGTTTTCTTTTCCGCGCCGCAAAGCCTCGGCGCCGATCCGATGCCGCTGACCCGCCAGGGCGATGGCGGCGGCGATTATGCCGAGATGGTCGAAAATGCCCGATGGGAAAGAGACGGCGTCATTTTCGCTACTGTCCATGTGGCCGGGTCCGACAATGATTTCCGGATCAACGACGATGCCCGCTTTCAGGCAGCCGCCCGTCGCAATCGCGCGAATATCGCCTGGCTGAGGGAAACGTTCGAACGGGCCGAAGCGCAGGATGCGCCTGCGGTCGTCATCGCCCTCCATGCCGGCATGTTCGTCGACGGCGAAAGCGGCGATCTGACGGGGTCGGCGATACGGGGCGGTCAGGCCGGGCCCTATGGCTGGATCGTGTTCGCCATTCGCGACTATGCGGCACGCTTCGGCAAGCCGGTATTGCTGATCAACGGCGATTTCCACGATTTCGTGATCGACCGGCCCTTCATGGTTGAGCAAGGCGAGGGCGAAGCGCCGCTATATGACAATATCACGCGGTTGCAGGTCTATGGCGCGCCGCAGATCCGCGCGGTGCGCGTCACCGTCGACACGGACACGCCCTGGGTCTTCGGCTTCGAGCCGCTCTACGCCGAATAGATCCGGCCCGGATCTGGACCTAGCTGAACAGCGCGACGCTCTGCATGCCCGACAGGACGGCCGTGCCGTCGCTCGCCCATAGGCCGTTTTCCTGGCTGCTGTTGCCATGCCGCGCGAGATCGGATTCGGTACGGACGATCCACCAGCCGTCCTGCGTCACAGGCTCCGGCTCCAGCACATTGGCGAACCAGTTGATCGAGCTCACCGGCGCGCCTTTCGATTGCAGCGCGACCGCTGCGGGTGGAAGCGAATCGCCCATCGCCATCAGCTCGATCATCGGATCGAGGCCGTCCCGCTCCTTGAGCCGCATCCAGCGCGTAAACCGTGGCGTCCCTTCTGCATCGGGGCGCCGCTTTTCGGCATATTGGAAATTGCCCGTGAAGAATTCGGACGGACCCGAATGCAAGTCGTCATCGGACGGCGGCGGGCCGATATCGGGTGCGTCGTGATGCGCATAATCGACCTCGGATTCGAGCGCCTGCATGAACACGTAAATCGCCCGCAAGCCCAATCCTTTTACCGAATGGATATCGGACTGGATGAAGGCCGCCGTGCGGCCGCGCCGGAGAAGCTTCGTGCTGATCATAACCTCGCCTGCAAGCGGACCGATAAACGAGATTTGCGCGGAGCGAAGGGGCGGCAGATCCTCTTCCGATCGCTGCGCCGCGTGCAGACCGAGCGCCGCGCTGAGCCCACCATAGGCCGTGCGGCCCTGCATCCAGGTCGAGGGGATGGCGACGGTGTGACCGTCGTTGGTAGATTCAAAGCTCTCAAGGATCTGTTGAAGGTTCATTCTTCGGCCTTGCTCATTTCCGTCAGAATCCGTTTGGGCTGGTGATCAGGTCGCCGTGCGCCCGGCACGGCTACACAACGCTGGGGGCAATGTGTACCTGTTCACTGTCTTTGCCCTGTCTTTTTTCCACGCTGAAAAGTGAAGGACGACCCTTCGACAAGCTCAGGGTGAGCGGAGTTGTTACAGTATTGTCATCAATTGCGCGGGATCGCCGCAACGATTTTTTCGGCTTCGTCGAAGAGGGCCGGATCGATCTCCAGCCCGCTCGCTGCAGCATTGTCGTCCAGCTGCTCCGGCCGGCTTGCCCCGACAATGGCCGATGCCACATTGGGCTCGCGCAATACCCAGGCCAGCGCGAACTGCGCCATCGTGCAGCCGGCCTCATCGACCAGCGGTTTGATCTCGTCGACACCCCGGATCACCTCGGGTTTCATCAGCCGCTCCATGAAGCCGCCCATATCGTCGCTCGCCGCGCGGCTATCTTCAGGTGGAGGGCTGTCGGCGTCATACTTTCCCGTCAGCACGCCCTGCCCCAGCGGCGACCAGACGATCTGCGAAATGCCATTCTCCTTGCAGAGCGGAATGACGGCCTTTTCCGGCCGCCGCCAGAGCAAAGAATATTGCGGCTGGCTCGAGACGAACTTCGCAAAGTCCGGCACCATATCGAGCGCCGCGCGGATCTGATCCGGCTCCCATTCGGAAAATCCGATAGTGCGGACCTTGCCGGCCTTCACGATATCGGTCAGCGCCGTCATCGTCTCTTCGAGCGGCGTATCCTCGTCATAGCGATGGCATTGATAGAGATCGACATAATCGGTCTGCAGTCGCTCAAGCGAGGCGTCGATCTGCTTCAGTATCTGTTCCCGCGAAAGCCCGCGATCCGCATCGGACATTGGGAAATAGATCTTAGTTGCAAGGACGTAGCTGTCCCGTGCCCGGTCTTTCAACGCTTCGCCGATAACGCTTTCCGAGGCGCCCCGGCCATAGGCATTGGCCGTGTCGATGAAGTTGATCCCGAGATCGAAGGCGCGATCTATGCACGCGATGGCGGTCTCCTTCTCGATGCCCACGCCGGTGGTTAGCCATGTACCGAGCGCGATTTCGGAAACTTCAAGATCGCTCGATCCGAGTTGGCGATATTGCATTGTTCTGCACTCCTTCTGTGCTCCTGCGAAGGCAGGAGCCTAGGGCTCTAGGCAGCATCGCTCTCTGCCCTGGATTCCTGCCTTCGCAGGAATACGGCCGCTATAATTGCCTACCCTTGCGCCGCGAACTGCCGACATCGAGATGCGAACCCGCATCGACGACGATCGCCTGGCCCGTCACGTGCCGCGACGCTTCGTCGAGCAGCGGCACGATCATGTCCGCGATATCCTCAGCCGTCCCCGCACGCCGGAGCGGCGTCGTTTCCTCGAAATGCTTGTCGATGGCGAGTTTCGCCTCCTCGCCCAGCCGGTTGGTGAACCAGCCCGTGCCGACATAGCCGGGGCTGATCGCATTGACGCGGATTTCCGGCGCGAGCGCGCGGGCCAGCGAATAGGTCATGGTCAGCAAAGCGCCCTTCGATGCGGCATAGGCGACCGACGACCCGATACCGTAATGCGCGGCGACCGAGGTGACGTTGACGATCGCGCCACTGCCCTGGTCCTGCATCGTCGGCGCGACCGCGCGGATCATCTCATAGGCGCCGACGACGTTGAGCCGGTAGATATCGAGAAAATCCTCGGCGCTCAGCGCATCGAGATCTTCGTGATTGGCAAAGGCGGTCTTGCCGGCATTGTTTACAAGGCCGTCAATGCGGCCCCATTTGTCGAGCGCGGCCTTGGCGAGCTTTTCCGCTTCGCCCGCGCTCAGATCGGCCTGGACGGCAATCGCATTCTCGCCGATCTCGTCGCGTACCGCTTCGGCGAGGTCCGCGCTCGATACGTAATTGATGACGACCTTCGCGCCCCGCGCCGCCAGCGCGCGCACCGTCGCCGCGCCGATGCCCTGGCTCCCGCCCGTGACGATCGCGACCTTGCCCTCGAAGAAATCGGCCATCAGACCGCCGCCTGTTTCGGCATCTGCCGCGTGACCGGGTGCGAGGAGGACAGCCCGCCATCGACCGCGAGCGCCTGCCCGTTCACATAGCTCGCGTCATCCGAGGCCAGGAATGTGACGGCACCCGCCAGTTCCTCCGGCTCGCCGCCGCGCTTGAGCGGATTGAGCTGGCCGATCTTGCCTTCGACGCCTTTTTCGCGCGCATAATCGTAGACCGGCTTGGTCATGCCCGTCTCGATGATGCCCGGGCAGACCGCGTTGATGCGGACATTGCTGCCCGTCATCTGCTGCGCGGCCGTCTTCACCAGATTGATGACGCCCGCCTTGGACGCCGAATAGCTGCTCGGCCCGGCTCCCGAGCGGATGCCGGCGACCGAGGCCGTGCAAATGATCGCCCCGCCGCCGCGTTTTTCGATCTCCGGCGCGCCATATTTGATCGCGAGGAACGGGCCGATCAAATTGACGCGCAGCACTTCGGCCCAGCTCTCGGCATCGCTGTCGAACAGCCCGCCCTGCAGCCCGCCCGTGATCCCGGCATTGGCGAAGAGCACATCCAGCCCGCCATATTCGCCGACCGCGCGCTCGACGAGCGCCTGCACCTCGCTCTCGCTGCCCGCATCCATTTCGACGCCGATCGCCGTACCGCCATCGCCCGTGATCTCTTCGACCGTCTCGTGGACGGTCGGCATCTTGTCGGCGCAGACGACCTTGCCGCCTTCCGCCGCGAAACGCTTCGCGGTCGCCCGGCCGATGCCGGATCCCGCGCCGGTGACGATGATCGATTTTCCTTCGAAACGACTCATAGCATAGTCCTTTTTGCGTTAGATCGTGCGTCCGCCATCCACGACCAGCACCTGGCCGGTCATATAGGTGGAGGCGGATGAAGCGAGGTAGACGGCGGCGCCCGCGATCTCATGCGGTTCGCCGATCCGGTGCAGCGGCGTCGTCGCGGTGACATGCTTTTCGATCTCCGGGTTTTCCCAGAGCGCGCGCGCCATATCGGTGCGGATGAGGCCGGGCGCGATGCAGTTTACCCGTACATTGTCGTCGCCGAACTCGTGCGCGAGGTTGCGCGCCATCTGCATGTCCGCGGCTTTCGAGATGCAATAGGTGCCGATCTCGGTCGATCCCTTGAGCCCGCCGATCGAAGAGACGATCATGATCGAGCCGTCCTTGCGCTCCCGCATCTCGGGCGCGACCATCTGGATCAACCAGTGGTTGGAGAGGATGTTATTGTCGAGAATCTTGCGGAACTGCTCGTCCGCGATCGTCGCCATCGGCCCGAAATGCGGATTGCTGGCGGCATTGCAGACCAGGACATCAATCCGGCCGAACGCCTTGCGCGTCTCGTCGACGAGATTCTGCAAATCCTCCTTCGACGAGATATTCGCCGGCACCGAGATCGCGGTGCCCTCGCCATGTTCGGCGTTGAGCGCAGCGGCAACCTCGTCGCAAGGCCCCTGTTTGCGGCTCGATATGACGACCCGGCCGCCATTGGCCGCCATCTCCTCCGCCGTCGCCTTGCCGATCCCGCGCGACGAGCCGGTGATGATCGCCACTTTACCGTCCAAATCGAAGAGCGACATGTCTTCTCCTTCATCATGTGCTCCTGCGCAGGCAGGAGCCTAAGGCCGCATGCGATATCGTCTACCGCCCTGGGTTCCTGCCTGCGCAGGAACACGGCAATAGTCAGTCCGGCGCGCCGGCGGCACGGGCGAAACCCCAAGCCGCCTGAGCAAGCTCCGGCACGCGTTTGGAGCGTTCCTCGGCTTCGGGCGAAGAGGCGGTTCCGTCCAGCCAGCGTTTCTTGATCCCCTGCAAAATCCCGGTCAGGCGGAACAGATTATAGGCGAAATACCAGTTGAGATCGGGCACCGCATCGCGCTCCGTCAACTCGCAATAGAGCGCCGTCGCTTCTTCGAGAGTCAGTATCCCGGTGCCTTCCAGATCGTGCCCGCCGAGCGAGGCCGTGCCCGTGCCTTCCATCACCCAATTCATCGCAAGATAGGTAAAGTCGGCCAGCGGATCGCCGAGCGTCGAGAGTTCCCAATCGAGCACCGCAACCACCTCGGGCCGGTCGGGCGCGTAGATCATGTTATCGATCCGATAGTCGCCGTGGATGACCGAGGTCCGCGTCTGTTCGGGCACCGTCTTCGGCAACCAGTCGATCATCTTCTCGACCTCGTCGATCGTCTCGGTCTCCGCACGGCGATATTGCTTGGTCCAGGTGTTGATCTGGCGCTCGAAATAATTGCCGGTCTTGCCGTGATGTTCGAGGCCGAGTTCCTGATAGTCCAGGTTATGCAGCCGCGCGAGCGTGCCGATCATCGACCGGTAGATGGAGGTGCGTTCGGACGGTTCCTGTTCGGGCAGCATCCCGTCCCAAAAGGTCCGGCCCTCGACCATTTCCATGATGTAGAAGGCCGCGCCGATAACATCGTCATCCTCGCACAGGGCATAGGGTTTGGCGACCGGGAAGCCCGCCGGGTGGAGCCCGGCAATGACCCGGAATTCGCGATCGACCGCATGGGCGGACGGCAGGATCGGACCGAACGGCTTGCGCCGAAGCACATAGGCGCGACCCGCCTCGTCCTCGATCCGATAGGTCGGGTTGGATTGGCCGCCCGGGAATTTCGTATAGGCGGCGAGGCCCGCAAACCCCTCGACATGATCGCGCATCCACGCGTCGAGATTATCCTCGTTCAGCCGGTCTTTTTCGGCCACGCCTTCGGCGCTGATCGCTTTCTCGCCCATCGCTGCATCCTGTCTTCTATGTCGTGAGACTTGACGTAAGCGTAACGCGACAGCGCAAATGCGTCCAGAGCTCAGATTGCGAGCCCGAAGCGGGAAATGGGCGAAAAATGGCGAGACTATCTTACATTTTTGATTGGGCTCGATATCCCCCGACACTCCCGAAGGAAAGGAAATCGATATGGACGGAAACAAGTTGGCGGTCGCGATCGGACTGGGTGCCGGGATGGGGGCCGCAATCGGCGTTGCGATCGACAATGTTGCGATCGGGACCGCCGTCGGCGTTGGGATGGGTGTGGCGTTCAGCCCGGTGATCAACCGCTTTCTGGCTTCGAAGCGCGACAAATAGGCGTGGCGTTCAGGACATATGCCTGACGCATGCCGGTTTGATGCGCTGAAGCCGGCGCGCTAAACCGGTACGGACGTTTCACCCGCGAGGATTCCGATATGACCCTCCGTCTACCTCTAATCGCCCTCGCGCTCGGCTGTATGGCGCCGACCATGCCGATTTGCCCGGCAAAAGCGGCCCAGGCAGAAGCGCCCGCAAGCGCCGACGAACGATTGCAGGCGCTCTACGAAGCCGATTGGGCCTGGCAGATGCACGAGTTCGCCGTGACGCGCAATGCGGATGGCGAACTGACACCCGGCGGCAGGCTGTCTGTTGTCACTCCCGAAGCCCAAACACGGCGCCTCGCCCATCGAGAAGAGACGCTGCGGCAGCTGGATGCGATCCCGCTGGAGGCGCTGTCGGACAATGAACGCATCAACGCTTCGGTATTCCGCACCAATCTCGAAATCGCGATCGCCGATGCCCGATATCGCGAATGGGAGATGCCGCTCAACAGCGACACCGCCTTTTGGACCGGCCTCAATCCGCGCCCCGGACAGCTGACCACGGTCGAGGATTATCGCCGGTTTCTAGGGCGGCTCGGCGACATCCCGCGTTTCTTCTCCGAGAATATTGCGAATATGCGCGCAGGGCTCG
>JBCDDN010000055.1:0-22787 GCA_039180285.1 Pseudomonadota bacterium | reverse complement strand
GATTGGGGAGCCATCATGAATATTTTCAGGAAATGGATACTCCGACGCCGGATACTCGAAGGCTCGGCGGTGATCGAAACCCGTATCCGTAAACGGCTGGAAAATATGCATCGCCAACTCGAAGAACGCAAAAGCCTGCTGGATACGCAACACGAACGACAAGAAGAGCGTTCACGACAGCTCGCGGAGCGAAAAGCGAGGTTAGATGAACGTCAGCGCCAAATCGAAGAAAAAGCCAAAGCCGCCATCATGCGACAGGATGAACGCCAAAGTCAGATCGATGAAAAAGCCGAGAGTCTGAATCAGAAAGCCGACAATCTTGAGGAAAAGCGTCTAAACCTCGAAAATGTGAGAAAAATGCTCGACGAAAAACGGGACAATCTGAACCAGAAATCATCGAACCTTGCGGCCAAGGAAGAACGGCTGAATCAGCTGCGCCTGGAATTGGCCGGCGGAACCGCCGGTAGCGCGGACAATCGGTCGACTAACCCATCATAGCGACGTCGGATAAGTTGCAAAAACTGCATCTTTGGATTTGAAATCGGCGATGGCGGCGGCGCGACGCCGTCCCATTTCAGTGGCGGAGCGGGATATCGTTCCGGACAGATGGGAAGGAATGCGTCATGGATGTGTTTTCGCGATCAATCAGCGCGGTTGCGGCGGCAATTGCGCAATTTCTCTTCATCGCCGCAATCTTCAACAGCTGAACGCGGCGTCGGAAGGTAACGGGAAAGAGTCGCCGGTTTCGTATCGGCGGCCCCTTCTCGAACCGCATATCGCTACCTCAATGCATATCGTCGCCATCGTCATGATCGGAGCCATGCTCGTCATTGCCATGCTCGGAATGACTGATCTCGTCATGATGATGACCGGTATCTTCCGGCTGGCTCAAACTGGCATGAACGGCCTCGACAAACGCATCGCCTGAGATGAAGCCCCCTTCAAGCTCGGCATAGTCCACCGGGATGGCCATCGCCTGGATCTGCTCGAGCGACCGTCCGTCCGCCATCGCGCTTTCAACCCTGCCGGTTATGTCAGCCACCATATCTCCATAAGCGATCAGGTCGGCGCGTGTCGCCATCGGCCCGTGCCCCGGAATGATCTGCGTTGCATCGTTCGTCATATCGATAACGCGGTTCACCGCGCGGATCACGCCGCGCACATCGCCGCCCGATTCGAGATCGACGAACGGAAAAGATCCGCCGTAAAAAAACAGGTCGCCCATATGGATAACATTGGCGTTCTCCCACCAGATTATCGAATCGCCATCGGTATGGCCGTCATGCATGTGGATGACATGGACGGTATCGCCGTTGAGGTGGAGCTTGATGCCGTCGTGATAGGTGACGACGGGGAGCGCGGTCGGCGGCGCGGGCGGCACGTCGAACCGGCCCGAGCTGCCCTCCGCCATACGGATCCGGACATTGTCGTGCGCCATGATCAAGGCGCCGGCCTCCCCGAAATTCTCGTTTCCGCCCGTATGATCGAAATGCCAGTGCGTGTTGATCAGGAAACGCACGGGATCGGCGCCGAGATCGGATATTGCCGACTGGATCCGTCCGGTCAGCGGCGCGAACTGATCGTCGATCAATATGGTTCCGTCTTCGCCGTACGACACACCGATATTGCCGCCGCGGCCGAACAGAACCGCGATGCCCGGGGCAAGCTGCTCGGCGCGGATTTCCACATCGGCCATCTCATTGTACTGCGCATGAACCGGTCCGGCGGTCATGAGGGCAAGTGTAACGAGTGGTGCGAAGCGGTTCATCACGGAAGTCTCCCTGTCAAGTCGGAATCTCCTTAATCCTTCCTCCCCCGACTGTCGAAGTCTACAGGTCGGTCGCCGCACCGTCGCTTGTCGGCCGAGATACAAGATCGCGCAGCGCCATACGGTAAAACCCACGCATTTCAGGCGGATAGGCATGGCCGACACCTTGAAACAGCCTGAGCGTCACATCTCTGGAATCGATCGCATAGAATTCGGCCGCGCGCAGGGCGTTGGTCGGCGACACAACGCCATCCTGGCCGCCGTGCAGCACCACGATCGGCGTGCGTGCCGAAGCATCCCGCTCCAGATACCGCCAGCTATCGAAAAAACGCGCGCCCATCGGAACGGCGGCGCCGATATGCCGGGCGTGGCGGATCGCCAGCATGTGCACCAGATCGCCGCCCTGTGAATAGCCGGTCACTATCGGCCGTCCCGATGTCGGGCATATCGTATCGATCTCTTGCAGGAATATGGCCAGCGCATCGGCCTCTTCGATAATTTCGGCACTCTGGTCCGATACCGGTTTGGCATAATGGTCGGCCGTGAACCAAGATCGACCGGTTTCGAACGGATGACGTCCCTCCAGCCCCACGAAATTGAAACCCTGGTCGGACAGATCGAACAATGTCCGCGACAGAGCCGCATTACCGCCCATGAAATGTAGACCAACCACCGTCGGCCGCGACGGATCGCAATTTCCCACGATCGCATAACGGAAACCGGCATGCTCCGGCAGTTCATCCGATGCCGCGATCTTCGCTGGCACCGAGAGCGCCAGCAACACCAACAGGAGGTATTTCAACGGCATGAGGACAGCCCGTGATCCGACATCTTCGGGCGCTCCTTCACAATCTCCAAGGGACACTGTTCGGCTATCTCCGTTTTGGAAAATCCGGTTGAGGAATACTATCGGCTATCCGCGCCGAGAATATCGGTATCGAACGCGACGGACATCCGTTCTCCATCGGAGAAGCGACGCGTGCCGTGATAGAGATAGCTCGGAAATAAAACGAGACGCGCAGGCTTGGGTTCGAAGACGAACAGGGGATCGAGATCGAGCCGCAAGTCGTCAGGCGGACGGCCGAGCTCGATCCATCCTTCTCGCTCATCGGCGTCGAGCCCATCGGGGACGGTCACATAGAAGGCGGAACTCAGCACGCCGCCGGGATGGATATGGCTGACGTGAAACCCGCCGCCCGTCATCCGGATCGACCAGCCCGTGACAAATGCCGGCGCCGCATCGCGATGGCGGAGCACGGGATGGGCCGCATCTTGGGCCGGCAGAGCCTGCCAGAATTTCGCAACGGCTTTGGCCAGCCAATGACGCAGATCGACGAATATCGAATCGGCGCGCTTGAAAATGTCGCCGCGGGTTTGCGTGCCGCGTCTCACACTCTGGCCGATCGGCGCGGCGCCGGCGGCATGAAGCCCGCGCAGCGCCTTGGCGAGCGCCGATAGATCGGCCTGCGAAACATCCAGATCGAGTGGCCCGGCGAGCGCGCCATCGCCGACGAGCCATCCATGCCGCTCATCCCCGATCAACCGCCAAGCCGTTTCCGTAAGGGCCCAGTTGGAGATGTCGTCCGGGTGCCGGCGCCGGGCTTCGTCCAGTTCGACAAGGGCTTCGTCCGGCTTACCGATGCGCAGACGATGCCGCGCCATTTGCTGGGGCAGGTCCGGCAATTCTCGCGGCAGATCGGACAGGAGCCTGCCGGCACGGTCCAGATCGCCTGCGGCACCGCTGTGGATCGCTTCGATCAAGCGCAACATCGGCAGATCGAAGCCCTTCCGGCGCGCCATCTGCGCGGCATCCGCCGCCTCGAGCAACTTACCGCTTCCCGCGAGCAGCGAGATATAGGATTTCCACAGCCCGGCATGGCGCGGAAGTCGGGACAGCGCGGACTCGATCGCGGAGAGATAGGTTTCGCTATCGCCGCTCTCCCATCGAAACCGGGCCAATGCGATCTGCCCATCCACCCAGTCAGGGGCGCGGGCAACGATCTGCGTCATCCGGTTCAACGCGTCGGGATCGCCCCGGGCCAACCGCATACCGGCCTCGCTGATCAGCAAACCGCCGTCATCGGGATACTGTTCCAATGCGTTGGAAACAAGCGTCAACGCATCGGCGTCGCCGCGCTGATAGGCCGCGATGGCGGCGTCGCGCAGGGTCCGTGCATCGGTCGTGCCGGGACCCGCCATCGCCCGGACTATTCGCCGAACATCGTTTTCAACTTGTCGAAGAAACCCGCGCTTTCCGGGCTCTCCTCGCCGGTCTCGGTCTCCCGGAATTCCTCCAGCAGCTCTTTCTGCTTGGTGGTCAGCCGGGTTGGCGTTTCGACATCGAATTGAGCGACGAGATCGCCATTGCCGCGTCCCTGAAGCACCGGCATCCCCGCACCCCGTTTGCGGAGCTGTTTACCGCTCTGCATTCCGGCCGGGATGAGGAATGTGTGGATTTCACCGTCGAGGCCCGGGACTTCGATCGACCCGCCGAGCGCGGCGGTCGTAAAGGAGATGGGGCAACGCGCAAACAGGGTCGTGCCCTCGCGCTGAAAGACCGGGTGGCGGCTCAAATGGACGAAGATGTAGAGATCGCCCGCCGGCCCGCCGCGCGCGCCCGCCTCGCCTTCACCGGATACACGGATTCGCGTGCCGTCATCGACGCCCGGCGGTATCTTCACTTCGATCGTTTTCGTTGTGTCCACACGGCCTTCGCCGTGGCAATGCTCGCATGGATCGGCGATCACCTGACCCATGCCATGGCATGTAGGGCAGGTCTGCTCGACGAGAAACAGCCCCTTTTGCGCCCGCACTTTACCGTGGCCATTACAGGTAGGGCATGTTTGCGCGCTGGTGCCCGGTTTGGCGCCTGACCCGTCGCACACTTCGCAAATGGTCGAGACGTCGAGCGTCAGTTCGGCTTCCTTGCCGTGGAACGCCTCTTCGAGCGTGATCTCATAATCATAGCGCAGGTCCGCGCCGCGGCGGACATCGCGTCCCCGGCCGCGACCGCGACCGGCACCCATGAAATCCTCGCCGAAGATATTTTCGAAGATATCGGAGAAAGCGCCGAACCCATCCTGCTGGTGATGGCCGCCACCGCCCGCGCCGTTCTGGAACGCCGCATGGCCGAACCGGTCATAGGCCGCGCGCTTTTGCGGGTCCTTCAGGCACTCATAGGCTTCATTAATGGATTTGAATTTCGCCTCGCATTCGGCATCGCCGGGATTGCGATCCGGATGATATTCCATAGCGAGCTTGCGATAGGCGGATTTCAGCGTAGCGCCGTCGGCGCTCCGCTCCACCTGCAACAATTCGTAATAATCGACTTCCGTCATGCGACCATTGCCCCCGACAAACAGCGCTCAGGCTGAGCTTGTCGAAGCCCCCCGCCGCACCGACCCTTCGACAAGCTCAGGGTGAGCGCAACTGGGGGCATCCGATTAAGCCTTGGTCTCTTGGTCCGCGCCGGCGTCCTCGTCGACCTCGGAGAATTCGGCGTCGACCACATCTTCGTCTTCGCTCGAACCGCCGGTATCGGCAGCGCCTTCGCCTTCGGCGGCACCGGCCTCGGCCTGCTGGGCCTCGTAGATCTTCTGGCCCATCTGCATGGCGGCCTGTGCCAGTTCTTCCGACTTGGTCTTCATGGCCGCGCCGTCGTCCGCCTCGATCGCCGACTTGGTTTCGGCAATCTTGGTTTCGATCTCGGACTTCAGATCGCCGTCGATCTTGTCGCCATGCTCGGCGAGTTGCTGCTCGGTCGTGTGAACGAGGCTTTCGGCCTGGTTCTTCGACTCCGCCGCCTCGCGCCGGGCCTTGTCTTCCTCGGCAAACTGCTCGGCTTCCTGGACCATCTTTTCGATATCGCTATCGTCGAGACCGCCCGAAGCCTGGATCTTGATCTGCTGTTCCTTGCCCGTGCCCTTATCCTTGGCGGATACGTTCACGATGCCGTTGGCATCGATATCGAAGGTGACTTCGATCTGCGGGACGCCGCGCGGTGCGGGCGGTATACCGACCAGATCGAACTGGCCGAGCATCTTATTGTCGCTCGCCATTTCGCGTTCGCCCTGGAAGACCCGGATCGTGACGGCGTTCTGGTTGTCGTCGGCCGTCGAATAGACCTGCGTCTTCTTGGTCGGGATCGTCGTGTTGCGATCGATCATGCGGGTGAAGACACCGCCCAGCGTTTCGATGCCGAGCGACAGCGGCGTCACGTCGAGCAGCAGCACGTCTTTTACATCGCCCTGCAGCACGCCGGCCTGGATCGCGGCGCCCATGGCGACGACTTCGTCCGGGTTCACACCGGTATGCGGTTCCTTGCCGAAGAAATCCTGCACAACAGAGCGCACCTTGGGCATGCGGGTCATGCCGCCGACCAGGATCACCTCGTCGATATCGGCCGATTTGACGCCTGCATCCTCGAGCGCCTTCTTACAAGGATCGAGCGTGCGCTTGATGAGATCGCCGACCATCTGTTCGAGGTCGGACCGGGTGATCGTTTTCACGAGATGCTTGGGACCGTTCTGGTCGGCCGTAATGAACGGCAGGTTGACCTCGGTCGATTGCGCGCTCGACAGCTCGATCTTCGCCTTCTCGGCGGCTTCCTTGAGACGCTGCAGCGCGAGCTTGTCGCTGCGCAGATCGATCCCCTCGTCCTTCTTGAACGCATCGGCCAGAAATTCGACGACCTTGCTGTCGAAATCCTCGCCGCCGAGGAAGGTGTCGCCATTGGTCGACTTCACCTCGAACACGCCGTCGCCGATCTCAAGGATCGAGATGTCGAACGTGCCGCCGCCAAGATCGTATACGGCGATCGTCTTGCCGTCATTCTTCTCAAGGCCGTAGGCGAGCGCGGCCGCAGTCGGCTCGTTGATGATGCGCAGCACTTCGAGGCCGGCGATCTTGCCGGCGTCCTTCGTCGCCTGGCGCTGGGCGTCGTTGAAATAGGCCGGAACCGTAATGACGGCCTGCTCGACCGTTTCGCCGAGATAGCTTTCGGCGGTCTCTTTCATCTTCTGCAGGATGAAGGCCGAGATCTGCGACGGGCTGTAATCTTCGCCGCCGGCTTTCACCCAGGCATCGCCATTGCCGCCCTTGACGATATTATACGGAACGAGTTCCATATCCTTCTTCGTCATCGGGTCGTCGAAACGGCGGCCGATCAGGCGCTTCACCGCGAAAACAGTATTGTCCGGATTGGTCACGGCCTGGCGCTTGGCCGGCTGGCCGATCAGGCGCTCGCCATCCTTGGTGAAGGCGACCATCGACGCGGTCGTGCGCTCGCCCTCTGAATTCTCGATAACCTTCGGTTTGCCGCCCTCCATGACAGCAACGCACGAATTCGTCGTGCCCAAATCGATACCAATAACTTTAGCCATCTTATTCCTCTGTGTTTCCCCAATATTCGGCGGAGCCGGTGGCTCCCCTTACGATGAAGCAAGAACCGCCGGCGCGGTATTTATAGGGGCGATATAGGTGGGGTTTTGCTTGCTGCAAGCATCTGTCAGCCCTAAAGCAAAGCTTCTGTTCAGATATGGGAATTTCCATGCGCTTTCCGTTCATTGCCGCCCTCGCCACCCTTGCTCTTATGGCCTGCAGTACCGCCGAAGAGGCCGCCCCGGTCGAAACCGTCGAAAATGCCTGGGTCAGACTGCCAGCCGTCGATGGCCGCCCGGCCGCCGCCTATTTCGATCTCAATGGCGGCGAAGCGGGCGACACGTTGCTCGCGATCGACAGCGAGCGGGTCGAGAATATCGAATTGCACGAAACCGTGATGGAGGACGGCGCGATGCGGATGCGTCCGATCATGTCCGCCGAGATACCGGCGGGCGGAACGCTGTCCTTCGAACCGGGCGGCATGCACGGCATGTTGTTCGGCGTCGATCCGGAAATCACGCCCGGTACATCCCTGACACTCAACTTCCGCTTCAATGGCGGCCGAGACGTCAGTGTCGACGCCGTAACGATCGCGGCTGGCGAGGAACCGCCTTTTGGTGCTGAAGATAATGGCGAAGATCACTCCGGCCACGACCATGGTAGCGAAGACCATTCCGGTCACGAACACGGCAGCGAGGACCATTCCGGCCACGACATGTAGCGTCGGCCGATCCGTGGAAACGATCTGGTAGCGCCGCATCATTTTGCTGGAAATATAGCGGCCGGCGCGGTATCCGAAGCAAATGGTTGCAGTTTCATCGCCGTCGGGTTTTCTCGGAGCCCGGCAACCAGTTCTTTGGGGGGGAAAGCCTATGTCCGCACTTGCCAGATTCAGTTTCGCAGCCGCCGCTGTGACCTTCGTGATCGCGCCCGCCAGCGCGCAGAATGTCAATCTCGATCCGACCTATGGTACGGTCAACCTGCAAGCCGGGTTCAGCGACGATCCACGGCTTTTCGAGCTGTCGTCGGGCGGCAGGATCGACGCGTCGTCGATCTCCAGCAGCTGTCGCGGTTACATCGCCAACGCACCCGATGTGCGGGTCGTATATTCGAGCGGCAGCCTGCCGCTGATGTTTTCCGTCGCATCCGAAGCGGACACCACGCTCGTCGTCAACGCACCCAACGGCCGCTGGTATTGCGATGACGATGGCGGAAACGGGCTCAATCCGTCGATCCGCTTCGATAACCCGCTTTCGGGCCGCTACGAAGTCTGGGTCGGCACTTATGGCAATTCGAGCCTTCGGTCGGCGGTTCTCGGCATTTCGGAGCTCTATGACGACATCTCCACGCGATCGTCGAGCAGCGGCGGTTCCGCCGGAGGACCGGACTTCTCGCTCGATCCCAATTACGGAACCGCGACGCTGCGCTCGGGCTTCACGCCGGACCCGCATCGGGTGCGCCTGCAATCGGGCGGACCGATCGACGCCTCGACGCTCGGCGGCGGGTGCCGCGGCTATATCGCCCGGGCGCCTGACTATCGGGTCCAGTATACGAGCGGACGCCTGCCGCTGAACATTTCAGCCGAATCCAGCTCCGATACCACGCTTGTCGTCAATGGACCGGACGGCAACTGGTATTGCGACGATGATAGCGGCAACGGGCTCAACCCATCGATCCGGTTCGATACGCCGCGCTCGGGCCAGTACGACATCTGGGTCGGCACCTATGGCGATTCGCGACTCGAGTCCGCGATTCTGGACATATCCGAACTCTACAGCAACTGATCGCGATCGAGGGGCAAGGTGCGAACAAGCGCCTTGCCCTCATGCGCCACATTCGGCGAAAGAGCGGGGATGACCAACACCACCCGCCCTTTAACGCCAGCCGAACGCAGTCTTTGCGCCGGCATCTTCGGCACCGCGATCGATTATGACGCGGTAAGGCTGCACCGCCGCAAATGGTTTCCCTTTCAACCGGTCAATACCCTCATGGCACCGACCGGCGGGATCTGGTTTCATCCCAAAGGCCCCTATTGGAGCGACGATTTCGGCAAGGCGCCGCTCAAGCTCCAGGCGCTTTTTCTCCATGAAATGACCCATGTCTGGCAATATCAGTCGGGCATCTTCCTGCCGCTTCGCCGCCACCCCTTTTGCCGATACGATTACAGCCTCAAACCCGGCTGGCCGCTCAAACGCTATGGCCTCGAACAACAGGCGGAAATCGTCCGCCATGTCTTCCTGCTGCGCCAGGGTGAAACCGTCCCCGGCGCGCCGCCGCTGGAGAGCTTCGAGGCGATATTGCCGTTCAAACCGGAAAAAACGGCAATCTAAGTTTTGCGCATCAACAGTCTCGTCAAATACTGCTCTTATGATAGTGTTCTTGATATTCGGCTGTTCATCGGAGTTGGCCGATCGAATAATTGGGGGGACCATTGGCGCAATCCGAAAACACTGAAAACGAGACCGCGGCATTGAACAATATCGGTGCGCTGGCATCCGAGCTTAAGGATCTCGACATGAAGGACGACTTCGAAACCGTCGAAAAGCGTCTCGAAGATCTTCGTGAACTCGCACTCCGCACGGAATTTTCAGACCCCCGCAAACATGAAATGGCGAGGGTCATATATTATGAATGCGCGGGCAGTCATTGGTCGCTTCGCGCCACTCAGGCTTATACCAAAGACGTCGACCCGACCGAGAGCGCAAGGTGTTCCATCCGCGCGATCGAAAATCACAGGAAAGCGTTGGAGCATATCCAGAATATCGATCTCGGCGACACCGAGGAAATCAATGTCCAGGAGCAGAATGCAATCGCCTTTCACCAGGCTCAACTGGACGATGCGCGCGGAATCCTGGCGCTCAACGAGGGCGAAGTGCAGTTGCGAAAAGGTCAGTTCGAACGGGCCAAGGAAACTCTGTCCGAAGCAGTGGAGAATCTTCGAAAGGCTGAAGCCGCCTTTACCGCCGACAGCGAGCGCAACGAAGAACGCCCGGTACCTGGCTTTTCCGATCCCGCGCGCGCCTTGCTCGAGGAAGCCAATTCTGAGATTGCCCTGATAAGAGGGGCGCTCGACGAGGCCGCCAATGCGGAAAACCGGAGGGCGGCCGCGCTCGAGGCTGGGCATGAGAGGCATTCGCTGTCCGATCTGCCGTCGAGCAAATATTTCACCCGGCGGATGAAACATGACGCGGAATTCGCGCATGCCCGTTCGGAACTGTTTCGAAACGCGTCCGCTTTGCAGGACAAGCGGCCATGGTTCGCAACCTATCTGTTTTTCGTGATGGCAATCGGATCCGCCGTTGCGCTGGTGTATGTTTTGGGAAGCTTGGAGATGATCGCCAACCCATTCGTGATCGGGCTTGTCTTCGTGTTTGTCTTTGTCGTTGCGGGAGTCGCGACGCGATTGGGCAAATGGAGCGAAGGTGCTGAATTGCTGTCGAGCATCGCAAAATCATCGGGCAGTGGGGGCAGCGGGGATTAGGCCCTTGCTACACAGCACCAAACCCGTTCTGCCCCGCTTCAGCGACCGTCTTACGCCGCTATTTTCAGCGCGTTGACACTACGGCATGGTTACCCTTGAGTGAAAAGAGCGGCAGTGGTAGTCCGTCGCCGCTACCGGGCGGCCCAACCCGCGCCCGGGACCAAGAGACATAGATGGAGCTTTCAACCTACGGCATGTCGCGGGAGCGCGGCTATCTTTCCGATTTCGAAATTGACGAGATCACCCTTCCACCGGAGTTCGACGCGATCGTCGAAACAGCGGATACGCTTTCCGCCATACTGACCACCGGCCGGGCCCGCCACTGGCTCAAGCAACTCCCCCAACCGGATATGCAGGCCTTTCTGGGCGAAGCGAGCGATGCCCAGGCTCGCGTCGCGATGGTCCGCTATTCGTTTCTCGTCCAGGCCTATGTCTGGGGGGAGAACATGGCACCGGCCGTTCTGCCGGCCAATCTCGCCGTACCGATCGATGCGCTGGCCGAGGCCCTTGGCCAGGCGCCCCTCCTCCCCTATTCCGGTTATGTGCTGGACAATTGGTACCGGCTCGACAAATCGGCACCGATTGCGCTCGACAACATCGCGATGCGCCAGAATTTTCTGGGCGGGATGGACGAGAACTGGTTCGTCCTCATCCATGTCGCGATCGAAGCCGAAGCCGGCCGTGCGCTCGAGCTCGCGACCGAACTTGTGGACGCCTCGGAAGCGCGCGACGCCGGACAGGTCGAGACGCTGCTGCTGACGATGAATACGATCTGGGATCGGATCAACGCGCATTTCGATCGGATGCCCGAACGCTGCGATCCCACTATCTACTACCAACGCGTCCGGCCCTATATCCATGGCTGGAAGAACAATCCGGCGACACCCGAAGGCCTCATCTATGAAGGCGTCGAGCGTTACGACGGAAAGCCGCAGGCCTTTCGCGGGCAGACCGGCTCGCAATCGTCGATCGTTCCGGCGATGGATGCGCTGTTCAACGTCAGCCACGAAAACGATCCGCTACGCGAATATCTCGACGAGTTGCACGCGTATCGGCCTGTCCCCCATCGCAAGTTTATCGAGGACCTTGGCGCGGCAAGCAGCCTGCGGGCTTTCGCAGCGGATCAAAACGAGAGTCTGAAGGACGCGTTCAACGCCTGCGTCGAACAGGTGGCGCGTTTCCGCACACGCCATCTGGAATATGCGGCGAGCTATATCAACAAACAGGCCTCATCCGGAACCGGCAACGATACCGATGTCGGCACCGGCGGGACGCCGTTCATGAAATATCTCAAAAAGCATCGCGACGAGAACCGGGCGCAGCGCGTCTGACCCAATCCTGTCCACCCCCGTTTCCGGCCACATTGCCCGTTCGGCCGATGAACGCTAATAATCTGCCGGATATCGGGGGTGGACATGATCGAGGGGCTGAAACGACTGGCGGTGGCCATGATCGGAATCGCGGCATTGACGGCCATGCCCTTTGCGAGCCAGGCACAGCGCCCGCCACCGCCACCGCTTCCCGAGATACCCGCAACTCCGGTGATGAGCGGCGCGACCTATCCCGATTGCCGCTACGATTACCGGCAGCGCAGCGAGCCGTTCGAAATGGCTGACGAGACGACGCGCTGTATCGAGCGGCTCGATGCCTATCACGCGGAGGTCCTCGCCGATTTCCGCCAGCGCATGATCGTACATCAGGAAAGCATCGCGGCGCTGTACGAGTCTCAGGTAATGAACGATTTCGATTATACCCAGGAACAGGCCGATGGCTTTTTCGCCGCCATTACCCAGGAGCATGCGGATTCCAATCCCGATGGCCGGCACATGGCGACCCATCGCACCATCGAAGCGCAATATCAGGAAGACCGGACTTTTCTGCAGGAGCGCTTCTGCCGCTATTCGGGGACCTGTGCCGGCTACGCCCCGACGGCGGAAACCGCGGAGCGGGATCGCGCCGACGGCACTGAGCGCCGCGCCCGGCGGGAGGATCGTTCCGGCGGCGGCAATGCCTGCGATACCGAACGCGGCGGCGGCGGAATATTGGGCGGTATCCTCGGCGGGATATTGGGCGAAGCGACCGGTATCGGGGCCGTCGGCGGCTTCATCGCCGGGCAGTTCGCCGGCGTACTGGTCGCCGAAATCGCCTGCCAGCTCGAACCGGAGGAACAGGAGCAGATGGCCGAAGCCACCGAAACAGTGACGCAGCAGGAAGAAGTGGGCGCCACCGCGGAATGGGTCAGCCCGACCCGGGCGGATGTGTCGGGATCCTCGACGGTTACCGCGCTGACGTCCCAGCCGAACGGCGCCAGCTGCATGGACGTTACCGATGTCGTGATCATCAGCGGTGAAGAAACCCGTGTGTCCAAGCGTATGTGCCGCGGCCCCGGGGAATCGCGCTACACGCTGGCCGCCTGATGCGTCGATGCTGATCCGTCCTTTCCAGCCCGGCGACGGCGAAGCGTTTGCCGCACTCAACCTCACCTGGATCGAGGAGGAATTCGCGGTCGAGCCGTCCGATCGGGAACAGTTGGAAAACCCGAAAGAGTCGATCATCGCCAAAGGCGGCCGGATCATCGTCGCCGAGATCGACGGCGTAGTGTGCGGCTGCGGCGCGGTGCTGCCGGCGCATATCCAGCCGATACGCGACAAACATTATGTCGAGATCGTCAAGATGGCGGCAAAACCGGGAATGCGCGGCCATGGTATCGGCGGCGCGATCATGGCGCGGCTTATCCGGGAAGCCCGCGACATGGGCGCCGACGGCATCTGGATCGAAACCAGCGACACGCTCGTAGCGGCCAACCGCCTTTATCGCGCATCGGGTTTTCGCACGCTCGGCAGCGAAGAATTCTGGCCGACGCCCTATCGGCGCTGCAACACGCAGTTGCTGCTCGATTTCTAGTCCGGCTTTTTCGCCACGCCCACCAGCGCCGGGCGCAACAGGCGGTCCTTGATCATGTAGCCGCGCTGCATCTGCTGCACGATGATTCCCGGCTCCGCCTCGTCGCTCGGGATTTCGACCATGGCCTGATGCCGGTTCGGATCGAGTTCCTGACCGACGGCTTCGACGGGCTCGATACCGTGCTTGCCGAATACGGTCGCCAGTTCCCGGCCCGTCGCTTCCAGCCCGGCGACAAGCCCCTTGAACTTCTCGTCTTCGCGCAACTCTTCCGGAATCGCTTCGAGCGCTCGTTCGAGATTGTCGGCAACGGACAGGATATCGCGCGAAAAACCGGTCGCCGCATAAGTGCTGGCATTCTGCTTTTCCTGCTCGAGCCGCCGGCGCGTATTCTGCTCCTCCGCCTTGGCGTACAGCACGTCCTGTTTCGCGGCGGCAAGCTCTTCCTCCAGTTCGGCAATGCGATCGGCATCCGAAACCGGCTCGTCTGCCGCTCCATCATCGTCGCGCATGCTTTCGGGAACGCCCGCCAGCTCGGCCTCGGCCTCTTCCGACAGGGCTTCGGTATCGACATTCTCGGTCTTTTCGCCGTCCATTTTTCTCATTCAGCTCACTAATTTGGATAAGGTTTTTGCGGTGAAGTCCACCATGGGAACGACTCGCGCATAGTTCAAGCGTGTTGGACCGATTACGCCGACCACGCCGACCACTTGCCCGTCCCCGTCATGATAGGGTGCGGCGATCACCGACGAGCCGGAAAGCGAGAACAGCTTGTTTTCCGATCCGATGAAAATCTTGGTCGCCCGGGCATCGCGTGCATGATCGAGCAGCTGGGCGATCTCTTCCTTGCCTTCGAGTTCGCCGAGCAGATGCCGGACGCGATCGAGATCGGCGGCGGCCGTTTCGTCGAGCAGATTGGCCTGGCCGCGCACGATGAGCACCGGACGCGCCGCATTGTCCCGCGACCAGGTGGCGAGACCGCGCGCGATCAGATCTTGCGCCGCATCGTCGAGCGCCGCCTTGCCGCGCCCGATCTCTTCGTGCAGGCGGACCGTGGCTTGCTCGAGCGTCAGCCCCGAAAGACGCTCGCTGATATAGTTGGCGGCTTCGTTAAGCGTGGATCCGGGCACCGGATGGGGCAGATCGACGATCCGGTTTTCGATCGTACCATCGCCGCCGACGAGCACGGCCAAAGCCTGGGTATCGGAGAGCGAGACAAAGCCGAACTGGCTGAGCACGGGCTCGCGCTTGGCGACATGGACGATCCCGGCGCAGGCCGAGAGGCCCGACAGCGCGGCCGTGGTGTTCGCGACGGCTTCCTCGACCGGCCCGCCGCCGTCGACTTGCGATTCTATCGCCTGCCGCTCGGCCGCCGTCAGCTGGCCCGCCTGCATCATACCATCGACGAACAGACGCAAACCGGTTTCGGTCGGCATACGCCCGGCGCTGGTATGCGGGGCCGCGAGCAGGTCCAGCTCCTCGAGATCCTGCATGACGTTGCGGATCGACGCCGGCGACAGGTTCAGCCCGGACATCCTGGAGATCGTGCGCGATCCGACCGGTTCGCCATTCTCGAGATATGTCTCGACTATCGTGCGGAACACATCGCGCGCGCGCTCCGACAATTCGGTGACATTCGATCCGGTCATGGGCGCGATGTAGAAACTCCCGCGCGAAACCGCCAGTCCCGCAAATCCATGCAGTTCGTCGCCCCCTGGATGCCGTTGGTCGACAGCGGAGTAACGACACTTGCCGTAAACTCGAGAAATCTATACGGATTCGCGCGATTAGTAATATGAACGACACCAGTGCGACGCCTCCCCCGCCTTCCGAGGCCGAAGCGGAAATCCTCCAGATCGTCTGGGAGCGTCAGCCCGTGTCCGTCCGCACGGTTCACGACCATATCCGCAAGATCCGCGATGTCGGATACACGACCGTTCTCAAGCAATTGCAGCGGATGCTCGACAAGGGGCTTGTCGATCGCATTCCCGGCAAGGGCAAATCGTTCGATTATATCGCGACGCAGCCCGCTTCGGAGACCCGCACGACGCTGTTGAACCGGCTCGTCCGCACGGTTTTCGGCAATTCGAAGACCGATCTCGTCATGCACGCGCTGGGCCGTGAAGACGTTTCGGCGAAAGAGATAGAACAACTCAAGGCTTTCATAGCAGAACTGGAAGCCGAGCAGGGGGAAGAAGAGGATGCCCGTTAACGCGAGCCTATTGGTCGACAGCCTCGGCTGGGCCCTTCTACACAGTATCTGGCAGATTGCGCTGATCGCCGCCCTGGTTTTCGTCGCGCTCCGCATCATTCCCCGCCACAACGCGCAGTTGCGTTTCGTAACGGCCTATGGCGGCCTCGCGGCCTCTCTGCTGCTGTTCGCCGTCACCTGGGTCATCTGCTATCGGACGATCGGCGCGGTCGAAACGGTGATGGTCGCGCATGTGCCGCCCGCGCAGGGCTGGCAGGCGGTTCTCGACACGCTGGGCAAGACGACCTGGCTGATCAGCATGCTCTGGGGACTGGGCTTCACTTGGCTTGGCGTGCGCTATGTCCAGTCGTTCCGTGCCACTTTGCGCCTCAAACATGAGGGCACGAGCCCGGTTCCTTCGGATTGGGAGATGCGGTTCCGCCTCTGGGTCGAACGGCTCGGCGCGGATCCCCGTGCCCTGATCTTGCAATCCTCGCGCATCACGACGCCGATCACGATCGGCAGCCTGAAACCCATCGTCCTGGTCCCCACCGGCTTTTTCCTGCGCCTGCCGATCGATCAGGCCGAAGCGATCCTCGTTCATGAAATCGCGCATATCTGCCGTCAGGATTATCTGCTCGGCCTGATCCAGGCGATGATCTGCAACATTTTCTTCTTCCATCCGGCGATCGCCTATCTCTCGCGCCAGATCGATATCGAACGCGAATATGCCTGCGATGCCCGGGTCGTCGCCGAAACCGGCAACACCAACGCCCTCGCGCAGGGACTGGGCAAAGTCGCCCTGGAAAGCCGGGACATGCTGCCGGGCTTCGCCATGGCCTCGGATGGCGGGCGCACCCCGCTGATGGATCGGATCACGCGGCTGCGCGAGCGCCCGTTTCGCCGGGAAAGCGGTACGACGATGCCGGCCGCCGCCCTTACCCTGATGCTTGCCGGCTGCCTGACGATCGCCGCGTCGGCCGATGCGTCCTTCTCCTCGACATTGCTCGAGGAAGACAAGGACAAGGATAGCAATGCCAGTCCGGCAGCCGAGGACACCGCCGAAACCGCGTCGGAAGCCGAAGTCGCGCTGACCGAAACGCCCGCACCCGCCGTTCCCGAAGCGCGCGCCTCGCGCACAGATCGATCCGAACCCAAACGCCGGGACAATCGAGCCGAAGACCGCTGGGCGTCCAGCGACCCGCAAGGCTGGAGCTTCGACGCCGAACCGGGCTGGACGTTCAGCTTCCGGGGTTCGGGCAGCGATTCCCGGAAGAGCGGCAATGCGTCTTTCCAGCCCGTCGTCCTGCACCAGGATAGTGGTCTGTTGCGTAACGCGGTGCTCCAGACGGCGATATTCGAACCCGATGCCGATGCGCATAGCGACGAATGTGAAGACAAGGACGCGCAGGAGGCGCGGCGCGAGGCCCGCCTCGAACGCGAAGAGGCGAGACGCGAGGCTCTGCTGGAACGCGAAGAAGCGCGGCGCGAACGGGAAATCGCCCGGATCGAGCGCGATATGGAGCGCGAAGAAGCCCGGCTGGATCGCGAAATGGCGCGGGTCGAAGCGCGGATCGAGCGCGAGATGGCGCGGGTCGAACGAGAGATGGACCGCGTCGGCGAAGTGCAGAGTGCCAGCGTCGAGCGGGAAATGGCGCGGCTGGCGATTCGCATGACCGCTTTGAGCAGCGAACTGGAATCGCGGATGCAAAATCATGCCGAGCGCGCTCGGGCAATCGCCGAACGTACGCGTGAACGGACGGAACGGGCCGCCCGCCGCTACCGTCATTCGAACCCGCCCGCTGCTCCGGAACCGGCCGAACCGCCACAGCCGACGATTACGATCAGTTTCAGCATCGAAACGACGACGACCGGTGCGGCGGACGATGTTGCATCGGTGCGCAGCATCACTCTTGCCAGCGCGACGACCGGGTAGCGGCGCCCGCGCACCACATTCTCTCCAGCACATCAACCGGGTGGACGTGCGGAGCTGCGGGCGATAGGGGCTGGGCGTCACAATCCGAAAAGGATATTTGCCCTATGCGCCCCTCCGGCCGCGCCCCCGATCAGATGCGGGCGATCACCATCGAACCCGGTTTCACCAAACATGCCGAAGGCTCCTGCCTGATAAGCTTCGGCGACACCCGGGTGCTCTGCACGGCCAGTATCGAGGACCGGGTTCCGCCCTGGATGCGCGGCAAGGGCAGCGGCTGGGTCACCGGCGAATATGGCATGCTCCCCCGCTCCACCCATACCCGCGGAAACCGCGAAGCCGCCCGCGGCAAGCAATCGGGCCGCACCCAGGAGATTCAGCGCCTGATCGGCCGCTCGCTGCGCGCCGTCACCGATCTCGACCTGCTCGGCGAACGGCAGATTACCGTCGATTGCGATGTCATTCAGGCCGATGGCGGAACGCGCACGGCCTCGATTTCGGGCGGCTGGGTCGCGCTGCGGCTCGCGATCAACGCGCTGATCGCCGACGGCAAGCTGGATCAGGATCCGATGACCCAGAAAATCGCCGCCATCTCCTGCGGCATCTATAACGGCGAACCGGTGCTGGATCTCGACTATGCCGAAGACTCCAATGCCGGAGCGGACGCCAATTTCGTGCTGACCGGCGACGGCAATATCGCCGAGGCGCAATGCACGGCCGAGGGCGAAACCTATGACGAGGAAGCGCTGCTCCGCCTTCTTCGCCTCGCGCGGATCGGTTGCGAGGAAATCTTCGCGGCGCAGGACGCCGCCATATCGTGAGCCGTACGCTCGAACCGGGAAAACTGGTGATCGCCAGCCATAATCCGGGCAAGGTGCGCGAGATCGGTGATCTGCTGGGGCCGCACGGCATGGATGTGGTGAGCGCCGGCGAACTGGGCCTTCCCGAGCCCGAAGAGACCGGCACGAGCTTCGCCGAAAATGCGTTGATCAAGGCGCGGGCCGGTGCCCAGGGCTCGGGTCATGTCGCACTCGCCGACGATAGCGGATTGTGCGTCGACGCGCTGGACGGCGCGCCGGGCGTCTATACCGCCGACTGGGCCGAGGCCGACGGCTTCGAAGGTGGACCGGGACGCGACTGGTACATGGCGATGGGCAAGGTCGAAGGGAAACTTGCCGAGCTTGGACCCGATACGGACCGTGGCGCCCATTTCGCCTGCACGCTCGCTCTGGCATGGCCGGACGGTCATAGCGAAGTCTTCGAAGGGCGCGTCGTCGGTCATCTGACATGGCCGCCGCGTGGTACTTTGGGGTTCGGCTATGATCCGGTGTTCGTTCCGGGCGGACAGACGCACACATTCGCCGAAATCGCGCCCGAGGAAAAGCATGCGATAAGTCACCGCGCCGATGCCTTCGCCAAAATGCTGAAAGCGGTATTCTGAGCCGATGACCGGATTGGCCCTCTACATCCACTGGCCGTTCTGCGTTTCCAAATGCCCCTATTGCGACTTTAACAGCCATGTTCGCGAAAGCGTCGACCAGGAGGCCTGGCGCGTCGCCCTGCTGGCCGATATGGCGCATGAAGCGGCGCTGACGGCCGATACGCCACTCGGCTCGATCTTCTTCGGCGGCGGCACGCCCTCGCTGATGCCGCCATCGACCGTCGCCGCGCTGATCGAGGCGGCCGAGGATCATTGGGGCTTTGCGGACGGGATCGAGATCACGCTGGAAGCCAATCCGTCCTCCGTCGAGGCGGCGCGCTTTGCGGATCTGGCCAAGGCCGGAATCAACCGTGTGTCCCTGGGTCTGCAGTCGCTGGACGACGAGGCGCTCGCATTTCTGGGGCGCGCGCACGATGCCGCGGAGGGACTGGCGGCGCTGGACACGGCGCAGGCCGCTTTCGCGCGGACGAGCGTCGATCTGATCTACGCCCTGCCCGGCCAGGATGCCGATGCGTGGAGGAATGAGCTGGGCCGCGCGCTCCGCCTCGGCACCGATCATCTCTCGCTCTACCAGTTGACGATCGAGCCCGGGACGCGCTTCGCGACGCTGGCCGCGCGCGGCGATTTGGGCGAGGCCGCGCCGGATCTGGGAGCGGAGCTCTATGCGCTCACCCAGGAATTGACCGGAGCGGCGGGCCTTCCCGCCTATGAGATTTCCAATCACGCCCGCCCTGGCGAGGAGAGCCGCCATAATCTCACCTATTGGCGGTACCGCCCCTATATCGGCATCGGCCCCGGAGCCCATGGCCGTCGCCACCATCTGGCGACGATCCGGCACAAGAAACCCGAAAACTGGCTGGCGGCCGTTGCGCGCAACCGACACGGCCTGCAATCCGAAGATGCGCTATCGGCATATGATCGGGACGCCGAAAGGCTCATGATGGGGCTGAGACTGGCGGAGGGCGTACCGCGCGACACCCTATCGCCCGACGCCATCGATCCAGCGGCCGTCGCCCGGCTCACCGATCACGGGCTGCTCGAACCGCGCGGCGACCGGCTGATCGCGACGGCCGAGGGCCGCCTCGTCCTCAACAGCCTGCTCGCGGAAATCATCGCTCCCGAAAAGGCGGTCGCCTAACCGCCGAAACCGCTGGGCGCAGGCGACACGACCGTAAAGCCCGTCGACCGGATCTGCTGCACCTCGAGAGCCCGTTGCGCCACGCCGTCGCTGCCGAACCGGAACGCGCCGTCGACGCCCGAGAACCCGCCGGCATCGCGCAACTCGCCGAGCGGGAACGGCCGCTCGATCGACCATTCGCGCGCGATCCGCACGACCAGCAGAGCCGCGTCATAGCCAAGGCTCGACAGGCGATAGGGGTCCGAATTGAACCGCGAGCGATATCGGTTGCTCAGCGTGTTGAACATGCGATCGGAAACGCTCGCGAACAGCGCCCCGTGCATGGCCGGATCGCGCGTCAAATCGGGCTGGTTGTTCCATAACTCGGTGCCGAGAATCTGGGCCTCGGTGGCGCCGCGATCGCGCAGCATCTGCGCCGCTTGGCGCGCCGTCGTGCCGCTGTCGGCGATCAGCACCGCATCGAACTCCCCTTCGCCGTTCAGCTGCGTCACCGCGAGCTGCAGCGACCGGCGCGACCGGGCATAGGTGCGCGACGCGACCAACGTTCCGCCGGCGTCGCGCACGGCCTGGGCAAAGGCCGCCGATGCCCGCTGACCGTATAATCCTTCCGGCACCAGGGCCGCGAAGCGCCGGGCGCCCTGCCCCGCCGCGTAACGCGTCACCCGGGCGATCGACTGGGCGGGCGTGAAGCCCATCAGATAGGTTCCGTTGCCGGCCACGCTGGTATCGTTGGAAAAGGCGATCACCGGTACGCTGGCGCTGCGCGCGACGGGTGCGGTGACCCGTACATTATCGGCGAGCAACGGCCCGAGGATCAACCGGCTTCCATCGGCGAGCGCCTGGTTCGCGGCGCTCCGTGCACCGCCGGTGCCGGCCGTGTCATAGGTGGTGATCCGCACGCCTTCACCGCCGGTGTCGAGGATCGCCATATTCGCCGCATTGGCGATCGACTGCCCCACGCCCGCATTGTTGCCGGATGTCGGCACGAGCAGCGCCACTCGGCGCATGCCGTCTTCCGGGATGCCGGTCGTGATATCGGGCTGGGTCGGCGGCGGCGCATCGGGCCGTCCCGAACCCGGCAGAATCGCTTCGCACCCCGCAAGGGCCATCGCCATGAAGACAATACCAAACCGTGAAAGGCCAAACCGTAAAAGGACAGACTGCCGTTGCCCCGGGTGCCGCTGTGATGCCATGACGAGAATCCTATGAACGATACGCTACCGCCGGGTCTTTACATCGTCGCAACCCCCATCGGCAACTTGCAAGATGTGTCGCGGCGTCAAGAAGCGACATTGCGTCAGGCGGATATCATAGCGGCGGAAGACAGCCGCGTGACGGCAAAGCTGCTGAACCATCTCGGGATAAGGAAACCGATCACCGCCTATCACGATCATGTCGGCGAACAGACGCGGTCGGCCCTGGTCGAAAGCCTGTCCGAAAAGGCCGTTGCGCTCGTTTCGGACGCCGGGACGCCGCTGATCTCCGATCCCGGCTACAAACTGGTTCGGGAGGCGCGCGCGGCCGGCCATCTCATTACTACGATACCGGGGCCCTGCGCGGCGATCGCCGCCGTCACCCTGGCCGGATTGCCGACCGATCGCTTCCTGTTCGCCGGTTTCCTGCCCGTGAAAGCGAAGGCGCGCGCCGCCACGATCGGCGAGTTTGCGCAATTGCGGGCAACCCTGATCTTCTACGAATCCGGGCCACGGCTCGCAAAATCGCTGCAAGCGCTTGCCGACGGCCTGGGCGACCGGGAGGCCGCGGTGGCCCGCGAAATCAGCAAAACCTTCGAGGAAACGGTGACCGGCAGCTTGTCCGAGCTGGCGGCGCGCTATGCGGACGCGCCGCCCAAGGGCGAAATCGTCATCATCGCCGGCCCGCCCGGAGATGCCGTCGCAACCGATGCCGAAATCGAGGCTGCACTGATCGAAGCCCTGGACCGTCTGCCGCCCGGCAAAGCCGCGCGCGAAGTGGCCAAAGCGCTCAAACTCCCGAGCGACGGGCTCTATGCGCGCGCGATGGCGCTCAAAGCCGACGGATGAACCGCGCGCGCGCCGAGCGGAGCGGACGGCGTGGCGAAGACCGCGCCGCATGGTATCTGCGGCTCAGGGGCTATCGCATCCTCGCCCGGCGGCAGCGCACGCCGCGCGGCGAAATCGATCTCGTCGCGCGGCGCGGCCGGACGATCGTCTTCGTCGAAGTGAAGACCCGCGCCACGCCGGCCGAACTCGATCTCGCTATCGACGAATACCGGCTGCAGCGGGTGGCCGCGGCCGCCGAAATCCTCGCGCCCGAATTTGCCGGCAATGGCGAGGATATCCGGATCGACGTCATCCTCGTCGCGCCCGGCCATCGCCCGCGCCATATCGAAAATGCTTGGATGGGGTAATCAATCCACCCGTTCACCCTGAGCTTGTCGAAGGGTTGCTTTTCTTGCTTGAGATGACGGGCGGGGTGGACGGCGATTCGCGGGTGACGCCCACGGCTGGCGTCGGCAGCGGCTGTCCCTGAGCCGACTTCACCAACTCCCGGCTCACCACCGCCTTCCGCGCCGG
>JBCDDN010000054.1:0-23190 GCA_039180285.1 Pseudomonadota bacterium | reverse complement strand
TACATCTTTGAGGTCTGACCAAGGCGACTTCCACACCGGCTCAACTTTTTCACGATGCGCAGCGAATACGAGAATATACTCGTGCTCGATGGCAATATTGGTCGGATTGTTGTCCGTCGCATTTTTCCAGATGATGGTTCCCAGATGGCTGTTGTCGCCAAGAATTTCGGTCAGCACTTCCTTTGCGCGAGCGACTTCATTCTCATCGATGCTGACAAACAAGATTCCGCCGGGCTTAAGCAACTCACGTATCAGGCTCAGTCTTGGCCACATCATTGTGAGCCATTTGTCGTGCCGGATGACATCATCTTTATCTATGGGATTGTCTTCCAACCATTCTTTGATGAAGGGGGCGTCGATCCTGTCGCTGTAGCTCCAATCCTTTTTGCCAGTATTGTAAGGCGGATCGATATAGAAACAGTCCACCTTGCCCGCATACTTCGGCATTAGCGCCTTGAGCGCGTGAAGATTGTCGCCATGAATGATCAGATTGCCGTCCAGCGAAGGCTTGCCAATTCCCTTGTCGGGTTGTGGCTCCAGCGGGCGAAACGGCACTGTCAGATGGTGATTAAAGACAAATTCCTTGCCCTTGAAATTCAGCTCCGGCACGAGCGGCCACTCCCCTCCACAAAGTACCAGGCACCTAACAGCAAATCCGCAGGCGTTGAAAGCCGCTATTCCGCCGGGTCGAAATTCCGAAGCGTTTCAGCCAGCACCGCCGCCAGCCGGTCGTGGCCTTCGGCTAGCTTCGCCTTTCCCATATCTCGGATCAACTCCCCCTGCTTTTGTGCAGGCACGGTGCCGTAACTCAAGAACGTCGTCAGCACGCCTTCATGGCCCAGATTTTGTGACCACGCCTTGAAGCTTTCCGGCGTCGCGCATTTTCGCTGGCCTAGCTGCACCAGCGTGTCGCGAAACGAATGCGGATTGAAATAGGGCAAGCCAGCCGCTTCGAATGCTTCGCGGAATATCTTGCGGATTGGCTCTGCACTGGCCCAGTGCTCCCGGCTTAGGCCCATGGCCGCAAAACCGCCGTTGTCGCCAATCCCGATATGCGTTTTCGGAAATAACGGATCGTCATCGCCCCATAGCAGCTTTTCGCGCAGCTGGCGGCACCAGTCTGTCACTATCGCCAGTGGCTCATCCCCGACCGGGAAAAACCATGTCGTGAACGTTTTGGAGAATTTCGTTTTCACTACGCGCGCGTCTTGATCGACATAGCCTTCGTCCAGATTGATATGGCCCATCTTGAGCGTTGCCAGCGCGCCATCGCGCGCGCCGGTCAGGATCGTAAAGGCTATCAGCGCCCGGTTGCGCCTATCGATATCCGTATCGGCTGGCATCGCCTTCAGCACGTGTTCGATTTGCTCCAGAGACGGCACGGGTTTCTGGCGGCTGGCCTTGGCGATGCGCCGGTCTTTCTCGGAAAGGTTGAAATAGTCGGCATCCGAATAATCGATGCGCGATTTGTAGCTGGGCTTGTCGGCCAGCCAGATGAAAAACTTGCGCAGCGCCGATAGCGTCGAATGCACCGTCGCGCGGGACAGCGGCTTGCCGGTGCGCGCGTTCTTTTGTGCAAGCAGATGGCTTTTGAAGCCCTTGGCCTGCTCGATATGGAACAGCTTGAAATCCTTGTGGCGGGTATAGTCCTCAAACCGAGCCAGCGCCTTCGCGACGGCATCGATCGATGCCTCGTCGCGTCCTTTGGCATCCTTCAGCCAATCGAAATATTTGCGCTTCATACGCGTGTTCGCGGCATTGTGTTTTGCCATAGCTCAATCTCCCCTTTCATCGGTGCAATTTACGGAGGGGGTCGCCCGCGCACCTATGCTCGAATCCGCCCCCGTGCGACGCACGTCGAGATCGGGCATTAGGGCGGCGATACTGTCTAACCGCGCGCGGCGCTGCATCATGGTTTCGCAGGTCTCGCAAAGAGCTTTGAGATTGACGGTCGCGGCGTTCGTTGCCGCATATTCGACCATACCCCCGGCTGGCGTTTTCGGCTGGCGACATTTGCAGCAATAGAATTGTCCCGGCTTAAGCGGGCGTTTTGCCGCCTTCACTTGTCCCGCCCACCACTCCTGAAACTCATCGCCGTGGATCAGCGTAGGACGGGTATCATCGACAGTGGGCAAACCATCCGCGAGCCAGTTTCTTACAGTGCGCTTGTGGACGTCCAGCAGATCGGCCAGCTCCACCACGCTGAAGGCGCGGTTGCGCTTGGCGAGACGCGGATTGACTCGCTTGAGGGGCATTGCAGTGCCCTCAGTCCTGTTCTTCGACCAGCCGCCGGATCGAAGCCGTCTTGATCAGCCGCCGCCGACCAATCTTGATGGTTTCCAGCCGCCCTTCATTGATAAGTTCATAGATCGACGTCCGCCCCAACCCTAAAGCCTTGGCGGCGCCGCTAACTGAAATTGTGACCGGTTCCATTGTTCGACTCCTTCACTTGCGTCCGCTGGTTATCCAGCGCGTACGAGTGAAGTTAGGGTCGCTTGTAATTCGCGGTCTATTGTCGCGTGAATTGCGCGGCTAATGCGCGAAACTTAGCCGCGAGATACCTTTTTTCCGGGCTTTACCGGCCCCCGCAACTCGCGGAAAATATCACGAAATGGGTCTCTCGATATCTTATTTTCCGCGTAGATCGCTTTACAGGCGGCGAGCGCCTTCGTCTCCGTGGCGCTGTGTCCCCAAGTATCGAGGTAGAGGCGACAGAACCGGCGAAGCTCGGCGTCGGCCAACGGTGTTTTTGGCTCGTCCTTTTTATCAGAGGCGAGCGAGAGATCTTCTCGCGGTGGCATTATCGCCCGAATATGTTCCGGGCGAAACCGAACGCTATAAAGTGACATAGTCGGACCAACACGGATCGCATGTCCTTCGGCCGGGACATACAGCTCGATGTCACCGCTTTTCCAGAAATTATGAGCATGGTGCGCAACTTCGTCCGGCCAAAAACTCACACTGAAAACCCTGAACGAGTGCTCTTCGCGTTGCCCTTGGAACTTCCAAACTAGGTTCCTTGCGACAGAATCAATCAGCTGATCCTTCAATCGCTGAATCATCGTTTTGACTGCCGTAGATTCGGACCAACCATCTTGGCTAGCGAGCAATGTTTTCGCATCAGCCGTTGTCATCCACCGCGAATATTCGCCGGCGGAGATGGTCTTCGAATGCATCTTCGATTTAGACATCCGTCAAACTTGGACAAATCGATCACGTCTGTCGAATCGGACCCGAATATTGCTACGCGCCACGAGCTGGGCGCCGGACTGCAAGGTGTAGGATTTCAGCCCGATCCGAGGCGCGCAACAGCTTCTAGACGGTCCGCTTTGCGCCCAAAGCGGACCTTAGAGCTCATGTCCGACACTGGGAGTGAAAGCGGACAAATTATACAAGCAGCTCGACCAACAGTATGGTTTCAAAAAGGGGTGCTGGATCTCAAAATATTGGATAATGCTATTTTTTAACAAAGCGGCATGGAAGGCGTAAGATCATGGAGGGCTAGGGTAACTTCATCTCGACAATGACCTCTCGTTTCCAGAACAATGCCACGGAACCAAGGTATAACAATTTGAGCGAGGTCAATATTGTCGATGGGTTGTTCCAAAGCCACCTGCCGCCCCCACTTGGGGTCCTCCTCCCAGATCCAGAAACGATCCATCTCTTCGGGTTGGACAATTGGCCAAATCGCTCTGATATTGTTGTTAAACAGATGAATATGGGCGTTTTTTATTTCCATGTTTTTTTCGTCAAATTGACAGAGGTGGAAGTCAAAGCCGTCACTATCAGTATACACTTCGATATGCAGCCTCCCGTCATTTTGCAGCGCGATAGCGTCGAAAAGAGCTGCAAACTCGGTTCGCACTGGTTCGCGAAATTCGCGCATTCTGCCAGTCAGAAAAAGTTCAAATTCTTCAATAAGTCCAGCAGCACTTTGCATCGCCATCTCCAGTCCGTTTCATCGCCATCGCATGTTATGGCGGGGAAAGAGTTTCTTGCAACGGACAAAACTCCAACCATAGGTTCCGTCTGCAAATGGGTCTTTTGCAGACATATCGTGTTCCCCAACGGCGTCCGCTTTCGGCCAATAGCGGACAGTCTCTGATAAGCGGATTCATCCCGTTCTGCTTTCGAACTGAATAATCTTCGCACCATCGCGCAACGTGTCCAGCCGGTCACTCCACCATTGCGCCATCTCGACACGTTCCGCCCAGTGCAGTCCCCGATGATAGGCGGCGCGGCTGGCGTTGGTGTCCTTGTGCGCTAGAGCACGTTCGATGGCGTCGGGATTGAATTTGCCACTTTCGTTCAGCAGCGTGCTCGCCATCGAGCGGAAACCGTGCGCCGTCATCTCCTTGCCCGTATAGCCCAGCCGCCGCAGCGCCGCGTTAATCGTATTTTCGGACATCGGGCGTTTGCCGGGATAGAGCGACGAAAAGACGTAGCGCTGCCCCTCGCTGATCGCCTTGGCGGACTCCAGCAATTCAAGCGCCTGGTTCGACAGAGGCACAAGATGCGGGTCGCGCATTTTCATCTTTTCAGCCGGGATCGTCCAGACGGCTTCGTCAAAATCAAACTCGTCCCATTCCGCGCGCCTCAATTCACCGGGGCGAACGAAAAGATGCGGCGTCAGCTTAAGCGCGAGACACGTCAGCGGCTGGCCTGAATAGCCGTCTATTGCGCGAAGCAGGCCGCCCACTTCCTTGGGGTCGATAATCGCGCTGTGATGCGTCACTTGGGGCGCCGCAAGCGCGCCGCGCAACAGGGCGGACGGATCAGCCGATGCGCGCGACGTAGCGACGGCATAGCGGAAAATCCGGCTGGCCAGCGAACGCATTCGCCTTGCGGTTTCCAGATGGCCTTTCTTCTCCACCTTCTGCAAGGTCACCAGCAATTCGGCTGGTGTAATGTCCGCAACGGGGCGATGACCCAGATCGCCTTACATCAATGAAAACAGCCAGCGGGTTTTCTTGATCGTCACCGCCGCGTGCCCTTCCAGCGCAATCTTCTCGATATACTCGTCGCCAACCGCCTTGAACGTATTCGCCGCCGCTGTTTTCGCCGCTTCGGCTTCGTCCATCTTTACCTGCGAGGGATCGCCGCCATCGGCAATGAGCGCCCGTGCCTCGTCGCGCCGCTTACGCGCCTGTTTCAAAGTAACGTCGGGATAGATTCCCAGCGACAGCTTCTTCTCCTTGCCGTCGATCCGGTATTTCAGCCGCCAGAGCTTCCCGCCGGACGGCTGGAGCAAAAGGAACAGCCCGCGCTCATCAAAAAGCTTGATCGGCTTCGGGCCGTGCTTTGCATTCCTGATTCGTGTGTCGGTCAACGCCATTTGGGGGCCACTCCCTTATCCGGTTTCAAAGTGGCCCCCAAGGTGGCCCCCAAAATATCCCGATTGCACGCGGACGGAGGCGAACACTGGCGGCCCGTGATGCCTCGTTTTTACCGGTTTTCTGGGGTTTTCGCAAGCTCTTACGGACATCTGCGAATAGTCAAATGGTGCCCAGAAGAGGACTCGAACCTCCACGTCCACAAGGGACACCAGCACCTGAAGCTGGCGCGTCTACCAATTCCGCCATCTGGGCCCGCTGAACCGGCGATTGGCTCGCCAGAATGCAGGATGGGCGCTATGATCGCGGATCGGGCGCTTGTCAATGTGCTGGTTAAACGCCATTGGAGCGGAGCATTCCCTAAGGAGCAGATTTGCGATGCAGGACAGGCTGGTAACGATGTTCGGCGGCGGCGGCTTTATTGGTCGCTATGTCGCGCAGAACCTGCTGAAAGCGGGGCTTCGCATTCGCATTGCCGAGCGCAACCCGGGCGACGCCTTTTTCATCAAGCCGATGGGCGGGCTCGGCCAGACGCAATTCATTTCGGCCGATATCACCGAACCCGAGACGCTGGACCGCGCGCTCGAAGGCGCGGACGCGGCGATCAACTTCGTCGGAATCCTGAAAGGCGATTTTCAGAAACTCCATGTCGAGGGCGCGCACAACGCGGCCGAGGCCGCCGCGGCCGCCGGCGTTCGCGATTTCGTCCAGATATCGGCCATCGGCGCGGCGCATGACGCCACCTCGCATTATGCCCGCTCCAAGGCCGCCGGCGAGGAAGCCGTTCGCGCCGCGATGTCCGACGCCATCGTCATGCGCCCGTCCGTCGTGTTCGGACCGGAAGACGGGTTTATCAACCGCTTCGCGGCGATCGCCCGTATGGCGCCCATCATGGTCCCGGTGATGCGGCCGGACGTCAAATTCCAGCCCGTCTATGTGGCCGATATCGCGGATGCGGTTGCGACGGCCCTGCGCGATCCGGCCGCCCATCGCGGGCGGACGTTCGAACTGGGCGGTCCGCAGATCCTGTCGATGCGCGAGATCAACCGCTTCATTCTCGATTCCATCGGCAAGCCCGACAAGCCGATCTTCGACGTTCCCGACGCGATGGGCAGCGCCATGGCGCGGATGGGCTTCCTGCCCGGTGCGCCGATCAGCTGGGATCAGTGGCTATCTCTGCAAAGCGACAATGTCGTTTCGGACGGCGCGGACGGTTTCGAAGCGCTCGACATCCAGCCCCGGCCGCTGGCCGCGGTAGCGGACAATTGGCTCGTCCAGTATCGCAGGCATGGCCGGTTTGCGAACAAGGCGGCGGGAGAAGTATGACGGAGCCGGGAGCGGCGACCGCGGTTCTTTGGGGATGAAATGGTGATGGACAGCGAGCATGGCGCAGCCGCCGGACGACCCACCGTCTTCATCAGCCATCACAGCTCGCACGAACAATCCGCGCGCCGGCTGAAGAAGATCCTCGAGCGCAACGGCTTCATCGGATGGATGGCACCCGACGATGTGCCGCCCGGCAAGGCGTTCGACGATGCGATCGTCGATCAGATCGGACGATCCGATGTCGTCGTCCTCCTGTTCAGCCGGGGGTCCGACACCTCGCGCCATGTGAAGCGCGAACTGATCCTCGCGGACAATCAGGGCAAGCCCGTCTATCCGGTCCGCCTGGAAGAGGTGCCGGCGGAGGGCCTCGCCTATTGGCTGAACGATCAGCAATGGGTCGACTGGTTCGACGGCAAGGATGCGACGATCCAGCGCGCGATCGACGCGATCCGAATGCAGATCGCCGAAGCGGCCGGCGCATCGCCGGATGCACTCGCTGCGGAGGATGTGCGCGGATTTGCCGAACGTTTTCGGCGGCCCCGCGCCTCCTATACACGCAGCATCTGGCAACGCCGGATTGGCTGGAGCACCGTCATCGCCGGCCTGCTGGCGGCTGCCTATATCGCCGTTCCGCAACTCGGGCCGCAACCCGAAGACGATACGATCGCCGAGCCGCTTATTCGCGAAGGGCTGTGGGAGACCCGGCTGGATGTCGGCCGGATCCTGCGAACCGAAAATCCCGATGCCGATGCCATGCGTCTCTGGGAAGCCGCGTTCGAGCTGGACGCGCCGCGATTTTGCGTCACGGCGAACGAAGCGCGGATGCCCGGCATCGGTTTTTTCGACCCGGATGGCCGCAACCAGTGCGCGCTCGTCGATATCGTCATGGC
Source organism: Pseudomonadota bacterium (assembly GCA_039180285.1). Taxonomy (GTDB): domain Bacteria; phylum Pseudomonadota; class Alphaproteobacteria; order Sphingomonadales; family Sphingomonadaceae; genus Parasphingopyxis. The sequence goes on along the minus strand of JBCDDN010000054.1, from coordinate 15,641 downwards.
GGACGGCAGCTTCACCGTGATGATGGAATGCCGCCCGAACAGCCTCGAAGGTGATAATCTCAACCTTGCGATGGACGGGCAATATACCAGCGAGGGCTATGTCGCGGACGCCGAATATGCCTATGATCAGGGCACGGATCGCGAATTCCGCTTCCTCGTCCGGCAGACCGCCCGATATCTGGGCCCCTGCTCCGAGGAAGAGGACGCGGCGGCGGAACGGGGGTATGGACGATGACTGACAGCGAAAACGGGGCGGCGGCCCGGCGGCCCACCGCCTTTATCAGCCATCACAGTTCCCAGGCCGAAACCGCCCGGCGGCTCAAGGCCATTCTCGGCCATCACGGGATCACCGGCTGGATGGCGCCCGACGATATCGATCCCGGCCAGACTTTCGACACCGCGATCGTCGATCAGGTGCGCCGGTCCGATCTCATCATTCTGCTGTTTTGCGCCCAGTCCGATCAGTCGCGCCATGTGAAGCGCGAGCTGATGATGGCGGAGGACGCCGACAAGCTGATCTTCCCGGTGCGGCTGGAAGACACGGCGGCGGATGGCCTCGCCTATTGGCTGAACGATTATCAGTGGATCGACTGGTTCGACGGCGAAGACGATACGATCACGCGGATGATCGAAACGATCAATCGCCAGGCGGCCAGCAGCGGATCGGCGGGAGGCGCCGACCGCGTTCGGCGCAATCCGGCGGCAGTGGCACTGCCCGGTACGGATGACTCTGCCGAACCTGTTTCGGGCGCGAGCGCTTCTTCACGGAGTGGCGGCGGATCCCAATGGACGGTGCCGGTCGTCACCGCCCTTGTTGTGGCGGTCGTGATGCTGGCCGGCTTCTATTTCATGATACGCGAGGACGAGCCGGATGGCGCGGCGCAGGTCGCGCAAACCGAGGGCGCGGCACCGGATGAAGCCGTCGCGCCGGAAGAAGAAGCCGCGGACGCGGAACCGGAAACGCCGTTACAGACGCCAGCCGTCGATACCGGTCCCACCCCGGTGCCCGCCACCGGCACGGATTATTATGTCGTGGTCGGCAGCTTTCAGCCCGGCGATCCGACCGCCGATCTGCGGGCTCGAGAGTTCGAAACCTGTTCGGGCATCGCGCCAATCGTCGGCCGGTCGGACGATTATGCGGGGCTCACGCCGGGGCTGACGGTGGTGATGACCGGCGGTTACGCCGATGCGCAAACGGCCAATGCGGCCCTCGAACAGGCGCAAGCCTGCGTCGCGGACGCCTATATCCGGTTCATCGGATAGCGCGCTAGAAAGCCCAGAGCAGCGCTATGCCGAGCAGCACACGGTAGACCACGAAAACCATCATCGAGGCCTTGCGCAGAAAGCGCATGAGAAAGGCCATAGTGAGCAGCGCCGCGACGAACGTCATCGCGCCGGTAATCAGTGCTTCGCCCAGGCGATCGCCACCGGCCTCGACGATCTCCGGCACGATCAACACGCCTGCCCCGGCCACTGCGGGAATCGACAGCAGGAAGGAAAAGCGCGCCGCCTCCACGCGGGTGTAGCCGAGAAAGCGTGCCGCGGTCATGGTGACGCCGGATCGGCTCGTCCCCGGGATCAGCGCCAGCGCCTGAGACAGGCCGACGATGATCGCGTCGCGCAGCGTCATATCCTCATAGCTTTTTTCCTGCCGGCCCCAGCGGTCCGCCGCGCCGAGCAGCAGGCCGTAGACGATCAGGTTCGCGGCCACGAGATCGGTCGAACGGAAGCTTTCCAGATAGCCGTTCGAGCGCAGAAAGAGGCCGAAGGCGACCGCCGGGATCGTGCCGATGACGATCCACCAGAAAAGCCGCCGCTCGACCGGCGCATGGCCGACCCCGACGGTCGCAAAGCCGCCGCGAACAAGGCCCCAGGCGTCGCGGAAGAAATAGACGATGATCGCAAGCAGGGTGCCGACATGGACGGCCACGTCGATCTCCGGGCCCTGATCGGGGAAATCGGTGAGCGCGGGTATCAGGATCAGATGCCCGGACGAAGAGATCGGCAGAAATTCGGTAACGCCCTGCACGATCGCGATGAGCAGCATCTGAAGAAAAGTCATGCAAGCGCCCCTATCACAGCCGATTCCACTCTGTCTTGCGCTAAATAAAGGTCCGTTTCGGCCTTTTATTTAGCGATCACGGCAGCAGGCTGGCGAACTGCATTGAAATATTCCGCCGTTAGGTAAGTATAGCTGCCTTATATTCTGTTTTTCCGCGTGACTTCGCCGTTTTCGCTGCTATTGTACGCATCTCAACGGAGAATCCGATGGCAGACAATCCAATGCTCAAATTCGTGGGCGTTGAGCAGGCTTATCCTGCGAAACGCGCACCCGGCACACGCAGCGAGGATTTCGACGAAATCGCGCGCGCCTATGCCATGGAGAAAGCCGAAGAACAGTCCGCCCGCTGCTCGCAATGCGGCGTGCCTTATTGCTCCGTCCATTGCCCCCTTCACAATCATATCCCCGACTGGCTGAAGCTCACCGCGGAAGGCCGGTTGCGCGAAGCCTTCGAACTCTCCAACGCGACCTCGACCATGCCCGAGATTTGCGGCCGCATCTGCCCGCAGGACCGGCTGTGCGAAGGCAATTGCGTGATCGAGTTCTCCGGCCATGGCGCGGTCACCATCGGCGCGATCGAGAAATACATCACCGATACGGCCTGGAAGGAAGGCTGGGTCGAACCCATCGTGCCGGTCCGCGATCGCTCCGTCCAGTCGGTCGGTGTGATCGGCGCGGGGCCCGCCGGGCTGACGACCGCCGAATATATGCGAGGGGCTGGCTATGAAGTGCATGTCTACGACCGGCACGACCGGGCGGGCGGGCTGCTCACTTACGGCATTCCCGGCTTCAAGCTCGAGAAGGATGTCGTAATGCGCCGTATCCAGCGACTCAAGGACAGCGGCATCCATTTCCACGAAAGCTTCGAGGTCGGCCGCGACGCGACACTGGCCGAGCTGCGCGAAAAGCATGACGCGCTGCTGATCGCGACCGGCGTCTACAAGGCGCGGCAATTGAAGGCGCCCGGCGTCGGCACCGATGGCGTGGTCGAGGCGCTCGATTTCCTGATCGCGTCCAACCGCAAGGGATTCGGCGAAACGGTGGAAGCGTTCGATAGCGGCGCGCTCAACGCGGCGAACAAGAATGTCGTCGTGATCGGCGGGGGCGACACGGCGATGGATTGCGTCCGCACCGCCGTCCGCCAAGGCGCGAAATCGGTGAAATGCCTCTACCGCCGCGACCGGGACAACATGCCGGGATCGCAGAACGAGGTCCGCAACGCCGAAGAAGAAGGCGTGGAATTCGTCTGGCTGTCAGGGCCCAAGGCGTTCGAAGGCACGGATGGCGTGACCGGTGTGAAGGCCCATCGGATGCGGCTCGGCGCGCCCGACGCCTCGGGCCGCCGCACGCCGCAAGTCGATCCGGGCAGCGAGTTCCAGCTCGAGGCCGATCTCGCGATCAAGGCGCTGGGCTTCGACGCGGAGGATCTCCCCGGCATGTTCGGCAGCCCCGATCTGTCGGTCACCCGCTGGGGTACGTTGCGCGTCGATCACAAGACGATGCAGACGAGCCTCGACGGCGTATTCGCGGCCGGCGATATCGTGCGCGGCGCGAGCCTCGTCGTCTGGGCGATCCGCGACGGCAGGGACGTGGCCGCGCATATGCACCAATATCTGAAAGCGAAGGCGCCGACGGCGAAAGCCGCGTCCGCCCGAGACAAGGAAAAGGAAGTCGCATGACCCGTCAGTTTACCGTGATCCTAGGCGCGCTGCTCGCGGCCGCACCGATAACGGCAACCGCACAGACCGCCGCACCGCCGGCCATCGAGGAGCCCGATCCCGACAGGGTCCAAGCGGCGCGCGAACTGCTGGATCTCATCATGCCGCCCGAACAGCGCGAAACCATGATGCTGGCGATGATCGAACCGTCCATGGCCAATATCGAACAGGGGCTGATGGAATCGCCGCAATTCATGGAGGCTATGCGCGAAGATCCCGAAACGCAGCAGCTGTTCATCGAGATGCTGCAGCGCCAGCGCGCGGCGACGAGCGAATTGCTGGCCGCCTCTTTGCCCGACCTGATCGCCGTGATGAGCCGCGCTTATGCCCGGCGCTTCACCGTCCGGCAGCTGCGCGACATGGAGGAGTTTTTCGAAAGCGATACCGGCCAGGCTTATCTGCACGAAGCGCCAGCGATCATGGCCGATCCCGATGTCGCGACCTGGCAACGCGGCGTGATGGTGCAGGCGATGGCGCTGATGGAGAACGATATCGAAGCGCTTATGGCCCGCGCCGGTGCGCGCGGAAGCACGTCACCGTCCGATGGCTCCGTCACCGACAGCAATCTGGATGCGATGCGCGGCGGCGGTGAAGATGTTCAGGAGGACAACACCGAAGAATGACGGAGTTGCCCACCCCCGCCCGCACCCACCTTGCGACCCATGGCATGTACCGCCCCGAGCTCGAATCCGATGCCTGCGGCGTCGGCCTTGTCGCGGCGATCGACGGCAAACCGTCGCGGCGCGTCGTCGCGGCGGGGATCGAGGCGTTGCGCGCGGTCTGGCATCGCGGCGCGGTCGATGCGGACGGGAAGACGGGCGACGGCGCGGGCATCCTCGTCGACCTGCCCGTGCGCTTTTTCGACGATGCGATCGCGGACAGCGGGCACCGGCCGATGCCCAACCGGCTGGCGGTCGGCATGGTGTTTCTCCCGCGCACGGATCTGAACGCGCAGGAAGTCTGCCGGACCATCGTCGAGAGCGAGATTATCGAGTTCGGCTATTCGATCTACGGCTGGCGGCAGGTGCCGGTCGATATCTCGGTGATCGGCGAAAAGGCGCAGGCGACGCGGCCCGAGATCGAGCAGATCATGATCGCCGGGCCGATGCCCGACGAGGCCGATGCGGCGGAGTTCGAGAAAAACCTGTTCCTTATCAGGAAACGCATCGAGAAGCGGATCATCGCGGCACAGGTGCGCGATTTCTACATCTGCAGCCTGTCCTGCCGTTCAATCGTCTATAAAGGTCTGTTCCTCGCGGAATCGCTGGCGACCTTCTATCCCGACCTGACGGACGAACGCTTCGAAAGCCGCATGGCGATTTTCCACCAGCGCTATTCGACCAACACCTTCCCGCAATGGTGGCTCGCGCAACCCTTCCGAAGCCTTGCCCATAATGGCGAGATCAACACGATCCGCGGCAACAAGAACTGGATGGAAAGCCATGAGATCAAAATGGCGAGCCTGGCGTTCGGCGAGCATTCGGAAGAAATCAAACCGCTGATCCCGGCCGGATCGTCGGACACCGCCGCGCTCGACGCCGTGTTCGAGACGATCTGCCGCTCGGGCCGCGATGCGCCGACCGCGAAACTCATGCTCGTCCCCGAGGCCTGGCAGCATGACGGCGACATCCCCAAGCCGCATCAGGATATGTACGCCTATCTGGCGAGCATGATGGAGCCGTGGGACGGGCCGGCCGCGCTCGCCATGACCGACGGCCGATGGATCGTGGCGGGGATGGACCGCAATGCACTGCGCCCGCTGCGCACGACGCAGACCTCGGACGGGCTGCTGATCGTCGGATCGGAAACCGGGATGGTCGTCGTCCCCGAAAGCCAGATCGTCAAGAAAGGTCAGCTCGGCCCCGGTCAAATGATCGCCGTGGATCTCGAAGACGGCGAACTGTTCGAGGATCTTCCGATCAAGGATAAGATCGCCGCCGAACGCCCCTATGGCGAATGGGTGAAGGGCTTCAAATCGACCGCCGATCTACCCAAGCCCAGAAAACGCTACGCGCCGGACTGGGAGCGCGCCGAGCTGCTGCGCCGTCAGGTCGCGGCCGGGCAGACGATGGAGGATATGGAGCTGATCCTCGCGCCGATGGTCGAGACGGCGAAAGAGGCGATCGGATCGATGGGCGACGATACGCCGCTCGCCGTGATCTCGGGCAAACCGCGCCTGATCAGCCAGTTCTTCCGGCAGAACTTTTCGCAGGTGACGAACCCGCCGATCGACAGTTTGCGCGAACGCCATGTGATGAGCCTTAAGACGCGCTTCGCCAACTTCGCCAACATCCTCGACAAGGAGGCCGAGCAGGACAGCGTTCTCGTGCTCGATTCGCCCGTCCTGACGTCCGACCAATGGGGCGGGCTCAAAGAAGGGTTCGGCGACGTCGCGGCCGAGATCGACTGCACCTACGAAACTGGCGGCACGTTGCGCGAGGCCATCGCCGCGGTCCGCAAACAGGCGGAACAGGTGGTCCGCGAGGGCCATATCGAACTGTTCCTGACCGACGAGAATACAGGCCCGGACCGGATCGCTATCCCCATGGTGCTCGCCGCCGCCGCCGTCCACACGCATCTCAAGCGCAAGGGCCTGCGCTCCTATGCGTCCGTGAACGTGCGGTCGGCCGAATGCCTCGACACCCATTATTTCGCGGTGCTGATCGGCGTCGGCGCGACGACGGTGAACGCCTATCTGACCGAAGCGGCGATCGCCGAGCGGCATGCGCGCGGCCTGTTCGGCGATCTCAGCCTCGAAGATTGCCTCGAACGCTATCAACTCGCGATCGACGAGGGTCTCAGGAAGATCATGTCGAAGATGGGGATCGCGGTGATCTCCAGCTATCGCGGCGGCTATAATTTCGAAGCCGTCGGGCTATCCCGTTCGCTGGTCAACGAATTCTTCCCCGGCATGCCGGCCAAGATTTCGGGCGAAGGCTATGCCTCGCTCCAGCTCAACGCCGAACTGCGCCACGAAGCGGCCTGGGACCCGGCCGTCGTGACGCTTCCCATCGGCGGCTTCTACCGGCAGCGCGCGGGTGAGGAGCAGCACGCATTCTCCGCCCCGCTCATGCATCTGCTGCAGACCGCGGTCAGCACCGACAGCTATTCGAGCTATCTCCAATTCTCGCGCGGCGTGCGCGATCTCGAGCCCGTCTATCTGCGCGATCTGATGGAGTTCAATTACGCCAAGGAACCGGTGCCGATCGACGAGGTCGAGGCGATCACCGAAATCAGGAAACGCTTCGTGACGCCGGGCATGAGTCTCGGCGCGCTCTCGCCCGAAGCGCATGAAACGCTGGCCATCGCGATGAACCGGATCGGCGCGAAAGCCGTGTCGGGCGAAGGCGGCGAGGATAAGAGCCGGTACAGTCCGAAATCGAACGGCGACAACGCGAACAGCGTGATCAAGCAGATCGCGAGCGGCCGCTTCGGCGTCACGGCCGAATATCTGAACGCCTGCGACGAGATCGAGATCAAGGTCGCTCAGGGCGCGAAACCCGGAGAAGGCGGCCAGTTGCCCGGCTTCAAAGTCACCGAATTCATCGCCAAGCTCAGGCATTCCACGCCGGGCGTCACGCTGATCTCGCCGCCGCCGCATCACGATATCTATTCGATCGAGGATCTGGCGCAGCTGATCTACGACCTCAAGCAGATCAACCCCAAGGCGCGAGTCTGCGTGAAGCTCGTCAGCTCGGCCGGTATCGGAACGGTCGCCGCCGGCGTCGCGAAGGCGCATGCCGATGTGATCCTCGTCGCGGGCAATACGGGCGGCACGGGCGCCTCGCCGCAGACGAGCATCAAATATGCCGGCACGCCGTGGGAAATGGGCCTCAGCGAGGTCAACCAGGTGCTGACGCTCAACGGCCTGCGTCACCGCATTCGCCTGCGCACCGATGGCGGGCTGAAAACGGGGCGCGATATCGTCATCGCCGCGATCCTCGGCGCCGAGGAGTTCGGCATCGGCACGTTATCGCTGGTGGCTATGGGCTGCATCATGGTGCGGCAATGCCATTCGAACACCTGTCCGGTCGGCGTCTGCACGCAGAATGAAGAGCTGCGGCAGAAGTTCGTCGGTACGCCCGAGCGGGTGATCAATCTGATGACCTTCATTGCCGAAGAAGTCCGCGAGATTCTCGCGCGACTGGGATTCCGGAGCCTCGACGAAGTCATCGGGCGGACCGAACTGCTGCGCCAGGTCTCGCGCGGCGCCGAGCATCTCGACGATCTCGATCTCAACCCGATCCTCGCCAAGGTCGATGCGCCCGACGAACAGCGGCGCTTCAATATCGAGGGCTGGCGCAACGAAGTGCCCGACAGCCTCGATGCGCAGATGATCGCCGACGCCCAGGCCGTGTTCGACCGCGGCGAGAAGATGCAGCTCACCTATAAGGTCCGCAATACGCACCGCGCTGTCGGCACGCGGCTGTCGTCGGAAGTTACCCGCCGCTTCGGCATGTCCGAACTCGCCGACGATCATGTCCATGTCCGCCTGCGCGGATCGGCGGGGCAATCGCTGGGCGCGTTCCTGTGCAAGGGGATCACGCTCGAAGTGTTCGGCGACGCGAACGACTATGTCGGCAAAGGGCTGTCCGGCGGGCATGTGATCGTCCGCCCGACCGTCTCGTCGCCGCTCGAGAGCAAGGACAATACGATCATCGGCAATACCGTCCTTTACGGTGCGACGTCAGGCAAGCTCTTCGCGGCCGGCCGCGCGGGCGAGCGCTTCGCCGTCCGCAATTCGGGCGCGGACGTCGTAATCGAAGGGGCCGGCGCCAATGCCTGCGAATATATGACCGGCGGCACGGCCGTGATCCTCGGTCGCGTCGGCAAGAATTTCGGCGCGGGCATGACCGGCGGCATGGCCTTCATCCTCGACGAGGAAAATCTGCTCGAGCGTCACGCCAATCCCGACAGCATCGTCTGGCAGCGCCTCGCCTCCTCGCACTGGGAAGAACGGCTGCTCGAACTGATCGGCGAACATGCCAAGGCGACCGACAGCCCCTGGGCCCATTCGATCATCGACGATTGGGATCATTGGCGCGGCGCCTTCTGGCAGGTCTGCCCGAAGGAAATGGTCGGCCGGCTCGATCATCCGCTCAGCGACGAAGAGGAGATCGCGGCGGCAGAATAGGCAATGGGTTCGGCCGATCACCTCTGGCTCGCGGCCGACCGACAGGACGAAGCCTTGCTGTTCCGGCTCCCCGACGGTCGCGATCTCGCCTATCTGGAGTGGGGCGCTCCTGACGGCTTTCCGGTCTTCTATTGCCACGGCACGCCGAGCAGCCGGCTTGAGGCGGTCTTTGCCGATCCTGCGGCTCGTGCCCATAATTTTCGTTTGATCGCCGTCGATCGGCCCGGCTTCGGCCGGTCGAGTTTTCAGGACGGCCGCCATTTCATCGACTGGCCGCGCGACATCGAAGCGCTGGCGGATGGCCTCGCAATCGCCGAATTCGGGATCGCCGGGCATTCCGGGGCGGGCCCGCATCTCTTCGCCTGCGGCGCGTTACTCGACCCGGCAAGGCTGAAGTTCATCGGCGCGCTGGCGCCATGGGGCCCGGCCGCGACTCCGGACATCGCATCGGGCATGAACAGGCTCGATCGGTTTTTCGCGCGGATCGCGCGCGATGTTCCCGCCGTCATGCGGCCCGCCTTCGCGCCGATGGGTTGGATGATAGAGCATTGGCCGCGCCGCTTCTTCGCGATGATGGAGTCCGCCGTCAGCCCGGCCGACAAGGCGATCGTGGGAGATCCCGCCTTCGCCGATTGTTTCGGCATCGTCCTTTCCGAAGCCTTTCGCCAAGGCGGGAAGGGCGCCGCCCATGAGGCCGCTATCGCCTATGGCGACTGGGGTTTCGATACTTCGTCCGTGCGGGCGCCGACCCATATCTGGCTGGGCGAAGAAGACATATTCGTGCCGCGCAATATGGGCGCCTATATCGCGCGGACCGTTCCGGACGTGGATTTTCACTGGATCGCCGGCAAAGGCCATCTCATGATCGAGCACTGGCACGACATCCTCGCCGCCTGCAAAGCCGATCTCGGACCCAATTGACCGCTGTCACCACCTTTCCCGGCGAAGCCGCCTCGCGCCCTACAGGCCGTCAAGCGCCTTGCTGACCAGGATGTTCACCGAAACGCGGCGGTTTTGCGCCCGGCCTTCGGCGGTTTCATTATCCGCCATCGGATCCGATTCGGCCATCCCGGTCGGGGTCAGCATGCGCCAGGGCGCCCAGCCGCATTCCTGCTGGAGATAGTTGACGACGCGACCGGCACGCCGTTCGCTGAGTATCTGGTTGTAATCCTGATCTCCGACCGAATCGGTATAGCCGACGACGAGCAGGAGCGCGTTTTCCATGGCGTCGGCCTGGGTCGCGGCGGCGCACAGCTCGTTCTCGGCATTGGCCGACAGTTGCCACCTACCGGTATCGAAATACACGTTGGTCGTACCCCTGATATTATATTGATCGATATCGCCCATGCGGCCGCGCAGCGCCTCGGTCGCCGCGGCATTTTCCTCGATCGCGGCGCCCTGCTCGGCGAATTGCTGCCCGGTGCCGGTACGGATCATGGTCGCGGTTTCGAGGTCGCCGTCGCTAAACCGCACCTTGCTCGCCACGAGGCCGCCACCCCATTCCACGGTCTCCACCGTAACCGGCAAGCCGTTGAGCAGCGAGTCCGACGCAAGCGTCGTGCGACCAAGGCCGAGAAAGCCCCCGCGCGACCGGATTTCGGTAGCTTCGGAGATGAGGATATTCGCGGTGCTGCCGTCGGCAGTCGTAACCTGCATCGCTTCGTCGTTGCGCGCGGAGATGAAGCCTTCGATCTCGGGGCCCTCGGTCAGCCCGGTCAGATCGGCCGGAGGCGTACCATATACATGGATCGATTCCTCACCCTCGAGCGGAACCTGTTGCTGTGCCGACAGGCTCGCCGGCATGGATACGGCAAGTGTGGCCACCAGGAAAAGTGCCGTCGGCCCTTTGGAAATGTTATGCACCATATTACTCCCTCAAATTCCTTCAAACTCCCCCAATCGAATCTGCCTGGTCGCGAATTGTCGTTCGACCGAAACCGTGCGACAGGCGGCCAGAAACGTGTCTCAGAGTTTCCGACTGTGCCCGCCAACCTTTCTGGCATATGAAGAGTTCCCGCACCAGATAGGCCGCCGGGGCCGTTCGAGCGCATCGTGCGACGAACCGTTGCAAACTGCTCCGCACGGATACGGCGTTACAGACGTTCAAATCGAACCGCTTTCTCTCCATCCATTGCCCCAGCCCGCAAAAGAACATATAAAGAACATAGAGGAGAATCGCGATGAAATTGCCCAACTATCTCGAACTCGCAACCGGCGATATGGACGCGACCAAAGCCTTTTATGCGGCGGCTTTCGGCGTCGAGTTTACCGATTACGGGCCCCAGTATGCCGGAGCGAACACCGGGAATTTCGAACTCGGCCTTGCCTGTTTCGGCGAAACACCCCCGCCCCTGCCCGGTTTCCAGACCGACGATATCGCCGCCGCCGAACAAGCGGTGCACGCGGCGGGCGGCACGATCGTCAGGGAAACCTACGAATTTCCCGGCGGCCGGCGCTTTCATTTCCGCGATCCGGGCGGCAACGAGTTGCTTGTCTATCACTATGATATAACCGACTGAGCGCACCGTTCAGCCCGGACTCATTTGGCGTGCGTTACCAAAAGGCTATATTCGATCCTGTTTCGGGAGATAGTTCGATGCGTGCATGGCCCCTTCTCGCCCCCTTGACGCTGGCGATCGCGACCCCCGCGCTCGCCCAGAATGCCGATGACGATATCTGGGACGACGATCCCTATGCCGCGCAGGACGAAACCGTGATCGCGGTCGACCGTTTCATGGGCGCGCTGCTCGATCTGCCGATCGGACGGCTGGCCAACTCCATGGCCAATGTCGAGATCGACGGCGATATCCGGGAAGGCGATACGCTGCGCGACATGATGGTCCGCGGCAATCCGCGCGCCGAGGAAGAATTGCGCGGCAAGGCGCGGATGGCGACCGCGATGATCGGGACTATGCTCAGCGAGATCGAAACGATGATCCCGGAACTGGAACGCTGGGGCGAACAGCTGGGCCGCTCGCTGCCGGAATAGGCCGTCCCGGCCGAACGACCCGGGCGCGCTGGAACAACGCCCCGATCGCGTATAGGCTGACCGCATGACTCCGCATCCCTCCGCCATCGAAGCCGCCAAAACCGCGACGCGCGGCATTTACGAACGGCAAGCGCGGACATGGGATCGCGAGCGGCCGCGCTCCTTGTACGAGAAACCATGGCTCGATCGTTTTGCCGCCCGGATTGCACCGGGCGGTCGCTTGCTCGATCTGGGATGCGGCGCCGGCGATCCGGTTGGCGCCTATTTCATCGCGCAAGGCTTCGAACTGATCGGTATCGATTATTCGGAAGCCATGATCGATCTTGCCCGGGAGCGGTACCCCGAGGCCGAGTGGCGGGTTCAGGATATGCGAACGCTCGATCTGAACGGGTCTTTCGACGGAATTTTCAGCTGGGACGGTTTTTTCCACCTGACCGTCGATGAACAGCGCACGGTCCTTCCCGATCTGGCGGACCGGGTTCGGAACGGCGGCGCCATGCTCCTTTCGGTGGGACCCGGCGAAGGCGAAGTGACGGGCACGGTCGGCGGCGAGACCGTCTATCACGCCAGCCTCTCGGAAATCGAATATCGCGATATCCTAAAAAAAAGCGGCTTTCGGAAAATCACCTTCGTCGCCGAGGATCCCGAATGCGGAGGCCGCAGCTTGTTGATGGGCTCGGACAGGCTGGTCGCCTGACGCGGCGCTGGGCGAAACCGCTTGGTGGAGACTGCGCTCCGCCGCGCCCCGAACAGATGCCGCCAAATCGCGCATCCCGGATAGTTTCGACCGAATAACCGCTGGACGGATTCGGCCATCACGCTACAACCGCGCCTCATGTGGGAACTCTATCAATTTCCGCTCTGTCCGTTCAGCCGCAAGGTACGCCTGCTGCTCGGCGAAAAGGGCATCGGCTACGATCTCGTGCGGGAATCCCCCTGGGAACGGCGCGACGAGTTTCTCGACATCAACCCGGCGGGCAAGACGCCGGTCATGGTCGACAAGGAGAAAGGCACGACGCTCAGCGACAGCCGGGCGATCTGCGAATATTTCGAAGAGACGGTGGACGCGGCGCGGATGATCACCGGCCCGGCCGACAGCCGCGCCGAAATCCGCCGCCTCGTCGCCTGGTTCGACGAAAATTTCTATATCGACGTCGTCGCCCCGTTGATGCACGAGCGCATGTTCAAACGGCTCATCCATCGCGAAGCGCCGGACGGCACGGTGCTGCGCGAGGCGATGAAAGCGGCCGACTCGCATCTCGACTATATCGACTATCTGCTCGATCATCGCCGCTGGGTCGGCGGTTCCACGCTCAGCCTGGCGGACCTCGGCGGCGCCGCCCAGATTTCAGTCGCCGACTATCTGGGCGGCTTCAACTGGTCGAGCCATAAACAGGCCAAGGCCTGGTATGCGGGGTTGAAATCGCGCCCGAGCTTCCGGCCGTTGTTGAGCGAGCGTATGGAAGTCATCTCGCCCCCTGCGCACTACGACAAAGTCGACTTCTAGGCTTCGGCCCCCTTCGCCGTCAGCAGATAGTTGAGCGCCGTCCGCTCGGAAATCTCGAAACCGCGCGACGGCGAAAAGCTGAGGCCGGAGATATCCGCGATCGTCAGCCCCGCATCCTCCAGCAATCCCGTCAGCTCTTCGGGCGTCAGGAACTTGTCCCAGTCATGCGTGCCCTTGGGGATGAGGCCGGCGCCCTCGCCCACGGTAATCATCGCAAGCTTCGAAAGCCCCGTCCGGTTAGGCGTCGACATGATCAGCAGACCGCCCGGCGCCAATGCATCGGCGAGCCCCTGCACGAACGCCGCCGGATCGGTCACATGCTCGACCACCTCCATGCAGGTCAGGAGATCATAGGGCCCGTCCGCCGTCTCGATCCCGCCCGCGCGATAATCGATCGCCAATCCGGACTGCGCGGCATGCGCGTTGGCGGCCGCGATATTTTCCGCCGCCGCGTCGATACCGGTGACGACAGCGCCCAACCGCGCCAGCGGTTCGGCGAGCAGCCCGGCCCCGCAGCCGATATCGGCCGCGCGCTTGCCGGTCAGCGGCTGCCGGTCATGCTCGTCCAGCGCCCAATGATGGTCGATGGCATCGCGGATATAGCGCAGCCTTGGCGGATTGAGCCGGTGCAGCATCGCGGAAGACCCATTCGGGTCCCACCAATCGGCCGCCAGCTTGCCGAAATGCTCGGCCTCTTTCGGATCGACGGAATTCTGCGGGTCAGAAGCGGATGCTGCACTTGCGTTCATATCAGGCCATACCTATCAGGATCAACTTTTGGTTGATACTCCAACTTTCAGGTGATTTCCCGAAAATTATGGCTCGCATCGTGATGAAATTCGGCGGCACGTCCATGGCCGGGATCGAACGGATCCGGGCCGTGGCCGAGCGTGTGAAGCGCGAGCATCAGGCCGGGAACGAAGTCGCGGTGATCGTTTCGGCGATGGCCGGTGAAACCGACCGGCTCGTCCAGTTCTGCCGCGAAGCGAGTTCGCTCTACGATCCGCGCGAATATGACGTGGTGGTGTCGAGCGGCGAGCAGGTCAGCTCCGGGCTGCTCGCGATCATGCTGCAATCGATGGACGTGCCGGCGCGCAGCTGGATGGGCTGGCAATTGCCGATCCAGACATCGGACGCGCATTCCTCGGCGCGGATATCGGGCATCGACAAGGCTATTCTCGGCGAAGCGATCGCCGGCGGCCAGGTCGCCGTGATCCCCGGTTTTCAGGGCGTGAGTGCGGAAGGGCGGGTGGCGACGCTGGGCCGCGGTGGATCCGACACATCCGCGGTGGCGATCGCCGCGACGATGGAGGCCGATCGCTGCGACATCTACACCGATGTCGACGGCGTCTACACGACCGATCCGCGCATCGTGCCGCGCGCGCGGAAACTGGCGAAGGTCACGTATGAAGAGATGCTCGAACTGGCGAGTGTGGGGGCGAAGGTACTCCAGACCCGCTCGGTCGGGCTGGCGATGAAGCATCAGGTGCCGCTCAAGGTTCTATCGTCCTTCGAGGACGGCCCGGGCACGCTGATCGTCGACGAGGCCGCATTTGAGGAAGGCGAAATGGAAGAACAGCTGATCACGGGCATCGCCCACGACAAGAATGACGCGAAGGTGACGCTGAAAGCCGTCGCCGACAAGCCGGGTTCGGTCGCCAACATCTTCACCCCCCTCGCCAAGGCGAACATCAATGTCGACATGATCGTGCAGAATTTCGCGCGCGACAGCGGCAACACCGACGTCACCTTCACCGTGCCGAAAACCGACCTCGCCCGCGCGCTCGACGTGCTCGAAGCGGAGAAGGGAGAGATCGGTTATCGCGAGCTCTCCAGTGATACCGATATCACGAAGATTTCGGTCGTCGGCGTCGGAATGCGCAGCCATGCCGGCGTCGCCTCGACTATGTTCCAGACGCTGGCGGACCGGGGCATCAACATCATGGCGATCGCGACCAGCGAGATCAAAGTCAGCGTGCTGATCGAAGAGGATTATACCGAGCTCGCGGTGCGCGTGCTGCACACGGCCTACGGGCTGGACGCGGAGGATGCGGCGTGAGGGGATTCTCTTTGTCAGACTCGGCCTATCGGTCGAGCGCCGTACCAGGATTTGATCGTCAGACTCGACCTGACGGTCGAGCGCGGCACCGGCCCTCTCCCCTTCCCGACCTCCCCCTAGGATACACTGAATGGGAGGTCGGTAAGGGGAGAGGGCCGGTGCGGCGATTTCC
>JBCDDN010000053.1:0-25758 GCA_039180285.1 Pseudomonadota bacterium | reverse complement strand
TTGGAAGCGGCGCGGGCCGAGGCCGACAGCTGGAAGAGCCGTGCAGGCGAGGCGGCCCGGCGCGTACAGGAAATGGCGAAGCGCGAGGCTGAAGCCGAAGCGGAGGCCCAGGCGCTGGCCGATGCGCCCAGCGATATCGAAGCGAGAATCGCCGCGTTGCAATCGAAAAGTGCCGAAGCCGAGACGCGGGCCGAGGAAGCCCGGGCGGAGGAACGAGGCGGAGAGGAACGCGTCGCGGAAACCGAACGGCTGGCGGCCGAGGCCGTCGAGGCCCTGTCGGAGGCGCGCGAGAACCGGGCTGGCGGTCAGGCGCGGTTCGAAAATGCCGAAACGCGGCGGCGCGAGTTCGAACGGGTCGCGAGCGAACGCTTTCAGGCGGCGCCCAGCGCGCTGGGCGCAAAGTTCGAGTTCGATGCGGCAGACGTTGCGAACGCCGAGCAGGAATCGGCCGCGCTCGACAAACTCAAGGCCGATCGTGAACGGATCGGACCGGTCAATCTCGTCGCCGAAAGCGAGCTGGAGGAGCTGGAAACCGAGCGCGATTCATCGCTTGCCGAACGCGAAGAGCTCGGTCAGGCGATCAACCGTCTGCGCGGGTCGATCGGCAATCTCAATCGCGAAGGCAGGGCTAGGCTGCTCGCGGCTTTCGAGGAAGTCGACAAGCATTTCCGGCGGCTGTTCGGAACGCTGTTCCAGGGCGGCCAGGCGCATCTGGCACTGATCGATTCCGACGATCCGCTCGAGGCGGGTCTCGAGATCATGGCGCAACCGCCAGGCAAGAAGCTGGCGACGCTGACACTGCTTTCCGGCGGTGAGCAAGCGCTGACCGCGGTCGCGCTGATCTTCGCTTTGTTCCTGACGAACCCCGCGCCGATCTGTGTGCTGGACGAGGTCGATGCGCCGCTGGACGACGCCAATATCGAACGCTTTTGCGAGCTGCTCGAGCAGATGGCGGTGGAGACCGACACGCGTTACCTGATCGTCACCCACAATGCGGTGACGATGTCGCGCATGCATCGGCTCTATGGCGTGACGATGGTCGAACGCGGTGTGAGCCGCCTCGTTTCGGTCGATCTTGGCGGCGCGGAAACCTTGCTCGCGGCGGAATAGCTATTCGGCCTGGTCGCGCGCGGCGATGGCCGCCGGGACGTAATCGGTAAACAGTCCGTCGATGCCCAGCGCCAAAAACGCGGCGATTTCGGCCTGCGAGTCCCCGCGACCCCGTCCTCGTCCGGTGCCGATCGACCGCATATCGGGGGGCAGAAAATAATTTTCTGGTCGGAACGTGTACGGGATAACCAATAGTCCGGCTGCATGGGCTTCTGCGATCAATGCCGAAGGTTCGCTCAGTTCGCCGAGATCGTTGAGTCCCATGATTTGGATCTTATGGGGGCCGATGGCGTCGGCATAGGCGGCGATGGTGCGCAGTCCTTCCGGGCTCGTCATATGATCGTAACTCGTGTCCGGCGCATCGGCGGGACTGCCTCGCGCTCCGATGAGTTGGACGAGGCGCAGATCGGTCAGGACGTCGAGCGCCGCGAGCGGCCGAATCTCGAACGACTGGATCATCACGGGATCGTCTTCGCTATCGTACCCCGCGGCGGCCAGTTGGCGCACCAGCGCCTCTTCCATCGGCAGATCGATCGACGTGAAATAGCCCGGATGCTTGATCTCAGGGATCAGCCCGATCGTGCGGTCCTGGCGCTGTGCGAGGTCGATGATCTCGGCAAGTGTGGGGATCGTGTACTGGCCGTCATAAGACGCACTGTGGGGCCGCAGCTCGGGCAGCCTTTCGCGCGTTCGCAAGCTGCGCAATTCGGCCAGCGTAAAATCCTCGGTAAACCAGCCAGTCACGCTTCGACCGTCGATCGTCTTAGTGGTCATCCGGTCCGCAAACTCCGCGCGATCGGCGATGTCGGTCGTGCTGGAAATCTCGTTCTCGTGTCGAGCGACCAACACGCCATCGCGCGTCATGACGAGGTCGGGCTCGATATAGTCGGCGCCCTGGTCGATCGCGAGCTGATAGGCTTCCAACGTATGCTCGGGCCGTTCGGCCGATGCGCCGCGGTGCGCGATAATGATCGGTGGGCCGGTCACAGCCGGGGGTGCAACCGTCGCGCAGGCGGGAAGCAGACACAGCAACAGGGACAAAAAAACATATCGCATCCCGATATATCTCCTCGTCCCCGCACTGACGCTAAACTGCCTCGCTGGCAATCCCGTCGGCCGCGAAAAATTTCTAGCTGGCGCGCTCGAGTTCGGCCGGCTTGCGCTTCTCGAACGTTTCCGCAAGTTCTTCGGCCTTGTCGTCGCTCAGCCCCTTGGCTGCGGCGACGAACATTTCTTTTTCCTCTTCTTCGATATGATGCAGATAACGATCCTTCATTGTGCGGAAGCGAGTGAGCCAGCCTGTCGACGCATAATCCATCTCCTCGAGCTCCGTTAGATAATCGTCGAGTTCCTTATGCTCGGCCACCGAATGCTGGCCCTCATGCCGGAGATCGGGATCGCCGAGCATGGTCGAGTACAGCGTTTCTTCCTCGGCTGCGGCATGGGCCGTCACTTCCGTCTTGAAACGACCGAACAATTCGCGCCGTCCTTCGCTGTCACCCTCGGTCTTGTCGATCAGATCGAGCAGCGTACGGTGCTTGTCATGATCGTCCTTCAACCGTGCGAAAATCGTTTCGTCTGCCATTGCGAATGTCTCCTTTGCTTGTTTGATATATCAACGGGTCACATGGTGGATTGTTTCAGTTGAGAATGGTTATTAGTTGGCTAGGACAGGACCCCGCTCGCAAAGGAGCAAGATGATCGAAAACGACGCACCGGAGGGCGAAGACCTGGCTGGCCTCATCGCCCTCGATCCGCGACAGAAAAGCGTCTTGCGCGTTCGGTCGTTGCTGGGCGGCCTCATTCCATTGATCATGCTGACGATCGGCGATTTCGTTCTGAACCACGAATTCGATTTTCCGGGCGGCTGGATCGCGAGTGCGGGTGTTTTGCTGTATATCTTGACGGTGCTGATACTGCCGTCGCGGCGTTATCAGCGTTGGGGTTATCGCCAGAGCGGACGTGCGATCCGGATCGCGTCAGGCCTGATCATCCGCCGGGAAACCATCGTCCCCTATGACCGGGTGCAGCATATCGACGTGTCGCGCGGGCCGATCGAGCGCGCGTTCGGCGTCGCGACGCTGACCCTGCATACGGCCGGAAGCTACAACAGTACGGTCGATCTGCCTGGCCTGGCGATCGACGATGCCAATCGGATGCGCGACGAGATTCGCAGCTATATCAGCGAGGATCTTGCATGAGCGAAGAGCCGGAACGCTGGTCGCGCCTGCATCCGGCAACGCTCGCGATCCGCGCGCTCGAGCGGCTACCCGAACTCGTATTCGGTCTTCCGGCAGCAGCCTATTTCATCGGCGATACGGGCTTCGTGGCGGCGCTGGTTGTCGCGGTGATCGGCCTTGTCGCGTCAGTCTTTTTTGCGTTTCTCTATTGGCGGCGATTTACCTATTGGGTCGGCGGGGAGCAGCTGGTGATCGAGAGCGGCATATTGAGCCGCAATCGCCGGACGATACCGTTCGACCGGATCCAGGATATCAGTCTGGAGCAAAAACTGCTCGCCCGGTTGTTCGGCGTGTCGATCGCGCGCATTGAAACCGGTGGCGGCGGCGGTGACGAGGGTGAACTCAACTGTATCAGCCGCGCCGCGGCCGACGATCTGCGCGACCGGATCCGGGCCTATCGGGCCGGCGCCGGAGCCAGGGAGACGGCACGGCCGGAAACGGATGACACACAGGCCGTCGCGCTCTTCACCATGAATGGGGGGCGGCTGGTCGTCGCGGGACTGTTCAATTTCTCGCTGATCTTTCTCGCGATCCTTGGCGGTATCTGGCAATATATCGGTGGCTACCTGCCGAGCAGCTATTTCGATCCCGACCGATGGGTTGACGATTATGGCGATCAGGCGATCGGGCTGGTCTCCACGCTTTCGGTGTTGTCCTTCGTTATGCTGTTGCTGGCCATCGGCGTTGTAACGGGCCTCGCACGGACCGTAGCGCGGGAATATGGCTTTCGGCTGACGCGCACCGAGACCGGGCTAAGGCGAGAGCGCGGACTTTTCACCCGTACCGATGTGGTCATCCCGCTCCGCCGCGTTCAGGCCGCCATCGTCTCTACCGGTATCGTCAAACGGCTGTTCGGCTGGCGCGCGCTTGCCGTACAGAGTCTCGGCAGCGACGGCGATGCCGGCGCGCATCATGTCGTAGCGCCGCTTGCGAAGTCCGATGATCTGCGGCCCGTTCTTGAGGAGCTTGACCTGCCAATGCCGCCGGACGCGGCGGAGTTCGAGCGGGTTTCGCCGAGATTGATATGGCGAAGCTGGACGGAAGATGGTTTGCTGCTCGTCGTGATCGTCGCGATTACCGCACTGTTCTGGGGCGGGGCGCCATGGCTGATGCTGGCCGCGCCCATATTGCTGGCCGCACCCGTGCTGCAATATCGCGCGCATGGCTATTGCATCTCGGGCGATGTCCTGTTCGTGCGCCGGGGTTTCTGGTGGCCGCGCATCACCATCCTGCCCCTCGCCAAGGCGCAATCGGTGTCGATGGTGCGCAATCTGACGCAGCAAGGTTTCGGTCTCGCAACGCTGGCGATCGGAACGGCGGGCGCTTCGCTTGCCATGCCGCTGCGCATCCTCGATCTGGACGAAACCCGGGCCCGGCGCCTGTTCGGCGGAAAACTCGTGACCGGGTGAGGCGGGTGATGTGAAGTCCGCAGAACGCCGAACCGGTTTTGTCGAGCGCGCGCTGGCCATTCCACTACTCTCCGCTTAGTCCTGACCCTAAAGAATTGGGGAGATGGTGAAAATGCGTGCACTGGTCATGGCTCTTGCGCTTAGCGCGGCGGCACCGGCGATTGCGGCGCCCGAGGACGATCTTGCGAATTTGATGGACGACGTCTGGGCATCGGCGTTGCGCGAAAGCCCCGAACTCGCAACCAGCGTCGGTGTACGCGACTATGACGACCGCGTGAGCGATATCAGCCTCGAGGCGCAGGATCGCCGGGCGTCGGAAGCTCGGACCTATCTCGATAGGCTGCGGGCGATCCCCGAGGACCAGCTATCGGCCGATGCGCGGACCGACTATGGCATCCTCGAACGCATGTTGAGCGAGGCGATCGAGGCCAACGGTTTCGCACAGCGGACCATGCTGTTCACGACGTTCGCAGGATGGCATCAGAATTTCGCGAGCCTCCCCAACAACCTGCCGTTCCAGACGCCGGCCGATTTCGAGAGCTATCTGACACGGCTGAGCCTTTATCCGACCATCAACGACACGGCGATCGCGATCAGCACGCAGGCGGCCGAGCAAGGCTATACGCTGCCCTGTGCGGTGCTGGACGGTTATGAACAGTCGATCTCCGGCGTGATCGGCGAGGACGTCACGACCTCGCGCTTTTACGAGCCCTTTACCCGACCGCGACCGACTGCGGTGAGCGAAGAGGCCTATGGAGGCTATGCGGCTCGGGCGCGTGAAATCATCTCGACCGTACTCGCGCCCGAATATGCCGAGCATCTGGAGTGGTATACGACCGTCTATCGGCCTGCTTGTCGCGCCGAAGTCGGCATTTCCGCCCAGCCCGGCGGCGCGGATTTTTACGCGTTTCGGATTCGCCAGATGACGACCACCGATCTCGGCGCGCAGGAGATCCACGATATAGGCCTTGCGGAAGTGGCGCGGATCCGGGCCGAGATGGAAGACGTGGCGGCGGAAGCCGGTTTCGAAACGCGCGAGGCCTTCATCGAACATCTGCGAACAGATCCGCAATATTACGCCCAGACGCCCGAGCAGCTGATGTCCGCCGTCGCACTTCAGTCGAAGGAGCTGGACGGGTTGATGCCGAGCATGTTCTCCGTAATGCCGCGCCTGCCCTATGGCATTCGCGCGATCCCCGACGAAATCGCCGAGGGCACGACAACGGCTTATTATAACCCCGGTTCGCCGGAGAGCGGGATAGCCGGTACATATTATGTGAACACGTCGCTTCTCGATCAGCGGCCGCTCTGGGAAATTCCGGCGCTTTCGGCGCATGAGGGCGTACCGGGTCATCATCACCAGATCGCTTTGCAGCAGGAAATCGACATGCATCCGCTGCGCCAGAATCTTGCTTTCTTCACGGCCTTTATCGAGGGCTGGGGCCTTTATTCGGAGCGGATCGGCATTGAGATGGGCATCTACGATACCCCGGCGGAAAATATGGGGCGGCTGTCTTATGAGATGTGGCGCGCCTGCCGGCTGGTCGTCGATACGGGCATCCATGCACTGGGCTGGTCCAAGGAGCAGGCCATCCAGTTTATGCGCGACAACAGCGCGCTGACCGAGGCGAATATCGAAGCGGAGGTGAACCGCTACATCTCATGGCCGGGTCAGGCGCTGGCCTACAAGATTGGCGAGCTCAGAATACGCGCTCTTCGGGAGCGTGCGGAAACGGCGCTCGGCGCGGATTTCGATGTCAGGCTGTTCCATGACGCAGTGTTGGGCCAGGGATCGGTGCCGCTCGATGTGCTCGAAGGACAGATCGACCGCTGGATCGCAGCGCAACAGTCCGACTTGGAGGGCTAAGCGAGCAGCACCCGGCTCGCGCCTCTAGAATTCGAGCAGCGCACCACGCTCGGCCCGTGCCGAGCGGAGGAGCTGTTCGGTGCAGCCGGTAAAGCCGCCGGGTCCAACCGGTGAGCAGCTCATCGTGCCGCCACGGCCGACATATTCGACACTTTGCGAGCGGGCGAGCCAGCTCTCATTGGCGGCAAGATCGCGCGTATCGCGCAGCTCGGGCGGAATGCGATAGCGTTCGCTTTCGTCGCGGCGGACGCAGACGACGATGATTTCACCATTGCTCGTCGCACACTCGTCATCGCCATAGACGATTTGCATGCGGACATTGTTTTGCGCGGCGGCGGGCGCGGAGGGGATGACGGCCATCGCTCCGATCAGTGCCGTGGCGGCAAGCAAACGCGTCATTCTCATCCTCCTATTGCAGCGCAATGCTACAGGTTTTCCAACCGTGTCGGCAAGATGCCTGATGGAATATTGCGCTGGCCTGAACTCCCGAAACGGGTCAGATTCGTTTGGCCGCGGCGATCGCGATCCGGCATCCCAGCCGGATCGCGCCCGAGAGCAGCGGATAGGCCGGCGCCTGTTCGGCGCCCTCGGCAATCGCGGTTTCGCGATGCTCTACCTCTTCGGCCTGGAATTCGGCGATCATTTCGCTCAATTCGGGGTCTGAATCGCCGAGTTCTTCCAACTGTTCGCCATAGTGGTTGTCGATTTCGGTCTCGATCGCTGCCGTGCAGGCCATAGCGGCTTCCGGCCCGATCAGGGCGGTCGCCGCGCCCAGCGCAAAACCGGCCCGGTCCCAGAGCGGCTGGAGCAGGGTCGGCCGGACGCCGCGCTCGATCGTCAGCGCGTCGAACCGGTCGCAATGGCGACGTTCCTGTTCCGCCATCCGCGCGATAGACCGGGCGGCCGGACTGCGATCACCGAGAATGGCGAGCTGCCCGGCATAGATGCGCGTCGCACCATATTCGCCAGCCTGGTCGACGCGAATCATCGAATCGATATCGGGGCGACGGTCTCCGGGGAGCCTTAGCGGGTCGGTTTGCGTATCAACCATGCGATCACCATAGCAGCGCCGATCGAAATTATCGCGTTAAATCCGGCCAGCGATACGCCGAACAGCGTCCATTGCGGCTGGTCGCACGATATCACCGGCGTCGCCATGATATCGGCGAGAAAGTCGCCACTGCTACCAGGCGCGGTGGCGCAGCTCGTCAGTCCTTCCCAAAAGCCATATTCGACACCGGCATGAAAGACGCCGATTGCGCCGCTGACCAAGATGGCCAGTGTCGATAACCATAGAAAGAGCGTGCCGACGCCTTGTCCTCGCAGGATAATGGCCAGCAATGCGAGCGGTACGGCGGCATAATGCGGCCAGCGCTGCCAGTGGCACATTTCGCACGGATAGAGCCCGGCAAGATGTTCGGAACCGAGCGCGCCCGCCAGGAGCGCGGTCGGCACGAGCAAGGCAAGCGTGCGGGCGAGGGCGATCGACGTCATTCGGCGGTTGTCCCGTATCCGTTCCGAGATTTACTGTCGCCGCGCCGAAGCGGTGGCCATTGGACGCTGCCTGCTCGCCAGACGCGCGATCGTTTCCACCGCATAGTGCATCTGGAAATCGTCGATGCCCTGTTCCGCCAGTTCTTCGGCCGTTGCCGAAAAACGCGGATCTTCGCGAATATCGTCCTCGATTACATCTTCCTGTACCGATTCCTCGTTAATCAGATGCCGTCGCAGATCGGCCTCGCGAAAGCGCGGAGCGTCCCGCCAGTCCGGATTGGAAAGCTGCGGCACATCGAGATCGGGCTCGATTCCGCCTTCCTGAACCGAGTTGCCGGCGGGCGTGTAGTAGCGTGCCGTAGTCAGGCGCAACGCGGTATCTTCAGACAGCGGCAGGATGGTTTGCACCGAACCCTTGCCGAACGTCTGCTCGCCGATGATCAGCGCGCGGCGATGGTCCTGCAGTGCGCCCGCGACGATTTCGGACGCCGAGGCCGTTCCGGCATCGACGATCACCACGATCGGAAGACCGTTCGTGTCATCCCCGGCGCGTGCATAATAGCGCTCGATATCGCTGCTGCGCCGCCCGCGTTGCGAAACGACCTCGCCGCGTTCGAGAAACACGTCGGACACGGCGATCGCCTGGTCGAGCAATCCGCCCGGATTGGAGCGCAGATCGATCACATAGCCGGTTGGCTGGCCGCCCAGCGACTGATTGATCGCGGCGATGGCCGCGCGGACTTCCTCGCCCGTATTGCGATTGAAAGTGTTGATATTGATGATGCCGACCTGATCCTGCACTTCCCATTCGACGGCGTGCAGCTCGATAATTTCGCGGGTCAGCGTGAATTCGAGCGGTTCGTCCCGGCCAGGGCGTACGACGCGGATGTCGATCGAGGTGCCGGGCGCACCGCGCATCTGCTCAACCGCCTCGTCGAGCGTACCGCCGAAAATCAACTCACCATCGAGATGGGTGATGTAATCGCCGGCCTGGACGCCCGCGCGATCGGCCGGCGTATCCTCGAACGGCGCGATCACTTTCACCGCGCCGTCTTCAAGCGTCACGGTCAGCCCCAGGCCGCCATATTCGCCCTGGCTTTGCGTCGTCAGCCGTTCGAAACCGGTTTCGTCGAGGAAGGAGCTGTGCGGATCGAGACTGGACAGCATGCCGTCGATCGCCCCGCGCATCAGGTCCTCATCGCTGATTTCCTCGACATATTCGGACCGGACCCGTTCGAAAACGTCCATGAACTGGTCGAGCTCGCGATAGGTGTCGACATCGACGGCCGCGAGCGTGGCGGTGAAGGCGGGAATAAGCGCCAGCGTCCCGACGGCACCGATCGCACTGATAAAAGGTCTTGGCATGACTGTAACTCTCTCAACTGATCCGGGCATGATAGCGGTTTTCCGCGCTTCGGGAAAGAATAGGTTGGCGGGTCTTAACCGCGGCTTACGAGCGAGGAAATATCGACCGGTTCGCCGCTGCGCCGCAATTCGACCGTTACGACCGGCCGATCGTTCCCCGTACGCCCGATCGGCGCGCCTTGTCCGACGACTTCGCCGACCTGCACGCTGATCCGGTCGAGATTGGTGATCAGCGTTGTCCAGCCGCCGCTATGATCGATAATCACGATCCGCCCATAGCCCCTGAATTCGCCGGCATAGCTGACTCGCCCCGCCGTAGGCGCGATCACCTGCGCGCGGGGTTGCGTCGCGATAGTGAGTCCGCGCGATCGGACGCCCGCATCGGAAACCTCGCCCAGCCCCTCGACGACCTCGCCCATTACCGGCAGGCGATAGGGCGGCCGGCGGTTGACGTCGCGCCGCGCCGCCTGCCGCGTCGGCGCGCGGGCTTCGCCAGGTTGGGCGGGGCGCAAGCGCGGCCCCGGCAGTGTGATGAGATCGGCGCGAACTTCGGCCTGACGGTCCAGTTCCGCCATCAGCGAGCGGATATCGCGGGCATCTTCGCCCAGAGCGAGTACGCGATCACTCTCCATCATCGCCGATTGGGCCAGTTGCCGGGCCTCGGCTCGCGATCCTTCTTCGAGAGCGGCGAGCTGGACACGACGACCCTCAAGCTCGTCCTGGCGCTGTTCAAGCAGGGCGACAGCCCGATCGGCTTGCAATCGCAGATTGGAGCCGCGCACGACTTCGGCGCGCAGGCCCGCGGTGCGTTCGCGAACCACGGGCAGCGTCGTGGAGAATAATGATCGGATATGGACGAGATCGCTGATGCTGCCCTGATGCACGAGCGCCAGGGCCGGAGGCCGGCGCGCCATGGTTTGCAGGGCAGCGGTCAGGCCGATAATCGACCCTTGCCGTTCGGCGAGCCGGGCACGTTGCTCGGCCCGCAGCCGTTCGATCAACCGGATCCGGTTCTGCGCGGCCGTCAAATCGGCCTCGGCCGCCTGCACTTCCGCAGCGGCGGCAGCTTGTTCCGCAGCCGCCCGCTCGGCGCGGCTTTCGGCATTCCCTGCCTGTTCCTCGAACCGCGTTACGCGCTGCTGCGCGATGGCGCGCTGGCGCAACGCTTCTTCGAGCGCTTCGGCTTCCGTGGCGCGGCCGGTCGTCTGGGCGAGGGCAAAGGGCGCGAGGATCGCTGCGAACAGCGCGATCATGGCGAGAAGGCGGGCGATCATCCCGCTATCCTTCGCGATGATAGGGATGATTGGCAAGGATCGAACTGACGCGCCACAATTGTTCGGCGAGCATGGCCCGCGCCAGCAGGTGCGGCCAGGTCGTTTTGCCGAACGCGATGGACAGATCCGCGCTCGCCTTTTCTTCGGCCGTCAATCCGTCAGCCGCACCGATTAGAAACCGGATTTCCCGGGCTCCCCGATCCCGCCAGTCGGCGATCTGACGCGCAAGTTCGACGGATCCCAGCTGCCGGCCGGTTTCGTCCAGTGTCACGATCTTGGTGCCGGGCTGGAGCGGCGGCACCTTTCCGCCCGTATCCGGCAGCTCGGTGATGCGGACGGTCCAGGCGATCCGCTGGATATAACGGTCGACAAGCTCGGCTTCCGGCCCGCGGCCGATCTTGCCGCGAGCGACGATGTGCAGCGCGAGGCTCAGCTATCTGCCGCCTCGTCGGCCTGCTCTCCGAAACCCCACATACGCTCGAGGTTGTAGAAGCTGCGGACTTCGGGGCGGAACAGATGGACGATCACATCGCCCGCATCGAGCAGAACCCAATCGGCGGTCGGTAAGCCTTCGATACGGGTCGGGATGCCGAACTCGGCTTTCATCCGTTCGGCGAGTTTCTCGGCGATCGACGCGACATGACGCGTCGATCGACCACTGGCGATGACCATATAATCGCCGATCGACGATTTTCCGGCCAGCGGGATCGAGGTCACATCCTGTGCCTGATCGTCATCGAGGGACTGCAAGATAAGCTGGTGAAGATCTTCGGCCTTATGGGCGTCAGGGTTCGGGAGCGTCGCAGCTGATGAAGCGGGCAAGATGTCTCCTATGGGATGCGCCGTCGGGTAACCGGGTCACGCGCGGCTGTTGGGGGAAAGGCGAGGTGCCATTGCGGATTGTCACGCCGCATCTTCGTGGCGGAGCGGGGATCGGGTCGAAAGCGCAGATACACGAGCGCCGGCGGTCTCCAATCGGTCCAATCACGCGATTGGCTTGCGGGCCGGACGAAGCGCCGCAGCCAAGCCATGGCCGGTGCGGTCAGGGCTTCATCGTCATACCCCGGACGCGCGACCACGGCAATCACTATATGTCGAGCAATTCTCCGCCAGTCTCTCCAGCGGTGGAATTGGGCGAGATTGTCCGATCCCATGATCCAGACGAATTTTCGCTTGGGATAGCGGCGGGTCAGCTTTTCAAGCGTGTTCACGGTGTAGCGCGTGCCCAGTTGGCCTTCGATTGCCGTCGGCCTGATGCGGGTCCGGCGTCCCAGCTTGCGCGCCGAAGCCAGCCGCGCGCCGAGCGGTGCCATATCCGTCGCTCCCTCTTTCAGCGGGTTACCCGGTGATACCAGCCACCAGATCTCGTCGAGCCCCAGCGCATCGAGCGCAAACAGGCTGATCCCGCGATGCCCGCCATGCGCCGGGTTGAACGATCCGCCGAGAAGGCCCGTGGGTTTCAAGTCGCGATGCTGTCAGGATTGGGGCGCAGTGTCGGCCAGCTCAGCCAGGTCCCCACGGCATAGGTAAGGCCATAGGAGAGTACGATCAGCGAGCTCCAGATATCGAATGGTGCGACCGGCGTTTCCGCAAAGAGAAGAATCGGCAGTAAGATCAACCCGCGCAGCAGATAGATGGCCGAAATCGTGACGAGCCCGGTCCGCAACAGCGGCAAGCGGCGAATTATCCCCGCACCCGAAAAGGCATATGCCGCCCAGATCGCCAGTATCAGGGCGATCAGCGTCGTAACCATGGCCGGATAGGCTTCGCCGCGTTCGGCCATCTGGGCCATTTGCTCGCCCGCGCCGAAAAAGCGGTACCAGTCCGGCCCGCCGGCAATAACGCCGATATGCAGAAGCGATGCGGCAACCGACAGCCAGCCTCCGATGAGCAGCAGGATGCGCCCGCTCATGGGCGTATCGTTCCATCGCCGCGCGCGATCCACTTGTAAGTGGTCAGCCCTTCCAGCGCGACCGGGCCGCGGGCATGGAGGCGGCCGGTGGAGATGCCGATTTCCGCACCCAGCCCGAACTCTCCGCCATCGGCGAACTGGGTGGAGGCATTGTGCATAACGATCGCACTGTCGGTCCCGTTCAGAAAGGCTGCGGCGGCATCGGCATCCTCGGTTACGATGGCATCGGTATGGCCCGATCCATAGCGCGCGATATGCGCGAGCGCGGCGTCTAGTCCAGCGACTATGCCCACCGATGCAATGGGTTCGAGATATTCTGTGTCCCAGTCCTCCGCGCTTGCCGGTTTTACTCGGTCGTCGAGCTGCTGCGCTGCATCGTCACCGCGCACCTCGCAGCCCGCGTCGATCAGCGCCTCGATGAGCATCCCCGGTTCCGGGAAATCGCGATCGACAAGTAGCGTCTCCATCGCCCCGCAAATGCCGGTCCGCCGCATTTTGGCGTTCACGGCAATATCGCGCGCCATTTCAGGATCGGCCGCAGCATGGACATAGGTGTGGCACAGCCCGTCGAGATGGGCGAGCACGGGCACACGCGCTTCCTCTTGCACCCGTGCGACCAGCCCTTTGCCACCGCGCGGCACGACGATGTCGATCAGTCCATTTGCGCGCAGCATGGCGCCTACGGCGGCGCGATCGGTCGTCGGGACAAGCTGGATCGCGTCTTCCGGCAGACCCGCCTGTTTCAGCCCCTGGGAAAGGCAGCGATGGATCGCGCGGTTCGAGGCGGTCGCTTCCGATCCCCCGCGCAGGATCGCCGCATTGCCGGCCATCAGGCACAGCGCGCCTGCATCGGCGGTCACATTGGGCCGGCTTTCGTAGATGATCCCGATCACGCCCAAGGGAATCCGTATGCGGCTCAGTTTCAGGCCGTTGGGGGGCGTGCTGCTGTCGATGACCGCACCGACGGGGTCTTGCAGCTCGGAAACGGCTTCAAGCGCTTTTGCGACGCCTTCCAGCCTCTCCGGATCGAGCTTTAGCCGATCGAGCAGGGCCGCGTTCAAACCAGCGGTTTCGCCGCGCTCCATATCTTCGGCATTGGCGGCGAGAACGTCCGCCTCCGCGGCAAGAAGAGCCGTTGCCGCATGACGCAACGCCGCCGCCTTCACGTCGGTCGCCGCCCGTGCCACCACGCCGGTGGCATCGCGCGCGCGCGCGCCCATATCGGCGATCAGCGCCTCGGGCGCGGGAATGGAGCGGTGTTCGTTCATTGGCAGGCGGCATATCATGCCGGGCGGCCGTCGTGAACGGCTATCGACGAACCGCGTGTTGCGCGGCTATGTGCGGGGCGGGGGAGCTGAGCGATGGATGACGGCATCGATGGGATCGGGAGCGGGATTACCGGCGGACTGGCGGCACGGGTCGTGGAGTCCCATCATGGCGAGGGGCGCGGCGATCATGGGGACACCCATTGCGGTAACTGTTCTACCGAACTGATCGGTACCCATTGCCATTATTGCGGGCAGAAGGCGCATGTCCATCGCAGCATTGCGGCGATCGGCCATGATCTGATCCACGGCGTTCTTCATCTCGACGGGAAATTCTGGCGGACCTTGCCGCTATTGGCGTTCCGGCCGGGCCAGCTTACGCGGCGCTACATCCATGGAGAGCGGGCCAAATTCGTGTCGCCGCTCGGCATGTTCCTGTTCGGGGTATTCCTGATGTTCGGGATTCTCACCATCTATGGCGTGTCGCTGTCCAATATCGATGTCGACAATGTGTCGACCGAGATGGCGCAGGAGGAGTTGGAAAATCAGATCACCCGTGCGCGGGAAGAGCGAAACCGGCTCGATCGAGAGCTGGCGATGCTCGAAAGCCAGCCCGGACGGCAGGCGGACGTAGCCGCGTTGCGTCAGCGGATCGACAATCTCGACGGTCGTCTCGAGGAATTCGACATAGGCCAGGAAGGTCTGGACGCCATTGTCGGCGAAACCGCCAATCCGGTGGACGGGAACGGCAACCCAACGGGCACCTACGATCTGCGCGATTTTCAAACGGGCTGGGACCGGCTCGACTATGGCATCCGGAAAATTCAGGAAAATCCGAGCCTTGCCCTCTACAAGCTGCAGGCGAATTTCTACAAATTTTCCTGGCTGCTGATCCCGATATCGGTACCGTTCGTCTGGCTGCTCTTCTTCTATACGCGCCGGTTCAAGATGTACGACCATACGGTCTTCGTCACCTATTCGCTGGCGTTCATGTCGCTGTTCGCGATCGCGCTTACGGTAGTCGGCTTTTCAGGAATGAACGCACCATGGATACCGATTGCGGTGATCGTCGTGCCGTTTGTTCACATGTACAAGCAGTTGCGCGGGACATATGAGATCGGACGGATCACGGCCTTTCTGCGCACCTGTATTCTCGCCTTTTTCTGCTTCTTCACGGCGCTGATCTTCTTCATCCTGTTGCTTGCGATCGGGGCGCTCGGATAGCGGCCACAGAAAAGGCCCGCCGCGGCGAGCCTTTCCGGTTAAGTGTGCGAAGCGCGGTCAGGCGCCTTCGGGAGCGGGATCGCCGAAGGGCCGCTTGCGCGGCTTGGTTTTCGGAATGCTCGATCCGCCGGCCGGAACCGACTTCGCCTTATTGTCGCGATCGTCGTTGCGGCCGATATCTTCGCCCTTGATCGCCTTTTTGGCTTCGTCACCGCTCAGCGTTTCGAATTCGAGCAGAGCGCCGGCAAGCTTGTGCAACTCGTCGATATTCTCGGTCAGCACGGTGCGCGCCACGCCTTCGGCCTCCTCGATCAAGCGGCGGACCTCCGCGTCGATCAGCTTGGCCGTTTCTTCGGAAACCTGCTGGTTGCGGGCGACGCTATGGCCGAGGAACACCTCGTCCTGATTGTCGCGATAGCGCAACCAGCCCAATTTCTCGCTCATTCCATATTCCATGACCATCGAGCGGGCCATATCGGTCGCTTGCTGGATATCGTTGGATGCCCCGGTGTTGAGTGAATCCTCGCCATAGATCAGCTGTTCGGCGATCCGTCCGCCGAAGCAGAGCGCGAGCCGCGCCTTCATCTGCTGCATCGACATCGAATAGCGGTCGCGGTCGGGCAGATTCCAAGTCACGCCGAGTGCCCGACCGCGCGGAATGATCGTCACCTTGTGGAGCGGATCGCAGCCCTCGACATGGAGGGAGACGAGCGCATGGCCGGCTTCGTGATAGGCGGTCGACTTCTTCTCTTCCTCGGTCATGACCATGGATTTCCGTTCGGACCCCATCATGACCTTGTCCTTGGCCTCTTCGAACTCGTCCATCGCGACGAGTCGCTTGCCCATACGGGCGGCCAGCAAAGCCGCCTCGTTGACCAGGTTCGCTAGGTCGGCACCGGAGAATCCGGGGGTGCCACGGGCGATCGTCCGCGAATCGACGTCCGGCGCCAGCGGCACTTTTTTCATGTGCACGTCGAGGATCTTCTCGCGGCCCTCGATATCGGGGCGCGGCACGACGACCTGGCGGTCGAAACGGCCGGGGCGCAGCAGTGCCGGATCGAGCACGTCGGGCCGGTTGGTCGCGGCGATGATGATGATGCCTTCATTGGCCTCGAACCCGTCCATCTCGACAAGCAGCTGGTTGAGCGTCTGTTCGCGTTCGTCATTGCCGTTGCCGAGGCCTGCGCCGCGATGACGGCCCACCGCGTCGATCTCGTCGATGAAGACGATACAGGGCGAATTCTTCTTGGCCTGTTCGAACATATCCCTGACCCGGGATGCGCCGACACCGACGAACATTTCGACGAAATCCGAGCCCGAAATGGTGAAGAAGGGCACGCCGGCTTCGCCTGCGATCGCGCGCGCGAGCAGCGTCTTGCCGGTACCCGGCGAGCCGACGAGCAACGCGCCCTTCGGAATCTGTCCGCCGAGGCGTGAGAATTTGCCTGGGTCTTTGAGGAATTCGACGATTTCCTGCAGTTCTTCGCGGGCTTCGTCGATTCCGGCAACATCCTCGAACGTCACCTTACCCTGTTTTTCGGTCAGCATCTTGGCCTTGGACTTGCCGAAACCCATCGCGCCGCCGCCGGCATTTTTCTGCATCTGGCGGATGATCAGGA
Organism: Pseudomonadota bacterium; assembly: GCA_039180285.1. Taxonomy (GTDB): domain Bacteria; phylum Pseudomonadota; class Alphaproteobacteria; order Sphingomonadales; family Sphingomonadaceae; genus Parasphingopyxis. The sequence continues at coordinate 8,979 of JBCDDN010000053.1, read as the reverse complement.
AGGCAATCCCGAAGATCAGGATGAATGGCAGGAGGTTGAGCAGCACATAGGTCCAGATGCTGGCCTGCTCGGTCGGGCGGCCGCTGATTTCGATACCGGCTTCGCGCATCTCGTCGACCGGAATGGCGACGCGCGGCGGAAGATCGGTGCGGAAGGTCGATTGGTCGGTCAGCGTACCGTTGATAAAGCCTTCGTTGATTTCGACCTGCTGAACTTCGTTCTGCTCCACGCGGTCGAGGAAATCGGAATAGGGAAGCGCTTCGTCGGCCCGCGCGCCGCCGCTGTCGAACATCGTGACGAACAGGATCAGCGCCACCAATATGCCGGCCCAGATGAACAGGCTTTTCATCCAGGGGTTGGTGCCGCCCTCTTGGGGTTCTTTGTCGTCATTCATCGCATTTTGGCCCTTCTGCTGCGATCAAAATAGGTTTTCAGGGCGAAAAGACAATTAGCCCGCAACTATGAACGTCTGCTGGCCAAGGCATCTCAGCCTGTTTTGCGTGGTGGAGCCTTGGAAAAACGCCAGATTCCCGGCTCCTGCGGCTCACAAAGAATTTTGCCGATCATGCCCTTTTTTCCTCGAGCCAGGGTTTCGATCAACTGGTCGAGCGCCGGACCGCGCGCCGCATGGCCGGAATCGACGCCGTCGAGACAGGCGATGACGAGACGACGAACGATCTCCCGGGGATAGTCGGTTCGCGTCAACAGGATCGCCTCGTCTCGCCGTTCGATATGGTCTTCGGCCTCCCGCGCGCAGACCCAGTGCAGCGCCTGTCCGGCTTCGCGCAGCGCATCGGCACTGCGCGATATGAGATGGGGGGTGAAATCCGGAAAACCCTGAAGTCCTTCGCGGAGCCGGACGCGATCGAAGGCGATATCTTCGTTGCTCGGATCGGTTACGGCGTCGATCCCGAGCCCTTCGATATAAGCGACCAGCTCTCGTTTGCGCACGCCGAGCAGCGGACGGATGATCGCGCCGTTGATGGGCCGGATTGCGGAGAGGCCGTCGACGCCGCTGCCACGCATCAGCCGCATCAAAATGGTTTCGAGCTGGTCGTCGGCATGATGGGCGGTTGCGACCCAGCGCAGTTTCTCGCGCCCGCGCCACCCGTCGAGCAGCGTATAGCGTGCCGTGCGGCCGGCCGACTGGATATTGCCTGTGATCGGTCGGTCGGGCGTCAAAACGGTGTGAGGAACGCCGAGGCGCCGGCAGAGCGCGGTGACGTGCTCAGCCTCGTCCGCCGCCTCCGGGCGCAGTTTATGGTCGACAGTCGCAGCGGCAACGGCGCCGGGATACGCCTCGGCCGCGAGCGCGAGCAACGCCAGACTGTCCGGACCGCCTGAGACGGCGAGACCCAGAGGCGCGCCGGGGTCCGGCGATGTCCCCGTCAGCGTTTCGGTTGCCGTGCGAAACCGGTTGGGAAGCGGCGTTTGCGTCATGGCCGGAGTGTAGCGACGCTCGGCCCGAAAAGCGAAAAAGTCAGGTGCAGCCCGCCGCTTCGCGTGCCGCGGGAACCTGTTCGCGGATCGTACTGCGCAGGCTGTCGCCATACACGTCTTCCAGCTCGGCGAACGCAAGGCAGGCGCGATCGTTATAGTTGAGCTGGGTCAGCGCGACACCGAGGAAGAACAGGCTGTCCGCCGCCCGTGCGCCATCGGGCAGTTCCTGATAGTTGCGGACGAATATCTCGGTCGCATTGGCCGGCTTGTCGTCGTCCAGATAAGCCCGGCCCAGCAAATTGCGCGCATAGCTTTCGAACCGGTGACCGGGATAGGTCTCCACAGTTTCCTGCAGCTGGTCGCGCGCTTCGGCATAGCGACCGTCGCGCCACATCCGATATCCGCGCACATAGGAGGCCTCGCCGGCATCGTCCGGTAGCGGGTCTTCGGCCGTCTGCGTCGATGCCGGCGTCTCCGAGGCGGTCACGTCCGTCTCGGCCATGATGGCATCGGCGTCTGGCGAGAGGCCGGAACCGGTCGTGACGGTATCGTCATCGACGGGCAGTTCGGGCACGGTCGTCGAGCTATCGCGTCCCTGGAGTGCCTCGACCATCGACCGGAGCTGGCGCAGCTCGAAACTGTTCTCCTCGACCTGGCCGGTCAGCGCGGCCAGTTGGCGCTCCAGCGCATTGACCCGATCGGTGAGGTCCGTGATCGGCGCGGATGCTGGATTGCCGGCCAGTCCGTTACGGTTGCCGGTCCGGATTTCGGGTTCGAAAAAGTCGGGATTTCCACCCGGAAACACCTGACGTTGGAGCGCGCGGACCTCGCGTTCGACACGATCGATCCGTCGATCCAAATCCGCGCTCTGGGAGAGCGCGGGAGTGGCCGTACAGCTTACGACCAGCGCGGCGACGAGCATGTAACGCATGGCGATTTTCCCCCTCCTTGGACCCGAGGAAGAATCTATATCGCGCACCGATCCTGTCGCCAATATGAAGCGCGATCAGCCTGTTAGTTCGTTGGAGGGTTTACCGGTTGCGGACGGGAGCGAGCCAGATCGGCCGGCAAAAGACTGACATCGCTGACGACCGTCTGCGCCGGCCCGATCGGGTCGACCGGCTGACCGCCGACCGTGATCCGTAGGGCATCGGCGCGACCGGTTCGGATCGCGGGACGAACGGCTTCCGCGGGCAGTTCGAACCGCTCGCCGGCCAGCATCTCCGCTTCGTGAATCCGCTCGCCGCTGTCGAGCTCGTAGATGCGCAGCCATACCGTGTCGGTCGCTTCGATGACGACTGCGCCATCGGCGGGCGGTGGTGTCCGGCCGGCAGGTGCCGGATTGGCGGTGTCCGTATCTTCAGCCACGACTTCGCCGTCCGTTCCGGCGGCGAGGCGTGCGCGGTCCTCGCCGTCCAGTCCGAACATGCCGCTGCGCCAGACGGCATAGGCGATGATCAAAACCACCGCGATGGCGGCGGCGATCCATGCCAGGCTGCGCGGCGGCACGCGGGCCGGATCGGTCGGTTCGAAATATTCGCCGGCGGTTTCGCCCGAGGAGCGAAAGTTGATTTCCTCCCGGAACGCTTTCGCCATGGCTTGGGCATCCAGTCCGACCGCCAGCGCATAAGCCTTTACGAAGCCGGTGCTGTAGGTCGGCGCCGGCAATTTATCGTAATCGCTATTCTCGATATTCTGGAGCTGACGCAGGGGGATGCGGGTCGACTTGGCGATGTCGTCGAGCGAAATGCCCTGGCTCTCGCGCGCATCGCGAAGCGTCGTCCCGACATGGGACTCGAACAATGCGGCGTCGTCGCCACCTTCTTCCGACATGAGCGTCCCCTGCTGATGCCGCGAACCGGCGATCTGCTTATGGCACGGGCTTTCGCAAGCCGCCGGCATTTGTGTCAAGGCATTCCGCGGGTAGGGCCTTGCTCGATCAGCCGATTGCGACCGACCGTTGCTCCGCCCAGTCAAGCAGAGTCTGGCGCATATCGGGTGGCGGTTCGGCCAGCCAGTCGTCCATCCGTCCGCGCAGGCTCTCGGCATCGAGTGAGCGGATCATCGCCTTGATCGTGCCGACCGCCGCCGGGGTGATCGACAGCTGCTCGACACCCAGTCCGATCAGCGCCATCGCTTCGACGGGCCGACCACCCATCTCGCCACAGATCGTCGTCGGTACGCCGGCTTCGCGGGTTGCCGTCACGATGCGGCGCAGGAAGCGCAGGATCGCCGGGCTCAACCAGTCATAGCGATCGGCGATGCGCGGATCGGCGCGGTCGGCAGCGAACAGGAACTGGGTCAGGTCATTCGTGCCGACCGACAGGAAATCGAGCCGCGGCAACAGCTGATCGAGCGCCTCGGCCAGCGCCGGCACCTCGAGCATGCAGCCATAGCGGATGTCATGCGGCAGCATGTGATGGCGGTCTTCCAGCCAGACCCGTTGGGATTCGAACAGCGCCCGAGCTTCGTCGAATTCCCAAGGTTCGGAGACCATCGGGAACATGACGTTCAGCGTCTTGCCCGCCGCCGCCTCGATCAGCGCGCGGGCCTGCACCTTCATCAGGCCCTCGCGATCCAGTGAGAGGCGCAGCGCGCGCCAGCCCATCGCAGGATTCTCCTCCTTGGTCGTTTCGGCGCGCAGATAAGGCACCGCCTTGTCGCCGCCGATATCGAGCGTGCGAAAGATCACCGGCTTGTCGCCCGCGGCGTCCATCACGTCCTTGTACAGCTTCTGCTGCGCTTCGCGGCGGGGCAGGGTGGCGGAGACCAGGAACTGAAATTCGGTGCGGAACAGTCCGATTCCGTCCGCACCCGCCAGCGTCGTCGTACCGACATCTTCGCGCAGCCCGGCATTGACCATCACGTTCAGCCTTTTGCCGCACCGCGTTTCCGGCGCCATGTCGCGCAGCGCTTCGAACTCGGCCCGCTTTTCCTGTATGCGCGTCTGCTTCGCCTCGAAGGCCTCGACCATCGTGACCGATGGGCGGACGAAGACGGACCCCTCCTCGACATCGAGCAGCAACTCGTCGCCGTCATGGATCAGCCGCCGGACATCGGACACGCGGCCCAGCACGGGGACGCCCATGGCGCGTGCGACGATGGTGACATGGGCGGTCAGCGACCCTTCTTCGAGCACCACGCCCTTGAGCCGCCGCCGATCATATTCGAGCAGTTCGGCCGGCCCCAGATTGCGGGCGATCAGGATGGAATCGTTGCGCAGGCCCAACTGCGCCGCGGTGCCCAACTGACCCGCCACGATCCGGATCAGCCGGTTGGCGAGATCTTCCAGATCGTGCATCCGCTCGGCCAGCAGCGGATCGTCGATCTCGTGCATGCGCGCACGGGTACGCTGCTGGACACGCTCGATCGCCGCTTCGGCGGTCAGGCCGCTGTCGATCGCCGCATTGATCCGGCGGCTCCAGCCCTCGTCATAGGCGAACATCTTATAGGTTTCGAGCACGTCCTGATGCTCGCCCCCGACGCCGAATTCGGCCTGTTTGGTCATGTCGTCAATCTGTTCGCGCATCTTGCGGAACGCCGAATAGACGCGCTGGCGTTCAGCTTCGGTATCGTCGGCGACGGTATGCTCGATATTGACGCGCGGCTGGTGGAACACGGCGGTTCCGGACGCCATGCCGACGACCAGTTTCTGCCCGGTCAGCCGCATTGCCTCTGTCTGGCGCGCCGTTTCCCCGTCGGCCGTGCTGTCGTCGATCAGCTCGGCATTGGCGATCAGCTCGGCCAGCACCATAGCGACGGTCTGTAGCGCCTCGATCTCGACATCGTCATAGGGGCGAGGATCGGCATGTTGGACGGCCAGCACGCCCACTGTGCGCTCGCGGTGGATGATCGGGATGCCGGCGAAACTGTGATAGGTTTCCTCGCCGGTTTCGGGCTTGTAGGCGAAATCGGGATGCGCGGTCGCTTCGTCGAGGTTGAGAATGCGCCCGCTCTCGGCGATTACCCCGACCAGCCCTTCGCCCATCGCCAGCTTGGTGACATGGACCGCATCCTGGTTCAGCCCGCGTGTCGCGAAGAGTTCGAGCACGCCCTCGCGCAGCAGATAGATGGAGCAGACTTCGCTCGTCAGCGCTTCGCCGATAATCTCGACCACGCGGTTGAGCTTGCCCTGGGCATGGTTGCGCGATGCCATAACGTCGTGAAGCCCGGTCAGTATCTCTCGGGACGAGGTTTTGGCTTCGGCGAAACTCATGGCCGACCGGTTAGCAGAGCGCGGCGTATCGCGCCAATGCGGAAACGTTAGGCGAAGCAAAAGATTGGCTTTGCCGGGATCGTGGGCCGCTCTCGCCGAAAATTCGCGGTCGCGGCCGATCTGCGCTATAGGGCGAGGCCGGACAGGGACCGATCTATGACGGACTATAGAATCCGGCAGGCCGGCGAGGCGGACGCCGCGCAGCTCGGCATCGTCGGGCCGGCAGCCTATGCGGCGGCCTATGGCTATCTATGGCCCGAGCCCGAGCCGCTCATGCGGCACCTCGAAAGCTTTGGCGAAGCGGCCGTGCGATCCGCAATGGAGGAGGGCGCGCTGTTCTGGCTGGCCGAGAGCGACGGTACCGCTATCGGTTTCGCGATGGCGATCGGCGGCTCGTCGAATCCGGAAACCGGCAGTGAGACCGGCATCGAGCTCAGGCGTATGTATCTGCTTCCCAATGTGCGCGGTTCGGGTCTCGGCAAGCGGATCTACGATGTTATCGAGGCGCATGCGCGCGAACAGGGGCACGATCATGTCTGGCTCGACGTGATGGCCAGCGCCGACTGGGCCCATGGCGCCTATCTGCGCTGGGGTTTTACCGAGATCGGATCGCGGACATTCGACAAGGCGGTTTACGAGGATCGGCGGGATATGATCCTGCTCGCCAAGGAAATTTCCTGAGCCCAACTCCAGAGTGCCGGCGCGGTTGACGCTGGTTGACACGGATCGGGGTAAGCTGGCGCTGTTCCGGCCTTAAGTTGACATAGTGGACACACAGCCGACCGTGTGGAAAAAACGCGCACCGGCCCGGGAAAGGGATTGATGCAGCCCGCGCACGGGCAGGCGGATGTCAAGGAGCCAGCGCCGGAGCAACTACGTGCATGATAGCATGAACGGGAGCGTGTAGGACAGGAGACAGGATCTGGCGGAGGCCGCCGCATCCTATTGCCGTTTACCCTGAGCCCGTCGAAGGGTTGTCCTGATACTTCCCTGGGCCGGAAGAAAGGGCAGGGCTTCGACAGGCTCAGCCCCAACGGGTTTGAGGTCAAGGTTTCTGGCTGTTGCCTCTCGAACAAAACCCACGATAGGGAAGAGCAAAAGCCGCTTTCTGAAAGGACATCCCCGATGCTCAAATTCGCAACGGCCCTGATCGCGCTCGGCCTTGCCGCCGCACCGCTCGCCGCCCAGTCCCCGGCTCAGTCTGGCGCTTTCGCGGCCGGCCCCGTCTTCACCGATTTCGGCGAAGTCGCATCGGTCGAAACGACCATGGCGATCCCGGCCGATACCGCATTCGCCGTGGCTTTCGACACCGCCACCCGCGCCGATGTCGGCGAGATCAACCGCACGCTGAACAGCGCGGCGCGCTTCATCAACATGCATGTCGCCGCGGGCGTGCCGCGGGAAAATATCCGCGTCGCGGTCGTCGTGCATGGCCGGGCGTCGCTCGATCTCACCAGGTCGGCTTTCTACGCCGAGCACCAGGAGGGAGCTGAAAATGCGAATGCGATGGCGATCGAAGCGTTGCTTGCGAACAATGTCGAGATCATCCTGTGCGGCCAGACCGCCGCCTATTACGAGATCGGCGTCGCGGACCTGTTGCCGGGTGTCGATATGGCGCTCTCCGCGATGACGGCCCATGCGCTGCTGCAGCAGGATGGGTACACGGTAAATCCGTTTTAGAGGACGGCGGTTTATATTACCCTTCGACAAGCTCAGGGTGAGCGCGGAGGAGAACAGGGCAGCTTAAGGATCAAGCCTTTTTGGCTATGGATATCCATGGCGGCTGGTTGGAAAGCGAGCAAATCCAAATGTCAAACATTCCGCTTTTCCATGTGATTTACACAGAATCAGAGATGTATCTTTCAAATCGCAATTGGAAAGATTGGAGAGAAATTCAAGATTTCTATGACACGTATAAGGCAAGTCTCGGGCCTTGGCCTTTTGATGAGATGCTGCAGTACTTAGAATTTGAGTACCTTCAAGCATGGCAAGGGAAAGACCAAACCTGGAAAGGCTTTCTTGAGGGACTTCTAGAAGACTCCGAACAATCCTGCCGAGCCGTTCCGGAAACACACTAACCCCGGTTCTTCTCCAATGCTTTCACCGCCTCGTCCATCAGCGTTGCGATGATATCGGCGACGGGCTCTTCGGTTTTCACCATGCCGACGCTCTGCCCGGCCATCAGCGAGCCGTTTTCGACATCGCCGTCGATCACGGCACGGCGCAGTGCGCCGGCCCAGAAATGTTCGATCTGGAGCTGTGCTTCGCCCATCTCGATCTCGCCGGCGTCGAGGAGCTTGGCGACCTCGATCTGCTTCTGGTTGAACTCCTGCGTGCCCTTGTTTTTGAGCGCGCGGACAGGAATGACGGGAAGGCGGTCGTCGATCTGCGTGCTGACGATGGCGTCGCGGGCCGGGGCACGCATGAACGCCTTCTTGAAATTTTCATGCGCGATGCATTCGGTGGCGCAGACGAAGCGCGTGCCGAGCTGGACGCCGACCGCGCCGACCTCGAGCCAGGCGGAGATCGCATGACCGCGGCCGATCCCGCCGGCGATGAAGATCGGCAGTTCGTCGCGCAGCTCGGGCAGGATTTCCTGGGCGAGAACGGAGGTGCTGACCGGCCCGATATGGCCGCCCGCCTCCATGCCTTCGATCACCAGAGCATCGACGCCGGACCGGTGCAACTTCTTCGCCAGCGCGAGCGCCGGGGCGAAGCAGATCAGCTTCGCGCCGAATTCCTTGATCTTCGGGATCGCCCAGCCCGGCGGCAGGCCGCCTGCGAGCACGACATGGCTGATCTCATGCTTCGCGCACACGTCGATAAGCTCTTCCAGCTGTGGGTGCATGGTGATCAGATTGACGCCGAACGGCTTGTCGGTGCGCTTTTTCGTCTCGGCGATTTCCGCGTCGAGCATATGCGGCTCCATCGCCCCGCAGGCGATCACGCCGAACCCGCCGGCGTTGGAGATGGCGGAAACGAGGTTGCGCTCCGAAATCCAGCTCATCGCCCCGCCGAGGATCGCATATTCGGTGCCGAGAAATTCGCACCCGCGGGCCATCATGGCTTTGATGTCGGTGATATCGACGGTCATGGGGTTTTCCCTTCGTCAGCAACTTCCTGCCGGGCGTTCGCGGTAACGGGAGAATGATTTGTCAGAATTTCCCTATCGGGAAATCGCCGCACCGGCCCTCTCCCCTTCCCGACCACCCACGAGGATATACTGAATTGGTGGTCGGGTAGGGGGGAGGGGCGGTGCGGCGATTTCCCGCTAGGGGAATTATGACAAAACATTCTCCCGTTAACGCGAAAGCCCGGCAGGG
>JBCDDN010000052.1:0-25811 GCA_039180285.1 Pseudomonadota bacterium | reverse complement strand
TTCAAGGCGCGATGCGGGATGACGCCGAGCGCATGGCGAGCCGCCGAACGAGCAGATTCTTAAGTAAATCCCGTTCGGCGCGGACGACAACGACCCGCTTTCTCCTTTTTTGCGCAGCACGCGAAAAAAGGAGGTATCGACAATGACGGAGTTATCGGGCGAGACGCGCGGATGGCGAGGAAAGCTGGGACGTAGCGTGGCCTGGCTGATCGGCACGACATTGCTGATCCTTCTGCTCATGGCGTTACAGCCGCTCTTCGCCATTCCCTTCGTGTTCCTCTTTTTGTGGTTGGCACGCGAAAAGGTTGCGGCGATCGGATTGGTGCGGGCGCCTGGCCTCTTTGCGGTGTTGCTAGCAGGGTTTGGTTTTGCGTTGGCGATGCAGATTGTAAACCGGCTGGCACTGATACCGCTTCTTGCAGTATTTCTTCCCGATCAGGGGGCGAGCGCCGCCGATATCGGCCTTGTCCCGGGTGCTTGGGATGTCTGGGCCCTTTTTGTGGTGATCGCGATCTTTTCGGCCGGCTTCGGCGAGGAGCTCTCGGCTCGGGGCTATGCTCTCACCATGGTGACGCGGCTGTTGGGTGATGGCAGAGGGGCGCGATGGATCGCAATGTCCGTCGTCGCCGTGATTTTCGGGTTGGGGCATTTCTACCAGGGGGCACTCGGAACCGCGCACGCCATCTGGATGGGCTTCGCGCTCGGAACGTTGTATCTGCTGTCGCGTTCACTCTGGACGGCAATAGTGGGTCACGCCCTATACAACATCTTCACGGCGACGCTTATCGTGTCCGGCGCAATGGCGGCTCTTGAGCGGAGTCTCGGCTGGATTTGAAACTCTTCTCCCATCGTCTGGGGCGAAGCCTTGCAATTGTACGACAATCGAAGAATGGGTTGGGCCGATGCCAATTGTAGGTAACGGGGTCCTATGAGTTACATACTGATATTGACGGCGAAAGATCGCGTCGGGCTGGTGGCGGCCGTCACCGGCTTTCTTGCCGATCATGACGGCTTCATTCTCGACAGCCAGCAATATGCCGATCTGGAAGCAGGGCGCTTTTTCATGCGCGTTGCGTTCAAGGACGCCGGACCGAAATTTCCCGAAGGCCAGGCGGCGCTCGAAGCGAAATTTGCCGATGTGGCGGCAGCGTACGATCTCGACTGGCAGTTGAGCGGCAGCGACGCTCATCCGAAAATCGTCATCGCGGTATCCAAATCCAGCCATTGTCTCAACGACCTGCTGCACCGCTGGAAGACGGGTGCCTTGCCGGTCGATATCGCGGCAATCGTCTCCAATCATGAGAGCTGCCGCGCGTTGACCGAATGGCATGACCTGCCCTTCCATTACCTGCCGGTGATCGACGAGGATCGGAATGCACAGGAAGAGCGGATGCTGGAAATCATGACCGATGCAGGCGCCGAGACGCTGATCCTCGCCCGTTACATGCAGATATTGTCGGCCTCATTGGTCGAAAAACTGGCTGGACGCTGCATCAACATTCACCATAGCTTTCTGCCGGGTTTCAAGGGCGCGCGACCCTATCACCGCGCCTATGAGCGGGGTGTGAAACTGATTGGCGCGACGGCCCATTTCGTGACCGCCGATCTCGACGAGGGCCCGATCATCGAACAGGCGGTGGAGCGGGTCGATCACCGGGCGAGCGTTGACGATATGATCCGCATCGGCCGCGATATCGAGGCGCAGGTGCTTGCCCGGGCCGTGAAATGGGTGGGCGAACGGCGCCTCCTTCTCAACGGAATGCGGACTGTCGTGTTTCGATAGAACCAGTTGGATTTTAGTTCCGCGTTTCGACCCACCAGTCATGCATCGCATGGAAGACCGGCATCAGCGCCATGCCGGCCTTGGTTGCCGAATATTCGACCCGGGGCGGCACCTCGGCATAAACTTTGCGCGCGACCAGGCCGTCAGCCTCGAGCGCGCGAAGCTGTTTGGTCAGCATGGTCTGGGTGATGCCGCCGACGGCCCGCCGCAGTTCGCCGAAACGTTGCATCCCGTCGAAGATCAGGATGCGGAGAATCATCAGCTTCCATTTGCCGCCGATCAGACCGATCACGATGGGAGCCGGGCAAGATTCTTCGCTCTTCGTTGAGTCTGTCGTCTCATTTTTCATCGCTGAACGTCCCGGATTTTTCCATTAGTATCGAAAATGATAGTATTACAACAAATTCTGCCTACTTTTAGAACATAACCAATGAGCATAGCTTTTGCGGGAATTCAATCGTGGAGGTTCACTCATGTCTATTCTTGTCTATTCCGTTAGCGGCGCCCCCCGTCCGTGGAGGGCTTTGCTCGGCCTCGCCTTCAAGGGACTGACTTATGAAACCCGGATTCTCAAAGCGTCCGAAGGCGAACATAAGGCTGCGCCCTATCTGTCGGTGAATCCGCGCGGGACCGTTCCGACGCTTGTCGAAGGCGATACGGTGATGCGCGATTCGATCGCAGCGCTCGCCTGGCTCGATCGGGCCTATCCCGATCGCCCGCTGTTCGGCGAAAGCGCGGAAGAAGCGGCGTATATCTGGCAGCGGACGACGGAATTTGCCGATTATCTGCGCGACGCCTGCCACGGCGTTCTGGCGCCCATATTCTTTCACGGCGCGAACGCGGCGACGCCGGAACTGGTAGCGGCGGCCGAAACGCTCCGAGCGGAATTTGCCGGACTCGAGAAGTTGCTCGGCCAGGCGCCGTTTCTGTCGGGCGATCGCGCTGGCGCGGCCGATGCTGTGGCCTTCCCCGAAGTCAGGCTGATCCAACGCGCGGTGGAGACGCACACTGCGCTGATGACCGATTTGGGGCTGGGAAGTTTTTCGCAGGACTATCCGGGCCTCGCCAACTGGAAGGGCCGGATCGAAGCGTTGGCCGGTGTCGCCAAAACCTTCCCGCCTCATTGGAAAGAGGCGGCCTAACGGGCCACCGGCAGGATGATCGCAAATGACAGACCAGGATTTTCATAGGACGATCGCGGTCGCGGCCGGCGCCGACCGCGCCTATGCCGCGCTGACGCAAGAATTCGGCGGTTGGTGGACGCGAACGGCGACGGTTTTTGCCAAGCCCGGCGATATCGTGACGTTCGAATTCCCGCCACAGCGCAGCTATTGGACGTTCGCGGCCAAAGCACTCGAACCGGGGCGACGGGTCGAAATGGAATGCGTGGAGGCTCTCCACCTGATCGACGACAAACCGGATGCCGATCCGGAGGAATGGCTGGGCACGCGAGTCGAATGGATCATCGCGCCCAGGGACGGCGGGACAATGATCACCGTCTGGCACAAGGGGCTGCGGCCCGAACTGGACTGCTATGAAATCTGTTCGTCCGGCTGGGATCGTTTCTTCGTCGACAGCCTGCAGGCTTATCTAACGACGGGAAAGGGCATGCCGCACGGCGGATAGGAAAGGCGGCAAGGATGAAGCGGCAAGGGAGAAGCTGAAGCGGGGTCGGAGAAGTCTGTGGAAATCCCACTCGCCGCCTCTGCACGCCGCTGCTAATCCGCCAGCCATGACGACCGATACCGCCGATCCTCCTGAATCCGACGATCCGTTCGATCGGATTGTCGAGGCACCGTTCGACGAGGCGATCTCCGAGCGGTATCTCGTCTATGCGCTTTCGACGATCACGGCCCGGTCGCTGCCCGATCTGCGCGACGGGCTGAAGCCAGTTCATCGCCGCCTGCTCTGGGCGATGCGGCAGCTCAAGCTCTCGCCCGACAGCGCGTACAAAAAATGCGCGCGCGTCGTCGGCGATGTGATCGGCAAATATCATCCGCATGGCGATCAGAGCGTCTATGACGCGATGGTCCGGCTCGCCCAGCCCTTCTCGATGCGCTATCCGCTCGTCGACGGGCAGGGCAATTTTGGCAATATCGACGGCGATAACGCGGCCGCGATGCGGTACACCGAAGCGCGGCTGACCCAGGCGGCGATCGACCTGATGGACGGGCTCGCCGAAGGCACCGTCGATTTCCGCCCGACCTATAATGGCGAAGAGGAAGAGCCGGAGATTTTCCCCGGCCTGTTCCCGAACCTGCTGGCGAACGGCGCGTCGGGCATCGCCGTCGGCATGGCCACCTCGATCCCGCCGCACAACGCCGCCGAGCTGATCGACGCCGCGACGCATCTGATCGACAATCCCAAGGCCGAAGAAGCCGAGCTCATGGATTTCGTCCAGGGGCCGGACCTGCCGACGGGCGGGCTGCTCGTCGACGGCAAGGATATGATCACCGAGGCCTATCGCACGGGCCGGGGCGCGTTCCGCGTCCGCGCGCGCTGGCATCAAGAGGATCTGGGGCGCGGGACCTGGGAGGCGGTGATCACCGAAATCCCGTTCCAGGTGCAAAAAGGAAAGCTTATCGAACAGATCGCCGCGCTGATCGCCGACAAGAAGCTGCCGATCCTCGCCGATGTCCGCGACGAGAGCGACGAACAGATCCGGATCGTTCTCGAACCCAAGAGCCGCACGGTCGAACCCGATGTCCTCATGGACTCGCTGTTCCGCCTGACGGAACTCGAGACGCGCGTCAGCCTCAACCTCAACGTGCTAGACGCCAATCGCACGCCGCGCGTGATGAGCCTCAAGGAAGTGCTCAAGGAATGGCTCGACCACCAGTTCATCGTCCTCGTCCGGCGGTCCGAATTCCGCCTCGGCAAAATCGACGACCGGGTCGAACTGCTCGACGGCTATATCGTCGCCTATCTCAATCTCGACCGGATCATCGAGATCATCCGTTATGAGGACGAGCCCAAACAGGTGATGATGGCGGAGTTCAAGCTGAACGACCGCCAGGCTGAAGCCATCCTTAACATGCGGCTCAGGAATCTGCGCAAGCTGGAGGAAATGGAGCTGCGTCAGGAGCGCGAAGACCTGCTCGCCGAGCGCGCGGAGCTCGACAAGCTGATCAACTCGAAAGCGCGACAGAAGACCCGGATGAAGAAGGATCTGGCTGGGCTGCTCAAGACATATGGCGCGGACACTGAACTCGGCCGGCGCCGAACGTCTCTGGAGGAAGCTGCGCCGCCCAAGGAAATTCCGCTCGAGGCGATGATCGAAAAAGAGCCGATCACCGTCGTCATGTCCGAACGCGGCTGGATCCGGGCGATGAAGGGTCATGTCGACGCTGCGGGGTTAGCAAAGCTGAAGTACAAGGAAGGCGACGGCCCCGCCTTCGATTTCCACGCCCAGACGACCGACAAGCTGCTGCTCGCGGCGGACAATGGCCGCATCTACACTCTAGGGGGCGATAAGCTGCCCGGCGCGCGTGGGTTCGGCGAACCCGTCCGCTCGATGGTCGATATCGAAGACGGCGCTGAGATTGCCGGACTCGTGAAGGTCGAGGAGGGCGGCAGGCTGCTGCTCGCCAGCACCGCCGGCAAGGGCTTCGTTGCGAGCGCCGAGGAGATCGTCAGCACGACGCGCAAGGGCAAGGTCGTGGCAAATGTGAAGGCTGGGGCGAAGCTCCGCGTCGTTCGCGCGATCCCCGAGGGCGCAGACCATGTCGCGGCGATCGGCGAGAACCGAAAGATGCTGATCTTCGAACTGGAAGCGCTCCCCGAAATGGCGCGCGGCCAGGGTATCATGCTGCAGAAATACAAGGATGGCGGGCTGTCCGACGCCACGGCGTTCAGGTTGGGCGAGGGTCTCAGCTGGGCGATGGGCGGCGACACGGGCCGTACGCGCACGGAGACGGAACTCGGCGACTGGATCGGCAATCGCGGTACGGCGGGCCGGATGCCGCCGAGGGGGTTTCCGCAGGATAACAAGTTCTAGGAGCTAGCCCGCCAATTGCTTCCGCCAGACGGCCTTCCATTCCCCGCCGCTTCGGCCCAGCACCAGTATCTCGCGACCCTCGGCTTGATGGGCGGTCCCTTCATCGGTCCAGTCCATCACCCAGCTATATTCGATGATCGCGGTGTCGCCGCGTTCGGTAATGACGGTGTCCGACGTTTCGTAGAGGGTCACTGCGCTGCGGCTCATGAACTCGCGATAGCTGCCGATGGCGGCTTCGATGCCTGCGGTCCGGGCTCCGCCGCCTGGCGCGACGATCACGATATTCTCGTCCAGATAGTTTCGCAAATCGTCGAAGCGGCGCTCCTGCCAGCAGCGGTCCATATCGGCGGCGAAGCCGGAAAGGGGGCTCGTCATCGGCCGCCGGGATAACAGACCACTGTCCGGCGATCCAATCAACCCCGCTCCTCCATCCGCGTGATGCGCAATTCGATCCGTTTCAATTCGCGCAGGATCGTCATCAGGTTCATCCGGTCGAAGAACCATTGTTTGACGAAGCCCTGGGCGATCAGCAGGCCGATCGTCGCGGTGACCCAGAGGAACAATTCGCGATCGCTATCGACGGTAAGCAGTTGCCAGACGGAGTAGAACAGCGCGAAGCCCAGCACGACGGCGATCCCGAAGATCAGCTTCGCCCAGCCGCCCAGCGGCCCGGTCAGCGTGTCGCCGATCTGCGCGAACATGCCGCGACCTTCGTCGAGTTCTTTCAGGAACGCCTCGTCATCCGCGTCGAGCGCGGCGCGGAGCCTGTCATCGAATTCGGTCATCAGTCTTCTCCTTCACTAGCTACTTTTCATCCCAGAAATCCGTTTGCCCTGAGCCTGTCGAAGGGCTGTACTTCCTCTGCGGCGTCCCAAAAAAGGGCAGGGCTTCGACAGGCTCAGCCCGAACGGTGCGGGTAGTTTCACCCTCGTCCCTCATTCTCCAAGTGCCTCCTTCAAACTCTTGCGAGCGGTAAAAATCCGCGACTTCACGGTGCCGAGCGGTACACCCGTCGCCGCCGCAATCTCGTCCAACTTGAGCCGCTCGACGAAATAAAGCGTCGCCGCGATCCGCTGATCGTCGGGCAGGCTCGCAAAGGCCTGGCGCAAGGCGGCCTGGTCTTCGCCGCGCGGCGCAATTGCCGGCGCATTGGACTCGGTCAGCTCGTCCGAGCGCGGGCGGTGGGCGGCATGGGCGTTGATCCGGTCCGCGCAGCGGCGGCGCAGGATCGTGAACGCCCAAGCCGGGAACTTCGCCGGATCGCCGAGCTTCTTCAGCCCGGCAACGATGCCGAGCCAGCTTTCCTGAACCGCTTCGCGCGCCAGCTCGTCATCGCCGGTAAAGCGCCGCGCCGAGCGGAGCAGCCGCGGATGCCAGCGGCTGGCCAGCCGCTCCAGCGCCCGCCGGTCGCCATTCTGGACATGCAGCACGAGCAACTCGTCATAAACCCGCCCGCTCCGATCCATCCAAAATACCTCCCGTTACGGTGTTATAGTCCGTGGAGAGGGCGAAAAGGTTCGGTAGAGAGGCAAGTTTATTCAGCAGCCGTCTTTCGTCGCGCCGACCGTGTTACGGCATATGTCTGCCTGCCATCCAATCCCGTTCACCTTTCTTGCCAGAAAGCTGAATAGGTAGACATAGTCGCCACGTGTAGAGGTTTTTTCAGCGTCTCTCCGTTCGAATTTTGAAACATTATAGCCCCGTTGCGATGCGCGATTCGAGCGCAGATCGTAATTCATGGCGTGCTGCTCCGGACGGATCGGTGAACAGATCGGCTACGCCATGATTTCCTATTTTGGTAGCCCATTTTCCCGGGGCGCGGGGAGCCGGACAGGGCCGATTGCGATCAGGCGATTTTCTCGGAGCCGAATCCTTCGACATATTGCGGAGCGTCGTCGGTAATCTCGACCCAGCTTGCCTTGGAACCGACGAAGATATGCGCGGCATAGCCGCTATGCGCGATATCGTCGTCGAGCAATCCCGCCGGGACGAAATAGATTTTCCTATCCGTGTTGGTGTGCGGTGCCGGGCTTCCGCATGTGGGGCAAAAAGTCGATGACCATCCATCGCCGCTTGGGACCTCGTAGCGGCGGATATCCTCTTCGCCGCTGACCCAACGAAAACTGTCATACGCGGTGTAGAAGACGGCATTGCCGTCCGTGCCCGAAACCTTGCGGCATTTCGAGCAATGGCACTGCCCGACCGGGCCGATCTTGCCCGTGATTTCGAACGCAACCGAACCGCACAGGCAGCTTCCCCGAATTGCGTTCGCCATGTTTTCTCTCCCCTCTGCTCCCGTTCAGTCTGGCTCGACCAGCGATTGCGCGATCTCCCGTACCCGCTTCTCGTCCGGAAAATCCTCGGCGATCCATGCCTCCTCGATCGCGCGCAGCTTGGCGGCCACTTCCGGGCCGGCTTCCATGCCCATCGCGATCAGTTCGCCGCCCTTGATCGGCATGTGCGCGGGCGGCGGATTGGCGATGAGATGGGCGAGGGCGTTGCCCGTGACGATATCGTTGGTCGGACAGAGCAGCAGCCGGTCGATCGCGCCGTCCATGCTGTGGCGATAGGCGAGGGCGCGCGGTTCGGCGGTATCGCCGGGAATGCGGGCCGTGGCGGTCGCAAGACGGGTGCGCTGGGCGCGCGAAAGTTTGAGCCGCGTAGCGATGGCGCGTGCCGTGTCCGGCTCGGGCGGGAGCAGGGCGGCAAACCGGCGGACAGGGTCTGGCGCGAACGGATCACCCCCATCGCGCTCACCCTGAGCTTGCCGAAGGGTATTTTCAGCCGGAGTGTGCGACCCTTCGACAGGCTCAGGGTGAGCGCCGGTCGGGTATTGATGCTCGGCAGCAAATTTCTGTTCCCGCGCGGCCAGCCGGGCCAGTGCCTCGGCGCTCGCGATTTCGGGCAGCACCGGCGCGAAGATGCCGTGCACGATCATCAGCGCGATGGTGTCGGCGGGATCGGGCAGAGCGAGCGTTTTCAGCAGTTCGTCGGCGATGCGCTCGCGCGACAGGGCCATCAGGCTGTTCGCGTGTTTCGCCGTCGCCGCAAGGCCGTCCGCGTCAGGTTCGCCTTCGCCGAAGCGGGCGTGGAAGCGGAAGAAGCGCAATATCCGCAAATGGTCTTCGGCGATGCGCTCCGCCGGATCGCCGATAAAGCGCACGCGGCGGGCTTCGAGATCCGCCTCGCCGCCGAAATAGTCGAATATCTCGCCGGTCAGCGGATCGGCGGAGAGTGCGTTGATCGTGAAATCGCGGCGCGCGGCGTCTTCGCGCCAGTCCTCGCTATATTCGACGGTGGCATGGCGGCCATCGGTGGAGACGTCGCGGCGCAAGGTCGTGACTTCCATCGTGTGTTTCTCGGGCAGAACGGCGGTGATCGTTCCATGCTTGATGCCGGTCGGCACGGCCTTGAGGCCTGCCGCCTCTATCCGCTGGGCCGTCTCGTCCGGCGGGAAGGCGGTCGCGCAATCGACATCCTGCACGTCTAGGCCGAGCAACGCATCGCGCACCGCTCCGCCGACAAAGCGCACCCTGCCGTCCGCCGCATCGAGCGCGTCCAGCAGCGCATCCATCCCCGGCCAATGCCGCCACGACGCATCGGGCAATCTCATCCCAAATCCTCCCCGGAACGGGGAGGGGGACCAGCCTCCGGCTGGTGGAGGGGTATTCTACCGCCTGCCGCATCGACTGTCCGCTCGACCACATCATTTACATCGTGCAAAACATCGCCGGCCGGAATTCGTAGCACATCAATCTCTTTTTCGTTCAGCCATGCGTCGCGAATGCCATCTCTTGCCGGGCGTTCACCCCGGTTGTGTGCATCTCCGTCGACCTCGATCGCAAGATGCGATTCGGCATTGAAGAAATCGAGAACATAGTCGCCTACCGGATGCTGCCTTCGAAACTTCAAGTTACGCGGCCGTTTCCGCAATTCCCGCCAGAGCAAGACTTCCGGAAGGGTCATCATGCGGCGTTGGGCACGCGCCTTTCGGACCGTTTTTCTTGGCGGGGTCAGCATCGCGTTTCCCCTCCACCGCCTGCGACGGTCCCCCTCCCCGTACCGGGGAGGACTTGCGCGCCCGCCGTCACGCTTGCACCGCCTTGATCCGCCGGGACAGGTTCATGATGATCGAGGCTGTGGCCCCCCAGATGCGGCGCTCCTCCCAGATCATCTCGTGATAGCGGCGTTTCCGGCCCTGCCATTCGAGTTCGCGTTCGGCATAGTTGGCGGGGTCGAGCAGCGTATCGAACGGCACTTCGAAGATGGCCGCGACCTCGCCTTCCTCGGGCGTCAGCTTGATACCGGGCGGAACGACGCCGATGACCGGGGTGATGTGAAAGCCCGTGCCGGTCAGATAAAGGTCGGTCGTGCCGACCAGCTCGACCTTGTCCCGGGGGAGGGCGATCTCTTCCTCGGCCTCGCGCAGCGCCGCGCCGACCGGGCCGTCGTCTCCGGGATCGACCTTGCCGCCCGGAAAGGCGACCTGGCCGGGATGGCTGGGCAGGGCGTCCGTGCGCTGAGTGAGGATGATGGTCGGCGTGTCGCGTTCGACGACGGGGATGAGGACGGCGGCGTCGACGATCTGGCCATTGGAACGAAACCGATCGCCGCGCATATCGGAATCGAACACCGGGACATCGAGCGCCAGCGACTTTTCCAGCGTGTCGCGCAGGGAGACGGCGAGGCTCATGCGGTCGTGCCCGTTTTCATGTCCTGGGGCGCCAGCGGAAAGAAAGCGCTGTCGCTTTCGATACCGATCGGATCGTGCGCAATCGCCTGGTCCATCAGTGCATAATAGACGGGACGGGCGAGCAGCGCCCAGAGATCGGCGCGGACATGGAGATAGGGCAGGGCGTCTTCGCCGTCGCCGCGCAGCGTGAGCGGATGCTCGGGACCGGCAATCACGATGTCTCCCGTGTTCAAACGGAAGATCGCCCGCTGGCCGTGAGCCGGATCGTCATCGATTTTCATCTCGACCGCGAGAAACGGCGCATCTTCGACTATGATCGCGAGTTTCTCCGCGGGCGTGACGAGGACATGTCCACCATCGGGTTCGCGGCGCAGGATTGTCGAGAACAGGCGGACAAGGGCAGGGCGGTTGATCGGATCGCCCTCATGATACCAGGTTCCGTCGTGGGCGATACGGATATCGATCCGCCCCTCGCGTTCCGGGTGCCATGTCCCGACCGGCGGCAGGCTTGTGTCCTCGGCCAGCTCTGCGATGGTATCGAGCGAAAGCGAAGCGAGATTGGCGGGAGGTACGGGCGAGGGCATGCGGCTTAGTTAGGCAATACCTCGTCCGAGCGCAAAAGATCCGGCCCCAATGCGCCTTTCGCCGGCCAGGCTTGGCTGGGCGCGGCGCGCAACAAAATACGGTGCGGCTCGACGGGTCCGGGAAGGGTCCAGCCGGCAGCCGGACCGGAGCGAAAGCCGAACGGTTCGTAATAGCCGGGATCGCCGATCATCATCGCCGATGCGTCCGCAAGATCGAGCCTTTGCGTCGCGACGCGCGTCATATGCTTGCCGATGCCCTGATTCTGATGGCCGGGATGCACGGCCACCGGGCCCACCATGATGAGCGGCAGCCGGCGGTCGTCCGGCGTCGTCAGAACGATCGGCCAGCTTTGCAGCGACCCCGATAATTGTTCGCCAGCCAATGCGACGAAGGAGAGGTCGGCCACCGGTTCCGTTCCCGCGCGCACGGCATAGGCGGTGCGGCCATGCCGGTCCGTCCCGAAGGCCAGGTCGAGTAAAGTTTCGATCGTGGCGGGCGGTACCGCGGAAAGAGGATGGAGAGCGATCACGGATTTTACGGGCCATTTACGTTGAAGGCCGTGGCGATTAGCGGTTCGCGGGCAAAAAGAAAGCGCGAATCATCTATGCCAAGCCAATTGACCGAGCCGGGAACCGACATGCTGCGGCTCGAAGTGCGTAATGTCGAAGTCATGATCCTGACCGGGATCTATTCCGAAGAGACCAAGCTGCCGCAGCCGCTGCGCATTTCGGTGGCCGCCGATATGGCGGTCCGCGACCGGTTCGAACCCGATACGCCGCTCTCGCGCTCTAAAAACTATATGGACCTCAAACATGCGATGACTGACGCGTTGCCCAAGGATCGGCATTTTACGCTGATCGAAGCGGTGGCCGATCATATCGCCGATACGGTTTTCCTCCAGGACGAGCGGATATTGCGGGTGACGATCGATATCGTGAAACTGGCGATTTCGGAGAATGGCGAGGAAATCGGCATAGCCATGGTGCGGAACAGGGTATGAGGCTGGCGGTCGTCACCGGCGGATGCCGCCGTCTCGGCGCGGCGATCGCCGCGCGTCTGGCCGCCGAAGGCTACGCCCTGGCGTTGCACGCGTCGCGCGAGGCGGAGCCCGATCCCGACTTGATGACGGCGATCGAACAAGCCGGCGTGCAGTGGCATGGGATCGCCGCCGATCTTTCCGATCCCGTTCAGACGGAAAACCTCATACCGGCCGTCGCGGACCGATTTGGCGCGGTGCCGGACCTGCTCGTCAACAATGCCGCGCAGTTCGGCGAAGACCGGCCGGAAAGCGTCACGATGGACGGGCTGTTGTCCCATTATGCCGTCAATTGCGCGGCGCCTGCGATCCTTGCCAAGTCGTTCGCCGGTGCGAAGCGCAAGGGCGGTGGGGCGATCGTCAATATTCTCGATCAGCGAATCGCCCACCCGCACGGCGATCAGTTCAGCTATACGCTCTCCAAACAAGCGCTTGCCGGGCTCACCGGGATTTTGGCGCGCGAATTGGCCCCGTCCGTTCGCGTCAACGCCGTCGCGCCGGGCCTGACCATACCGACAGTCGACTATACGACCGAGATTCTCGAGCGGGCGGAAGACGCGATGCCGCTCAAGCTTCTGCCCGCGCCGGCGCAAATTGCCGACGCCGTCACATGGTTGGCGCAGGCCGAAGCCGTTACTGGTCAGACGCTGTTCGTCGACGGCGGCGCGCATCTGGAGGCCTTTACGCGCGACTTTCCGTATCTGCCCGCCAAGGCATAGTTCGCGCGCCCGTATCTGTACGCGTGTCGTCAGTTGCGCTGCCGCGGACAGGTTCCAAGCTCCTGCATCACCAACCGATAATCGGCGCGGGCAATCTCCATCCCGTTGCGATCGAGATTCTCCATGCTGGCCTCGGGCAGGCGATCGGGCAGGAAGCAGGCGAGCCGATACCAGAGCAGCGTGTCGGGTGCGGGCGGCGGGGATGTCCGTTCGACGATCTCGCTGAGCGCCACCGACCAGCGAGGCGCCTGGTTGGGGCGCCGCAAGATGCTCAGCGAAACGGGTCGGCCGTCGCTGGTCGCGAGGAATATCTGGGTCTCGCTTTCGCCCGGCAGAGTGCCGGGTACGCTGAACGCATTGGCAACCCCGGTGACGGCACCCGGCGCATCGTCCGAAGCGGCCTCGGCGAGAATATTGCGAATCGCGCGTTCGTCTCGATCGGTCCAGTTCAGCTGACCGTCCGGCGCGATCAGCTGAAGTTCGCCGCGGCGTCCGGGAACGGGCATGGCAAACAGAATCACCTTGGCATCGCCTATTCGCGGGCGGCGGCCATCGGCGTCCCGCGGCAGATCGACAAGATAGCTGACCCGTCCGGGAACCGCGTTGGCGCTGCGAATCAGGGTCTCGAGTTCGGCCTCGACATAGAAGCGGACATGGTTCGGCGCGACACCGACGGCGCGTTCCTCGTCCAATCGGCGGGCGCGATCGACTTCGGCTATGGCGACGATGGGAGCGCCGAGCGCAAGGTCCGCGAGATCGGCGTAATTCAGGCCCTGAGGGTCTGAAAAATCTTGAGATTCCGCGCTGTGGAGTGGCCAGACGAACAGTGCCAAGGCCACGATCAGACAGGCAAATTTCGGCATTGGTTTCTCCTTCCGGGACGGTGGCCCCCGTCAAACGTCTTGTATCGTATCTGGCCAAGCGGGTAACTGTTGCGTAACGTGATTGGCGACGGTAGGGAATCGGTGTCCATCGGGCATCAATCGCTCCGCGTTGGATTACTGTCCTTTTGCTAAGCCAGATGAACTGGCGCTTTATGGACATCGGGCTTTGGAGGGAGTTTCATAGTTTAATGGCCTATGCTGATCAGAAGATGAGCTCGCGAAAGCTGTCGGCGATCATCGCCGTCATTATCCTTCACGTGCTTCTCGCCTATGCG
This sequence comes from Pseudomonadota bacterium, assembly GCA_039180285.1. Classification (GTDB taxonomy): domain Bacteria; phylum Pseudomonadota; class Alphaproteobacteria; order Sphingomonadales; family Sphingomonadaceae; genus Parasphingopyxis. Next base: position 11,839 of record JBCDDN010000052.1, on the reverse strand, counting down.
CTGGTTTCGGGTTTGGCCGTTCAGGTCGCCAGGCAGGTTCAGGAAGATTTGACCGTTTTCGACGTCGAGGACGAACCGCCGCCCCCTGAAGAAGAATTGCCGCCGCCGCCGCCGGAAGTTCCGGTTCCGCCGCCGCCCGTGGTCGTTACGCCGCCGCCTCCGGTGGTCATACAAAGACCCACCGTCGCGCCGCGCCCGCCCGCGCCGCCGCCGCCGGCTCCTCCGCCCCCGGCACCACCACCGCCGCCGCCGAGCCTTGCACAGGCCGCCCAGCCGCGTGGCAATCCCGGCCGCTGGGTAACCACCGCGGACTATCCTTCGGCGTCCTTGCGGAACGAAGAGCAGGGTTCGGCAAGTTTCCGTCTGACGATCGGCACGAACGGACGCGTAACGAATTGCACGATCACGTCGTCGACCGGCTTTTCCCGTCTGGACAACGAAACCTGTCGTCAGCTAACGCGTAGGGCACGTTTCAGGGCCGCCCTGGATGATGCGGGCAACCCGACGACCGGCAGCTATTCGAGCAGTATTCGTTGGGAAATCCCGAACTAACCAATTTCACCGTTTTTACGAACTCCGGTTCGATTTGATTGCACCATATTTATCTGAGAGGAACGTAAACCATGTCTACTGAAGCAGCTGAAGCCCCGGCGGAAAATCCATATGGCCTCCGCGCGGCGCTGGAAGAAGGCGGCATCGTGGCTCAGGCTACCTTTGGTATCCTGGTGCTCATGTCGGCAATGTCCTGGTACATCCTGTTCACCAAATGGTTCGAACAGCAGAAGATCCTGAAACAGGGCAAGCGCGCCCGCGAAAACTTCTGGCGGGCGAACAGCCTGCGTGAAGGTGCGGCGAAGCTCGAAAAGAATAGCGCGTATCGCCAGATCGTCGAAGACGGTATCGAAGCCCGCGAAACGCATGACAAGCTGACCGATCCGGTCGAAGCGCATGAATGGACGGTCAACGCGCTGCAGCGTTCCGTCGGTTCGGTGAACTCCAAACTGACCGAAGGCCTGGCCATTCTCGCGACGGTCGGTTCGACGGCTCCGTTTATCGGACTCTTCGGAACCGTGGTTGGTATCTACCGCGCCCTGGTTAAGATTGGTGCCGCCGGTCAGGCGTCGATCGATGCCGTTGCCGGTCCGGTTGGTGAAGCTCTCATCATGACGGCGCTGGGACTGATCGTGGCCGTGCCTGCGGTTATGGCCTATAACTGGATGGTTCGCCGCAATAAGACGGTGAGCGAGGAATTGCAGAAATTCTCGAACGAGATTCACGGCTACATCGTTTCGGACGGCAAGGTTAAGCCGTCTGCACCGGTGGCTGCGTCCTCCGCCAAACCGGCTGCCAAGCCGGCAGCTGCATCGCCGGCCGCCAAGCCTGCGACCAAGTCGTAACTCGGCTCGGAGGGCGGAAGCGGTGAGCCGCCTCCGCCCTCGACCGACAAGCACGGTGTCAACGCGCCGGATTTGGTTAGAGTTTAGGATAGGATTGATTTCATGGGCATGAGTGTTGCACCTTCAGAAGGCGAGGGCGGCGAAGAAACGATGTCCGAGATCAACGTCGTTCCGCTTACGGACGTCATGTTGGTTTTGCTCATCATCTTCCTGATCGCGGTTCCGGTTGTGATCCAGACGGTCGAGGTCAATTTGCCGTCGGTCCGGCTACTGCCTACCACGACGAAACCGGAAAATGTCTCGCTGTCGATCCGTGCCGCGGATGACGGCACGTGCGAGGTGTTCTGGGGAATGAGCCGGGTCAATTCGAACGAGATGCTTACCCGGGCCATCCAGCATATCGAGGACGAGATCGATCGGTTCGGCGGTGCGGAGAATATGACCGAGGATGATCTTCCGGAGGTGCATATCCGCGGCGACGTGAACACGCCATGGCGCTGTATCGGTGGTCCGATCTTCGTGATGCAGCAGGCCGGTTTTACACGTGTGGGCTTCATCTCGGAGCCGGCGCCGGGTGTCGGCATTCAGCGGCTCTAGTTCAGACGGTTTTAGGAGTAGTATTGACATGGGTGGAAAAGTAGGACCCGCAGCTGCCGATGACGATCCGATGATCGACATCAACACGACGCCGTTGATCGACGTCCTGTTGGTGCTCCTCATCATGTTCATTATCACGATCCCGATTCAGACCCATGCGGTGAAGATCGATCTGCCGGTTGCCGATGACAGCGAGCCGCCCGAGGACGCCATCGACCCGGTGAAGAACGAGGTCTATATCTCGCCGACCGACCAGATTCTGTGGAACGGCGAACCGGTAACCGAACAGACGCTGCGCCAGTATCTGGACATTACGGTGACGATGAACCCGGTGCCCGAACTTCATATGTTCCCGGATGCGCAGGCGCGCTACAACACCGTGGACGAAGTGCTGGCGATCACCCGCCGTGCGCAGGTTTCCAATATGGGCTTTATCGGCAACGATCAGTATCGTCAGTTCTAGACTGATATCTCTCGAATACATGCAAGGGGCGGGCCAATCGGCTCGCCCCTTTTTTTGACGATTATGTAGTTTGCAAGCAAGCCGCGCTCAGGCTGAGCCTGTCGAAGCCTCGTTGCAGCCGGAGGCCCGGCCCTTCGACAAGCTCAGGGTGAGCGCAAGGTGGTGTTATCTGCTAACTACCTAATCGCTTTTTTTTGCTTGCCGCTTGAAGCCGCCCATAGCCTCTCAGGCAGCGCTTTCGAACTGGAGCTGGGCAAGGCGGGCGTAGAGGCCGCCCTGGCCGGCGAGCGCGGCGTGACTGCCTTGCTCGACGATCCGCCCGTCATCCATGACGATGATCCGGTCGGCGGAGCGTACGGTTGCGAGGCGATGGGCGATCACGATAGTCGTTCGGTTTTTCATCAGCCGTTCCAGTGCTTGCTGGACGAGCCGTTCGGACTCGGCATCGAGCGCCGATGTGGCTTCGTCCAGCAGCAACAAGGGCGCGTCGCGGAGCAATGCCCGGGCGATCGCCAGCCGTTGGCGTTGGCCGCCGGATAGCCGCGCCCCGCTCTCGCCGAGATATGTGTCGAGCCCCTCCGGCAGGTCTCGGATGAACGCCGCGGCGTTGGCCGCCTCGGCGGCATTCCACAGCGCCTCGTCGCTGGCGTTCCAGTCGCCATAACGCAGATTGTCGCGCGCAGAGGCGGCGAAGATCACGGTATCCTGCGGCACCATCGCGATCTGTTTGCGGATCGCCGCCGGGTCGGCATCGCGCAGGTCGATACCGTCAAGCGTGATGCGGCCCTCCTGCGGGTCGTAGAAGCGCTGGGCGAGCTGAAACAAGGTCGATTTACCCGCGCCGGACGGGCCGACGACCGCGACCAGCTGCCCCGGTTCGATACTCAGGCTGAAATCCTCGAGCGCGGGTGTCTCAAGTCGGGTTGGGTAGCGGAAGGTGACATCGTCGAAACGCAGCGCGCCGCGAGTGGGTTCGGGCAGCGATTTCGGGTTGGCGGGCGCCCGTATCTCCGGCACTTCGCGCAGCAACTCGCTCAACCGCCCGGCAGCGCCGGCACCGCGCATCAGCTCTCCATAGACCTCGGTCAAGGCACCGAAAGCGCCAGCGACGATCATGCCGGTCAGCACGAAAGCGGCGACTGCGCCGCCTGTGATCTGTTCGTTGATCACATCGGACGCCGCCTGCCACAATACCATCGTGATCGCGCCGAAGATCAGCGTGATGACGATCGCGGTCATGATCGATCGGATCACGATCCTCCGCCGCGCTGTCGAAAAGGCGCTTTGAACCGCTTGGTCGAACCGGTCGCCCTCGCGGCGTTCCTGGCCGAACGCCTGAACGATTTTCATCGCGCCCAGCGTCTCGGCGACCATTGCCCCGACATCGGCTATACGGTCCTGACTGAACCGCGACACATCGCGCAGTTTGCGGCCGAGGATGACGATCGGCCCGATCGCCAGCGGGATGCCGAGCAGCATCATCAGCGCGAGTTTGGGTGACAGGGTGAACAGATAGATGATCCCGCCGATACCCATCACGATATTGCGCAGCGCCACGGAAATCGTCGTGCCGACGATCATCTCGATCACCGAAGTGTCGGAGGTCATCCGCGATGCGATTTCGGACGGACGGTTTTCCTCGAAATATTTGGGATCCAGCGCGAGCAGATTGCGCTGCACGGCGACGCGCAGATCCGCGACTACGCGTTCGCCGAGCCAGGAGACGAAATAGAAGCGCGCTGCCGTCGCCAGCGCCAACACCACCACGATCAGGAACAGATAGTAGAAATATTGCGAGATATCGCCGCCCGTACCGCTGAAACCCTGATCGATGACACGGCGGAAACCGTCCGGAATCGCGAGCGTCGCCGCGGCGGCGACCAGAAGCGCGATACCCGCGCCGACGATCCGCATCGGATAGCGGATCGCGAAACGCCAGATCAGCCCCAGATTGCCGAGCTTGCGGGATTTGGGCGTATCGGTATCGCTGTCTGCCATAGGTTTCGCCTAGCAGCGGCGTCCGGACGGCTCAACACGGGACGTTGCGAATTGCTGCATTGCAACGTGACGCAAAAGCGGCCTAGAACGGGGTCAACCGCGGCAGATAGGCCGCATATGCGGGGATTTTGATGCTTTACAACATGTATGAGATGCAGCGGTCGATGTTCGCGGGGGCGAGCGCGATGGCCGGATGGAGCGCCGAAATGCTCCAGAACCCCGCGAACCCCTTTTCCTATTCCGCGATGGGCCCGATCGTCGCTTCGGCGCTCGATGTGTTCTCCCATGCGTCCGCGCCCAGGGGCAAACCGGTATTCGGCATCGAGTCGGTGGAAATGGATGGCGAGCCGGTGGCCGTTTCCGTCGAGATCGAAGACCGCAAACCCTTCGGCCAGCTCAAACATTTTCGCAAAGACGGCGTGTCGGACCAGCCCAAATTGCTGATCGTCGCGCCGATGTCCGGCCATTATGCGACTTTGCTGCGCGACACGGTCGAGCGGATGCTGCCCGGCCATGATGTGTGGATCACCGACTGGCGCGATGCGAAGACGGTGCCGCTTGCCAACGGCCATTTCGATCTCGACAGCTATATCGACTATCTGGTCGAGTTTCTCGAACATATCGGGCCCGGTGCGCATATGCTGGCCGTCTGCCAGCCTTCGGTGCCCTGTTATGCGGCGGCCGCCCTGATGTCGGCGGACAAGCATCCGTGCCGGCCGCGGACGCTGACGATGATGGGCGGGCCCATCGATACCCGCGAGGCGCCGACCGCGGTCAACACGTTGGCCACGCAACGGCCGCATGCCTGGTTCGAGCAGAATGTAATCGCCACCGTGCCGCTCTATTATCCGGGCGGCGGGCGCAGGGTTTATCCCGGTTTCCTGCAGCTCGCCGGCTTCATGTCGATGAATCTCGGCAATCACATGATCAGCCATTGGGAGATGTTCAAACATCTGGTGGAAGGCGATGGCGACAGCGCGACCGCGACCAAGGAATTTTACGACGAATATCGCTCGGTCTGCGACATGACCGCCGAATTCTATCTGCAGACGGTGGACGTCGTATTCCAGACCCATGCGCTGCCGCGCGGCGAATTCCGGCACAAGGGCAAGCTGATCGATCCGGCGGCGATCAAGGATGTCGCGATGCTGGCGATCGAAGGCGAACGTGACGATATTTCCGGCCTCGGTCAGACCAAGGCGGCGCTCACCTTATCGACCGGCCTGCCGAAGAAGCGGAAGAAATATTACATGGCAAAGGAAGTCGGCCATTACGGCATCTTCCACGGCCGCAAATGGCGCGAACGGATCGCGCCGGTCGTTGAGAACTGGATCGCGACGCATAACAGCTAGGACCGGCCTGCCAACCGCTTCGCCGCCGCCGAACCGCCACGGCCCGAACCCGCGCCCTCCCGAAAGTAGACATAGTCGCCACGACGGAGGGTCTTTTCGGACGTCCCGGGCCGTTTACCGGCCGCTCTCGATCTGTCCGATCGTCCGCCCGCGCACCCAGCCCGGCCTGCCGCCCCGGTTTTCCGGCGTTTGCGTGCCGAGGCTGCGCATTTCATCGCTGACCTCTCTGGCGATCCGCTCCTTCGTTTCCGGGTCGACCGATTCTTCGACTTCGGCTTCCAGATCGTCCCAGGTCAACGCATGTCCGCCGATCGTCTCGAGCAATCCATCCCACATTCCCAGGGCGTGTTTCCGCTCGCGGTGCAACCGTCCCACGGCACCGGGATTGGTCAGCATAAACATCGTCAGCCGCTCGTTATAGACACGGCGTTCGCCGACGATTTCGCCGCCGCGGACTATCGGCACGGGAATGCCGTTCATGGCCCGGTCGAGCGCGCTGTGCGCGAGCTGATTGAGGCCATGCTCCAACGCCGCTTCCCAGGCGAGGTCGAAAGGCTGGCCGGACAATCGCGCGCGCAGCTTATAGGCGCCGCTGCGCGACATGCCGACCGCGGCGGCCGCATCCGTGACGGATGCGGTTTCAGCCAGGGCCTGCAGAAACCGGACCATCTTCTTGCGCGTCCAGCCATCGTGACGCGCGCGAACCCCGTGCAGCGGATCTTCGTCGAGTGCGGCGCGGGTCTCGTTGCCCAGACGATGGAGGAGTTCGGCTGATGCAGAGGGGGTGGGCACCGGCGCAGATTGCGGGTTGGATTCAGAGATTGGCTCGTCAGAGGTTGGGTTGCCGTCCATATTTCGTACCTTTCACTATTTGGTTATTGGGCAATACCAATAATAACCTAATAGGTACAAATAGGACAGGATAGATTGACAAACCTCTGTAAAAGTTGGGGACGCCCGTAGCTTGCCATACATACGGGCAGGGTGGCCGCATGCGTCCGGGGGCGACCAAGCAATCCAGGGCGGCTGGCGATGGCGCACGCTGCTCTGGATTGCTTCCGCCCGGCCAAGGCCGAACACGCAATGACGGATGCTTCAACCTATGCTGATCAAGCCCTAAGCCGCCAGAGCTGGATGTCGATATCGCTCTTACAGGACTTCGAACAGTCCCGCGGCGCCCATGCCGCCGCCGACGCACATCGTGACGACGACATATTTGGCGTCGCGGCGCTTGCCCTCGATCAGCGCATGGCCCGTGCAGCGCGCGCCCGTCATGCCATAGGGATGGCCGATCGAGATCGAACCGCCATTAACGTTCAAGAGCTCGTTCGGAATACCGAGCGTATCGCGGCAGTAGAGAACCTGGACGGCGAAGGCCTCGTTCAGCTCCCACAGCCCGATATCGTCCATGCTGAGATCGAACCGCTTGAGCAGCTTGGGAATCGCGAAGACCGGGCCGATGCCCATCTCGTCGGGCTCGGTGCCGGCGACCGCCATGCCGACATAGCGGCCGAGCGGGGTCAGGCCCTTCTTCTCGGCGACCGAGGCTTCCATGACGACGCTGGCCGAGGAACCGTCGGACAGCTGTGAGGCGTTACCCGCCGTGATCGTCATATCGGGGCCCATCACCGGCTGCAGACCCTGCAGACCTTCGAGCGTCGTCGAGGGGCGATTGCCCTCGTCCTGGGACAGCGTGACTTCCTCGTGGCTGGTTTCGCCGCTTTCCTTGTTCACGACGATTTTGGTCGTCGTGGTCGGCACGATCTCATCGTCGAAATGGCCGGCTTCCTGCGCGGCCGCCGTGCGCTTTTGCGACTCCAGCGAATATTCGTCCATCGCCTCGCGGCTGATATCGTAGCGCTTGGCGACCGTTTCCGCGGTGCTGAGCATCGGCATGTAGACATCCTTGTGCATCGCCACGAGTTCGGGATCGGGCTGGACGCGCATCTCCTTGGTCTGGACCAGCGATATCGATTCGAGGCCGCCGGCGACGACCACGTCCATGCGGTCGACGATCACCTGCTTGGCTGCCGTCGCGATCGTCATCAGGCCGGACGAACATTGCCGGTCCATCGTCATACCCGAAACGGTGACGGGAAGGCCGGACCGCAGCGCGATCTGGCGGCCGACATTGGTGCCGGTCGAGCCCTGCTGCAGCGCGGCGCCCATGATGCAGTCATCCACTTCGCCGCCTTCGATCCCAGCGCGCTCGATGGCCGCCTTGACCGCGAAGCTGCCGAGCGTCGGGCCCTGAGTGTTGTTGAAGGCGCCGCGATAGGCTTTGCCGATCGGCGTGCGGGCGGTGGAAACGATAACGGCTTCGCGCATGGTGAAACTCCTTGGTTGGAAACGGGGTAAGTGAAGCGTCTGTTCAGGCCGGGATCGGTGGCGTGCCGGGTTCCCGCGGGATATCGAAAGTCCCGATAATCAGGGCCAACCCCTGATAAAAGCCGACCAGCTGTACGATTTCGAGCAGCTGGTCCGACGAAAAATGCGCCGAAATCCGCGCAAATTCCTCGTCATCGAGATGGCGGCGATCGATCAGGATATCAACCGTTGCGATCAATGCCGCCTCGGCTTGGGACCAATTGCCTGATTCCGCGTCCTTCTTCGCCAGCGCCTCGAGTTCCTGTTCGCCGATATCGCATTGTTCGGCGAAGAGCCGCACATGCATGCCCCATTCGTAATCCGCGCCGATCCGCGCGGCCGTCCGGAAGATGACCAGCTCGCGCTCGCGCATCGGCAGCGGGCCCTTGTCGATCAGCGAACCGTCGGCGAATTTCTTCCAGGCCCGTTCGGACGTTCCGATAATGCGGAACAGCATGGGCGCCTCGCCGCCTTCGGGCGTGAGGGCGTTCAGCGCCGGGGCAAGCGCCTCGGGATAGGGTTGGGTCAGGGGGGCGATGCGGGGCAGGGTCGTCTCCTTATCGGGTTTCACGCAAAGACGCTAAGACGCGAAATTGTTGTGGCGTGATCCTCAAACCTAAGTGAAGAACTGATTGATCCATTCGGCGATCAGGGCGGGTTTTTCCTCGCCCTCGATCTCGACGGTAAATTCCAGCGTCTGCTGATACTGGTTCGGGCGTTTTTCGATGAGTTCGAGCAATCTGAAATGGCCGCGGATTTTCTTGCCCGATTTCACCGGCGCGAGGAAGCGCGTTTTGTTGCCGCCATAATTGACGCCCATCTTCACGCCTTCGGGGCGCGGGCAATCGGACTTGGCCATCATCACCGGGAAGAGCGACAGCGTCAGAAAGCCATGCGCGATCGTGGTGCCGAACGGCGTCATCTTGGCGGCTTCTTCATTGACATGGATGAACTGGTGATCGCCGGTCGCATCGGCAAATTTGTTGATCATCTCCTGATCGACCTCGATCCATTCGGACGTACCGAGATTCTGACCGGCCATATTCATCATTTCGTCAATGCTGACGGTGCTCATATGCGTTTCCTCTTTGTAATAATCTGCTAAATGGAGCTGGCTTCCCGGGCATGTTGCCAGCGTATAGTGGAAGCCAAATCCTCGAACCGCAAGGCCCGTTCATGCCCAGCCAGATGTACGATCCCGATTCCGCTACGTCAGCCGCGTGGCTACGCATGGAGGAGGTGCACCGCGCGCCCGAACCCGAAGTGCTCGCACCGCTGATCGAGCGCGCGCGACTCGGCGGCGAGGAGCGCGACCGCATCGTCGCCACGGCGCTCGATTTGCTCGCCGATTTGCGGGAGGGGCAACGGACGGGCTGGGTCAACCAGTTCCTGCAGGAGTATCGACTCAACAGCTCCGAGGGCGTCGCGTTGCTCAGCCTCGCCGAAGCCTTTCTGCGCGTTCCCGATCCCGATACGGCCGATCGGCTGATCTCGGACAAGCTGGGCGACGGGGACTGGCGGTCCCATGCTGGCCAGTCGCATTCGCAGCTCGTCAACTCGGCCACCTGGGGCCTCGTCATCGGCCGGGCGCTGGTCGGGCAGCATGAGCAGGCAAATGCGCTGAAGCGGTTGATCTCCCGCTCGGGCGAACCCTTCGTCCGCCAGGCGGTCGGCGCAGCGATGCGGATGATGGGCGAGATCTTCGTCATGGGCCGGACGATCGACGAGGCGATCAAGCGGATGCGGAAACCGGAGAATAGGGGTTTCACCGCAAGCTTCGACATGCTGGGCGAGGCGGCGCGGACCTTTCCGGACGCGGATCGCTATTTCGACGCTTATTTGCACGCGATCGAAGCCGTGGGCGCGGCGCGCGCTGGCGGGTCGCCGGAGCAGAATCACTCGATTTCGGTCAAGCTGTCAGCGCTGCATCCGCGCTATGAAGTGGCCCAATGGGCGCGGTGTGTACCCTATCTGACCGAGCGGCTGGAAATCCTCGCGGTTGCGGCGGCCGAGGCCGATATCGGGTTGACCGTCGATGCCGAAGAATCCGAGCGGCTCGAAATGAGCTTCGACATTATCGAGGCGGTGGCTGAATTGCCGGCGCTCAAGGGCTGGAACGGCTTCGGCATGGCGATCCAGGCCTATGGCAAGCGCGCCCAGCGGACGATCGGCTGGGCCGAAGCGCTCGCCAGCCGCACCGGACGGATCATGCCGGTCCGGCTTGTGAAGGGCGCCTATTGGGACAGCGAGATCAAACATGCCCAGGAGATGGGGCTGGCGGACTATCCGCTCTTCACGCGCAAGGCGGCGACCGATGTCTGCTATCTGGCCTGCGCGAAGGATATGCTGGAAGCCCAATCGATCCGCCCGGCTTTCGCGACGCATAATGCGCTGACGGCGGCGACGATCATCGAATGGGCGCCGGACAGGGAAAGCTTCGAGTTCCAGCGACTGCACGGCATGGGCGAAGGGCTGTTCGAACGGCTGGTGCGCGATCAGGGCTATCGCTGCCGCATCTATGCGCCCGTCGGCGGCCATCGCGATCTGCTCGCCTATCTGGTCCGGCGGCTTCTCGAGAACGGCGCCAATTCGAGCTTCGTTCATCAGCTCGCCGATGAGCATTTGAGCGACGAGCAGTTGCTCGCCGATCCGGTCGACAAGATCGTAGCGGTCGGCGGCACCCGGCATCCGAGCATCCCTTTGCCCAAGGACCTGTTCATGCCGCAGCGCCCCAATAGCGAAGGGCTGGACCTTGAAGACTGGCGCGTTCTCAAGCGGGTAAAGGAGGGGATCGCCGACCGGAGCGATATCGGGCCCGAACCCGAGCCGGTGACCGACGTTGCGCCGCTGATCGATCGCGCGAGCAAGGCGTTTCCCGCCTGGTCGGGGTTGCCGGTCGAGGAACGCGCCGGCTGCCTGATCCGGCTGGCCGACCTGTTCGAGGAGCGGTGCGGCGAGCTGATGGCGCTGGCCGTCCATGAGGCAAACAAGACGATACCCGATGCGCTGGCCGAGGTCCGCGAGGCGATCGACTTCTGCCGCTATTATGCCGGCGAGGCGGTCGAGAAGCTGCAGCCCGAAGAGCTGCCTGGCCCGACCGGCGAAAGCAACGTATTGCGTATGGAGGGCCGGGGTGTGTGGACCTGTATCGCGCCCTGGAATTTCCCGCTGGCCATCTTCACCGGCCAGGTCGCCGCGGCGCTCGTCGCAGGCAATAGCGTCATCGCCAAGCCTGCCCCGCAAACGCCGCGCATCGCGGCGGAAGCGGTGCGGCTCGCCCATGAAGCGGGCGCTCCCGTGGACGCGCTGATCCTTGCGCCTGGCGGCCCGGCGGTCGGTGCCGTGCTGACCGGCGATCCACGCATCGCGGGCGTCGCCTTCACCGGTTCGACCGCAACGGCGAAGACGATCGCGCACAGCCTGCTGGAAGGAGACGGCCGACCGATCGTTCCGCTGATCGCCGAGACGGGCGGCGTCAACGCGATGATCGTCGATTCCACGGCGCTGCCCGAACAGGTCGTGGCCGATGTTCTGCTCTCCGCTTTCGGCTCCGCGGGACAGCGCTGTTCCGCATTGCGGCTGCTACTCGTGCAAGAGGAAGTTGCCGGAACCATGATCGAGATGCTCTCGGGCGCGATGGACGCGCTCATCGTCGGCGATCCGGC
>JBCDDN010000051.1:0-26391 GCA_039180285.1 Pseudomonadota bacterium | reverse complement strand
CTGATTGGGAGGTCGGGAGGGGGTGCGGGCCGGTGCGGCGACATTGCGATAGCAATGTTCTGACAAAAGAGAGGCTCGGTGCGGCGATTTTCCGTGAGGAAAAGTCTGACAAACAAAATCCGCGCAACGCCGAGCCGATGGGCTGACACTAACAGACAGGAACAGACATCATGATCACCGCCATCCGTGAAATCCGCAAGGCCAAGCAGCTGACGTTGCAGGAAGTCGCCGAGCGCTGTGAACCGCCGACCACGGCGCAAACGATCGGCCGGCTCGAAACCGGGATGCGCACCGTGTCGGTGGCCTGGCTGAACCGGATCGCCAAAGCGCTGGGCGTCGAGGCGGGCGATCTCGTGCGGCTGCCCGAACAGGCCGATCTTCCCGTGGCGGCCGTCCTCGACGCAAATGGGGTCGAGGCGCCTCGCCACGCCACCCGCTTCGCGGTCCCGCGTCCCGCACCGGGCATGGTCGCGATCCAGGTCGATGCCGGGATCGGGGATTATCGCGCGGGCGACGAAATCTGGTGCGAGCGGATCGAGCCGGACGGCTATGCGGGCGCGCTCAACCGCGATGTGCTCGTGCCCCGCCCGGCCGGACGCTTCCTCTTCGGCCGCCTGATCGGGCGCGAGGGCGATCGGCTGCAATTGCTGCCCCATGGCGCGGGCGGGCGGCAGCAAGTGATCAGCGATCCGGCATGGATCGGCGTCGCCGTCCGTCTGGTGCGATCGCTCTGACCGCCGGGCGCGGTCTCGCCTTGAGAAAAGCCGTACGCTCGCTTGCGGCGGATCACTCTCGCGCCCTATAGTCGCCGTCGGAGGTATGTGCGTGAGCAGGCAAGGGAAACCGGCGTCCGACCCGGTTCCGATGGAGCCGGACCCGGCATTGATGGCGATGATCGATAACAGCCCCGTGGCGTCGGTCATCAGCAACCCCCGGCTCCCGGACAATCCGATCGTCGCGTCGAACGCGAAGTTCAGCGAGTTGACCGGCTATCCGCCCGACGAGATTATCGGCCGCAACTGCCGCTTCCTCGCCGGCCCGGCTACCGAACCCTGGCTGACCGAGGAAATCCGGCGCGGCGTGCGCGAGCGCCAATCAGTGCTTGTCGAAATCCTCAACTACAAGCGCGACGGCACCCCCTTCCGCAACGCCGTGCTCGTCGCGCCGATCTACAACCAGGCGGACGAGCTCGACTATTTCCTCGGGTCCCAGGTCGAAATTCCGGACGATGCCGGCAGCATATCGACGGCGCGGCGGATGGCGGCGGTCGAGGCGGTAAAAGCCCTGTCCGAACGCCAGCGCCAGGTGCTCAAATATGCCGCCGAGGGCCTGCTCAACAAACAGATCGCGCATGAGCTCGGCGTGACCGAGCGGACGGTGAAGATGCATCGCGCGCTGCTGATGGAGCGGCTCGACGTGCCGACCGCGGCCGACATGATTCGCGTGGCGGTCGAGGCCGGGCTCTAGGAGACAGGCAATCGCGCGGGGTTCGGCGCAAGCCGTTTCCACCCACATGTCCCAAAGACCATATGGGCGCCGCGGGTCTCTTCGGGCATCCAGCAAGGGTTGCGACGGTTGAAGCAGGCCCGGTGGACTTAGCCTTGCCTCCCTAACCCTTGGCTCCTCGGAAATCGGGCTCCGGCTTCCCCGCCGCAACACTTTTCCGGCATGACGAACGACGATTATGGCGCGCAACTGTCCGTTGCGGATCGCCGGAATCCTGTCGCTCGGGCAAAACCGGCATCCCCCTGTCCTATTTGGAAAATCCGTGAAACGGTGAGGCTGGCCGGGCCTGTTTGGCTCGGATCGATAATGGGAGATCGGGATGCGGTATGGCGATTTGGCGAGCGAGACGATGGGCCGGATATCACCGATCCGTGACAACTGGCGTCGACCGCACGTGCGTGCGGGTTGCCGGAGCATGGTGGTGCGAAAATGGTCGGCCTGGGAGCGTGCGAAAAAAGGGCTCGTCGTGGAGACTTTGTCTACTTTGGGCGCTCAAATCGTGTCGGCGCCGTCGCTCGGGGAATTTTCCGGGAAATATCCCCCGGACATTTTCTATTTCCGGAGGCACCCCCTCGCTGTCGCTCGGGGAGTTTTCCGGGAAAATATCCCCCGGACATTTTCTATTTCCGGAAAACTGGTGGGCGCTGACAGGCTCGAACTGCCGACCCTCTCGGTGTAAACGAGATGCTCTACCAACTGAGCTAAGCGCCCGCACCAGAATGTGCGCCACGCCCCCTGCCAAATCCGGCTTGCCAGTGCAAGCGGATTATCCGGGCAGGATGTCGCCATTCTGCTGGACCGCGGCGAACCAGCGTTCCAGGGCGGCCGTCGCCTCGTCCGCCAGGTCTATGAAGACGCGGCGGCCGTCGCGCGGGTCCGAGCGGCGGACGAACAGGCCCCGATCCGTCATCGTGCGGATCCAGCGCAGCGCGGTGGTCGGCGGGACGGAAGCGGCGATGCACAGGCTGGATACCGCAACCCGCCGCCCCTCGAGCCGCGCCGCCATCAGATCGAGCAGCATGTCCCAGGCCGGATCGGCGAAGAGGTCGCCGTCGAAAAAACGGTCCCGCAGCCGCCGCATGCGAATCATCGCACGGATATCCTCGGGCCGCAGCGGATCGGTGCGCGCGGGTTCGGAGCGGAAGGCGAGCGGTGCCTCGGCGAGGCGATTGTCTTCGCCATTGGGCCGTGTGCGGTCATCATGCGACAGCTCGGCCAGGGCGGCGGCGATACGGGCCACCTCTTCGCTCAACCGCCGCAAACGGACATCGTCGCGCTCGCCGCCGATATCCTGCAGCGCGAGCGACCGGTTGGCGACCGCGAGCCCCAGCGCCGCCGCCTGTTCGATGCCGCGCGGCGCGCAGAGCAGCGCGACATCGGCATGACGGATTTGCACATCGACGACATCGAGCAGCTCGATCGGCACGGACACGACGCTGCGATACCGCCCGCTTCTCGCGCCGCGATCGACGGCATCCAGCAGCCGATCCAGCGTCGTGCCATGGTCTTCGCCGAGGTCCAGCAGGGCGGCGTCGAGGGAGATCTGCTCTTCTATCCGGTCCAGCGCTTCGTCGGGGTGCGATGCCGACACGACCCGGCCGCCAACGGCCTCGACCGCGATGCGGCACCGCTGCTCGCCTTGCGGCGTATCCGATACGATGAGGATCGCGGCCGGATCGCCGCGTTCTGTCGTACCGGTCTCCCTATCGGTCATGCCTACCCCTTCGTTCTGCCTATGTTCGCTATATTGCCGCCAATGCGGACCGAGAAGCCCTCATCTGCTCCATAGTGGCGAAAAGCCGATCTTGGCGTTTCAATTCAGCATGCTGTGCGGCGAGAGGGGGGCGCGTCAGACGTCGCGAGACGGAACAACGCCGCGGATAACAGCCACTCCATCCGAAATGGAGTCAAAATGGTGGGATCGCTCGACGGGCGAAGTCCGAGCCTCAATGGGCTTCGAGAATCCAGTCCAGTGCGGCCTCGGCATGCAGGGTCGTGGTATCGAATATCGGCAGCACGTTGCTGTTGGGATTCACGACCATGACAAGCTCGGTACAGCCGAGAACGACCGCTTCGTTGCCGGCTTTTTCCAGATTGGTGATGAAGGTCTTCATCGTCCGCTTGGACTCGACCCGCGCCTCGCCCATCACAAGCTCGTCGAAGATGATGCGATCGATCTCCTCCATGCGGTCGGGATCGGGAATGGCAAGCTCGATACCATGGCTTTTCAGCCGGTCGCGCAGAAAACCCTCGCTCATCGTGAAACGCGTGCCGAACAATGCCGCGCGGCCGATAT
This sequence comes from Pseudomonadota bacterium, assembly GCA_039180285.1. GTDB lineage: Bacteria > Pseudomonadota > Alphaproteobacteria > Sphingomonadales > Sphingomonadaceae > Parasphingopyxis. The sequence goes on along the minus strand of JBCDDN010000051.1, from coordinate 22,589 downwards.
TTTCGGCCTGCATCGCCGCCGCCGTGACATCGCCGATATGCAGGACGGGAATATCGGCCGCATCGGTCAGATAGTCGTAAAGCTTGTGCATCGTGTTCGAACACAGGACGAGCCCTTCGGCGCCTGCCGTCTCCAGCCGCTGCGCGCTCTCCGCAAGCTGGTTGCCGAGCGCGTCCCATTCGCCACGGCTTTGCGCTTCGGCGATCGGTTCGAAATCCAGGCTCTCGATGATCAGCTCCGCACTGTGCCGACCGCCGAGGCGCTGCCGAACGCCGCGATTGATCTTCTCATAATAGATGGCGGTGGAGGCCCAGCTCATCCCGCCGATAAGGCCCAGTTTACGCATCGCAACACCCTTCTTCGTCGGATCGCCATGGCGAAACAACGGTACACGTCACCGAACGTTCCCTGTTCCGGATATTCTCCGGAGCGCGCTCAGCCCAGGCTTTTGTTGATTTCCTCGACCATCTTCTTCGCATCCGACAGCAGCATCATCGTGTTGTCGTTGTAGAAGACTTCATTGTCGACACCGGCATAGCCCACACCGCCCATCGACCGCTTGATGAAGAAGACCGTCTTGGCCTTGTCGACGTCGAACACCGGCATGCCGTAGATCGGCGAGCTTGTGTCGGTCTTTGCCGCGGGGTTCACGACGTCATTGGCGCCGATGATGAACGCGACATCGGCTTGCGAGAATTCGCTGTTAATGTCTTCGAGCTCGAACACCTCGTCATACGGCACATTGGCCTCGGCGAGCAGCACATTCATATGTCCGGGCATCCGGCCCGCGACCGGGTGGATCGCATATTTGACGGACACGCCTTCCTCTTTCAGCAGATCCGCCATCTCGCGCAGCACATGTTGCGCCTGGGCGACGGCCATGCCGTAACCCGGAATGATGATGATCTTCTCCGCCTGCTTCATGAGGAACGCCGCATCGTCCGCCGAACCGGCCTTCCACGGCCTTTCGATCCTCTCGCCTTTCTCGCCGCCGCCGCTTTCCGTGCCGAAACCGCCGGCAATAACGGACAGGAATTTCCGGTTCATCGCGCGGCACATGATATAGCTGAGGATCGCACCCGAGCTGCCGACCAGCGCGCCGGTGATGATCATCGCCGTGTTGCCGAGCGTGAAGCCCATCGCCGCAGCTGCCCAACCCGAATAGCTGTTGAGCATCGAAACGACGACCGGCATGTCGGCCCCGCCGATCGGGATGATCAACAGGAAGCCGACCGCGAAAGCGAGGCCGGTGACGACCCAGAACAGCCAGGGCGCATCGACATTGGGCTCGGGCAGGAAGTAGAAATAGGCGATCAGCCCCAAGATAACCGCGATCGTTCCCAGGTTGATGACATGCCGCGCCGGGAGCAGGATCGGGGCGCCGGACATGTTGCCGTTGAGTTTGAGGAACGCGATGACCGAACCGGAGAAGGTGATCGCGCCGATCGCCACGCCCAGCCCCATTTCGACCCGGCTGACGGGCAGAAGGATGCCCTGCGCATCGGTGATCCCGAACGCCCCGGGATTGAGATAGGCGGCGGCGGCGACGAGAACGGCCGCCATACCGACAAGCGAGTGAAAACCGGCGACGAGCTGCGGCATTGCCGTCATCTCGATCCGGCGCGCGATCACGAAGCCGATGGATCCGCCGATCGCGATCGAGATCAATATCTCCCAGATGCTGGCGATCTCATGCGTGACGAGCGTGGTCACGACGGCGATGGCCATGCCGATCATGCCGAAGCGGTTTCCGGCCCGGCTGGTTTCGGGACTGGACAGCCCGCGCAGAGCAAGGATGAACAATATGCCGGCGGCGAGATAGGCCAGCGCTGCCCAGGCAGGGACGTCAGCCGTTTCGCTGGCGGCGTGAGCCGGTGTTGCAAACACTATCGTCATTCCCGCGAAGGCGGGAATCCAGTTCCATCGCCTGGATTGGACTCCCGCCTTCGCGGGAGTGACGGAGGTTTGATTTGAGGAGCTGGAAAACATCACTCCCGCTCCTTCTTCTTATACATTGCGAGCATGCGCTGGGTGACGGCAAAACCGCCGAAGATATTCACGGAAGCCAGCACGATCCCGGCGAGACCAAGCCATTTGGCTTCTTCCCCTCCGGCAACGCCGCCCGCAGCCGCAGCGATCAACGCGCCGACGATGATCACCGAAGAGATCGCATTGGTGACGGCCATCAGCGGCGTATGCAGCGCCGGGGTTACCGACCAGACGACATAGTAACCGACGAAACAGGCCAGAACGAAGATCGAGAGGATTGAGATAAAGTCCATGGAAAGCCCCTAGTTCGCCGTCAGCCGTTCGTTCACAATCTGACCATTCCGGGTCAGCGTAACCCCCTGAACGATCTCGTCGTCTTCGGGCAAAACGGGATTCTGCGCCTCCTCGTCCCAAAACGCGCTGAGGAAATTGTAGAGATTGCGCGCGAACAGCGCCGACGCATCGGCCGCCAGCCGGCCGGCCATATTGCGATGCCCGACGATTTTCACGCCATGCTTTTCGACCACCTCGCCGGCTACGGCTCCCTCGACATTACCGCCCTGTTCGACCGCCAGATCGACGATCACGCTGCCCGGCTTCATCGTGGCGAGCTGTGCGTCGGAGATCAGCCTCGGTGCCGGACGGCCCGGGATCAGCGCCGTCGTGACGACGATGTCCTGCTTGGCGATATGCGACGATACCAGTTCGGCCTGCGCCTTCCGATAGTCTTCGGACATTTCGGTCGCGTAACCGCCCGTGCCTTCGCCTTCGATGCCCTCGACCGCCTCGACGAAGATCGGTTTGGCGCCGAGGCTTTCAATCTGTTCCTTGGTCGCGGCCCGCACATCGGTCGCCGAAACCTGCGCACCCAGACGGCGGGCCGTGGCGATCGCCTGCAAACCTGCAACCCCGACACCCATCACGAAACATCGCGCCGCCGACACGGTACCGGCGGCGGTCATCATCATCGGGAACGCGCGGCCATATTCGGCGGCGGCATCGAGCACGGCCTTATAGCCGGCAAGATTAGACTGGCTCGACAGGATATCCATCGATTGCGCGCGCGTGATGCGCGGCATGAATTCCATCGCCAGCGCATCGATGCCCGCTTTCGCATAGGCTTCGATCGCGTCGCGTCTGTTGAACGGGTCGAGCGCGCCGATCAGCCATGCACCGGGCTTTGCCGCTGCAAGATCGGTCGCATCGGGCCCACGGACGCAGAAAATCGCATCGGCGTTTTCGATCGCGCCCGCCCTGTCGGCAACCGTCGCTCCGGCATCTGTATAGTCGGCATCCGCGATCCCGGCCGTGTCCCCGGCACCCGTTTCGACCGTTATCTCAGCGCCCAGCGCAATGAATTTCTTAACGCTTTCCGGCGTTGCGGACACGCGGGTTTCGAGCGGGTCACGCTCGTTAAGGACACAGATTTTCAAAAGTTTGAGCCCCTCTTATGTAACTGCGATAACAGCCGCTATAGCAGCGATAGCGGACAATATCGTTCCCCATTTCAACAGGCCAAGAAAGCCCGAATAGGTGTTGTTATGCGACTTATAGTCCATATCCGGATGGCCGTTTTCAAGGCCATTTTCGTTCGTCATCTACACTACCCCTGGGATTTGAAACATGTTGATCTCTAGGTCTAACGACGCCCCCGGCCTGCCTCAAGCGATTTTGACGATGATTTTTCTGCGCGCCCGACAAGGCTGACTGTCAACGCGGCCTTAAGGCGGCTTTTACCCTGCCCGGTCTATGCCCATCCGGTTCAATCCGATGCGAGGACGTTAATGTCGGCAGACCGCGCGAAAACATTGCTGTTAATCGACGACGAGCCCGCCCAGGGCCGGCTTATCGGCGCTATCGCCGCGCGTGCGGGCTGGCGCAGCCTCCGCGCGGAATCGGGCAAGGATGCACTGCTGCTGCTCGGCTCACCGGATAGCGACCCAGTCGACGCCGTGTTGCTCGACTATTGGGCGCCGAGTTCCGAAGATGTCGAACTGATCGAACAGCTGGCGCAACTGCGGCCGGCGCTGCCTATCCTCGTTATCACGGCGCAATCCAAAGTATCGATCGCGGTCGATGCGATGCGGGCCGGGGCCACCGATTTCCTCGCCAAACCGATCGCGCCGGAACGCCTGTTGGCCGCGCTCGATGCGGCAACCGAGGCCCATCTGCATCGCGGCGAACTCCGCCCGCTAAGCGAGAAAGTCTCCCAGACGCTTCCGTTCGACGAGATCGTCGGCTCATCTCCGGAATTTCGAGCCGCGCTGGCGATCGCCGCCAAAGCCGCACGCTCGCGGGTGCCGGTGCTGATCGACGGCGAACCGGGTGTCGGCAAGGAAGTTTTTGCCCGCGCTATCCATGCCGCGAGTCCGCGTGCAAAGCGGCCCTTATACGCGCTGAACTGCGGCGCGACGCCGAACAATCTGATCGAATCCGAGCTGTTCGGCCACGAAAAGGGCGCCTTTGCAGGGGCCTTCGAAAAGCATATCGGCAAGCTCGCCGAGGCCGATGGCGCCACACTGTTTATCGACGAGATCGCCGCGATCCCGGCCGAGGTTCAACTTAAACTCGCCAAGACGATCGAGACGGGTATCGTCCGGCCGATCGGCGCGCCGCGCGGTTTCGAAGTCGATGTCCGGTTGATCAGCGGAGCGAACAGCGACCTACTCGAACAGGTTTCTGCCGGTAACTTCCGCGAAGATCTCTATTATCGGCTCAACATCGTCGGCCTTACCATACCGCCGTTGCGCAAACGTGCGGGCGACGTCCCGCCGCTCGCCCGGCATCTCCTGACGCGGATCGCGAGCCAGCCGGGAATAGGCGCGCTCGGCATCACGGACGACGCGCTGGCCGTGCTCATGCGCTACGAATGGCCGGGCAATGTTCGCCAGCTCCAGGATACGCTGTTCCGCGCGGCAATCGACTGCCAGGGTGCGGCGCTGACATCCGCCGATTTTCCCGAAATCGCCGACCTCGTCCGCCGATCGGAAAACCGTCCGCCGGACCAGCCATCCAATGTTCATGCCTTTGCCGACGGCCCGGGGGTGGCGCTTTACGAGCCGGACGGCAATCTGCGGCCATTATCAGACATCGAAGCCGACGTGATCCGCCTCGCCATCGGTCATTATCGCGGCCGGATGACGGAGGTTGCGCGCCGGCTCGGCATTGGTCGATCGACCCTCTACCGTAAACTCTCCGAACTGGGAATCGACAGCGCCGCCTAACCGGGCGGGATGAGGGCCGCGTCCCTCAGGCCGCGCCAGATGTGCAGCGCCTGAACGCTTTCGGATACATCGTGCACCCGCAATAGCTGGACACCTTGCGCCGCGGCGAGAACGGTCAGCGATATCGATCCGCCCAGGCGTTCCTCGACGGGCGCTGCGTTCGACAGGGCGCCGATCAACCGTTTGCGGCTAGCGCCGAGCATGATCGGACAGCCCAGGCCATGAAAAAGGCCAAGGCCGTTGATCAGCGCTAGATTGTGCTGAAGCGATTTACCGAACCCGATGCCCGGATCGACGATGATCCGTTCACGCCCCACACCGGCATCGCCGAGCGCCCCGATCCGATCTTCTAGCCAGTCATAAACCTCGATCAGGGGATCGCGATAATCGGGATCCGCATGAAGCTCGTGCCCCTTCCCCGCATGATGCATGATGATTACCGGGCAATCGGCTTGGGCAACCACGGCCGGGGCGCGGTCGTCAAACCGGAGCGCACTGACATCGTTGACGATCGCCGCACCGGCGGAAAGCGCCGCCTCCATCACCGCCGCCTTGCGCGTGTCGATCGACACGGCGACGCCGGACGCCGCGAGCCGTTCGATTACCGGGGCAACGCGCGTCAGCTCATCCCCTTCCCACACATCCTTGGCACCCGGCCGGGTCGATTCTCCGCCGACATCGATCAGCGCGGCACCCGCCGAACTCATCGCGAAGCCGGCATCGGCCGCGGCTTCGGGATCGTCGCTATGGCGACCGCCGTCGGAAAAACTGTCGGGCGTCACGTTCAGAATGCCGACAACCCGGGGCTCGTCCAGCCGCAAGACCCGCTCGCCGAGCTGAAGCGATGCCCGCGGTTCCGTGATCCGCGCGATCGTCAGGCGCGCTTGCTCCGCTTGGTCTTCCGATAGCGTGTCGACAAAGGCGTCGAGCGCATCGACACAAATCAGCCGTGGCGGCAGGCGCTCGCCGCCATCGACAGCGATAATATCGAAAGCGCTGAACCAGAGCATCCCGCCGGCCAAGCGCAAAACCTGATCGTCCAGATCGAAGGGCGCATCGACAAAGGCGGTAGGCCGGAAATAGAGGCGCGCGCTGCGCGGGATATCGGTCATGACCGCTCTTTAACCGAGAGCGACGGGAAAGCCATGGTCTGGTTTGACGCCGGTTGCGATAATCCTATGGAAAGTGGGCAAGGCGATACTCGGCGCGCAGAGTATCGATCGACTTCAAGCCGTCCTCCGCCTCGAAATGCCAGAAGGTCCAACCGTTACACGATGGCGCGCCCTGAAGCAGCGCGCCGAGCTTGTGGATCGAACCCTCCTTGCCATTCTTGGTGACCAGCGATCCATCGATCCGCACTTCCGCTTTCCAGCGCCGTTTCGAATCCATCAATATAACGCCGGGTTTCAGCATTCCGGTCTCGATCAACGCGCCGAAAGGCACCTTGGGCTGGGCGGCATTGGATTTCATGATGGTCAGTGCGGACTCGTCCAGCGGGAGCGCGGCCTCGATCCGGTCACGCGCGACACGGCAATAGCGTTTTTCGCGCTCGATCCCGAGCCATTGACGACCCAGTCGGCGCGCAACCGCCCCCGTCGTGCCGGTACCGAAAAACGGATCGAGCACGACATCGCCGGGCTTCGTACTGGCCAGCATCACCCGATACAGCAGCGCCTCGGGTTTCTGGGTCGGATGCGCCCTCTTGCCACCCTCCTTCAAACGCTCCTGGCCTGCGCAGATCGGAATCAGCCAGTCCGATCGCATCTGGAGTTCGTCGTTGAGCGACTTCATCGTTTTATAGTTGAAGGTATATTTCGCCTTCTCGCTTTTCGACGCCCAGATCATCGTCTCATGGGCGTTGGTAAAGCGCGTACCGCGAAAATTCGGCATCGGATTGGCCTTGCGCCAAACGATATCGTTGAGGATCCAATAGCCTTCATCCTGCAAGGCAGCTCCGACGCGGAAGATATTGTGATAACTGCCGATTACCCACAATGTGCCATTGGGTTTCAATATCCGTCGTGCCTCTTTCAACCAGGCCCGTGTGAACGCGTCATAGGCGGCAAAACTGTCGAACTTGTCCCAATCGTCGTCGACCGCATCGACCTGACTGCCCTCGGGGCGGAACAGATCGCCGCCCAGCTGCAAATTATAAGGCGGATCCGCGAAGATCATGTCGATACAGGCATCGGGCAGAGACGCCATGGCGGACACACAATCATCTTCGAGAATGCGATCGGTTTCGAGCGCGACCGACTTCCGGCGCGACTTCGATTTCGTCTTTTTTGCCGTATCCAGCTTCTCTGCAATCGTCATCCGCCGGGCCCCTTACGAAAAAGAGACGGGAGCCTGAGTCAGCTGGCCTCCCGGGTCAAGGTGAACATGGTCGCGGAACAAAATGAGGATATGGTTAACGAAGCGAGAACGAAAAGAGTCCGCCACCATATATAGCCCGTCCGACTGGGCCGCAGACTCAAGATGCTGCGGTGTGGCGGGAAAGACTCAAAGATCGAGCAATGACTGGGCGACCGGAGCGAAACTCCGGCGATGCAGATCGCATGGACCATGCTCGCGCAGCGCATCGAGATGCGCCCTGGTCGGATAGCCCTTATTGCTGTCCCAGCCATATTGCGGATGATCGAGCGCCGCGGCCCGCATCATCCGGTCGCGCGTTTCCTTGGCGATGATCGACGCCGCCGAAATACAGGGATGAATGGCGTCGCCCCCAACCACCGCATTCGCGGCATAGGGCCAATCCGGTAATTTGTTCCCGTCGACGAGTATGTGTTCGGGCGCGATATCCAACGCTTCGACCGCACGCCGCATCGCTACCAGCGTCGCCTGCAATATGTTGATCCGGTCGATCTCATCGGGCTCCGCGATACCGACCCCGACGATGCAGGTTTCGCGAATCTGTGTTTCAAGTTCGGCGCGCCTGCCCGCGGTGAGCTTCTTGCTGTCGTCGACACCCGCTATCTCTTCATCACACAGGATAACGGCCGCCGCGACGACCGGCCCGGCCAACGGCCCCCGGCCCGCCTCATCAACACCAGCCGTTCTCATGGCCAGAATTGCCCCATAGTCGCGAACCCCAATGGTCCGTTGCCCTTGCCGAGCCCCGGTGCGCCTTTGAGCGCCGCCCGGACGAAACCGCGCGCTCGGTTCGTCGCCTCGACCGGCGCCATGCCCTGCCCGAGCCCGGTCGCGAGCGCGCTCGACAGGCTGCAGCCCGTGCCATGATTGTGCTCGGTATCGATCCGGCTGCTTTTCCAGCGATCGACTTTGCCATCGGGCTGGACGAATATGTCGATCACCAAATCGCCCTCGAGATGTCCGCCCTTGGCCAGGATCATGCAATCGGAATCACGCGCGAGCCGCCGGGCTTCACGTTCCATTTCATAGGCCGAAGCGAGACGCGACGCGGTCAGCCGGGCCAGTTCTGGCAGATTCGGCGTGGTGATCGTGGCTATGCGCATCAACGCCCGAAAGCCCGCGATCGTCGCTTCGTCCGCTAGGGTTGAACCGCTGGTCGCAACCATGACGGGATCGAAGACGATTGGGGCGTTGATTTCCGCGAGCCTAGCCGCGAGCGCCTCGACGAGCGCGCTCGACCCGAGCATCCCGATCTTTATCGCATCGATGCCGATGTCCGAAGCCACCGAATCGATTTGCGCGATCACGGTTTCGACACCGATCGGTTCGACCGCCTGCACCCCTAGCGTATTTTGCGCGGTTATGACGGTTACGGCCGTCATGGCATGGCCGCCCAGCAGGGTGATCGTCTTGATATCGGCCTGGATACCCGCGCCCCCGCCACTGTCCGATCCCGCGATCGCGAGAATTCGGGCCGGCTTGGTCATGCTTTCGCCTTATATTTCCGTTCGATCGACGCCGAAAAACGTTCGAGCAAAGCCGTTGCCCGCATGGGTCGGGGCTTCAATTCTCCGCCGCAACTTGGGCAGCTGCCGACCAGGCAGGCTTTAGTGGAATCGTTGCAAAAGATGCTTTCGGACGTACAGATATGTGCTCCCGGCGCGGCGGCCGGAAGATCGATGCCAATGCGTTCGCAGTCGGGACGCATTTCGAGCATCAGTTCGCCGCCTCGACGACCGCGCAAATATCGTCGACCACAGACTCGATCAGAGTCTCATCCTCGCCCTCGGCCATTACGCGGATCAACGGCTCGGTTCCGGATTTGCGGATCAACACGCGGCCGCTTTCCGAAAGCCGGGCCTCGCCGGCGGCAATAGCCGCTTTCACCGGTTCGGTCGCCAGCGGATCGCCGCCATCATATCGTACATTTTTGAGCAACTGAGGATAGGGCTCGAACAGGTGCAGCAATTCGCTCGCAGGCTTGCCGCTGGTCACGAGCGCGGCAAGGATCTGCAAACCCGCGATCAGGCCGTCGCCCGTCGTCGCATAGTCGGTCAGGATCAGATGACCGGATTGTTCGCCGCCGACATTGCACCCCTTGGCGCGCATGCGCTCCAGCACATAGCGATCGCCCACCTTGGAGCGCTCGAGAGCAATGCCTTCGCCTTCCAGAAATCTCTCCAGCCCGATATTCGACATCACCGTGGCGACGATCGCATCGCCCTGAAGCTTGTCCCGGCGCTTCCAGTCACTGGCGATCAGCGCCATCAGCTGATCGCCATCGACGATCATGCCTTTTTCATCGACGACGATCAGTCGGTCGGCATCGCCGTCCAGCGCAAGTCCGATGGCAGCGCCTTCCTCGACAACACACGCACACAGTTCTTCCGGATAGGTCGATCCGCATTTGTCATTGATGTTCGTCCCGTTCGGCGAGACGCCGAGCGTAACGACTTCGGCGCCCAGTTCCCACAGTGCGGACGGCGCGACCTGATATGCAGCGCCGTTCGCACAATCGAGGACGATCTTCAGGCCATCGAGCCGAAGTTTGCGCGGGAATGTTGCTTTGGCGTCGTTGATGTACCGGCCCTGCGCGTCATCGACACGGCGAGCTCGGCCGATATGCTCGGAGGAAACCAAAGCCGGCGGATCCTGTAGCCGCTTTTCGATCGCCATCTCATCGGCGTCGGACAGTTTGTACCCGTTCGGCCCGAACAGCTTGATACCGTTATCGACATAGGGATTATGGCTCGCCGAAATCATCACGCCGAGATCGGCTCGCATCGACTGGGTCAGCATGGCGACACCAGGCGTCGGCATCGGGCCGACCATCACGACATCCATGCCGACACTGGTAAAGCCGGCAACCAGAGCCGATTCCATCATATAACCCGACAGGCGGGTATCCTTACCGATCACCACGCGGTGCCGATGGTCGCCGCGCAGGAAATGCGCGCCGGCCGCTTGCCCGACTTTCATCGCGACGTCCGCCGTCATCGGCGTCTGGTTGGTGCGGCCCCTGATGCCATCGGTGCCGAAATAGCTGCGCGTCATGGATACTCACTTTTCCGCTGATTCCGCTTGTGCCTCTCCTAGCCGCCCCCCATGATCGTGTGAAGCACGATGCCTATGGTAGGAATTGGCGGGGAAAGACCTGTATGATCGCATGGCTAGAGGCGGCGCTCGCCGATCTTAACGCATTGGTGTTCACCAAAGTGCCCATTTTCGGGGTCGATGTAACGCTGATCGTGATCTGGCTGGCACTGCCGATGCTGATCTTCACGGTCTGGCTCGGTTTCATCAACATTCGTGCCCTGCCCTATTCGCTACGCATCTTGAGCAAGCCCGGGCACAATATCGATGCGCCTGGGCAGATCAGCCAGTTCGGCGCACTGACGACGGCGCTTTCCGGCACAGTCGGCCTCGGCAATATCGCAGGTGTTGCCGTAGCAATCGCGACTGGGGGACCGGGCGCGGCTTTCTGGATGTTCATCATCGGCTTTTTCGCGATGACGCTCAAATGCGTGGAGGTCACGCTGGGTCACAAATATCGCGTGGTGAACAGCGACGGCACGATCCGCGGCGGTCCCATGTACTCGCTGAAAAACGGTCTTGCCGCGCGCGGCTGGCCAAAGGTCGGGCTGGTGCTAGGCGGGATTTACGCTTTCTTCGCGCTTGGCGGCGCCATCCCCCTTGTGCAGGTCAATCAAAGCTTCGCCCAAGTCGAAAACGTTACCGGTTTTACCAGCGGCGCCGGCTATGGCGCGATCCTGGCCGTCTTGGTCGGCCTTGTCGTCGTCGGCGGCGTGCGTTGGCTGGCACGGGTAACGTCGATCCTGGTTCCGGGCATGGCGGCGATCTATCTGATCGGCGTGTTCGCGATCATCTTCATGAATTTCGGCGAATTGCCGAACGCCATCGCGATCATCGTCGGCGATGCCTTTAGCGGCGAAGCGGCCGCGGGCGGCGTGCTCGGGGCGTTCGTCGTCGGCATGCAGCGCGCCGTCTATTCGAGCGAGGCCGGCGTCGGTTCGGCGGTGATCGCCCATGCCCAGGCCCGTACCCATGACCCGGCGTCCGAAGGGCTGGTCGCGCTGCTCGAACCCTTTATCGACACGGTGATAGTCTGTTCGCTGGGCGCCATCGCGATCGTACTCGCCGGAACCTATCAGAGCGGGCTGGACGATATCTCGATTACATCCGCCGCTTTCGGGCAAATTTCGAGTTGGTTCCCGGTCCTGCTGGCGATTGCCGTGTTCCTTTTCGCCTATTCCACGCTGTGCGCCTGGGGATTTTACGGTTTGCAAGCTTGGGGATATCTTGTGGGCGAAGGCCCAATCCGGACCATGACATACAAGATCCTTTACGTGCTGATGCTGCCCATCGGATCGATCCTGCCGGTGCAGGCCGTCTTCGATCTTGTCGACAGTGCCTTTTTCCTCATGGCAATTCCCAATGTAATCGCCATCTATATCTTCGGACCGGAGATCAAACGTGAGATCGCCGACTATCTGAACCGCCATCGCCTGACCGAAGAGGAGCCCGCCCGATGAAGACCCGCACGCTTGGAAAAGACCTCACCGTATCGGCCCTCGGCCTGGGCTGCATGCCGATGGCCGGTATCGGCAAGGGCATGTACGGCATGGCCGACGAGACCGAGTCGATCGCCACCGTTCACCGCGCGATCGACATGGGCGTAACGTTTTTCGATACCGCCGAAGTGTACGGCCCGCACCGCAACGAGGAACTGCTCGGCCGCGCCGTCAAGAACAAGCGGGACGGGCTGGTGATCGCGACGAAATTCGGTTTCGCATTCGACGAGAGCGGCTTTCGCGGCGTTGACAGTTCGCCGGAGAATGTCCGCAAGGCCTGCGAAGGATCTCTGCAGCGGCTCGGGATCGACACGATTGACCTCTATTATCAGCATCGCGTCGACCCGGACGTTCCGATCGAGGAAACGGTCGGTGCGATGGCGCGTCTCGTGGACGAGGGCAAGGTCCGCTATCTCGGCTTGTCCGAAGCTGGACTGGATACCATTCGCAAGGCCGTGGCCACGCACCCGATCGCAGCACTGCAATCGGAATACTCGCTCTGGGAACGCGATATCGAAGCGGAAATATTGCCGCTCTGCCGCGAACTGGACATCGGTTTCGTGCCCTATTCGCCGCTGGGACGAGGTTTCCTAACCGGGCAGGTGACATCGCGCGAGGATCTGCCCGAAGGCGATTATCGGCGCAACGATCCCCGCTATAGCGAAGAGAATTTCGCGAAAAATATGGAAATCGTCGATGTCGTCAAAACTATCGGCGATGCCCATGGCGTTTCGCCGGCGCAGATCGCGCTCGCCTGGCTGTTGCATCAGGGCGATGACATCGTGCCAATCCCGGGTTCGAAACGGCGCGTAACTCTGGAGGATTCGATGGCCGCCGTCGATGTCGTGCTAGGCGAAGACGATCTGACGAAGCTGGATGAGGCGGCACCGGCGGGCGAGACTGCCGGCCCCAGATATCACGAGCCGATGATGAAAATGGTGCGTATCTAGCCGAGCCAGGCGATCGGCGCGACCGACATCGTGTGCAGCCAGCTGGCGCCGAACCAGAGCAACAGGCCGAAGACGAGCGGAACAACGCCTGGCCAGGCCGCACGGAGCGGTACCCGACCATCGGCGATCGCACCGAATGGAAGGAAGGATGTCCTCTCCTCCCAGCCTCGCCACGCATCGCCCATCAGGCGCTCTTTCTTCTTGTCCTACCCTATCGAGCCGAAAAAGGTGAGAACGAGGATGCCGGACGCTATGACGAGATTCACCGGTCCGCCGCTCAGCGCAATGTGCGTCAGCGCCCAGATGATGAACGCCCAATTCATCGGATGACGGGTGATCGCGAAAACGCCGGTCACGGGCCGGATCGGCCGAGCCGTTTTGGTGGGATCGGGAAAGGCCGGATTGCCGAGAAAGGATCCCGCAAGCAGGATCATCGATATGAGCATCAGGATCGGCGCGCCCCAATCGAAAAACCATGGCGGAGCGATCCAGTGAGGCGGTAGCGGCGGTACCGACCGCGCCGCCCAGATCATCCAGCCGAGACTGGCCGCCGCTATCAGCGAATAGAGGCCCTGAAAGACGGTTTCGCCGAAGCGCCGGACCAGCGACGCGCGCAACGGGTGTGACAACAGGAAATGGAAGCCGACGAAAATTGCGGTCGCCACCATCAATTGGGTCAGTGAGGTCATCGCGCTTCTACCATTCGTAAGCCTGGGGCAATTGTTGCTCGTCTATGGACAGGTAGCGATCGCGAAGCCGCGTCTGGCGTGAGATCAAAGGCTGCTGGATTCCATCGATCAGCATGAGGTCGACATTGGAAGTCAGCTCGAGCGGATCGCCGTCCCAGAGCACGATATCGGCGCGACGACCGGGGCGCAGCGAACCGATCTCGCTACCGAGCCCCATAATCTCGGCCGGCCAGGAACTGATCGCTGCGAAAGCCTCACCCCAACTCAGACCCGTCGCACCCGGAACATTGTTCAAGGCCACCAGATTGCCCGCATATTGGGTCGAATAGCGGATCTGATGCGCGTCATTATCGTCAATCATGCCGATCGCCACCTGAACGCCCGCATCCCGCATGCGGCCGATATTGGACTGTGTGGCAGCCAGCTGCTCGAACTGTGCGGGGAGATCGTTGAGCGCCGACGCGATCACTGGCACCCCGGCCGCCGCGATCTGCGGCGCAACCGTCCAGCCCTCGCTGACCCCAACCAGAATCAAGTTGAGCCGGGGATAATCCTCGCGCAACGCGAGGACATTCAGAATATCGCGCGCCTGCTCGACATGGGCGATGAGCGGCACCTGTCCCCGCACCACCGGCACGAGAGCGGCGGCATCGACGCGGTTCAGCAGCGCATCGCTCGATTGCCCGCCATAAGTGGCCGGGTTGTTCGCATAGCGTTGCGCCTGATCCAGCGCATTGCGGAATGCCGCATGGCTGGCGGTTCGGCTGCCCCCGGCGCGCGCCGCACCGCGTTCGCCGAGCTCGACGAACTGGAATGCGCGCGGCCGCATGACCGTATCCATGTCCGCGCCGAGATCGATGATCGCGCCCTGCCCGCCGAAAATCGCATTGCTGGTGCCGGGTGCGACGACCGCACGCGTCACACCGCCGGTGCGATTGGTGGCGATTGCCGCGGACAGCGGATTGATGGCCGGCGCGACATCGAGACCGGCGCTGAAATCCGACGTGGCGGCAGCCGTATCGTTCGTCGAACTGACTGCGGACACCTCGACGAGACCGAGGCGCGTAAAGCCACCGACGATCCCGGGCGTAACCCATTGCCCCGTCGCATCCACAACCTGCGCTCCAGTCGGTACCGAAACGCCCGCACCAGCCGCAACGACGCGGCCATTGCGCACGACCACCGTACCGCCGGGTATCGGATCGGAACCATCGCCGACAACCACGGTGCCGCCCGTGATGGCCAGGGTCTGCGCGCTGGCTGGAACCGCAAGCAAAAGCATAACGCAAAAGGCAAAAAGCCGTTTCATCGTACGCTCCCCTCGCTGGGCTGCCCAAGCTCGAAATCGGCAACGGGCCGGAGCCCGGGATCGTTCATGTCATACAGCAACGCCCCGTCGATCCACACCATTTGCGGCCGGGTATAAACGCTGAACGGATCACCGTTCCACAGAACGATATCGGCGCGCTTGCCGGGCACGAGACTGCCTGTCTCGTCGGCAATGCCGAGAGCGTGCGCCGGGTTGATCGTCAGCCATTGCCAGGCTTCGGCATCGCTAATCTCGATCCCCGCCCGCCGGCCATCGGCCAGCGCCTTGGCCGCCTCCTGATTCAATCGCTGTATCTGATTCTCGTCGTCAGAATGGACGATCGCACAGGCCCCGCCATTATGGACCATCGGGATATTCTCGAAGACCGTGTCATAGGCTTCCATCTTGAAGCCCCACCAATCGGCCCACATCGCCGCACAGATGCCATGATCGCGCAGCAGATCTGGGATTTTGTATGCCTCGACTGCATGATGGAAGGTTGAGATCCTGTACCCGAATTCATGGGCCATATCGATCATGATCGCCATCTCGTCGGCGCGATAGCAATGATTGTGGACCAGAATATCGCCGTTCATCACGCCAGCGAGCGTCTCGTGCCGCAGATTGCGCGCCGGACGGGAACCGCCATTCTCACGATAATTTTCCCATTGATATTGATAGCGCTGCGCATCGATCCAGGCTTGGCGCGCCACCGCGACATTGGCCATGCGGCTGGCTGGCGTCCGGTTGCGGCTGCCATAGACGCGCTTCGGATTTTCGCCGCACGCCATTTTCAGGCCATAGGGCGCGCCCGGAAATTTCATGCCCTGCATGGTGCGCGAAGGGACATTGCGGAGCGTGACGGAACGACCGCCGAACAGGTTCGCGGAACCCGGCAGAATATTGAGCGTCGTCACACCGCCATTGGCGAGCGCACGGCTGAAACCCGGATCCTGGGGCCAGACGCTGTGCTCTGTCCAGACATTGGCGGTGTTATTGCCGGTGATTTCGTTGCCGTCCTGATGGGCAGCGACGCTCGGGCTCGGATAATTGCCGAGGTGGCTGTGGATGTCGATGATACCCGGCGTCACCCACAGCCCGCTGCCGTCGATCACCGTCGCACCGTCCGGAAAGTCCAGGGATTGACCGATCGCCTGCACGCGGCCCTCGGCGAAATAGACCATGCCATTATCGATCTGACCGCCCTCGCCGTCATAGATCGTCGCGCCCCGGATGACGGTCGGGCGGCCGGGATAGGGTCGATAGGTGGACGGGAAAGGATCGGGATCGAAAGCCGTCGCCGTTTCGCGTTCCTGCGAGGCGCTCGCGCTGCTCGCGCTTTCACTGCCGGTGGTAGTACACCCGAACAGCGCCAGCGTTGCCGCCAGCAGGAACGCCGGCTTCCTCACGTCCGCACTTCTCCCGTCGTATTGATGCCGGCCGCATCCGGGCCGCCAAGTTCGGACTGGCCGAGCATGTCGTCGTCGATGCTGTCATCCTCGAGCGTATCGAGATGCATGAGCTTCTTGATGAGAGGCGCAATGAGCATGACTCCAACGCCGATGCCGACCGCATAGAGGCCGACCGTCTCATAAACGCCCAGAACGACTTCCCGGCCGGCTTCCTCGCCGACACCCTCGCCCCCTGTAGCCGCAGCGATCAAACCGGCCGCGAAATTGCCGGTCGCCGAGGCGAAGAACCAGGTCCCCATGATGAGACTGGCCATGTGGCCGGGACTGAGCCGGTTCATCGCGCTCAGGCCGACCGGGGAGAGACAGAGCTCACCCGTCGTATGCAAGAGGTAGATCAGGAAGATCAGAATCACCGGCGTCGGTACACCGAGACCGACGGCCTGGGCGCCCCAGACGAGGACGAGGAAGCCAAGGCCGACCTGGACGACGCCGAGACCGAATTTCATCGGCGTCGAGGGCTCCCAGCCCCGCCGTCCGAGCCACAGCCACAGCCCTGCGAAAATCGGGGCGAGCGCCACGATATAGATCGCGTTGAGCGACTGGAACATCGCAGCGGTCGGCTCCCAACCCAAAATCGATCGATCGACATGCCGATCCGTAAACAGGTTGAGGCTGGACCCTGCCTGCTCGAACAGCGCCCAGAACACGATGGACACGAAGATCAGGAAGAGCGCCGCAAAGATACGATCCCGGTCATGCGGATGCAATTTCGTGACCGCGATCGAGACAACATAGGCGACGAGGCCAAGGCCGAAAATCGCGAGTACCCAGCCGACGAGATCCTGATACTGAATGGCAAGCCAGCACAATGCCACCATTGCAAGGCCGGCGCCGTAAATGCCGAACTCCCGCCCGCCTTTCAGTTTTTCGGGATCCTTCGGTTCACCACGGCCAACGAGCAGCGGCTTGCCCCATACGAAAACGACAAGGCCGAGCAGCATACCGATGCCAGCGGCGCCGAAGCCATAGCTCCAGCCATAATCGGGATGCATGCCCAAATAGCCACAAAGCAGCGAACCGGCTGCGGCGCCGAGATTGATGCCCATGTAGAAGATCGTATAGGCCGGGTCTCGGCGAACATCGGTGCGCGGATAGAGTTGCCCGACCATCACCGAGATATTGGCCTTGAGGAAGCCCGAACCGACGATGATCAACGCCAGCGCGAGCCAGAAGATATTGATGACGACACTGTCCTGACCGCCATCGCCCTCGAAAGCCATGAAGAAATGTCCGAGGGTTAGCAAAATCGCGCCGAACAGTACGGCCTTTCGCTGGCCAAGATAACGATCGGCCAGATAGCCGCCGACCACCGGAGCGATGTAGACGAGCGCCGTATAGGCGCCGTAGATTATCGACGCCTCGCTGTCCGAGAACATCCAGTGCTGGACGAGATAGAAGATCAGGAGTGCGCGCATCCCGTAATAGGAAAAGCGCTCCCACATCTCTGCGAAAAATAGAACGAAAAGACCTTTTGGATGTCCGAGAAACGTTCCCTTGGCATCCCCGCTTTCGGCGTACGCACTTGCCATGTTTTGCGGCTCCCTCAAATTGTTATAGCCGGAATCTCCGTCCCGGCATTTATGGCGGCGCAGACTAGCGCCGAAATCCCCCCTGTGAAGGGGCTGGCAGAATTAGCGGCGGATGCTAGGTCGTAAACTCACAAACGGGGCGTTCGAGGTTTGAGGCGAAATGGCCCAGTGCAAGAAGGAGAGGCGCAGGAATATGTCAATATTTCAAGACTTTTCGACGCCGCGATGGGTCATTTCGGTCAAATCCCGCAGGGACGTCCAAATGGCTTCCATCTCGAACCGAAAGACACTTGCAAAGGCAGTCAGCCTTCGCGGCGCGTCTTTCGGCCCGATCTGTTCGCCATTTGGACGCCACGAACGCCCCGTTTGTGAGTTTACGACCTAGGAACGACAGGCATGTTCAACTCTCTCTCCTCGCCGCTCGATTTCCTCGCGACGCGCCGGTCCGGCCGCCCGAGAGATATGATCGAGCCCGGTCCGGAACAGGCTGAATTGCAGCAGATCCTGCGGATCGCCTCGCGCACGCCGGATCATGGCAAGCTGGCGCCATGGCGGTTCGTGATCGTCCGCAAAGACCAGCGACAGGAATTGGCCGAGATGCTGCACGCTGCATATCGGATCGACCGCGAACAGCCCGGCAGGCTCGAAATCGAGGCGATCGACCAGTTCGCGCACCAAGCACCCACGCTAATCGTCGCGCTGCACAGCCCGTGCGAAAGCAGCAAGATCCCGCTTTGGGAGCAGCAATTGTCGACGGGCGCCGCCTGTTTCAATCTGCTCGCCGCGGCGCATGCGCACGGTTACATCGGTGGCTGGCTGACAGGATGGGCCGCCTATTCCAATGCCGTGCGGGATGCGTTCGGCGCGGCGCCCGAAAAGATCGCCGGCTTCATCTTTCTCGGCACGGCGGGTGCGGAACTCAAGGAACGCCCCCGCCCCGACCATGACGCCGTGATCAACCATTGGTCTCCTGAATAGCCTCTGATCGAATTTAATTGCCCACAACCCTTGACGCGACGCAGTGTTTTACTACACTATATCGCGATGTCGAAAGCAGAACAGCCCGTCTATCTCAAACTTCGCGAGAAGATCGCCGCAGCGATTCTCGATGGCCGCTACGGTGACGGCGACCCCTTGCCGTCGGTCCGCGCTTTCGCGGCTGAAGAAGGCGCCAACCCGCTGACCGTCGCAAAGGCATATCAGACGTTTCAGGACGACGGGATCGTCGTCGTTCGCCGCGGGGTCGGTATGTTCGTCGCCAATGGTGCATCGGAAAAGCTCAAGACGCGCGAACGCGATATATTCCTGAAGGACGAATGGCCGAAGATCGTTCGGCACATCGAACGGCTGGGTCTCGACACGGTCGAATTGCTCGACCGCGAAACCGCTTAGGGCCGTTGTTCGCTACGCGGCGAACGTTTCATCCGCGATCGAATAGAGGATATCGGCTTTCGCCATCGCCGCCGCTTTCAATCCGCTCGCCTCCGGTACGATCTGATCGAGATAGAAACGTGCCGCCGCCACTTTCATTTTTAGAAACTCGCCGTCGCCTTCGCCGGTATCGAGTTGCGCCTGCGCGATGCGGAGCTGGCGTGCCATCAGCCAGCCGCTGGTCGCCACGGACAGCATCGTGAGAAACGGATAGCTGGCGGCCAGCTGGTCGTCGACGCTCGCATCGCCCGAAGAGAGCCAATTGACGACGGCCTCGCAATCGGCGGCCAAATCCGCCAGCCCCTGCTCGCCATCCGCGCCGTCGGCAATATCCGTCAGCAAGGACGCCATGGCGCTTCCGCCGCCCATGTGCAGCTTCCGGCCGACCAGATCGGCCGCCTGGATGCCGTTCGTACCTTCATAAATCGGCGCAATCCGCGCATCGCGATAATATTGCGCGGCGCCGGTTTCCTCGACAAATCCCATGCCGCCATGCACCTGCACACCGAGGCTCGCGACCTCGCAGCCGATATCCGTGCCATAGGCCTTGGCGAGCGGCGTCAGCACTTCGGATCGCGCCTTCGCATCCTCGTCGCCCAGCGTCGCCGCATCCACCTGACCGGCGGCGTAGTAGACCAGCGCCCGCACCGCCATGGTCGAAGACTTCATCCGCATCAGCATGCGCCGGACATCCGGATGCCCGACGATGGCCACCGGATCGCGCGACGCTGCACCGGCCCGGGCCGACTGGATGCGCTCGCGCGCAAAA
Organism: Pseudomonadota bacterium; assembly: GCA_039180285.1. Taxonomy (GTDB): domain Bacteria; phylum Pseudomonadota; class Alphaproteobacteria; order Sphingomonadales; family Sphingomonadaceae; genus Parasphingopyxis. The sequence goes on along the minus strand of JBCDDN010000051.1, from coordinate 2,262 downwards.
TTCACGGCATGCTGGGTCGCGCGTTCGCCGATCTGCACGCCCTGCAACCCGACATTGAGACGCGCATTGTTCATCATCGTGAACATCGCCCGCATCCCGCCATTTTCCGGACCGATCAGCCAGCCATGGCAATCGTCATTGTCGCCGTAAGACATTACGCAAGTCGGCGAGGCATGGATGCCGAGCTTGTGCTCGATCGATACGCAGCGCACATCGTTCTCGTCGCCCGGCGCCCCGGTTTCGTCGAGCCGATAGCGCGGCACGAGAAACAGCGAGATGCCCTTGGTCCCCTCGGGCGCGCCCGGCGTGCGGGCGAGGACCAGATGGATGATATTGTCCGCCAGATCATGCTCGCCGAACGTGATGTAGATTTTCTGGCCCTTTATCCGCCAGCTGCCGTCATCCGCGGGTTCCGCCTTGGTCTTGAGCGCGCCGACATCCGAACCCGCCTGCGGTTCGGTCAGGTTCATCGTGCCCGTCCATTCGCCGGTCGAGAGCTTGGGCAGGTAAGCCGCTTGCTGCTCCGCGCTGCCATGATGGGTCAGCGCCTCGATCGCCCCGACACTCAGCATCGGGCACAGGCTGAACGCCATATTGGCCGATCCCAGCGATTCGAGCGTCGCCGCCGCGAGACTGAACGGCATCCCCTGCCCGCCGAAATCGACGGGCGCGGCGATTGTGCCCCAACCGCCCTCGACATAGGCCGTATAAGCATCGCGATACCCTTCGGGCATGATCACGCCGCTATCGGTCAGCTTGGCGCCTTCCATATCACCGAGCCGGTTGAGCGGCGCCCATTCGCCAGCGGCGAGCTGGCCTGCACCTTCGAGGATCGCATCGACCATATCGCCGGACGCATCGGCAAATCGTTCGCTTTCCGCCAATTGGGAAACTCCGGCGATATGCTCGAGTACGAAGCGCTGTTCGGTGACGGGCGGCGTAAAGCTCATGGTGCAGTCCTGGTCTTGCGGAGAATCTGCGCGGCCTATAGCCCGGCCCGATGCCGACGCCAAATCCTGCCCACGCGACGATCGTCAAGCCGTTCGACGATGCGACGATCGCCGATGCCGCACAGCGGATCGCGGTCGGCGAATGCGTCGCCGCGCCGACGGAAACGGTTTATGGATTGGCGGCGGACGCGACCGATGGAGAAGCCGTCGCCCGCATCTACGCCGCCAAGGGCCGCCCGTCCTTCAACCCGCTCATCGTCCATGTCTCGGATCTCGGCGCGGCGAGGCGAATCGCCGATTTCAACGAACCCGCCGAAAAACTCGCGGCCGAATACTGGCCGGGGCCGTTGACGCTCATCCTTCCACACCGGGCCGACAGTCCGGTTGCCGGCATCGTTACCGCGGGCCTGGACACGATAGCCATCCGGGTCCCCGCCCATCCGGCGATGCGGGCGTTGCTGGCGGCGTGCGGCCGCCCGCTCGCGGCTCCGTCGGCAAACGCCAGCGGCCGGATCAGCCCGACCCGTGCAGCCCATGTGCGCGCCAGCCTGAATGGCAAGATCGGCCTGATCGTCGACGCCGGTGCGACGGGGCATGGTCTGGAATCGACGATAGTCGCACCGGGTTCCGAAACCGTTCGCCTTTTGCGACCCGGACCGGTCGGGAGCATCGAGATCGAAGCCGTGGCGGGCCTCCGCGTCGACGACGGGTCATCCACGACGATCGAAGCGCCCGGCCAGCTGACCAGCCATTATGCGCCCTCCAAAGCCGTGCGGCTCGATGCGATGGAGGCCGAACCCGGCGAATGGCTGATCGGTTTCGGGAATATCCCCGGCCATGCGACACTCAGCGGATCGGGCGATCTCGTCGAGGCGGCGGCTACGCTGTTCGAACGGCTTCACGAGGCCGATGCGGCCGATGCCGAGCGAATCGCCGTCGCGCCCATTCCGGAGCAAGGCCTCGGCTTGGCGATCAACGATCGGTTGCGCCGCGCCGCCGCAACACGTTAGGCGTTGGCTTTCAACCGCTGCTGATAGCTTTTGCGGAATTTCTGCAGCTTGGGCGCGACGACAGCCATGCAATAGGGATTGCGGCTGCCTTCGCGCTCGAAATAGTCCTGATGATAATCCTCGGCCTTGTACCAATCGCCGAGCGGCTCGATCGTGGTGACGATCGGATCGTCCCAATCGCCGGCCGCCTGTTCGATGGCCTCGCGTGCCTGGCGTTCCTGCTCTTCGGAATGCGGAAAGATCGCCGAGCGATACTGGGTGCCGACATCGTTGCCCTGCCGGTTCAACTGGGTCGGATCGTG
>JBCDDN010000050.1:0-26662 GCA_039180285.1 Pseudomonadota bacterium | reverse complement strand
GATTTATGGCGTGGCGGATTCTGATTGTCAGAACATTGCTGTCGCAATGTCGCCGCACCAGCCCGCTCCCCCTCCCGACCTCCCAATCAGGATACACTCGTGGGAGGTCGGGAGGGGGAGCGGGCTGGTGCCGCGATCCTGCGACAGCAGGATTTTGACAAACAAATCCGGTGCGGCGACGTTGCGCTAGCAACGTTCTGACAAACAAGATGCCGCGCCTAGCGAAGCCGAAATCCAACAAAAATACGCGTCAGCAAACCTAGCGCATGAAATCGCTTGGGGACGGTGCCGTCGTTGCCGCCGGGCCGCGCCTCAATCCCCCTCGCCGGGTTCGGGCGAGAAATATTTCTCGTACTTGCCCTCTTCGCCCTTATGCTCGTCGGCATCGGCCGGCGCGTCGCGGCTCTGCGTGATGTTCGGCCATTCGTCGGCGAATTTCGCGTTGAGCTCGAGCCATTTTTCCTGGCCGGATTCGGTATCGGGCAGGATCGCCTCGGCCGGACATTCCGGTTCGCACACGCCGCAATCGATGCACTCGGCCGGATGGATGACGAGCATATTCTCGCCCTCGTAGAAGCAGTCCACCGGACACACTTCGACGCAATCCATATATTTGCACTTGATGCAGGCGTCGGTGACGACATAGGTCATTGGCGCGGCTCTCCTCGCTGGTGCGCTGAAATCTGCTAGCCATGAGATGACGTCCGCGTCAACGCTTTCCGCTATCCATGCTTTCTATGGACCGATAAATCTCCGCTACCAGCTTCGGCGAAACGCGGCGCTCGGGCAGGCTTTCGATCCGCAACACGCGCACGCCATTGGGCATCGGCACGCTCAATATGTCGCCGACGCGCACCTGGGCATGGGCCCGGTCGATCCGCCGGCCCTCGCAGCGAATATGGCCCTTCTCGGCGATCTTCCGAGCGAGGTTCCGGGTGCGGGCGAGCCGCGCGAACCAGAGAAATTTGTCGATCCGCAGGCCCGCGTCCGTCATCCGCCTCCGCTCCCGCCCAGATCGAGCTCGGCGAGCTTGGCAAAGGCGTTTCCCGGTGTCGGCCTGGCGCGCTTCTTCCTCGGCGCGCGTCGGCCGCGCCACACCCATTGCGCTGGCTCTGCATCGCCCTCGGCCGGCTGAAAGCCGAGCGCTTGCATCAGCCTTGCGAGCGCTGCATCGCTGAGGCCCAGCGACGTGGCGAGCGCGGGATCGGGCGCGAAGGGCTTCTTGCCGTCGCGCGCGTCATGCGCCGCGCGCGCGACGCGCTCGGCCATGTCGATCCGGAGCATCTGTCCGGCAAAGCCGCGAAATCCCGCCGCGCGCCATGCGGCAAGCGTTGCGCCTTTCGGTTCGGGCAGCAATGTCGCGCCGGCCTGCGGCAGTGCGGGCATTGCGCGGCCCTCGAATATCGCGGCCAGCGCCAGCCGCCAGCGCATGGCATCGGGCTTCAGCAATTTGGCGTGATAGATGTCGAGTGCGCCGATCGTCAGCCCGAGCCGGCCGAGTCGATAGCGCTGCGCCTTGTCGAGGGCGCCCAACGGACCGAGCGCCGCCTTGCGCGGCAGGATGCCGCCGGCCTCGACCAGCGGTGCCAGCACGGCGCGAATCTGCGGCGCGGTTCCTTCGGCGCCGAGCGCCGTTTCGATCATGCGCAGCGGACCAAGACTCTGGCCCAGCGCGCGTGCAAGCCAGCTCTGCAGCCGGGCCGAAATCCGCGTCTGCTGATCGGCGGTCAACGCGCGGAGATTCCCGTCGAGCGCGATATCGGGTGCCAGCACCGTCTTGCCGGCGGTGAGTTGCGCGATCGTTTCACCGCGCCAGTCGATGCCGACCGGGTGCCCGGTCTCGGTGACGAGCGCGAAACTCTCATCGCTATCGGCGACCAAGGCGGCGGTCCGTTCGGCCCATTCCCCGCCCAGTCGCCGTTCGGCCGCAGCGAGCAGCCGTTTGGTGTCGGCATGGTTGGTTCCGGCATCGACCGTGAAGCGGAAGCCGGAGATCGTTCCGATCGGCTCGTCGTCCACGGTGACGATGCCGTCTGCGTCGACCTGTACGGGCAGCGCCTCCTCGCCCTTCGCACCGAGATCGCGCATCAACACGGTCGTGCGCCGGTCGACGAAGCGCTGGGTCAGGCTGTCATGCAGCGCGTCGGACAGGCGCTGCTCGATAGTGGCGGCTCGCTCCGCGCCCTTGGCGGGATCGGCGAGCCAGTCGGCCCGATGCGCGACATAGGCCCAGATGCGGATCGCCGCGAGCCGTCCCGCCAGCGTCTCGACATCGCCGGCCAGGTTTTCGAGCGCGCTGACCTCCTGGGCGAAGACGGACGCGGGTATATGGCCGTCCCCTTCCGAAAGGTGCCGGAACAGCCGTCCGACGAGCCGGGCATGGCCGTCCACGCCCGTTTTGCGGAAATCGGGCAGGCCGCAGGCGGCCCAGAGCCGTCCGACCATCGCCGGACCGGTGGTCCGCTCGCGGATCCAGCCTTCCTCGGCGAGCGTCTTCAGCACGGCGAGATCGATCGTTTCCGGCATCGCGCGCAGCACCTCTTCTTGCGGGCTCTCCTCAAGATCCGCGATCAGCATATCGAGCGTATCGAAGCGCGGTTCGCCGTCGCGCCAGTAGAGCTGGCGCAGCCAGGGAAATTCATGCGCTTCGATCCGTTCGACTTCCTCTTCGGTGAAGCTGGCATGGTCCGCGCCTTCCAGCCCTAGCGTGCCGAACGTGCCGTCCCGCTGATGTCGTCCGGCGCGCCCGGCGATCTGCGCCATCTCGTGAATGAAAAGACGCCTGCGCCGTCGTCCATCGAACTTGCGCAACGACGCGAAGGCGACATGGTGGACGTCCATATTGAGCCCCATGCCGATCGCGTCGGTCGCCACGAGATAATCGACTTCGCCGGCCTGAAACATCGCGACCTGCGCGTTGCGGGTGCGCGGAGAGAGGGCCCCCATCACGACGGCGGCGCCGCCCCGCAACCGGCGCAGCGCCTCGGCGACCGCATAGACTTCCTCGGCGCTGAACGCGACGATCGCGGATCGCGGCGGTAGGCGGGAGAGTTTTTTCGGTCCGGCGTAGGAGAGCGTCGAGAAGCGCGGCCGCGAAATCACTTCGGCATCGGGTACGATCGCATTCAGCATCGGCCGGAGGCTGTCCGAGCCGAGGATCATCGTCTCCTCGCGTCCGCGCATATGGAGCAACCGGTCGGTGAAGACATGGCCGCGCTCGGGGTCGGCGGCGAGTTGCGCTTCGTCCAGCGCGACGAAGGCGGTGTCGCGGTCGCGCGGCATGGATTCCGCCGTGCACAGGAACCAACGTGCCTTTTCAGGGAGGATCTTCTCCTCGCCGGTAATCAGCGCGACACTGTCCGGGCCTTTCGCGGCGACCACCCGGTCATAGACTTCCCGCGCGAGCAGGCGCAGCGGAAAACCGATCATGCCGCTCGCATGACCCATCATCCGGTCTATCGCGAGATGGGTCTTGCCGGTGTTGGTCGGACCGAGCACGGCGGCAAGCGGCGCGCGGGCAAAATTGCTCATACCCGGCAACATTGGGGATCGGGCGGCGCGACGCAAGGCGCGAACGCTTGAAAAGCCTCACTATTCAGCCCGTCCGGCCTGTCTCACGGCTCGCCGCATCGGAGATTCGCCCCGTCTCACCTTAATTTGACTTTAACGCTTTTTAACCACAACGGTCGGCACCGGAGATGCACCCGATGCGCCCGGGTGAAATCAGTCCATCAGCGGGGTCGCTCTTGTATCAGCGCAACGAATTTGAAGGCGGACAGGGAAGCGGCACCGCGGCGCTATCCTTCGATTCCGCCGTTTCGCGTCCGGTTGCTGACGACGGCCGCGGTTTCGGCGAAGCGCTTCGCTCGAAAATCCCGGCGCGCCGGTGGCGCGATCTCGATCTCGTGGTCGATCTCGGCGCGCAGGTCGGCAGCAAGACCTGGTGGCGCGGCGCCATCACCTGCGCCGTGCTGTGCGGGACGACCTTTCTGCTGGCGCCGAGCGTCGAAGCCATTCCGACGATTGCCGAGCCGATGGACGCGGCCGAATGGGACGAAGCCCGGGCCCAGGCGATCACACCGCTCGCATTTGGCGGCGATACGGGCCGGCGCATGGCCGCCACCGATGCCGTCGAGCCTCTGGCGGGAACCCCCGAACGGCCGCGGATCGAACTGACGGCAACGCTCGGCCGCGGCGACGGCCTGACCCGGGTGCTGCAACGTGCCGGTATCGCGCCGAACGAAGCCGCCGAACTCGCGACGATGATAGCGGATGCCGTGCCGATGGAGGATATTCGTCCGGGCACCGTGATGAACATCGTGCTCGGCCGCCGTTCGAATCGCGCCGTGCCGCGTCCGGTCGACGAAATTGCCTTCCGCGCGCGGTTCGATCTCAAGCTCGAAGTGGCGCGCGTCGACGGGGCGTTGCGCCTCAACGAGATCGCCATTACCGTGGACGATACCCCGCTGCGCATCCGCGGCCGGGTCGGTTCCAGCCTGTATCGCTCGGCGCGCGCCGCCGGCGCGCCGCCCGCCGCGATTCAGGAATATCTGCGGGCGATCGGCACCCGCATGTCGGTCAACCGCGATATCGGCGCCGATGCGACCTTCGATCTGATCGTCGAGCATCGCCGTGCGGAAACCGGCGAGACCGAGGTCGGACGATTAATCTATGCCGGCATCGAGCGCGGCGAACGCGAGACCCAGCTGTTGCGCTGGTCGGTCGGCGGCGACGATCAATGGTTCGAAGCATCGGGCGTCGGGCAACAGACCGGGCAGATGCTGATGCCGGTCAACGGACGGTTGAGTTCGGGTTTTGGCATGCGTCGCCATCCGGTCCTCGGCTACCGGCGCATGCATACGGGTATCGATATCGCGGCGCCGACGGGCACGCCGATCCGCGCCGCGTCGTCCGGCACTGTCAACTATTCGGGGCGCCGCGGCGGCTATGGCAATTATGTGCGTATCAACCATGGCAGCGGCATCCAGACGGCTTATGGGCATATGAGCCGGATCGTCGCGTCTAACGGTTCGCGGGTCAGCCGGGGCCAGATTATCGGCTATGTCGGCTCGACCGGTATGTCGACCGGCCCGCATCTCCATTACGAACTCATCCGCAACGGCCGGAAGGTCGACCCGCGCTCGGTCAGCTTCACCCGCCAGGCCCGGATCACCGGCGAAGAGTTGCGCCGGTTCCGCGCAACGCTGGCCAATCTGCTGGAAGTGCAGCCGGGTGCCGCGCTGGTCCGCCGCGAAGATCGCGAAGAGGCCGAGGTTGCGAGCAATAACCGGCGATCGGAACGCTCGCGCAGCTAGGGTGCGATACTCGAAAAAATGTGCAAGCCGGAATTCGGCTCTGTCAGTCGGATTCCATCGATAAGATGCGGGCGCGTGGCGGTCCCGCGTCACAGAATTCAGACGATCAGTTTTCCGCGCATCCCAGCGCCGCCGCGTCGATCGCGCTGGCCGCGCCGCTCAGATCATAACTGTCGGCGAAGCGGCCGCCGCGGGACCGGGCTTCGATCCGCATCGTCGCGCCGTTGCGCATCGCGGCGACGATCGCCGCGTCGTCCCGGCTCGATTCCGCCCAGGCATCGGGGCCGCGGCCGACCAGTTCGAAGCGGCGCGCGCCGATGGTGAGGATCGGCGTGCTGTCTTCGCGCATCTCCCGCCGCAACCGGAAATGTACCTGTCCGCGCCGGGCCCGTTCGGGCCAGGTTCCGACCGACGCGAAGGCTTGCCAGGGGCCGCTGCGCCGCCGCTCGGGCCGGGCGATTGCATAGCAGCGGGGAATCTCGGCATCGCGAAAGGCGGCCCAATCGCTGTATATGCCGAGCGAATCCCGGGCGCTGGCGCTCGCCGGCAGCATCGACATCGCGAGCGGAAGGGCGAGCCAGCGTCCGGTCATGCCCGCTCTCCCCCGCTTCCCTCGACGATCAGGGTTTCCACGCCGTCTTCGATCATCACGATGGATCCTTGCGGCAGCCCCGGCGCGACCGGCGCTCCATAGTCGGGCAGCGGATCGAGCCCGCGCAGCACGCCGCGCAAGACCCGGCTCGAAATGCCGTGCATGATGACCAGCTTGTCGCCGGGTGTTCGGCCATGTTCGTCGAGCCAATGCGTTACGCGGCGCGCAATCTCGGCATAGGTCTCGCCGTCGGGAGCGGGTTTGAGCAGCCGGCGCTCCAGATCGACGACCGGGCCGTGTTCGGCGATTACATCGGCATAATAGCGCCCGCCCCAGCTTCCCATGCCGATTTCCACCAACCGGTCGTCGCGGCGCGCCTCGTGCCAGTCCAGCCCCAGATGTTCGGTGATGATCGCCAGCGTCTGAAGCGCGCGCCCGGCGCTCGACGACCAGAGTGCGAGATCGGGCCTGGGGCCAAGGCGATGGCGCAAAACGGCGCCCATTTCGTCGACCTGTTCGAAACCGGCGCGGGTCAGCGGCGTATGCGCATGCTCGCCCTGCAGCCGGGCGGCCGCGTTGAAGACGGTTTCGCCGTGACGGGCGATAAAGAGACGACCGGGCGCATCCATCGCACGGCTGATCGCCAATCGGAGCGTCAAAAGCAACAGGATTCCGCCGTTTAGGCGAGGTTCATAAACGCTTCGGCAAGGCCCGCGCGCTGGCCCCCAAGGCCTATGATTTGGGGGCCGTGTAACAGTGTAAGGAGTATCACAATGCGTACGCTTATCCTCGGTACGGCGCTTGCCGCCGGCCTCTCCACACCCGCAATGGCGCAATCCGACGGTGATGCCTTCACCGGCTTCCGGCTCGAGGCGCTTGGCGGCTATGACAGCACCAACGCCGATAATGACGGCGATTTCTCGCCCGGCACGCAGGACCGTTTCGACGATGGCAGCGGCGAAGGGCTGGACGGTTTTCTCTACGGCATCGGCATCGGCTATGATTTCTCGGTCGGCGGCGCGGTGCTGGGTATCGAAGGCGAATGGACGGACTCCACCGCCGGCGAAACCGACGACGATGCGTTCGGCGCCGGCAGCCGTGCATCGTTCGAAGCCGAGCGCGATTTCTATGTCGGTGCCCGTGTCGGCGTGCCGATCGCGTCGCAGGCGCTCTTGTACGCCAAGGGCGGCTATACCAATGCGCGCTTCGGTCTGGATGCGGATGACGGCGCCGGCTTCGCCGACGATTTCGATGCCTCGCTCGATGGTTTCCGCGTCGGCGCGGGTATCGAATATCTGCTCGGCGGCAATGTCTACGGCAAGGTCGAATATCGCTATTCCAACTATAGCGATCTCGAAGTCGATGTCGCCGACACCAACACCAATTTCGACGATTTCGACGTCAACACCGATCGGCATCAGGTCGTCGCCGGGGTCGGCATCCGCTTCTAGGCGCGTCTAACCGCTGCTATCCACAGGAAAGTCGCGAAAATCGGGGTCGGGGCCTTGCGCTCCGGCCCCTTTTCCTTGCCATATCGGGGCTGACAGGGCAGGACCTTTCTCCCAAATTACAGACTATGCCTTGCGCAGGGGATGACGATGAAAGCGACGATCGAGCGGGCAGTGCTTCTGAAGAGCCTCGGCCATGTGCAATCGGTGGTCGAGCGCCGCAACACCATTCCGATTCTGTCCAACGTCCTGCTCGAAGCGGTCGAGGGCGGCGGCATCCGGCTGATGGCCACCGATCTCGATCTCCAGATCGTCGAGACCGTCGATGCGCAGGTCGAGCAGGCCGGCGCGACGACGGTGTCCGCCCATACCCTGTTCGATATCGTCCGCAAGCTGCCCGAAGGCAGCCAGGTGTCGCTCGAGGCGGCCGAGGGCAAGATGGCGGTGAATGCGGGGCGCGCGCGGTTCAACCTGTCCACTCTGCCGCGCGACGATTTCCCGGTGATCGCGGAAGGGGATCTGCCGACCAGTTTCGAGCTTCCCGCCGCCGCGCTGCGCGAAATCGTCGACAAGACCCGGTTTGCGATCTCGACCGAGGAAACCCGCTATTATCTGAACGGTATTTTCTTCCATGTGACGGACGAGGATCAGCCTGTGCTCAAGGCGGCGGCCACGGACGGCCATCGCCTCGCGCGCTTCACCATGCCGCGCCCGGACGGGGCCGAGGGCATGCCGGACGTGATCGTGCCGCGCAAATGCGTCGGCGAGCTCAGGAAGATGCTCGACGAGCTGGACGGCACGGTCGCGGTGGCGCTGTCGGACAGCAAGATCCGGTTCGGGCTCGGCACCGCGGTGATGACGTCGAAGCTGATCGACGGCACCTTCCCCGATTACAACCGCGTCATCCCGACCGGGAACGACAAGCTGCTCAAAATCGATCCGCGTAGCTTCGAGGAAGGCGTCGATCGCGTCGCGACGATCGCGACCGAGAAAACGCGGGCGGTGAAGATGGCACTCGATACGGACAAGATCACGCTCTCGGTGACGTCGCCGGAAAACGGCACGGCATCGGAAGAGGTGGCGGGTCAATATGGGTCCGACGGGTTCGAGATCGGCTTCAACGCGCGCTATCTGCTCGACATTCTCGGCCAGGTGCAGGGCGACGATATCGAAGTGCATCTCGCCGACGCCGCCGCGCCGACCCTGATCCGCGAGAACGACAAGGCCAGTGCGCTCTACGTGCTGATGCCGATGCGGGTGTGAGCCTTTAGCGCGATGCCCCATGGAGGCGGCCGATGACTATTCGCCGCCTCAGCCTGACCGATTTCCGATCCTATGATACGGTGCTGATCACGCCCGGCCCGGCTTTCGTCGTGCTGACCGGCGAGAATGGGGCGGGCAAGACGAACATTCTCGAAGCGGTATCTCTGCTCGCCCCCGGACGTGGGCTCCGGCGGGCGAAACTCTCCGAAATGGCGCGGCAGGGCGGCCCCGGCGGGTTTTCCGTCGCCGCGGTGCTGGGCGCCCCTGGCGGCGATGTCGATCTCGGCATCGGGACCCTGGCGACTGCGCCCGAACGGCGGCAGGTCCGCATCAATGGCGCCACGGCATCGGCGACGGCGCTCACCGAATGGCTGTCGATCCTCTGGCTAACCCCCGCGATGGATCGGCTGTTCACAGACGCGCCGAGCGGCCGCCGCGCCTTTCTCGACCGGCTCGTCCTGGCACTCGAGCCCGGCCATGCGCATCATGCGTCGCGCTATGAGGCGGCGATGCGGGCGCGCAACCGCTTGCTGGCGGACGATGCGCCGCTGGATGCCGAATGGTGCATGGCGCTCGAAGCGCAGATGGCCGAGCATGGCGGGGCGGTGGCGGCCGCGCGGAACCGGACGATCGCGGCGCTGAACGGCCAGCTGGCCGTCCAGCCCGAGGGGCCGTTCGCGAAAGCCCGCATCACGCTCGAGGGCTGGCAGCCGGTCGACGATTTCGGCGCCGCGCTGGCGGCCGGACGGGACCGGGACCGCGCCGCCGGACGCTCGCTCACGGGCCCGCACAGAAGCGATATGGCGGTCACCCATCTCGGCAAGAGGCAAACAGCGGATCGCTGCTCCACGGGTGAGCAGAAGGCGCTGCTGCTCGCTATCGTCCTCGCCCATGCCGATCTCGTGGCGGCGCGCGCGGGACGGCGGCCGCTGGTCCTGCTCGACGAGGTTGCGGCCCATCTCGATCCGCTCCGCCGCGCCGCGCTGTTCGAGCGGCTTGCGGCGGGCGGCGGACAGGTGTGGATGACGGGAACCGAGCCGGCCTTGTTCGATGGGATCGACGGTGCCGCGACCCGCTATACGGTGCGCGATGGTGCGGTTCATCCGGTCTGAAACGAACGCGCTTTCAATGTTGGATATGGAGAAATACGCTAAGGGCAGCTGCGGCGTGTTTTTGGGCGCCGCGGCCCGTGGGTGGGCGGAAAATAGGCCGCACTCGTGGCGACTTTGTCGACTTAGCGCAATTATATTGCGCTTTCGGCGATAATCCTCCTTTATCCAATGACTTGCAGGCACGGCCCCATCCCCAGAAACATGGCCGATTTGCTTGGGTTTTGCACCAAAAAAGCCTATATATGACAGATGACTGATACTCCCGAAGATTCCGGCGAAAGCACACCGCAAAAGGGCGATTACGGCGCCGATTCGATCAAGGTCCTCAAGGGCCTCGATGCGGTGCGGAAGCGTCCCGGCATGTACATCGGCGACACCGACGATGGTTCCGGCCTCCACCATATGGTGTTCGAAGTATCCGACAATGCGATCGACGAAGCGCTGGCCGGCCATTGCGACCGGATCCTGATCCAACTCAACGCCGACGGCTCCGTCACGGTCGAGGATAATGGCCGCGGCATACCGGTCGGCATCCACAAGGAAGAAGGCGTGTCCGCCGCCGAGGTCATCATGACCCAGCTCCACGCCGGCGGGAAGTTCGAGAATACGTCGGACGACAACGCCTATAAGGTCTCCGGCGGCCTGCACGGCGTCGGCGTATCGGTCGTCAACGCGCTTAGCGACTGGCTTGAGCTGCGCGTCTGGCGCGACGGCAAGGAACACTGGATGCGCTTCCGCAACGGCGAGGCCGAGGCGCCGCTCGAGATCGTCGGCGACGCGGGCGACCGGAAGGGCACTCAGGTCACCTTCATGCCGTCCGCCGAAACCTTCAAGATCACCGAGTTCGATTTCGAAAAGCTCGAGCACCGCTATCGCGAACTGGCCTTTCTGAACTCGGGCGTGCGGCTGTTCATCGCCGATGCGCGGCATGCCGACCGTAAGGAAGTCGAGCTCTATTACGAGGGCGGCACCTCGGCCTTCGTCCAATATCTCGATCGGCATAAGCAGGCGATCATCGGGGATCCGATCGCGATCACCGGGAATCGCGACGATATCGGCATCGATGTCGCGCTCGAATGGAATGACAGCTATCACGAGAATGTTCTCGCCTTCACCAACAATATTCCCCAGCGCGACGGCGGCACGCATATCGCGGCCTTCCGCTCTGCGCTGACCCGGACGCTCAACCATTATGCCGAGGCCTCGGGCGCGTTGAAAAAGGAGAAGGTGAAGCTCACGGGCGACGATATGCGCGAAGGCCTGACGGCGATCGTTTCGGTCAAGCTGCCCGATCCGAAATTCTCGTCGCAGACCAAGGACAAGCTCGTCTCGTCCGAAGTGCGCCAGCCGCTCGAAAGCCTGATCGCCGACAAGCTCGCCGAATGGCTGGAGGAAAATCCGCCCTATGCAGCCGCGGTGATCCAGAAGGTCATCGATGCCGCGGCGGCCCGCGAGGCGGCGAAAAAGGCGCGGGAGATGACGCGCAAGGGATCGATGGCGGTCGCGTCTCTGCCAGGCAAGCTCGCCGATTGTCAGGAGCGCGATCCGGCCAAGTCGGAGCTCTTCCTGGTCGAGGGCGATTCTGCCGGTGGCTCGGCCAAACAGGGCCGCGATCGCCATTATCAGGCGATCCTGCCGTTGAAGGGCAAAATCCTGAATGTCGAGCGCGCGCGTTTCGACCGGATGCTGTCGTCGAAGGAAGTGGGCACGCTCATTCAGGCGATGGGCACCGGTATCGGCCGGGACGATTTCGATATCGAGAAGCTGCGCTATCACAAGATCGTGATCATGACCGACGCCGATGTCGACGGCGCACATATCCGCACGCTGCTGCTGACCTTCTTCTACCGGCAGATGCCTGAGATCGTCGAGCGTGGTCATCTCTACATCGCCCAGCCGCCGCTCTATAAGGTCTCCAAGGGCCGCAGCGAAGTCTATCTCAAGGACGATGCGGCGCTCGACGCCTATCTGATCGATGCCGGCCTCGATACGATGCTGCTCGAAGCCGGCGACGGCGCGCAGCGCATGGGCGCGGATTTGCGCATCCTGATCGATCATGCGCGACGGATGCGCTCGCTGATGAATTATGTGCCCAAGCGGTACGACCCGGCGATCGTGGAAGCGTTCGCGCTGATGGGCGCGCTCGAAGAAGCGCTGAGCGAGGAGCAGCGCGTGGCTGCGGTCGAGCTCGTGGCCCAATGGCTGAGCGGCCACGATCCCGAGGCGCAATGGACCGGGCAGATCAATGCTGACGGCAGTTTCGAACTGCATCGGCGGTGGCGCGGCGTGACCGACGTCCATCTGATCGACGCCGCATTCGTCCGCTCGGCCGAGGCGCGCAAGCTCCAGCAGGTCGCCGCCGAACAGGCGGAAAACTACGCATTGGTGGGACATCTGGTCAGCATGAAGGCTGCCGAAGCCGCCGCCGATGACGAAGAAGATGCGCCTGCCAAGGGGCGCACGGCCATCACCCGCCCATCCGAATTGCTCGCCGCGATCCTCGATGCGGGCCGCAAGGGTCTGTCGATCCAGCGCTATAAGGGGCTGGGCGAGATGAATGCGGAGCAACTCTGGGAAACCACGCTCGATCCCGACAATCGCTCGCTCTTGCAGGTTGAGGTCGATCAGGCGGATGTCGCCGACGAGATTTTCACCCAGCTGATGGGCGATGTCGTGGAGCCGCGGCGGGAGTTCATCCAGGACAACGCGCTGAACGTCGCGAATCTCGACGTCTGAGCCGGGTGACGGTGCATCGTACGACCGTCCTCGCCATCGACACGTCCGGACGATCGCTCGTCGAGTTTACCCGCCACGTTGCCGATTGGGTCGCCGATAGCGGCGTCACGACCGGCCTGCTCACCCTCTTCTGCCGTCACACCTCGGCCTCGCTGCTGATCCAGGAAAATGCCGCGCCCGAGGTACAGGACGATCTTCTCGCCTTTTTCGACCGGCTGGCGCCCGAAGACGCGCACTATACGCATGACAGCGAGGGGCCGGACGATATGCCCGCCCATCTGAAGGCCGCGCTGACTCAGACGCATCTGGCCATCCCCGTCATGGACGGGCGCCTCGCGCTTGGAACCTGGCAGGGCGTCTATCTGTTCGAGCATCGCCGCCGCCCGCACCGGCGCGAGGTCGTGCTTCACCTTGCCGGGGCATGATTCCGGAGAAAGCCCTTACCCATCGCGTGCCGTGATCATCCAGCACGCGGCGGTGAAGCGTACTTCGTCCCCCGCGACATAGCGGTCGAAGGCAGGGCGGACCGCCGTCAGGACGCGCTCGTGCATCGCCGCATCGGCGCCTTCCAGCGCCATTCCCAACGGCCCGAGGCGCAGCAGATAGGTGCCGAGTTCGGCCACCGGAAAGCCGCAGTCGAAATCGACAGGTTGCAGATCGACGCCGGCCCATCCCGCGCGACTCAATATCCCGTGCACATGATCCGCGTCGGCAAAGCCGAACTGCCCGGGTTCGTTGGGCTGCCGCTCGGGCAGGGCGATGATCGGTGCCGCGGCGCGCGCAGCCGCCGTCATAAAGGGATTCTGGTCCGGGTCGCGCCAGGCGATCAGGGTCATGACAGTATCTGGGCGCGCCGCACGGCGCAAATTTGCGAAGGCGGCAACCGGATCGGCGAAAAACATCACCCCAAAACGCGAGACGATCGCGTCCACGCTGTCGGCCGCGAAATCATGGTCCTGTGCATCGGCACACAGGAACCGGGTATCCAGGCCTTCCCGTTCCGCACGCATGCGCGCCGCTTCGATTAGCGGTGCGGATATGTCGATCCCGGCACAGTGCGCGTCCGGCCCCAGATACCGGGCCAGCGCGAGGGTGGTGCCACCCGCACCGCAGCCGATGTCGAGGAGGTGTTCCGGGCTGTGGGCGGCGGCCGCCTCCGTCAGCAGGTTCTCAACCGGCTTGAACGTATGATCGAGCAGGCCCTGCAGATCGACCCAGCTTCGCCCGGCGGCGCCATTCCAGTCGATCGCGCCTCCTTTGTCGGCCGTTTCCATTTCACTCATCACATGTCTCCTTGCTTGTATCGGATAATCGAAAACGGCATCCTGCCACTTCAAGTCGACTTGAGGTCAAGCATGAAAATATTGGATATCTCCGAAGTGGCGAAACGCTCGGGCGTGCCGGCGTCCGCGTTGCGTCATTACGAGGAAAAGGGATTGATCGAATCGATCGGGCGCAGGGGCTTGCGCCGGATCTTCGAACCGCTGGTTCTCGAACAGCTGGCGCTGATCGCATTGGGCCGCGCCGCCGGATTTTCGCTCGACGAGATCGCGGCCATGTTCACCTCCGGCGGCCGCCCGCAAATCGATCGTGCAGTGCTGACCGCCAAGGCCGATGAACTCGACGCGACGATCCGCAAACTCGAAGCGATGCGCGACGGGCTGCGCCATGCGGCCGCCTGTCCGGCGCCGAGCCATATGGAATGTCCGACATTCCGCCGCTATCTGCGCGCGGCGGCTTCGGGAGCGCTTGGCGGACGCAGGAAAGGCAAACAGCCGGCTCCGGCTTAACCCGGATACCGCCAACACCCCTTCACATGGTCGTTCACGACGCCGGTCGCCTGCAGATAGGCGTAGATGATCGTTGAGCCGACGAAGCTCATCCCGCGTTTCTTGAGCGCTTTGGAGATCGTATCGGATAGCGGGGTCGATACCGGGACGTCGGCATGGCTTTGCGGCCGGTTGATCAGCGGCTCGCCGCCGACATGATCCCATAGCCAGGCGTCGAAGCTGCCGAACTCGGTCTGCATCGCGATGAAGGCGATGGCGTTCTTGCGGCTACTGTAGATCTTCAGCCTGTTGCGGATGATGCCTTCATCGTCGCGCAGCGCGTCCAGTTCTTCGTCCGTCATGGCGGCGACGCGTTCGACATCGAAGCCGTGGAACGCCTTGCGATAACCGTCGCGTTTGCGCAGGACCGTTTCCCAGCTTAGCCCGGCCTGCGCGCCTTCCAGGATCAGCATCTCGAAGAGCGTCCGGTCGTCATGGACCGGCACGCCCCATTCCGTGTCATGATAGTCGCCGTAAAATTCCTTGCCCGGCTGTCCGCCGAAACAGCGCATCCTGCCGTCGGCGCCAATCGCCAGATCCATCGCCATCGCCGCTCTAGCCGAGCTTGCCGAATTTCGCCTCGAACCCGGCGATATCGCCTTGCGCAAGGAAACCGGCCTGCTCGACCCAGCGGTCGCGTTCGATCCGGTCGCCCAGGCCGAATTGCGCATCAATCGCGGCGATATCGCCGGCCGTCCAGGCGGCGATCTGTTCGAAACGCTCCATGCCGATGCCGTTGAGCTTCACCTCGGCCTTGGGCCCGAGGCCTTTGATCTGGGTCAGTGGATCGGCGGGGCCAGATTCGGCCGGTTGGGGGTCGGCCGCGGGAACCGGTTCTTCGCTGATAGCGAGGGGTGCCTCGAAACTGCGCTCGATCTCGACATCGCCCGGCTCGATGTCCGCGCCTTCGTTCCTTTTCCCCAATGATCTGAGAAGGATCAGAACGACGATCAGCGCGACGATAGCGAGTAGAACGAAAAGCAACGTGTCCGACATGGAGGCTCCGGGTTCGAGGGTTCGGGGCTGGCCTATGCCGGGGGTGGACGGCCCATGCAAGGCCGCACGGGCCGTCCTGTCAGAGCGGGGCGCGGAACCCGATTAGTTCCTGCCGCCCTCGCCGGTCCCGCCGGGCGCTGTGCGCGCCTCGGCAAGCTCTGTCAGCTCGACGAATTCGCCGCGCCAATAATCGCCATTCCGGCCGCTCGTCCTGGCCAGCCGGCGGATATCGTCGAAATCGAAATCACCGAGATAGGTATCGCCGCGCAACCGCTGCCCGAAGGCCGCGACCGCCGTAACGAACGCCATGTCACCACGCGGCGCCCGGGCATTGACCATCGCGCTGCGGCCGATCGGCTGCTCGATCAGGCGCGATTCGTCCTCGCCGGGCAGCTTGTAGCGCAGCCGGAGAAAGGCGAGCTCTGCCCCCTGTCCGCCACGTGCGGTGGGGCGATTGCCCTCATAGCGCCGTTCGGGCAGCCAGCCGCGCGATCCCGTCGGCACGATCTCGTAGAGCGCCGTCACCTGATGACCCGCGCCGATCTCGCCGGCATCGACGGTGTCGTTATCGAAGTCTTCTTCGGCCAGCAGGCGGTTCTCGTAACCGATCAACCGGTATTCCTGAACGTGCAGCGGGTTGAATTCGATCTGGATCTTCACGTCTGCGGCGATGGTGAACAGCGTTGAGGAGAGCTCCTGCACCAGCGCGCGATGCGCCTCCATTGCGCTGTCGATATAGGCGTAGTTGCCGTTACCGTGATTGGCGATCTGCTCCATCATCGCTTCGTTGTAATTGCCCGTGCCATAGCCCAGCGTGGTCAGTGAAACGCCGGCTTCGCGCTCGCGCTCGACCATTTCGATCAGCTGATCCCGGTTGGTCGTGCCGACGTTGAAGTCGCCGTCGGTGGCCAGGATGATGCGGTTGATCCCGCCATCGATCATGTTCGCGCGGGCCGCGTCATAGGCCAGCTGGATGCCGGCGGCGCCGGCCGTCGACCCGCCGGACCGCAATTCACCGAGCGAAGCGATGATCTCGTCGCGGTCGTTCGATCCGGTCAGGATCGTTTTGGTCGTTCCCGCATAGGTGACGATCGATACCCGGTCGCGCGGATTGAGCTGCTCGGCCATCATCGCCATCGAGCATTGGACGAGCGGCAGTTTGTTGCGTGAATGCATCGATCCCGACACGTCGACGAGGAAGACGAGATTGGCCGCAGGCCGCTCGCGGCGGTCGATATCGTAGCCCCGCAGGCCGATCCTCAACAGCCGCGTATTATCGTTCCACGGGGTGGTGGACATATCGGTCGTGATGCTGAACGGCCGCGTGCGATCGGCGGGGCGCCGATAGTCGTAGCGGAAATAGTTGACCATTTCCTCGGTGCGCACGGCCGCCTGGGGCGGCACCCGGCCCTGATTCAGAAAACGTCGGACATTGGCATAGCTGCCCGTATCGACGTCGACGGCAAAGGTCGACACCGGCTCCTCGGCCACCGCCATGATCGCGGCGACGGCCTCGCCGTCATAGCGTTCGCGATTCTGGGGTGGACGCGCAAACCCTATGGCCGGCATGGGCCTCAAGCTGGGCTGCACTCTGCGACTGGTGACCGCAACCGACCGATCCGCGGCTTCCATTCGTGGTGGCGGTGGTGGCGGAGCCGGCGGAGGAGGGGGCGAGACGCTCTGGTTCACGCCGGTTCTGCCGATCGCCTGCCCGGATCCGCGATAGCGGCGCCGGTCATAATCTTCGTCTTCGCCAACCAGAAACGGCGCGCAGATCTCGTCGGCTGTCGCCGGCGTCATCGGACGTTGGGTCGCCTGGCTGGGCTGAACGGAATAGACGAGTCCGGTCAGGACGAGCGCCGCCATGGGCGCAAAACCTATAAGGCGCATTCGGATGTCTCCCTCTGCTGCCGACCCAGTGTGAGACAAGCACATATAGCCCTGAACGGGCGCTTAATAATCCGGCGGCGGGATGCGGCGGCGCCTAGAGCGGGCCGTTCATCTTCCCGAATTCCCGCTCGAAAGCGGCGACATTACGGGCGGCAAGCAGCCGGGCCTGATCGACCCAGCGGTCGCGCTCGATCCTCCCCTTGAAGCTTCCGAGATGCGAGTCGACCTCGGCGATCTGGTCGTTATCCCATCCGGCGATCTGGGTGAAATGGAAGACGCCGAGATCGTGCAGCATATCGCTGAGTTTGGGGCCGACACCCTTGATCAGGGTGAGCGTGTCCGGTTCGCCGTCCGGCGCGGACATGAAGGGCGAGGGCGGCGTTTCGGTTGCAACCGGCGCTTCCGTCTCGGCGGGCACCTCCGTTTCGACTGGCGGTTCGGGTGCGGGTTTGATGACCGGTGGCGGCTCGATCTCTGCCGTGTCCGGTGTTTCCGGCTCGGGTTCGGGTGACGTTTCGGGCTCCGATAGCGCTTCCGGTCGGGGCTCGGGCGGCGCCGGCGGGATGACCGGCGCCGCTACATATCCGGGCATGTCGTCCGATAGTTCCGCGGACCGGCCGCGCCAGATCCACCAGCCGGTACCCATGCCGAGCACGGCCGACAGCAGCATCGGCAACCACAGATTCGCGATCAGATAGATCATCGGTGCTGCTCCCTATCCGGCATCCCGGCCCCAGATCAGCCAGGCGATGCCGATGCCGATCAGGAACAGGAGAAGGTTGAGGAGCAGGGCTTCGATCCAGAAGGCGAACATCAGCCGGCCTCCGCGTCGACGAGGCTTACCGTGAATTCGATGCGGCGATTGGCCGGATCGGCGGGGTTGCCGTCGAGCGGCTCGCTGACGCCTTTGCCGATCGTCGTGAACATATCGGCGGGCAGGCCGCGTTCGATCAGCGCGTCGCGCACCGTCGTTGCGCGGAAGGCGGACATTTCGCGATTGACGTTGGTCCGTCCGCCGGCGCTGCTGTGTCCGGCGATTTCGATCCGGATGCCGGTGCAGCCCCGGGCCGCTTCCGCCATTCGATCGAGCAATCGCTGCGATTCCGGATTGATATAGGGCGATCCGCTCCGGAACTGGATGCGATGGCTCGCGATCACGGTCTCGAGTTCCTCCCGGCATGTCTGGGCGGCGCTCGTTTCGGCTGCCGTCCTCTCCGCAATCTCGGCCGGTGCCGGTTCTTCCCACACCGCATCGGCAACGCCCGGCAGAGCGGCGATCGTTTCGCGTATCTCCGCGCGCTGACCGTTCGGGACGTCGCCGGTCAGTGCAACGGTGCGGCGGACGGGATTGCGGGGCACGGCGATCCCGACGTCGGAAATCCCCGTGGCGGCTACACTTTCGGTGGCGCGAATTTCGATATCTTCGGCAACGGTCGAAGCGGCACCGAACGGCTGCAGCCACAGCCAGGTCAACAGACCGACCGCCAATAGTCCGACCAGCAATTTGGCCTGTGCCGGCATCCGCCGCTCCTGCTTCACCCCTTCATGACAGGATTGTGAATGTCTTGCCGGGTTTTTGCAAATCGTTAACTGCGTTCGAGTTCGCGCCAGCCAATGTCCCGCCGGTGAAACCCGTCGGCGAAGTCGATGCGATCCAGGGCGGCGTAGGCGGCGTCGCGCGCCGCCTGTAGCGTTCCGCCCCTCGCGGTGACGTTGAGCACGCGGCCGCCGCTCGAAACGAGATCGCCGTCGTTCAAAACCGTTCCCGCATGGAAGACTTTGGCGCCATCCGATTCCGCCGCCTCGATCTGGCCGATCGCGCCGCCTTTTTCGGGTGTGCCGGGATAGCCCTTGGCCGCCATCACGACCGTAATCGCGCTGTCCTTTGCGAAATCGGGCGGCGCAATATCCGCCGAACTTCCCTCGGCGACGGCCGCCATGAGAGCGAGCAGATCGCCCTCGAGCCGCATCATCAGCACTTGGCATTCGGGATCTCCGAACCGGACATTATACTCGATGAGCTGCGGCCCGGTTTCGGTCAGCATGAGACCGGCGAACAGCACCCCGCTATAGGGTGTGCCGCGCCGCGCCAGGGTTTCCACGGTCGGTGTGACGATCTCGTCCATCACCTGCCCGATTGTCGCGTCATCGAGGATCGGCGCCGGGCTATACGCGCCCATTCCGCCGGTATTGAGCCCGGTATCGCCCTCGCCGACCCGCTTATGGTCCTGGGCCGTGCCGAAGGGAATGACGGTCTCGCCGTCGACAAGCGCGAAGAAGCTGGCTTCCTCGCCTGTCAAAAACTCCTCGATGACGATTTCGGCGCCGGCCTTGCCGAAATCGCCGTCGAACATCCCTTCCACGGCCGCTTCGGCATCTTCTCGGGTTTCGGCGATCACGACGCCTTTGCCGGCCGCCAGTCCATCGGCCTTGATGACGACCGGCAGGCCGAATTCCGTCAGCGCCGCACTCGCCGTTTCTGCCGATGTGAACCGTGCATAGCGCGCCGTCGGAATCCCGGCTTCGGCGCACAGATCCTTCGTAAAGCCCTTGGACCCTTCGAGTTGAGCGGCCTCCCTGTCGGGGCCGAATACGGTAAAACCCATGGTGCGCAGATTGTCCGCCAGCCCGTCGACGAGCGGTGCCTCGGGGCCGACGACCACGAGTTCGATCGAGTTTTTGAGGCAGAAATCGATCGTTCCGCGATGATCGCCATCCTTGATCTCGACGATCTCGGCATGCTCGGCTATTCCCGGATTGCCGGGCGAGGCGAACAATTGCGTCAGCTTGGGCGATTGCGCGATCTTCCAGGCCAGCGCATGTTCGCGGCCACCCGACCCAAGCAACAGGACATTCATGCAGTCTTCCTCTTCAGAACATGGCCGTACCGATGCCGGCGCTGCGCTCCTAGCTGAGACTGTCACGGGCGACAATGCGCCGCCGTTATCGGTCTCCGAAATATCGCAGGCGCTCAAGCGCGCCGTGGAGCAGCGGTTCGGCCATGTCCGGATCCGCGGCGAGATTTCGGGTTTCAAGCGGGCGGCCTCCGGCCATTGTTATATGGGGCTGAAGGACGAGTCCGCCGTGATCGACGGCGTTATCTGGAAAGGGCAGGCTGCGCGTCTCGCCTTCGTGCCCGAGGATGGCATCGAAGTGATCGCAACGGGAAAGCTGACTACCTATCCGGGCCGATCCAAATATCAGATCGTTGTCGAGCGGCTGGAAGTTGCCGGCGAAGGCGCGCTGATGCAGCTGCTCGAGCAGCGGCGCAAGACGCTCGCCGCCGAAGGCCTGTTCGCGGACGATCGCAAACGGCGCCTGCCCTTTTTGCCGCGCGTGATCGGCGTGGTGACATCGCCGACGGGTGCGGTCATTCGCGACATTTTGCACAGGCTGGCGGATCGGATGCCCAGCCACGTCGTGCTGTGGCCCGTAATCGTTCAGGGCGAGGGCGCGGCCGAGCAGGTTGCGCGGGCGGTGCGCGGCTTCGATTCGATGTCGGCCGGCGCGCATATTCCCCGCCCCGATCTGCTGATCGTGGCGCGCGGCGGCGGTTCGATCGAAGATCTCTGGGCTTTTAACGAGGAGATCGTCGTCCGGGCGATCGCCGATTGCACGATCCCGGTGATCTCCGCGGTCGGTCATGAAACCGATACGACTTTGGCCGATTTCGCGGCGGACCGGCGTGCGCCCACTCCCACGGCCGCCGCCGAGATCGCCGTACCGGTCCGGGCCGAGCTTTTGGCGATGCTGACCCAAATGTCTTTGCGGGCATCGACGGCGATCCGCCGCAATCTGGACCGGCTGGCGGAGCGCGCTCGGAATGTCGCTCGCCTGCTGCCGAAACGCGAAAGTCTTTTCACCGCCCAGGCGCAGCGGGTCGACGATCTGGCGGAGCGACTGCCGCGCGTGCTTGCGACGCGGCTCGATCTGGCGCGCGCCGGTTTTGCGCGGCGGGCCGATCGGCTCCGCCCGGCGCTGGTGACGGCGCGCCTGCAGGATGCGCAAACCCGTCTCCAGGGCCTGTCCCGCCTGCTCGACCAGCTGCATCCGGAACGCCCGCTCGAGCGGGGATATGCGCGGATAACCGATCGCGACGGCAAAACGCTTGTCAGCGCCGCGGGCGCGCGGAAAGCCGGGGCGGTTACGCTGCGCTTTGCCGACGATACGGTCGATGCGCGGGTTGAGGATGGCGGCAAGGCCGCTTATTCTAAGCCGCGTAAATCGGCGACCAAGCCCGGCCAGCCCGGACTGTTCGACTAACAGGAGTATCCGATCATGTTGACATCGCGCAGCGGGCGACCGGCCAAGCTCCATTATATGGCCAATAACTTCCGGATGCTTTCACCGGGCGATCATGTTCTGTGCGCGGTTACCGGGCAGGCCATTCCGCTCGACGATTTGCGCTATTGGAGCGTGGAGCGCCAAGAGCCCTATGCCACCGCCGAGATTTCGGTAAATGCCGCAGAGGCGGCTGCGTGAACCGGGGTTTTTCGGCCCTCGCGGTATGCGTTGTTGCGCTCGGCGTCGCCTGTTCGAGTGGCGACGCTTCGGCGGCTCATGCATTTGAAACCGAAGCGGCGTCGGCGCATCCGGATAACCTTGCCGACGCGCGTCGCGATTTCGTTTTCGAAGGGATGTTCCGTCAGGGCGGTCT
Organism: Pseudomonadota bacterium; assembly: GCA_039180285.1. Lineage (GTDB taxonomy): Bacteria > Pseudomonadota > Alphaproteobacteria > Sphingomonadales > Sphingomonadaceae > Parasphingopyxis. The sequence goes on along the minus strand of JBCDDN010000050.1, from coordinate 4,824 downwards.
GGTACGCGGACAAGCTCCCGAAGGAGCCCGGCGGATCACGCTCAACGGTGCCGACGTCCCGATAGCATCGGATGGCAATTTCCTGATCGCCTTCGGGCGGGATCATCAGGATTCGGCCATATTGACCGCGCATTTCGACGATCGCGAGCCGCAGGTCGAGCAGCTGTCCGTGGCCGCCACGGACTGGCGGATCGAACATGTGAACGTGTCGCGGCGCGGCGGACGTTCATCCGCCGCGTTTCAGCGCCGGCGGGCGCCCGAGATCGCCCAGATCGTAGCGGCGCGGGAGATCCGATCGGATACCGAAGGCTGGCGGCAGGATTTCCTCTGGCCCGCAACCGGTCGAATCAGCGGCGTTTTCGGATCGCAGCGCGTATATCGCGGGGAGCCGGGCTCCTACCATTCCGGTGTGGATATCGCGCGTCCCACCGGTACGCCGATCGTGGCACCGGCCGATGGCGTAGTCGTGCTGGCGACCGAGACGCCGTTTTCGCTTGAAGGTTATCTGCTGATCATCGATCACGGCATGGGGCTCAACAGTGCCTTCCTCCATCTGTCGCGTATCGACGTTGCCGAAGGCGACTTTGTCGAGCGCGGCCAGCGGATTGCGGCGATCGGCTCGAGCGGCCGCGCGACCGGGCCGCATCTTCATTGGGGCATGAAATGGGGTAGCGAGCGTATCGACCCGCGTTTTCTGGCCGGACCGATGCCAGTTTCCGGCTCATCGGGCGGGCAATAGAATCAAGATCTTCTGAAAATCTCGTCGTCGGGAAAGACGCGCAACGGGCCGATCTCGGCGCATTATGACGCCCCGAAATCAGAGTGTTGCATTTTGGCGACATATCCGCGCGAACCCGTTCAGAAGCCTGAACCGGTGCTTTACAGGTCGTCCATCTCCATGCAGTGACGCTCCAAGCCTATGGATGAGCTGCGCGTGTCGTATGCTCCGACCAATCCAGGAAAGGCTAGAATTTAGACCGCGATCTTGCGGGATCTAACTCCAGAATAAGGGGCTGGAAACGTGACCAAGACTTCCAAATTTACTCAACTGAAGACGGGTGCCGCACCTGTTGTGCTCGGCATCGCCATGATGTCGACGCCTGCCTTTGCGCAGACCAGCGATGAGCTGGCAGCGGCAAGCACGACCGACTCGCCGTCGATCGTCGTTACCGGTTCGCGCATTACGAACCCGAATCTCGAACAATCGAGCCCGATCCAGGTCGTTGGCCAGGACGAAATCGATTTTCGTCAAGCGACCAACGCCGAAGAGCTGATCGGGGATCTGCCCGGCATTTCGCCTGGTATCAACAACAACGTCAACAACGGCAGCGGCGGTTTCGCTTCGTTGAACCTGCGTAACCTCGGTACGAACCGTAACCTCGTGCTTCTTGACGGCACGCGCCTTGTGCCTTCGAGCATCGCTTCGGTCACCGACTTGAACATCATTCCGGTCGCTCTTGTCGAGCGCGTCGAAATCGTAACGGGCGGTGCATCGTCGGTGTATGGCGCCGACGCTATCGCGGGTGTCGCGAACTTCGTGACGCGCCGGGATTTCGAAGGCATGGAAGCGGCGATGACCTACGGCATCACCGAGCGCGGGGACGGCGAGCGTCTTCGCGGCGACCTGACACTTGGTGCGAACTTCGACGATGGTCGCGGTAATGCCGTGTTGAGCATGGGCTATCAGGAAGTCGACGATGTTCTGCAGGCCAATCGCCAGATTTCGCAGCAGGCATTGTTTGCGAATGAGAACAGCGTGATCGGTTCGGGTACTTCGGTTCCGACCACGATCAACAGTACGCTTCAGAACGCACCGGACGGCCAGTCTTTCCTCGCGCCGTTCAATACGTTCAACTTCGCGCCGTTCAACTTCTTCCAGACACCGCTCGAGCGCTACAACATCTTCGGTTCGGCTCGTTACGAAGTGACGCCGGGCATCGAAGTCTATTCGCGCGCCATGTTCACGAAGAGCATCGTCGACCTGCAGCTGGCGCCGTCCGGTCTGTTCGGTGATCCGTTCCGCTTCCCGCTGAACAACCCGTTCCTGACCGACACGCAGCTGCAGCAGATCTGTGCGACGACGTTCCTCCCGGGCGCGTTGAACCCGATCGATCCGGCAACCTGTACGGCGGCCGGCGCGGCTACCGGTCCGGACGATCCCAACTATCTGGCGCCTGATGTTATTATCAATCGCCGTCTGGTCGAACAGGGCCCGCGTCAGACGCGGATCGTGACCAACCAGTTCCAGGTGTGGGCTGGTGTGCGTGGCGATCTTTCCGACTCGATCAGCTATGACGTCTATGCGACCTATGGCGAATCCGATCGGACGACCACGCGTCGGGGCTGGGGTCTGAAGTCGCGGATCGAGCAGGCGCTCGACGCGACCAGCACGACGACCTGTGCCGATCCGAGCAACGGCTGTTTCCCGCTTAACCTGTTCGGCGCCGGTAACGGCACCAATATCGATCCGCGGTCCGTAGCCTTCTTCAACCAGCCTTCGAGCTTCACCGTCAACGTCACGCAGACCCAGGTGAACGGTTCGCTTGCCGGTGAACTCGGCGAAAGCAGCCTGTTCTGGGCGGAAACGCCGATCGGCTTCGCTGTCGGTGTGGAATATCGCGAACTGACCGTTGCGCAGAATCCGGGCGTTGCCGCTGGCACGCAGGACGAGGTTCTGGGTACCGGCGCTCCGGCGGCGGCTTTCAGCGGCCAGTTCGACGTGATCGAAGGCTTTGCCGAACTGATCATCCCGATCGTGGAAGATGTTCCGGGCTTCTACAGCCTGACGGCGGAAGGCGGTATTCGTGTGTCGGATTATTCGAACACGGGTACGAGCGTCACATGGAAGGCGGGCGGTACCTGGGAGCCGTTCCAGGGCTTCTCGATCCGCGGTATCTTCCAGCGGTCGGTTCGCTCGCCGAACATCGCCGAGCTTTTCCAGCCGGCAATTGTCACGCTGACGCCGCTTGCGGTTGATCCGTGTGCGGGTGCGGGGCCAACGACTGACGCGGCGCTTGCAGCGGTCTGTATCGCTCAGGGTGCTCCGGCGCCGTTCGTTAACGCTGGCCTCATTCCGCAGCCGTCTGCGGGTCAGATCAACTCGACCCAGGCTGGCAACGCCAACCTCGATGTGGAAACGGCCGACAGCTTTACCATCGGTCTCGTCATCACCCCGCCTCAGGTTCCCGGACTTGCGGTGACGGTCGACTATTACAACATCAAGGTCACGGACGCGATTACTCAGCCGACGATCTCGGACGTTCTGGATCCGTGCTTTGGGCCCGATCGGAACAATCCGGTCGTGAATGCTTCGGCGCCGGAATGTGCGCTGGTCGGACGTAACCCGATCAACGGCTCGCTGAACGGCGGCGGTGAAACGGCCGGTGCGATCTTCGCGCTCGACAATCTGGGTACGCTGGAGACGTCTGGTATCGATCTGCGCGTCGTTTACGACATGCCGGTCAGCTTCGGTTCGATTAACTTCGACTTCACCGGTACCTGGGTGGACGAGCAGTTGCAGCAGCCGACACCGACTTCGGTCAACCGTGATTGCGTTGGTCTGTTCAGCGGGAACTGTTTCCCGATCACGCCGGAATATGCGTTCAACTTCCGGACCACGGTGAGCATTGACGATCTGGTCGATATTTCGCTGCTCTGGCGGTGGATCGATGGGATCGATCTCGAGGGTGCGCCGACCGGCACGTTCAGCCCCGAGTTCGAATCTTTCGACGATGCGAGCTATTTCGACCTCACAGTCCGGTCGAATGTGAGCGAGAATTTCGACGTTACGCTGGGCATTCAGAACCTGCTGGATCGCGATGCTCCGCTGTCGAGTTCGTTCATCGGACCGAGCACGTTCAACTCGGGTAACACCTGGCCGACGACTTATGACACGCTCGGCCGCCGTTACTCGGTTACCGGTCGACTGCGCTTCTAGTCTTTCGACCCAAACACACAAAAAGGGGCGGCGGGGATATCCTTGCCGCCCCTTTTCGTATCTGCCCACGACTTGCCCTGCAGCGCGATATCGGCGAGATCAGCCCTAAGGCGATTGGCTTTGAGGTTGGATATATATGGCAGATGACGCCGGACGGGTATCGGTGCAAACCGACCCGAAACAGATTGTCGCAGATGCCATGCGGGAGCGCGATGCCGGACATGCGGCCGCCGCCATTCCGAAAGTAAAAACGGCAATCGAACACCATCCCGATCACCTCAGGCTCTGGCACGTTCTGGGCCTGCTCTATCGCGCAGAGGAAGATTCCGCTGCTGCGATGCGGGCTTTCGAACGCGCCGCGCGTCTCGCGCCGACGGATCCGAAGGTGACCCATGCATTGGCCCGCGTAACGATGGAGGCGGGCCTGCCCGCGGTCGATCTGTTCGACGAAGCCCGAAAATATTCTCCGGGCGACGGCGCGCTCCTGATGGGACGCGCGGCGGCGCAGGCGGCGGCTGGCGATACCGAAACGGCAATCGCCGATATCGATGCGGCTCTTCAGCAAAGCCCAGGCTGGCTCGACGGCCAGGAACTGCTTGCCAATCTGCGCTGGATGAACGGTGAACGCGACCGGTTTACCGACGGTTTCGAGCGGGCGATCACGTCGGAACCCGCCAGCGCAGCGCTATGGTTCAAGTTGATCAATGCGCTGATTCAGGTCGAGCGTTTCGCCGAGGCGGATGACCTCGTCGCGCGCGCGCGCGCGACAATATACGATGTGCGCAATCTCGACATTTGCGAGGCGATATGTGCGTCGGAAGTCGGCGATAACGACCGAGCAAGTCGGTTGTTCGACCGGGTCGCGCCCCATGCCGAGATGCCGCTCG
>JBCDDN010000049.1:0-27586 GCA_039180285.1 Pseudomonadota bacterium | reverse complement strand
TTTCAGTGGCGAGGATGCTCTGGAATTCCATGTCGTGAAAGCCGTGGTGGAGTTCATACAGCCGATCCGCGCGGATGAGGAAATCGACGGCACGGCGGTGACGACACGGATCGGCACCAGCAGCGTTACGACCGAAATCGGGCTCTATGGCCTGAAAGACAAAGCGCGCGGCGAGGACGATCTGCGCGCGCGAATCGAGCTCGTTCATGTCCATGTCGATCTGGAAAGTGGAAAACCGGTCCCGATTCCGGACGATGCCCGGGCGCGCCTGCTTGCAAAATAGGAAACGGGCTGGGAGAGTCGGTGCGCCGGCGGCCACCTGCCGCGCCAGATGAGGACGATCGGGTCGATCCACTATGTGTCTACTTTGCAAATGTGAAAATGTTTGTTTTTCAAACCTTTATGGCTGCGAAAAACAGCGCCGTCGTGTCTACTTAACGACCGGGTGACGGCATGATCGACCTCTATTTCGCGCCGACGCCCAATGGCTGGAAGATCAGCATCATGCTGGAAGAATGCGGCCTGCCATATGAGGTCAAATGGGTGAATATCGGCGCGGGCGAACAGTTCGAAGCGGATTTCCTGAAAATCAGCCCCAACAATCGCATTCCCGCCATCGTCGATCATGAACCGCTGGGCAGCGGTGAGCCGCATGCGGTGTTCGAAACCGGGGCGATCCTCGTCTATCTGGCCGAGAAAACCGGGCTTTTCATGCCGTTCGATCCGGTCGCCCGGTCGCGCGTACGGCAATGGCTGATGTGGCAGATGGCCGGGCTCGGCCCGATGCTCGGCCAGCACGGCCATTTCAAACTCTATGCGCCGGAGACACTCCCCTATGCCATCGACCGCTATCGCCGCGAAGCCCAGCGGCTTTACGGCGTGCTCGACCGGCAACTGGCGGCGAACGAATATGTTGCCGGGACCGATTACAGCATCGCGGATATGGCCTGTTTTCCGTGGGTCCAGACCTATAAGCGCCAGGAAATCGATCTGGCGCAGTTCCCGAACGTCCGGCGCTGGTACGACCAGCTCAAGCAGCGCGAGGGCCTGCGCCGCGGGATGGATCTCGGCCGGGATCGGATCAACCGGAACCCGCAGCACGACCCGCAAGCGGCGAAGATATTGCTCGGGATAGATGTGAAAGAGTGAGAGAGATGGGTTTGTTTGTCAGAAACTTCCTTTCGGAAGTTCGCCGCACCGGGATTTGTTTGTCAGAAACTTCCTTTCGGAAGTTCGCCGCACCGGCCCGCACCCCCACCCCACCACCCAACAAGGTAACATCAAGGGGGAGGTCGGGAGGGGGTGCGGGCGGAGATTGCAAAAGGCTACGGCGGCGCGAAGCGTCGGTGGATTCCATCGGAGGGCAGTGCGGCGCTCAACCGTCAAGTTGAGTCTGACAAAGAACCCCCCGGTGCCGCGCTGAGGGAAAACTGAGGGCCTGACAAACCAAACACAAAGGAATCCCATGACCGCCAAAATCGAGTTCTTCTTCGATCTATCCAGCCCCTGGACCTATCTGGCCTTCCACAATATCCGCCCGATCCTCGACGAGACCGGAGCGGAAATCACATGGCGGCCGTTCCTCGTCGGCGGCGTGTTCAATGCGGTGAACAAGTCCGTCTATGCGGCGCGCGAAGATACGAAAGGCCCCAAGGCGCGCTTCTTCATGAAGAGCCTGCGCGACTGGGCGGCCTGGTCGGGCCTGCCGCTCCACTTTCCCGCGCCCTGGCATCCGGTGCGCAGCGTCCATGCAATGCGGGCCTGCTGCGCGCTCGAAGAAGACCAGGACGCGCTCGTCCGCTTCGCCGATGCCGCCTTCGCGGCCTATTTCGACCGGCAGGAGAATCTCGACGAGCCGGACGTGCTGGCGGCGATCGCGGACGGCATCGAAATGGACGGGGCGGCGCTGGTCGCCGCAACGCAGACCGACGCGGTAAAGGGGAAATTGCGTGCCAATACCGACGAGGTGATCGAGCGCGGCGGGTTCGGTTCGCCCTCGATCTTCGTCGACGGCACCGACATGTATTTCGGCAACGATCAACTGCCGCTGGTCAAACACGCGATTCTGGACAGAACGATTTGAGGCGCAAATTGACGAAACAGGTGTATTAGTCGACAAACACACCTTCCGTTTGCGCCCGACCCGATGTACAATGGCGACATATAGACAAGGAATTTACCGTGACTTCCGATTCATCCCCCGAACCCGATCCGCGACGGAAGCGGGCGCTCTTTATCGGCGGCGCTATCGCATTGGCGGCGATCGCCTGGAATCTCGACGGCTGGAATGACGATCCCGTTCAGGTGACGGTGGTCGGCGATGAGGACGATATCCGGGAAGCACGCGATGCGATCCGGGACGCCGTTCGCGAAGAGGTTCGCGCGGGCTTCCGCGGCGATGGCGAAGAAGCGGCGGTGAAAGACGAAACGGCCGAGGAAACAGCGGAAGGTCAAGAAGCCGCCGCAGCGGATTCCGAAGCTGGAGACACGGAAACGGCAAGCGTGGAAGCGTCCGGCGGCGAACGCCGGGTCGTGGAAACCGCATCGGGCGAGAATCAGCGCAGCTTCCGCATCGAAGGCGATGACGGCCGGGGTGTTACGATCAGCATCGATACGGACGGCGCCAACTAGCAAGCGGACCGGCTGGCAATCGGGCGACTGGGCAAATTGTCACCGGCACGCGCGGGACCTATATTGGAATCATGCGGTATCAACTGGCCTATACGGTAGGGCTGTTCTCGGCTCTCGGCATCGTTGCCGGCTTCTATGCCGGCGGGCTGTGGCTCGTCGCGTTGGTTTTCTTGCTTTATTTCGCGCTGCCGGTGGCCGAGCATCTGATGGGCGAATCCCGCTGGCCCTCCAAGGCCCGCATCGCCCGGTTCGATGCCCGTACGATCGACCGTTACGACCTGATCGTCCATCTGACGGCTCTATCGTTCATCATATTGGTCGGCTGGGCGCTCTGGGCCGTTTCGGTGACGCCGTTGACCTGGTGGGAATTCGCCGCCTTCGCCGTGCTGATGGGCGAATATGGCGGTTTTGTCGGTATCGTCACCGCACATGAGTTGATGCACCGCAACCGCGCGAACAAGCGGCAGCTCTCCTTCCTGCTGCTCTCGCTCGTCAGCTATCCGCATTTCGCGATCGAACATGTACGCGGCCATCATGTCCGCGTCGCGACGCCCGAGGACCCGGCCACCGCGCGCCGCGGCGAAACGCTCTACGCCTTCCTGCCGCGCACGATCATCGGCGGATTCCGCAGCGCCTGGGGTCTGGAAAAAGAGCGGCTGGCGCGCAAGGCGATCGGCCCCTGGTCGCTACAGAACAATATTCTCATCTGGTGGGGTTTCACATTTTTGCTGATGATCGGCATCGGCCTCGTGCTGGGGCCGCTCAGCCTGTTGCTCTTCGTGATCCAGGGCGCCGTCGCGATCTTCGCGCTCGAGACGATCAACTATACCGAACATTACGGGATGGAACGCGAACGTCGCGCGGACGGCAGCTACGCACGCGTGAGGCCCGAGCATAGCTGGAATTCGAGCCATATCCTTTCGAACATCAACATGTTCAACCTGGGCCGGCATTCCGACCATCATTACCAGTCCAACCGGCCCTATTATAAGCTGCGCCACTATGACGATGTGCCGCAATTTCCCTACGGTCTTGCCGGCATGATCATGATGGCGACGGTCCCGCCGGTCTGGTTCCGCGTGATGGATCGGGAACTCGACACGTTTCGGCGGAACCTTGCGGGAAAGGCCGGCGGTTGAGCGCCTCAGCCGGTCTCGGCATCGGCAGCCATCAACGCTTCGGTCGCCTGCAGACTTTCGATATTGTCGACATCGATCGCAAGCCGCCCGTCTTCGAAAAGATGTGCCGCGATCGGCACGCCGAAACGTCTGGACAACCGGTTCATCGCGCCATCGAGCGTATCCATCCTGAACCGGAAGCGGATCAGGTTTATCAGGCCGAATGCGCGTCGCAGCTCGCCTTTCCGCTTGGCGAACTGTCCGCCGCGGCGAAACGGTTCGGCGGACGCCAACGCGTCCGGATTGCGCAGCCAGAACAGATTGCAGTTCGAGATCGCGACATCGCGGAATTCGTAAAACCCTTTTTTCTTGTAGGGATAGGCCGCCTGGATGGCCGCGCTGCCGACGACCCCGATCACGCCGTCTACCTGCCGCTCGTCCCCGACCGTACAAATTTTGTGCAGCGCTTCGACCGTGACAAGCGCGTTATCGCCGGTCGTGATCAACACCGGCCATTCCGCAGCGCGCGAGGCGGCGACAACGCTTTCCACCAGTCCGGCCTCGGCTTCGGCGATTTCCAGCCGGCCCGCATCGCGCAGCCGCCTGACGACGGCAACGTGATCCAGCACCGTCGGATCGTGGATCGAGATAATGATCTTCGCATCGGCCCACGCCTCTTCGAGGCGCTCCAGGACATGGGAAATCAACGGTTTCCCGGCGACCGGAATCACGGCCTTGTGGCTGACGCCGGCCCGCTCTGCGAGCGGGTCGAGCGCGCCATCCCGTTTGCCGGCAAGGACCAATATTGTCGGAGTGTTCATCGTGCGGCCGCCTGCATCAGTTCCTCGGTTACCCGATATGTGCGTTCATTGTCGACATCGATCGCCAGCCGGCCATCTGCAAATTTATGCGCGACGACCTTGACGTTGAACCGCCGGGAGAGCCGGCCCATCGCTCCGTCGACCGTCTCCATCTTCAAAACGAAGCGGATCAGATTGCTCAGACCGAACGCCTTGATGATACGGCTGCGATTCTTGAAGAATTGGCCGCCACTGCGAAAGGCTTCGACCGCGGAAAAGGCGCGCGGATCGCCGAGCCAGAAAAGATTGCAGTTCGAAATGGCGATATCCTTGAACTGATAGAAGCCATATTGGCCATCGGGATGCGCCGCCTGGATATGCTCGCGCTGCGCGAGACCGAGCACGACATCGGCATCGGCATCTATGCCATGGGCATGAATTGCGTGCAGCGCGTCCACGGTGGTCAGCGCATTGTCTCCGGTCGTGATCAGCAACGGCCATTCCGCACGTGCCGCAGCCGTTTCGACACTTTCAACGATACCATGCTGGGCCGTGCACATTTCGATCCGCCCGGCCGCCTTGAGCCGTTCCACCTCTTCGACGCGGTCGAGGATTGCCGGATCGTGGATCGAGATGAGAATCTTGGCGTCGGTCCACGCTTCTTCCAGCGTCCCCAGAACATGGCCGATCAACGGCTTGCCGGCGATCGGGACGACGGCCTTATGGCTAACCCCCGCGCGCTCCGCGAGCGGATCGAGCTTGCCGTCGCGCTTACCGGCGAGCACGAGAATAGTGGGCGGCGGGTATTCGGTCATTCCACATTGTCCGGTAGCATTTGAACCGGGACACAATTAAGGCCTCCCCTGCACGAGTTAAAGGGCGAACGAAATGAGCGAATCTTTGCGGGTGGCACTGGCTGGCCTCGGCACCGTAGGCGCGGGCGTGATCAAGCTGCTCGAGGAAAATCGCGAGTTGATCGAAAGACGCGCCGGGCGGCCGATTACGGTAACCGCCGTCTCCGCACGGGACCGCAGCCGCGATCGGGGCGTCGATCTGTCCGCCATGGCCTGGGAAGACGATCCTGCGGCGCTGGCGGCGCGAGACGATGTCGATGTCGTGGCCGAACTGATCGGAGGTTCGGACGGCCCGGCGCTCAACCTGGCGCGCGATACGATCGGTAGCGGCAAATCCTTCGTCACAGCCAACAAGGCGATGATCGCCCATCACGGGATGGAGCTCGCCGAAGCTGCGGAAAAGGCGAAAGTCGCACTCAAATACGAAGCGGCCGTCGCCGGTGGCATTCCCGTCATCAAGGGTCTGCGCGAAGGTGCCGCAGCCAACGCCATCACCTCGGTCTACGGCATCCTTAACGGCACCTGCAATTACATCCTGACGGAGATGGAAGCGAAGGGCAGCGATTTCGCCGATGTGCTCGCCGATGCGCAGGCGCTGGGCTATGCCGAAGCCGATCCGACATTCGATATCGACGGCATCGACGCGGCCCACAAGCTTGCGATCCTGGCCAGCCTCTCGTTCGGCACGGCGCTCGATTTCGATGCCGTGGCCACGAGCGGCATCCGACATGTGATCGCCGAAGATATCGCCGAGGCGCGCGCGCTGGGCTTCAAGGTGCGCCTCGTTGGAACGGCGGAGGCCAGCGGCGGGAAACTGTTCCCGCGCGTTCATTGCTGTCTCGTCCCGCGTAGCCATCCGCTCGCCCATGTCGCCGGATCGCTGAACGCTATCGTCGCGCAGGGCAATTTCGTCGGACGGCTATTCTTCGAAGGCGCGGGTGCGGGTGAAGGCCCGACCGCCAGCGCGGTCGTCGCCGATCTGATCGACGTTGCGCGCGGCGAATATGGGCCGGCCTTCGCCATGCCCCATCGGAGGCTTATCAAAGCTGGGCCCGTCGATGCCGGGGATCGGCGGGGCCGCGCCTATCTGCGCTTCGCCGTGCATGACCGACCCGGTGTGCTCGCGGAGATCACGGCCGCGATGCGCGATGCCAACGTCTCCATCGAAAGCATGATCCAGCGCGGCGGCGCCGAGCCGAGCGAAGACAGCAAGGATGTCGTCAATCTGATCATCGTGACCCATGTCGGGCCCGAACATTGCGTCTCCGACGCACTGGAGCGTTTGCGCGGTTCGCAAAGCCTGGCGGGCGAACCGATGCTGATGCACATTTTGGATCTGTGAGGAAAGCCGATAGTGCGATGAGCGACGCGATCGATATCTTCACGACCGGCGGAACGATCGACAAAGTCTATTTCGACGCGCTTTCGGAATATCAGGTCGGCCCTACGGCCGTCGCCGATATCCTTCGGGAAAATAACGTCCAGTGCGAACATCGTGTAACCCAGCTGATGCGTAAGGATAGTCTCGAACTGACCGACGCGGACCGGGCCGCAATCCGGTCGGCGATAGAGACGAGCGAGTCCGATCGCATCCTGATCACGCATGGCACCGATACGATGGTGGATACGGCACGTATGCTGGGCGGCATCGCGGGCAAAACGATCGTGCTGACCGGCGCTCTGCAACCGGCGACGCTCAAACATAGCGACGCCGAATTCAATATCGGCTTTGCGCTCGCCGCGGCGCAATCGCTGCCTGCAGGTGTCTATATCGCTATGAACGGACAGATTTTCGACCCCGCTACGGCGCGAAAAGATCGCGCCGCCGGTCGGTTTGTCGGAGAAACGGGCTGATCGATTCTCCCATGGCGGACAGTTCGTCTCTGGGACGACCGATTACTGCCCCACGCGTCTGAGACCGCCGGTGCGCAGCCCCGGATCGGCGCCGCCCATTCCCACGCTCACACCGACCGCACCGCATCCGACCTGAAAATAGGACGCGCGCTGGCAGGTGCCGGGATCGGCCTGTATTCTTTCGCGCTCCGCCCAGACGCCTTCATTATCCGGATCTCCGGGCGTGATCGTCTCGAACGGCAAGCGATAGCGGTCATTCTCATTCTGCCGCGCGCAAACCACGATCTCCCGTCCTTGCCGCTGGCATTCTTCGTCGACAATTGCATAGAGCGCTTCGGCGCGCTCTATGAGCTGGCTCGCCGTCATTTGTGCAGGCGCAGGACCGAACGGTACCGCCGCGAACAGCGAAATCGGGAATGCCATTCTCGACAATATCATGGCACTGGCTTATCGCGCCCGGAACATGACTGAAGGATGACCGGATAATGCCGAAGCCCAGCGAAGTTCTGGACCGCTTGCTCGTTCTCGAAATGGTTCGTGTAACCGAAGCCGCCGCCATCGCCGCCTCGCATCTGATCGGCCGCGGCAATGAAAAAGCAGCGGATGCCGCCGCGGTGGAGGCAATGCGCGATGCGTTCAACAATCTCGATTTCGACGGCACCGTCGTGATCGGCGAGGGTGAGCGGGATGAAGCACCGATGCTCTATATCGGCGAAAAGGTCGGCCGCGCGAGCGATGGCAGTCCCAAGGTCGATATCGCGCTCGATCCGCTCGAAGGCACGACGATCACGGCCAAGGCCGGCCCGAACGCTCTCGCCGTACTGGCCATTGCCGAACAAGGATGTCTGCTCAACGCACCGGACACCTATATGGACAAGATCGCGATCGGACCCGGCTACCCCAAAAATACGATCGATCTCTCAAAATCGGCGACGGAAAACATCGGGGCGATCGCCAAGGCCAAGGGCGTCAAACCCAATGAAATCATCGCCTGCGTACTCGATCGCCCCCGCCATGAGGGGCTGATCGCCGAGTTGCGCGCGATCGGCTGCGGCGTGCAGCTGATCCCGGACGGCGATGTCGCCGGGGTTATCGCAACCACCGACGAGGACACGACGATTGATGTCTATATGGGCCAGGGCGGCGCGCCCGAGGGCGTATTGGCTGCCGCCGCGTTGCGCTGTGTCGGCGGGCAGTTTCAGGGCCGGCTCGTCTTTCGCAACGACGACGAGAAGGCCCGCGCCCGCAAATGGGGTATTCCGGACGAAGAATTTAACCGGATCTATTCGCTGAAGGAACTCGCCAAGGGCGATGTGATCTTCGCTGCGACCGGCGTAACAGACGGGTCCATGCTCGATGGCGTCAAGCGGTTGCGTAAAGGCTGCATGACCACCGAAAGCGTCGTCATGCGCGCCTCGTCCGGCACCGTGCGCTGGGTGAAGGGCGAGCATTACAAGACGTAAGCGGGCAACCGCGGCGCCGGATATTGGAAAGCCCCGGGGAACGTCGCAATCCCCCGGGGCTTTCTCTCGTCTGCGCCGGGTTCAGGGGCGACAGACGAAGTACATGCTCATAATGTCGTGCGGCAATCGATGCGTTTCGATGCTTGAGAAGCCGGCATCCTTGAGCATCGCCAACGCAAGTTGCTCCCCCCAGGCCGCGCCGAGGCCGACGCCCCCCTGCGCCAACGACACCGTCATGCAGTGCATACAGGATATGGTGTAAGTGAAGGTGCCCAGCGGGTTGTCGATATTGTCGGCGACCGCTGTCTGCGCGTCGATTTCCTGCACCAGATAGACGCCGTCATCGCGCAGCAACCGGCGGATATGGCCAAGCACGGTTGCGGGCTGCGCCTGATCATGCACGGCGTCGAAGGTGCAGATCAGATCGAACCGACCCTCGCCCTCGAGCAGCGTCGCATCCTTCCGCTCGAAGGCGACATTGTCGAGACCGAGCTCCGCCGCTTCGGACCGGGCGCGCGCGACCGTTTCTTCGCACAGGTCGAAGCCGGTAAATCGGCTGTTCGGGTAAAGCCCGGCCATGCGGTTGAGCGCGCGCCCCGCACCACAGCCGATATCGGCCACATCGATGCCGGCCTCCAGCCGCGCGACAAGATCCGGAGCTAGCGGCAGGATCGCGCTTTCAAGCGCGGCGACGATCGTACCGTCGCTTTCCTCGGCCATACATTCGTGAAACCGGTCATAAGCGTCATAGGGAACACCGCCGCCATTGCGGAAACAATCGACGATCTTGTCTTCAACACCGCCCAGAACCGCGATGAACTGGAACATCCTCGCCATATTCGCGACGGCCGCATCGTTTCCGAGAAATGCTCCATGGTCGGCGGGCAAGGTAAATTTGCCGCTGAGCGTATCGGTCCGCACGATCCGGGCCGTCGTCATCGCACCGAGCCATTCGCGAACATAGCGTTCGTCGAGCTTCGCTTTCTCGGCCAGCTCCGCGCTCGTTACCGCCTTGCCGTCCTGCATCGCATCGAACAGGCCGGTGCGATAGCCCACCGAGATCATCAGCGCGGCGGATGCGTGGTTGATAGTGACGAGCAGCTCTTCGGAAAAGGCCTGTTGTTCAGGCGTAAGATCCGGTTGAGCCGGGACATCCGGCGTCAACGTCAGGGAATTGCACATCGGTAATACTCCTCAGGGTCGAATCAATGAGGAACGTTTTGCCGGACGAGCGTTGGAGCGAGCGTTGGAATGAGCGTGGAAACTGGTTCGCAGCCACAGGAGCTTGCGCCTAGTGTATTGCTGTTATAATATGGTAATATTGAGAGCATCTTTTTTGCTCGTCTCGATAGAAGGGGGCTTCCACCATGACGTATTTGGGCCGCGCAATCGCTTTTTTCGCTTTGGCAATAGCGGCGATCGGCGCGCACCCGGCCGGTGCCGAAGCGCCTCCGTCGCTTGCAGACCGTTTCGAATTCAAAATGATTTCGGCCGGAAACAATCGGCCCGGCGTGGCGCTGGATCAACTGTCCAGCGCCGTCGCGGTGGGGCTCGGGAGGGGACTCGCACCGGCTGAAATCGCCGCCGCTACGGAATACAGCATGGCGGACATAGCGAGCCGCATCGATGAATTGATCGGCGAGGGTCTCGTGAGCAATGACGGCGATACCTTCACATTGTCCTTCCCCGTAATGACAGTCGCCGAGACCCCGGCATCGATGCCGGTTGACCCGGTTCTCGTCGCGGCCACGGCAGACCTTATCGAGCGTGAACTGCCCGATATTCGCGAGAGCTATGAAGCGCTCGCGGGATTCGAACATGTGCCTTTCGAAGATGCGTCTCTCCTGATCCTCAGCGACGTTCTGCTCGACGCCTGGCAGATCAACGACGTCGAGAGTGAGATACTGGGTGCAGAACGCCCGGCCCGCGGCGGGGGGAACTATTATCTGGCGCTATTGGAGAAGGCCGATCCCGCAGAAGAAGCCTTTGGCATTTACGGTAACCATTTTGCGCTGATAGGCAATGTGGCGACCGGGCTTTACGGCAATCAGCGCTATTCCGGACCACCCAATCTGGTAAACCTGACCGAGGAATTTCTGACAACGCAGTTCGGCTACGAAGAAGGCGTCGATCCGGCTTCGGTCCGCCTGCAATTGGCGGAAACTCTCATCGCCGTTCATCACCGGGCCGATACGAATCTCGGATCACGCGAAATCGCGCTTCTGCGCCATTTCGCGCTCATCGATTCGGACGATCGGGTCACCGTGCCCGTGTTCGGGATGCCAACCTATAACGCGCTGACCGCCATCGCCGCGGAATTCAGACCGGCTTATGTCGCATTGCTGCGCCAACACCTCCCCGCCCTCCGCCTGCACTATGCCGCGTCGTCCTTCGCTACGCAGGGTGTCAGTTTCGAGGAATATTTTATCTGGTGGTATCATCTCTATTATTCGCGGGTGACCGATGCGCTGGTCGAACGCGGAACCATCATGATACCGGCCACTATCAACTCGACATATATTGGTGTGCTGGGGTCGGGCGGCGAATAGCTTGCCGCCACCGCTCGCCGCAGCGTCGGCATGATCGGTACGTGGTTTCCGGATGGCCTAGAACACGCCCATTTCGAGACCGGCAGACAGAGTCGCGCCAATCTCCCGGCATTGATCCAGCTCCGCCTCGTCAATGATCTTCTCGCCCAATATTTGTTCGGGCGTTTGCGCATGGGTGCAGATAATCGGCGTATCGGCGATTTTTTTTAGTCGCCAGCCGAGCGCTATGCGTTCGAGTTGAGCGCGTGCATTCTCGCCATCCGATCCGGCGCAGATCATCGCGGCATACGGCCGCCCCTCGATTCTGCCGAGAACCGGATAGTAGCAGCGATCGAAAAAGGCCTTCATTACGCCCGCGATGGCGGCGAGATTTTCGGGTGTCGCGAACAGGTAGCCGTCGGCCGCAAGCAGATCGTCCGGCTGCGCCTGCGGCGCGTCCTTGATGATGATCTCCGCGCCGTCCACTTCGCGCGCCGCGGCGGCGGCCGCTTCGACCATCTGCCGCGTCCCGCCGGTCATGCTGTGATAGACGATCAGCAGCCGTGCCATGATCATTCCTTGAGCCGGTAGCCCGTCCGGAAAATCCAGATGATCGCGCCGAGACAGGTCAACAGGAAGATCGCCGTGATACCGAGGCTCAACCCGATGCTGACATCCCCTTCGCCGTAAAAGCTCCAGCGGAAACCGCTGACCAGATAGACGACCGGATTGAACAGACTGATCGTACGCCACAGGTCCGGCAACATGTTGATCGAGTAGAAGGCTCCGCCGAGAAAGGTCAGCGGGGTGACGATCAGCATCGGAATAAAGGAGAGTTGTTCGAACCCATCCGCCCAGATGCCGATGATGAAGCCGAACATGGAGAAGGTGATCGCCGTCAGCACGAGAAACACTATCATCGCCAACGGATATTCGATGCGCACGTCGACGAAGAGATTGGCGGTCGCCAGGATGATCAGGCCGAGCATGATCGACTTGGTCGCCGCCGCGCCAACATAGCCCATAACGAGTTCGGAGGGTGACATCGGCGCCGACAGCATTTCGTAAACCGTGCCCGTGAATTTCGGGAAATAGATGGCGAACGACGCGTTGGAGATACTCTGGGTCAGCAGCGAGAGCATCATGAGGCCCGGCACGATAAACGCGCCGTAATCGACCCCGCCGATATCCTCCATCCGCGATCCGATCGCACTGCCGAACACGACGAAGTATAGCACCGTCGTAATCACCGGTGTGACGATGCTCTGCCACAGCGTCCGCCAGGTGCGCTGCATCTCGAAACTGTAGAGCGCCCAGACGCCTCGCACATTCATGCCGCCGTCTCCTCTTCCGGCGCCGGTTCTTCATGGACGAGCCCGACGAAAATATCCTCAAGCGAGCTTTTCGACGTGTCGAGATCAGCGAACCCGATGCCGAGATCGCTCATTGTCCGCAGCAGCGAGGGAATGCCCGTGCTCTCATCGTTGGCGTCAAAGGTATAAACCAGCTGATGCCCCTCATCGGCCAATTCCAATTCCCATTCAGCAAGGCTGTCGGGCACGGCATCCATCGCGTCGGTCAGCGTTAGCGTCAGTTGCCGCTTGCCGAGCTTGCGCATGATCGCGACGGTTTCCTCGACGACGATGATCTCGCCGCCACGGATCACTCCGACCCGGTCGGCCATCTCCTCGGCCTCCTCGATATAGTGGGTTGTCAGAATGATCGTGACGCCGCGCTCGCGCAGGCCGCGCACCAAATTCCACATGTTACGGCGAAGCTCGACATCGACGCCCGCCGTCGGCTCGTCGAGAAACAGAATATCGGGTTCATGGCTCAGCGCCTTGGCGATCATCACCCGGCGTTTCATGCCGCCGGACAATTCCATGATCTTCGCGTCCCGCTTGTCCCAGAGCGAGAGATCTTTCAGCAACTGCTCGATATAGGTGGCATCGCGCGGCTTACCGAATAATCCCCGGCTGAAATTCACCGTCGCCCAGACCGTCTCGAAGGTATCGGTACTGATCTCCTGCGGAACGAGACCGATCATCTTGCGGGCTTTCTTATAGTCGCGAATGACATCATACCCGCCCGCCGCCATCGTGCCGGAGGTCGGCGTCACGATACCGCATACGGCGCTGATCAGCGTCGTCTTGCCCGCCCCGTTCGGCCCGAGCAGCGCGAATATCTCGCCCGGCCGGATTTCCAGATCCACGGAGTCGAGCGCCTTGACCCCGCCGTCGTAGATTTTGCTGAGATTCGAGATGGAGATAATCGGCTGCATGGCGGTTCTCTGCACGTCCGTTCACGCAGGTTCAAGCCGGGTTGCAGGGCTACTGACAGACCGGTGCAGATTTGCATTTCGGCCGCGACCGGCCATGATTGGTAACCAAAGGGGGCCGAGGAGAGAATAATAGCCATGGAAGCCGAGCATCTGCTGGCCGCGCTCGCGCTGCTCTTCGTCGGATATGGGATCTTCTCCCGGCCGCTCGGCGCCACGATTGCGCCAGCACCGCTCGTCTTCGCGCTGGCGGGGTTGGCGCTGAGTGTATCCGGGCTCGTCCTGTTCAACGTAAATCCGGGTTCCGAAACGCTTCTGCTCTTTGCCGAATGCACGCTCGCTCTGGTCTTGTTCGGTGATGCCTCACGGCTGTCACTGCGCAAGGTCATCGGCATGAACGTCATCGCACAGCGTATGCTCCTGATCGGTATGCCGCTGGCTATCCTGTTCGGAACACTGGCCGCGCTCGGCCTGTTTCCCGAGCTGTTCTGGATGGAAGCGGCCTTGCTTGCGGCGATGCTGGCGCCGACCGATGCGGCGCTTGGCGCAGCGGTCGTCGAAAACGAGGATGTGCCGCTTCGGGTGCGCCGTGCGGCCGTCACCGAGTCCGGGCTCAATGACGGGCTGGCCGTACCGTTCGTTCTGCTGTTCGCCGCGCTGGCCGGCTATGTCGAACTCGGTACGCACGGCGATTGGAGTTTCTGGGTTCGATTTGCCGCGCAGCAGATCGGATTCGGGCTATTGGCGGGGATCGGCGTCGGATTGGCCGGCGGCTTCGCTATCGTGTGGGCGGCGCGCGCCGACTGGCTCGATCCGCGCTTCGAAACTCTCGCTTGTGTCGGCGTGGCGGCTGGTGCCTTTCTCGCCGCCGAAGCCATTGGCGGAAACGCCTTCGTATCCGCCTTTATCGCCGGTCTCGGTTTCGCCGCGATATGCGAAGAGCGCACCGGCATGGTCGCCGAATTCGTTGAGGAAGAGGGCAAGTTCTTCAGTCTCACATTGTTTTTCATCTTCGGACTGACACTCGCGCCGACCGCGCTTGCCGAACTCCAATGGATGTATCTCGTCTATGCACTTCTTAGTCTGACCGTCATCCGCATGGCCGCAATTGCGCTATCCCTGATCGGCACGGGCGCCCGCCTGGCGACTATTGCCTATCTCGGCTGGTTCGGGCCGCGCGGCCTCGCGACCATCGTTTTCGTACTGCTCGTATTCGGCGAGGGCGTGACCAGCGAGCCGATCCGCGCGACGGCCTATCTAACCGTGTTGCTCAGCATCGTCCTGCATGGCATCACCGCCGCGCCGCTCGCTGCCCGCTATGCCCACAGCAAAGCGGCCGAAGCCGATGGCAAGGAATAGGCGCGCCGGTTAAAGCGGGAGCTATGAAGCCGGCACTCGACATCACTCATTCCATCTCCGGTCAGCCCTGGCACTGGCGCGGCGGCGCGATCGACGGGCTAAACGGCAGCTTTCAACCCGACGATCTGGTTACCGGCCTGCTCCTGTCACGCGGTTGCTCGCGTGAGGAGATCGAGACGTATCGCACGCCCACGATCCGCGGTTTCATGCCCGACCCGTCCATTTTCCGCGATATGGATCAGGCTGCCGAGCGTATCGTCGCAGCGATCGAGAACCAGGAAAAAGTCACCATCTTCGGGGATTATGACGTCGATGGAGCGACCTCCGCCGCGCTCCTCATCCGTCTGCTCCGCGATCTCGGGCTGGAAACCGGCTATTATATCCCGGATCGGCTGATGGAGGGATATGGCCCGTCCGGCGAAGCGCTGGTCAAGCTGGCCGAGCAGGGCTCGTCGCTGATCGTCACGGTCGATTGCGGTGCCCAAGCGTTCGAGGCGCTGCAACAGGCGCGGGATGCCGGCGTCGATGTCATTGTCGTCGATCACCATAAATGCGCGGCCGAGCTTCCCGCCGCACACAGCCTCGTCAACCCGAACCGGCTGGACGAGAAGGAAGGCGCTGCGCATGGGCATCTGGCGGCCGTCGGCATCGCCTTTCTCCTTGGCGCAGCCATCGTCCGGCTGTTGCGCGCGAACGGCTATTTCGAGAATCGGCCTGAACCCAAGCTGATTGAACTGCTCGATATCGTGGCGTTGGGCACCGTTGCCGACGTCGCAGCGCTGCACGGCCTCAACCGCGCTTTCGTCGCCCAGGGGCTCAAAGTCATGGCGGCGCAGCGCAATATCGGGATCAACGCGCTGCTCGAAGCCTCACGACTGGATCGCGCGCCCATCGCGTCCGATCTCGGTTTCCGGCTCGGACCGCGGATCAATGCGGGTGGACGGGTCGGCAAATCCGATCTCGGTGTGCGGCTTCTGACGACTCAAGACCCAAAGGAAGCGAAAGCCATTGCCGCCGAGCTCGAACAGTTCAACGAAGAACGCCGCGCCATCGAAGCCACCGTCACCGAGCAGGCGCTCGAAATGGGCAAGGGCCAGGACAACCGCTCGGTCGCCCTCGTCTCGGGCAAGGGCTGGCATCCCGGCGTGATCGGAATCGTCGCCAGCCGCTTGAAGGAAAAACTGCACCGTCCGGCCATCGTCATAGCGCTCGACGAGGACGGGATCGGCAAGGGCTCGGGACGCTCCGTCGCGGGTGCCGATCTCGGCAGCGCCGTGCTCGCCGCGAAGGATATGGGGCTGTTGACGGCCGGCGGGGGGCATCCGATGGCGGCCGGGCTGACGGTTGCCAAGGACAAGATCGATGCGCTCGCCGATTTTCTCGACGAGCGCATGGCAGACGATGTTGCGCGCGCACGGGGCGAGCGGGCGTTACAGCTCGACGCGGTGGTGGCGCCCGGTGGTGTCACGCCCGCCTTCGTCGAAGCGCTGGAGGAAGGCGGCCCCTATGGCATGGGCTGGCCCGCCCCACGCATCGCGACCGGACCGGTGCGGATCGTCAAAGCCGATATCGTCGGCACCGATCATGTCCGCGCGATCGTCGCAGGGGAAGATGGGCGCAGCCTCAAGACGATCGCCTTCCGCGCCGCCGATACGCCAGTCGGCCAAGCGGTGCTGAGCGCCGGGAGCACGCGGAAGCTCTGGATCGCGGGGCGCGCGAAGATCGACGATTGGGGCCCGCGCCCCGCAGCCGAACTGCATCTCGAGGACGCCGCCTGGGCTGATTGAGCATGATATTCCCGTCGTGCTCGGCAAGAGCCCTCAAAACGCAAAATTGACCCCCAGCGCGACGAAGAAGGGAATGCCCTCTTCGTCATCGGGTAGAACCCTTGGCGATGCCGTGTCGGGGACGATCGTGTTGCGCAACGGAAAGCGGCGGTTCGAACGATTGGTGCGATCCATGACGTTCAATATGTCGACATAATAGGTGACGTCGCCGAAACTGTAGCGTGCCCCTCGCTCCAATCGGATGTCCAGGCGATGATAATCGCGCAATCGCGCGCTGAACGGATCCCCGAACAGAAGGCTGGGCTGGTCGGTACCCGGGTCGATCGCAACGCTATCGAGCGGCGTATAGGCGGCACCGCTCTGCGCCCGGTATTTCGCGCCGATCCGCCAGCCATTGTCGAACGCATAGCGCAGCGCGATGGTGGCGCTGAACGGTGCCGTGTAGCGATCGTCGAAGGTCGCGCCGCTATCCCGCCGGGTACGGGTGCCCTCGCTAAGGCTCAACGCCGCCCAGCCGTGCAGCCGTTCGCTGATCGTTCGGGCGAGCAGGATATCCACGCCATAGGCCTCGCCTTCGATATCGAGTTCGAGAGGCGTGCCGACGAGATCGGGTTGATCGAAATCCTTGTACCACAGCTCGGTTTGCAGCCGCCACGCGCCGCCGAGATTCCAACGCTGCCCGATCAGTGCCTGGCGCGACCGGATGCTGCGCTGACGACCGGCGAGACCGCCCAGCAGAAGCAGGCGGTCCGCGGCCGGCGCCTGATGATGAACAGCCGCGCGCGCATAGAGGCTCATTCCGTCGGACGGCCGATATGTAAGGCCGATCCGCGGATCGACGGAGCTCTCGTCGAGAAAATGATCGACGCGGAATTGCACGCCGATATCCATCGAGAGACTGTCCGCCAGCGCGATTTCACCCGAGGCGTGGAATTCGCTGCGCGTGAAGGATCGGTCGAGATCGACCGGCTGTACCGAGAAAGCCTGGCCGCAATCGCGTTCGAAAAAGTCGCACAACGGTATGCGGCCCCGAAATCGGATCTCGTCGTCGGAACGGGTCAGATTCACGCCGAGGGACAATCGGTGATCGCCGAAATCGCGATCGAACCGCGTTCGAAGGGCCCATACCGTCCGATCGCGTTGGACGAAGCTGCCATTGGCCTCCTCCAGATCGTCGCGGATGTCCGAGTGCGACAGGGTAGTCGTCAATCTGCCCCGCTCCCCGATATCGGCGCGAAGCCACACGGCCTGTACGTCGGTCTGCCGGACTTCTACCTCGCCCAACGGCACCGGCAGGGCGACATCCGGATTGGCCTCCTCTTCGGTCCGGTCCCAGGATCCCAGCAGCGTGAAGCCGAGATCGAAACCGTCACCGCGCCAAATGGCGCGGGCCGCATAGTCGCGGCTTTCCGGCATCTTGAAACGCAGGACATCGTTGCCGCGTTCAAAGTTGTCGAGAAGCAGATGGGCGAGATTGTGCCGATAGGCCGCATAGGCCGATACTCTTCCGGTCAGCGGTGCTTCGACAAGAATGCCCGATTTCAGCTGGCTCAGATCGATCCGCAGGCTGGCGTCGTCGGCGCTGGGATCGCGCAGGCCGATATCGATGACGCCGCCGACCGCATTGCCATAAGCAGGCGACCAGGCCGCGGCGTGCAGGTCGAAAGTCCGCACGACATTCGGGCTGACAATGGAATCGCTGAGCTCGTGAAACAGATTTTCAACGGGGATCCCGTCGACCAGAAATAGATTGTCCGCCGGCCCGCCGCCCCGGATCACGGGTGGATCGAGATCGCCGCCGGCGAAGGTGATGCCGGGCAGCGCCAGCAACGCCTTGATTGGATCGTTCACATCGCCCGCCGTCGCCAGCAACGACGCGGCATCCGGCGCTATGAGAGTCGTATCGTCCTGCCGGGCGCCAGTAACGACGATGACGTCCTCAAGACCGGTTCCATCGTCCGATGTCTGCGCAAGCGCGCCGGAGATCGGCAGGATAGCGGACAATAGAATTCCTGTGCCGCGCCAAAACCTGGCGCGGCCTGCTGCACTGCGGGCCATGGTGAAATCCTTAGTTGGGGTTGGGCATTATATCGCGAAGATCATGCTCGATGCGCTGCCTGTCGAGCTCCGCGCACGGCGCGCCATATTTCTCCCGGCACTGGCTCTCGCGCCAGCGCTCACCGTCGCTCGGCAGTCCCAGCGTCGCGCAGGCGGTGCAGCCGAGCGCCGCAAACGCCGCAAAACCAAAAACGCTAATCCTCTTCATCACGTACAAACTCCAAAATATCGCCCGGCTGGCAGTCGAGCACATCGCAAATCTTCATCAGCGTATCGAACCGCACGCCGCGTACCTTGTTGGTCTTGATCATCGACAGCGCCTGTTCGGTCAGGTCGATCCGGGCGGCGAGCTCCTTCAGCCGCATCTTGCGCCGTGCCAGCATCACATCGAGATTGATGACGATCCGCATCAGTCAGAGAAACGCCGCATTCTCGTCCACGGCCTGCTGGCCGGTCGCGAAGACATGCGCGACGAATACGAACAACAGCCCGATGAACAGCGCGCCCAGTTCGTTCGAACCGAACTGGATCGAAAGCTGGCCGTCCCTGTTCGGATCACTGACCGAATAGATGACGATATAGAGCGTGTTCTGCACGATCCCGACGAACACCATGATGAACGCGACCCAGGCGAACCGGCGAAAGCCGTGCACGGCCGCTTTTGACAGGGGCTGCCCGCCCGCCGCCTCGATAAAGGTCCGGCGCAGGGACAACAGTCCATAGGACCAAATCGCCGCGCCGACCATCGATACCGCAAAGCCGGCCAGGCGCGCGCCGGTACCAAGCGATGACAGATCGAACGCGCCGCCGAGATTGGCGGACGCCGCCGACGAGAAATAGTCCCAGAAGATCCAGACGATAACAGTCAACACCGGCAAGGCGACGGCGCCCGCCAGCGTAGCGAGGGCGAGAAGTTGCGCAAAACGGCGCTGGGCGGGGGATTGGGTCACTGCGAATCACTCCACGATAAAAGCCAAAATTAAAGTATTACTTTAATTTTTCAATTTCAAACCGTATTTTTTTTGATTATCGGTTGATGTGGGAGCGAAGCCGTATCGGCCCGCGAGATTTTGGCACGCCACCGCCGTGTTCCGGGGGACAATGCGCGCCATGTAGCCACCCGCAGCGCGGATGGATGATGCGGTGCAACACAATGCTTGACCCATCCCGCCCCCTCGCCTATTTGCGCTCCCGCTAGGATGGCCCCTTCGTCTAGCGGTTAGGACGCGGCCCTTTCACGGCTGAAACACGGGTTCGATTCCCGTAGGGGTCACCAGCAATTTCCCTTAAGCGCTAAAGCACCGTCGCTGCGTCGTTACAGGGCCAACCCCATCGACGATATCGCGATAGGCCGAACCATTCGAGATGGCGATTGAACTCAATCGCGTTCTCGCAGATAGTGCCGCCTTTGTTTTGCGTCTGGGCGGGGAATAATGAGCGATACAACGGTAACGACGGAAGAGCGCCGCGGGGTATTGGCGTGGATCGAACGGACCGGAAACCGGCTGCCCGATCCCGTCTTCATCTTCTTCTACCTGATCCTCATTCTCGTCGGGCTAAGCGTGATCGCTGCGCTGACCGGCTGGTCCGCCGCGCATCCGACCGAGATCGACGAAGCGACCGGCGGCGCGGTGATCATCTCGGCCGAAAGCCTGCTGTCCGCTGCCAATATCCAGCGGCTCTGGGTCGATATGCCTACCACTTTCACCCATTTCCATCCGCTGGGCTACGTGCTCGTCGTCATGCTCGGCGCAGGCGTCGCCGAACGATCCGGCCTGTTCGGCACGGCGATGCGCGCCGGCGTGCGCAATGCGCCGACTTTCCTGTTGACCCCGATCGTCGCGCTCGTCGCCATGCTCGGCAATCTGGCCGCCGACGCCGCCTATGTCGTGCTGATCCCCCTAGCGGGCGTCATATATGCCGCCGCCGGCCGTCATCCGATTGCCGGCATCGCCGCTGCTTTTGCCGGAGTGTCTGGCGGCTTTTCCGCCAATCTGCTGCCCGGCCAGCTCGACGCCTTGCTGTTCGGCATCACTCAGGCCGCGGTAGAGACCGTATTTACCGGCTGGGAAGCGAATATCGCGGGTAACTGGTATTTCATCATGGTGATGACCGTGATCTTTCTACCCGTCATCTGGTTCGTCACCGATCGGATCATCGAACCGCGGCTCGGGTCGTACACACCGCAAGGCAGCGCAGCCGTCGCCGCCGGTGGAGGCGCAGCGGCGCGGACCGACGGCGATCCGGCGATGCTTGGCGGCGGCGAGCCCGATATCGATGCGATGCCCGATGCCGACGCGGCGATCGCGCCCGAGCAGAAGAAGGGACTTCGCAATGCCGGGCTCGCTGCGCTCGCGGTGATCGGGCTTTGGCTGTTCTTCACGCTCGGCCCCGGCACGCCGCTAATCGACGAAAGCGCACCGGCCGAAGCGCAGATGTCGCCATTCTATCGATCGCTCGTTGCCGCCTTCTTCATTCTCTTCCTCGCCTGTGGCTGGGCCTATGGCCGGGCGGCGGGTACGATCGGCGATCATCGCGATCTCGTGAAAATGATGTCGGAATCCATGGCCGACCTCGCCTATTATCTCGTCCTCGCCTTCGCGGCCGCGCATTTCGTCGCGATGTTCGCCTGGTCGAACATGGGCCTGATCCTCGCGGTAAAAGGCGCGGACGGCCTGCAGGCGCTCGCCCTGCCCGCACCGCTGCTCCTTGCGCTGATCGTCGTCTTTGTCGGTCTGCTCAATCTATTCGTCGGATCGGCGAGCGCGAAATGGGCGCTCGTCGCGCCGGTCCTCGTGCCGATGCTCATGCTGCTCGGTATCAGTCCCGAAATGACGACGGCCGCCTATCGCGTGGGCGACAGCGCGACCAATATCATCACGCCATTGATGGTCTATTTCCCGCTAATCCTCATTTTCTGCCAACGCTGGCAGAAGGATTTCGGCCTAGGCAGCCTTGCCGCAACCATGCTTCCCTATTCGATCTGTATGATGATCGCCGGGATCATCCTCGTTTTCGGTTGGGTCGCGCTCGGCATACCGCTCGGGCCGGGCGCCGAGGTATTCACGGAACTGCCGGTAACGCCCTGACGCGAGACGCGTGCGGGCGCACACGGGAAATTCCTGCTATGGCCAAGCCATGACCATGACGATCGCCATTGCCGCCGGGGCTGTCATCCTATTGCTGGGTGCCGGCGGCGCACTGACCAAGATCGGGCCGTGGTATCGCGGTCTCGCAAAACCGAGCTGGAACCCGCCGGACTGGCTGTTCGGCCCGGCATGGACGATCATTCTCGGCCTTGCCGCCTGGGCCGGGGTGACTGCCTGGGAAGCGGCCGCAACGGCGGCTGACCAGCAGCGGATACTGATCCTGTTCGGCGTAAACTTCCTTCTCCACCTGCTGTGGAGTCCGTTATTTTTCATCGCTCGCCGACCGGACTGGTCGCTGATCGAAGCCTTTTTCCTCTGGGGCTCGGTACTGGCGCTGGCGATCGGGCTCGCGCCCTATTCGGCAATGACGAGTTGGCTGCTCATGCCCTATCTGGCTTGGGTCAGTTTCGCGATTCTGCTCAACTGGAGGATCGTCCAGTTGAACCGCCCCTTCTCCTCCGCTCGCGCCTGAACAGCCACCCATGAGAGTGCCGCGCGTTATCCTGTTCACCCGCTATCCCGTACCGGGAAAGGCGAAGACGCGGCTTATCCCGGCAATCGGCCCGCAAGGTGCGGCAGCGGTTCACAGGCAGTTGGCCGAACGGACGGTTTCGGCGATGCGGGAGAGCGCGCTGCCGCTGGAAATCCGCTTTACCGGCGCACCGCAAAGCGATTTCGAGGTTTGGCTGGGCGACGACCTGACCTATGTCGAACAGGACGACGGCGATCTTGGCCGTCGCCTTTCGGGGGCCCTGTATGATCCACCGTTCATCCTGGTCGGTGCCGATTGTCCGGAGTTGAGCGCGCGGCATCTCATCGAGGCGGCATCGCTGCTCCGCCAAGAAGAGGTCGTGATCGGCCCTGCGGAGGACGGGGGATACTGGCTGATCGGCATGGCTGCGCGGCATGACTGGTTGTTTCGCGACATGGATTGGGGGACGGACACGGTGTTGCCCGAAACGCTGCGGCGTCTGACGGGGCGCAAGATCGAACCGGCGCTGCTGGAAACGCTATCCGATTGCGATCGGCCCGAAGATCTCGAACGCTGGCCGTGGCTCGCCAGATGACGGCTCCACGCCTGAGCGAAGTCGCGATCGTTATCCCGATGCTCGATGAGGAGACGGCGTTGCCGGACGTGATCGCCAATATCGCCGCGCTCGATCCGCAACCGGCCGAAGTGATCGCGGTCGATGGCGGCAGTCGCGACGATTCGGTCGTCATGGCCCGCAATGCCGGTTTCCATGTGGTCGAGCATGGCAAAAAAGGCCGGGCGATACAGATCAATCGGGGCGTCGCAGAAACGAGTGCGCCACTGACCTGCATCCTCCATGCCGATACGGCATTGCCCGGCGATGCGCTGGCGATCGTCGAACGGACGCTCGCACATCCGAAGCGGGTTCTGGGCGGGTTTACCCCGCTGTTAACGGGAACCAAGACCCGCTGGGGTACGAGCTTTCACAATTGGGCGAAAACCTATTACGGGCCCATCCTGCTTCGCCCGCACCTTTTCGTGCGCGGTCTGCGCCTCCTGTTCGGCGATCATGCGATGTTCTTCCGTCGGGCGGATTTCCTGCACGTCGAAGGGTGCGATCCCGGCATGAACATCATGGAGGATGTCGATCTGTGCCTCCGGCTGTGCCGAATCGGCAGCGTCAAACTCGTACCGCGGATCGTGCGGACGTCGGACAGGCGCATCGCCGAATGGGGGCCGCTCAAAGCGAACTGGATCTATATGAAATGCGGAATGAGTTGGGCATTCGGACGCAAAAAAGGGCTGGACCGCTGGTATCCGGATGTTCGGTGAAGGGTCTTTTGTCAGACTCGACCTAACGGTCGAGCGCCACACCGGCCCGCACCCCCTACCCACCACCCATTGAGTATACCCGGTTGGGAGGTCGGGAGGGGGTGCGGGCCGGTGCGGCGAACTTCCGACAGGAAGTTTCTGACAAGGCTATGCCAGCTCCACCGGCGTCACCTCATACCCATCCTTCTCCAGCGCGGCGATCAGCCGTTCGAGATGCGCGCGGTCCCGCGTTTCGCATTCGATATCGGTGATCAGACCTTTCGCCGGAAGTGTCGTGAAGACGCGCTGGTGATAGACTTCGATAATGTTGACCTGTTCCTGATCGAAGACTTTCGCGACCTGATAGAGGGCACCCGGACGATCCTTGAGCCGGATGCGCAGGCGCGCCAGACGACCGTTGCGGGCAAGATCGCGAAGCAGGACATTGGCCAGGAGCCGGGTATCGATATTGCCGCCGCACAGGATCAGGCCGACATTCTTGTCCTTGAACTTGGCCGGATGGTCGAGCATCGCTGCAAGGCCCGCCGCGCCCGCGCCTTCGACGACGGTTTTCTCGATCTGCAGCAATAGCGATACCGCCCGCTCGAGGTCGCGCTCGCCGACAAGCAGGATATCGTCGACCACTTCACGGATGATCTCCATGGTCAGCGCGCCGGGCTCCTTGACCGCGATACCCTCGGCCAGCGTATCGCCTTCGCAGGGCAATTTGAGCCCGCGCATCTTGGAATAGGTCGACGGATAGAGCTCGGCCTCCACACCGATCAGTTCGAGCTTGGGCTTCAGCGCCTTCGCCGCCACGCCCATGCCCGATATCAATCCGCCGCCGCCGATCGGTATGCACAGCGTGTCGATTTCCGGCACGTCGTCCAGCATCTCGATCGCCGCGGTTCCCTGGCCCGATGCGATATCGGCGTCATCGAATGGATGGACGAACACCAGGCCGCGATCGTCAGCCATTTCATAGGCCTGCGCCTGGGCATCGTCGAACCGTTCGCCGGTTAACACCACCATCGCGCCATGGCCCTCGGTCTGCTGTACCTTCACGGTCGGGGTATGCTTGGGCATCACGATGGTCACCGGAATACCGAGCCGGGCCCCGTGATAGGCAACGCCCTGCGCATGATTGCCGGCCGAGGCCGCGATTACGCCACGTTTGCGCTCCGCATCGGAAAGTTGGAGCAGCTTGTTCAGCGCGCCGCGTTCCTTGAACGAAGCGGTGAATTGAAGGTTTTCGAATTTCAGCCAGACATTGGCGCCCGTCATCTCGGATAGCGTCTTGCTCTTCAGGGTCGGCGTATGGATGACCGAATCCGCGATCCGCCCATGCGCGGCGCGCACGCTTTCAAGCGTGACGGTCGAATCGGTGCCGGTTTTTGCTGCCGTCGCCATAATTCGCCCGCCCTAGCCTATCTGGCGTCTGCGGCAAACACATCCTATGGATCGCGCTCGGCACGAACGGCAGGCGGCACGGCATGGCAAAAATCGCATTTCTCGGACTTGGCGTGATGGGCGGCCCCATGGCCGGCCATCTCCTCAACGCTGGTCATGCGGTGACCGTCTTCAACCGGACGGCCGCGAAAGCCGGCGCATGGGTCGAACGCCATGGCGGCCGGAGCGCCCCCACGCCGGCCGAAGCGGCGAACGGCGCCGATGCGGTGATCGCCTGCGTCGGCGCGGATACCGATGTCGAAGCCGTAACCACCGGTCCGGGCGGCGCGTTCGCCGCGATGCACGAAGGCACGTTGTGGATCGATCATACGACCGTGTCCGCCAAGCTCGCGCGCACATTGGCCGAGACCGGCGAACCGCAAGGCATCCATTGCATCGACGCGCCGGTGTCGGGCGGACAGGCGGGTGCGGAAAACGGGGCGCTCGCGATCATGTGCGGCGGAACGCTCCGCGGCATGACGCTCGCCGAGCCGATCATGCAGGCCTATGCGGCGCGGATCGTCCATTGCGGCGATGCCGGCGCGGGGCAGCAGACCAAAATGTGCAATCAACTCGCCATTGCCGGGGTGCTTCAGGGTCTTTCGGAAGCGCTGCATCTGGCCAAACGATCCGAACTCGATCTGGACAAGGTTTTCGAGGCCATCTCCGGCGGCGCGGCGCAGAGCTGGCAAATGGACAATCGCTGGAAGACGATGGCCAAGGGCGAATTCGGTTTCGGTTTCGCGGTCGATTGGATGCGCAAGGATCTGGGGCTGGCGCTCGAGGAAGGCAGCGCCAATGGCGCGACGCTCGCGCTCGCCGAGCTCGTCGATGGCTATTATGCCGAGGTGCAGGCCATGGGCGGTGCACGGCAGGACACGAGTTCGCTGGTGAGGAGACTGGAAGAGTGAACATGACTATCCAAGATCCTGCTTGCCCTGAGCCTGTCGAAGGGCTGTTCTTCCTTTCGAACGCCGCAAAGAAAGGACAGGGCTTCGACAAGCTCAGCCCAATCGGATTTTTGGTGGCAGCGTTTCTCACATTGGCCACCCTCCTGCTCCCTGTTCCCGCCCAGGCCGACGCACTCATCGACAATGCGAACGGCTATACGCTCGACGAAGATGGCGATCTGATCCGCTTTACCGGATTGCTGTTCGATGTCGAAACGGGCCGCGTCACCCGGTTGCTCGGCCGTAATGACGACCGGCCGCGAGAGGTCGATTTCCGGCATGACGCGCAGGGCCGCACCGTCATTCCCGGCCTGATCGATGCGCACGGCCACCTGATGGGACTCGGCTATAACGCAATCCAGCTCGATCTGTCGGACACGACGAGCCTTGCAGAAGCGATGGCGCGGCTCACCCAGTATAGCGCCGAGAACCCGACCCTGCGCTGGGTGGTCGGCGGCGGATGGAACCAGGAACGCTGGGGCCTGGGCCGCTTTCCGACCGCTGCGGATCTCGACGCCGCCGTTTCGGACCGCCCGGTCTGGCTGGTACGCGTCGATGGGCATGCGGGCGTCGCCAATAGCGCGGCGATGGCCGAGGCCGGCGTGACGGCCGCCGCGCAATCGCCGGCGGGCGGACGGATCGAGCGTGAAGGCCGCGAACCGAATGGCGTGTTCGTGGATGCCGCGATGGCGCTCGTCGAAAATGCGATTCCGACGCCGCAACCGCCGGTGCGCGATATGGCGCTGCGCGAGGCGCAGGAATTGCTGCTCAGCTATGGCGTCACCACCATGCACGATATGGGCACGAGCGCTGACGATTGGGGCGTGCTGCGCCGGGCGGGCGACCGCGATCTGCTCCAAATCCGCGTCATTTCCTACGCCAATGCGCTCGAAACGCTGCTCGATATCGCCGGCGATGCGAAGACGCCCTGGCTCTACGACGGACGGCTCCGGATGGTGGGGCTGAAAATCTACGGCGACGGTGCGCTCGGATCGCGCGGAGCGCTGCTGAACGCGCCCTATGCCGATGCGCCGGGCGAAACGGGACTCGCGTTGATCGACGGGATAGCGCTCCGCAATCGGTTGAGCCGGCTGTCGCTGGACCGGTTCCAGGCGGCGATCCATGCCATCGGCGACGGGGCCAATCGCGAGGCGCTGGGCGCGATCGAGGAGCTCGCAACCCGCTACACCGACGATCGCCGCTGGCGGATCGAACATGCGCAGATCGTCGATCCGGCCGACCTGCCGCGGTTCGGGCGTCACGGGATCATCGCCTCGATGCAGCCCGTCCACCAGACCTCCGACCGTCTCATGGCCGAAGCCCGGTTGGGTCCGAACCGGCTGACCGGCGCTTATGCCTGGAATTCCATGCTGCGCAACGGCTCGCGCCTGGCGTTCGGCAGCGATTTTCCCGTCGAAAGCCCTAACCCGTTCCCCGGGCTCGCCTGTTGCAGCGAGATGCGCTCATGCGCTTGCCAGCCGCCCGGCGGCTGGCCGCTCGCATCTTGGCGGCTGATCGCAACGGC